>JAQUBZ010000009.1 GCA_028686425.1 Bacteroidales bacterium | reverse complement strand
CTGGGAGTGGAACGTTTTAGGTCTGGCTTGATCGTCAGCGTTCTGGAGTGATTTTGGGAATAGGCAAAGTTAGCTCCGGGACGTGTCATCGTCAAGGGTATATGAACAGCCTCCGGCTGCCCTTGACGATGACACATCCCTTCCGCTCCTTGTGGCCTATCCCCAAAACAATCCCTTATCATAAATCACTGATTATCAGCGTCCGCAAAGCATTGACCGTCAGGCGCTTCTGCGGGCACATGCAACCCTAAATGCATCACATTGAAGCATTTGCACACACTGTACAACGGTAATTGATGATTTGTGAGAAAATGCGGATGTGACACAAAATGATAATAACGTTCATAACGTTCTCGGAGCGATTCCGCAAGCAGCGAGAACGTTCTGCGTAGCAGGACTCCACGAGCAATGATTATCTTTTGTGCATCCGGCTTCTGAGGTGTACCGGGAAGGGATTGCCGTTATTTAAGGTGCGCACATCGTGGCTTTCTACCCCATGAACAGCACTATGTGAACAGGATGGCTTCAGCGATGATTTTTCCGGTGATATTTCGGGAGGGATTGACTTGTATGGACATCGGGAGGCCGTGTGTTTTGAATGATGCCGGAATTGTACAAGGTGGTACATCAACGCACTGAACAAAAGCAACTTACAAAAGCTTCAACAAAAAAAGTAATTCAACACACGGCAAGGCCGTGAGTGCGTGAACCATTGTCCCCTACTACTGTAGAGCGACATGGAAAATTTATGTATTAGTATGCAAGTGACTGATTAATAGTAATTTAACCATGTAACCATCAGTATTCAAGTGTCTGATGTAGAGCGAAATGGTGTGAGAGGCAGATGGAGGGTTTGCAAGCGCCGTGAGCAAAGCGAACGAAAGCGCCCTCCATCTGCCTCTTACACCTGTCGCTCATCCAACGTTACACATATCCGGAAAGATTGGCATCGGGAGTGATTAAGTGATAATCTTGAACGTGCATCCAAGAATGGAAGCTGCCGTAGGCTGATGGGGTCAGAAAAAGAGGGTCCACTAATCTTTCAGATTAATAACACCCTCTATAATTCCTGTAAACTATTAAGACACAATTTACTTCATTACCTACAGGAAGCCATAAGCAACGTACTCTATTAATACTTACAATACACTAATACTACTTTTACCCTATATGAGTACGATGCCTAATCGTATTATATTTGTTAATTCAACTGCAAAGATAGAAGATTATTGACAGAATATGCAAAAAAATTGTGTTATCTTTGCACCCTAAAATCAAAGATTTATGGCAGAAAACAATTTGTTGTCGAAACTCGAAGGCTTGCATGATAAATTTGAATCCATCGCGAAGCAAATATCAGACCCTGAAGTAATTTCCGATATGAAAAAGTATGTTCAACTAAACAAGGAATACAAAGAACTCGAACCGATAGTTGCAACAGGAGACAAATACAAGAAATTGATGTCCGACTATATAGGAGCAAAAGATATACTCCAGAATGAAAAGGATGAAGATTTGCGTGAAATGGCCAAAGAAGAGGCTGCCATGATTGAAGAACAACTTCCCAAACTTGAGGAAGAAATCAAGCTTCTGCTGATTCCGGCAGACCCTCAGGACAGCAAAAATGCGATTATGGAGATTCGTGGCGGTACAGGTGGGGATGAAGCAGCTATTTTTGCGGGAGACCTTTTCAGAATGTATGCAAAATATTGTGAACGCAAAGGTTGGAAACTCGAAATTACGAGCCAGTCGGAAGGTGCCGTAGGAGGATTTAAGGAATTGATTTGCAAAGTGTCAGGCGAAAAAGTATATGGTACCTTAAAATACGAGAGTGGAGTACATCGTGTGCAGAGGGTACCTCAAACAGAGACACAGGGACGTGTTCACACATCTGCAGCATCTGTTGCGGTGCTTCCTGAAGCTGACGAATTTGATATAGAGCTCAATATGGGAGATATACGAAAAGATACTTTCTGTTCATCAGGTCCAGGCGGGCAATCAGTCAACACCACATATTCAGCCATCCGCCTCACTCACATTCCTTCGGGAATCGTGGTTCAGTGTCAGGATGAAAAATCACAGCTGAAAAACTACGACAAAGCGCTGTCCGAATTACGTACACGTCTGTATAATATGGAATATGAAAAATATCTCAACGATATTTCGGCAAAACGCAAAACCATGGTATCTACAGGTGACCGTTCGGCCAAAATTCGCACATACAATTATCCGCAATCGCGTGTAACGGACCATCGTATAAATTACACGATGTACAATCTCCCGGTATTTATGGATGGTGCCATTCAGGAAGTCATTGACCAGCTTCAGATTGCTGAAAATGCAGAACGCCTGAAAGCTGCCGGCGAATAACACGACAAGGCCGGAGTACGTGAACATCCCCTCGTCCGTGGCATTTAAGTCACTTGGAGAAAAAACAGTCTCATCAGCGGCAAAAGAATGTAATTCAGCAACAAATAAGCTGTAAATCAGGCTCACCCGCAAAAACCTGTGTCTATGCGTGATTCTGTAAATCAGCGCAGAAGAAATTAAAAAAACCCTCTCGAAATCATCCGGGAGGGTTTTCTATCAGTGTATCGTATTAGTAATTGGCCAATATTTCCTTAACCTTTGACGGATCCAAACGACCGTAAACTTTATCGCCGATAAGCACAACCGGAGCAAGTCCGCATGCACCTACACAACGAAGGCAGTCCAGAGAAAATTTACCATCAGGTGTAACTTGACCTACTTCAATACCGAGCTGTTTCTTAAATTCATCAAGAACCAACTCTGCACCACGAACATAGCAAGCAGTACCAAGACATAAAGAGATGGCGTGTTCACCTTTAGGTTTCATAGTGAAGAATGAATAGAAAGTTACGACACCGTAAACTTTAGCTACAGGTATATTAAGGTTTTGTGCAACTTCTCTTTGAACATCTTCAGGAAGATACCCGAAAACGCCTTGAGTCTTGTGCAAAACATTAATCAATTCGCCCGGCTCATTATTAAATGAGTCACATATATCTTTGATTTGCTTTTTATGGCAATCCTGCAATTTAAAATTACTCATAATATGTCTCTATACTTTATGTTTGTCAAAATAATGTGTATGTAATAGGTGATGAGCTGTTTCACTCATTGGTTTGCCAAGGAATTCTTCATAAAGCTTAATGATATAAGGATTTTCGTGAGATTTACGAATAGTCTTTTCTTCATCTTCTTTATAAAGAGCTTTATGGCGTGCTTCAATGATTGAAGAATCACCGTGGTGATATGGCTGACCTGCACCGCCGACACATCCACCCGGACATGCCATAATTTCGATAGCGTGGAAATTATACATTCCTGAGCGAACTCCGTCCAGCAATTTGCGAGCATTTCCCAATTGATGAGCTATGCCGATATTAATCATAGTACCATTGAAATCTATGCTTGCAGTTCTGATGCCTTCAAGACCCCTCAACTCTTTAAAGTCTATCTTATTCAATTTATTGCCTGTAAATATCTCGTATGCTGTACGAACAGCAGCCTCGATAACACCACCTGTAGTACCGAAAATAACGGCAGCACCGGTTGATTCACCAAGAGGTTGATCAAAGTCTTCTTCAGGAAGAGAAGCAAAGTCAATATTCGCCATCTTGATAAGATGAGCCAACTCACGGGTAGAAATAGAATAATCCACATCCGGATTGCCATTAACTTTAAATTCATCTCTCTGACATTCAAACTTCTTGGCAAGACAAGGCATCACTGATACCACGACAAGATCTTCACGTTTGACATTCATCTTACCTGCAAAATAAGTTTTTGCGATAGCACCGAACATCTGTTGAGGAGATTTGGCTGATGAAGGAACATCAAGCATATCAGGATAATTGGTCTCAAAGAAGTTAACCCATGCAGGGCAGCATGAAGTAAGAATAGGAAGTTTGACACTCTTGTCTCCTTTCAGGAATTTGGAAATTCTGTCAAGTAACTCTGTCCCCTCTTCCATAATGGTAAGGTCGGCAGCAAAGTCTGTATCAAATACTTTTGCAAAACCGAGTCTTCTCAAAGCAGCAGCCATCTTACCGGTAACTCTGGTTCCCGGTTCAAGTCCGAACTCTTCACCGAGAGCTGCACGAACTGCAGGAGCAGTCTGTACGACAACTGTCTTTGAAGGATCTGCCAAAGCCCTGATAATCTTATTGGTGTCATCAACTTCTGTCAAAGCTCCTGTAGGGCAAACTGCAACGCACTGTCCGCAGAATGTACAAGGTGATTTAACAAGGTCTTGTTCAAATGCAGGAGCAACTACTGCCATAAAGCCTCTGTTGACAGCACTCAAAGCGCCTACAGTCTGAACTTCATTACACATAGTTTCGCATCTGCGACACATAATACATTTGTCCATATCTCTTTTCAAAGATGGTGAAGCATCTTTTCTGTATGTGGACATAGCTGCATTTTCAACAGAATGAATCTCTCTGACTCCCAAAGTGGCTGCAAGAGACTGCAATTCGCATTTGCCATTTGAAGGGCAGATCAAGCAATCCTTAGGGTGGTCGGACAGAATAAGCTCCATCACGGTTTTACGAGCATTAAGCACTTTCGGAGTATTGGTCTTGACGACCATTCCTTCCATTACTGAAGTAGAGCATGAAGGGGCAAGATTTCTACGTCCTGCTACTTCCACAACACAAATTCTGCATCCACCGGGACGATTTTCTATCCCTAAATGTTCCAAATTCATATAGCAAAGAGCAGGTATTTTAATGCCTATTTTCTTTGCAGCCTGATAGATAGTAGTTCCCTTTTCAACCTCAACAGGCGTATTGTCTATAGTTAATTTTATTAATTCCATATTGATTAGCGAATTTCGATTGCACCAAACTTACATTTTTCGTAGCAAGTACCACATTTAATACATTTTGACTGATCAATAACGTGAGGTACTTTCTTGTCACCTGTGATAGCCGATGTAGGGCAGTTCTTTGCACAAAGAGTACATCCCATACATTTGTCCGCATTGATGACGTATGAGCGAAGAGCTTTACATCTTCCTGCAGGGCATTTTTTATCCACCACGTGAGCGAGATATTCATCGCGGAAATACTGCATGGTAGAAAGGACAGGATTTGGAGAAGTCTGTCCCAATCCGCAAAGAGCGGTGTCCTTGATAACTTTGCTCAAGTTGTCGAGGTAGTCGAGATCTTCCATTGTACCTTTACCCTGGCATATTTTCTCGAGAGTTTCGTGCATTCTCTTATTACCGATACGGCAAGGAGCGCATTTACCGCAAGATTCTTCAACAATAAAATCGAGATAGAATTTGGCAACAGATACCATACAGTCATCTTCATCCATGACAATCATACCGCCCGAACCCATCATTGAACCTGCAGCAACGAGGTTATCATAATCGATAGGAGTGTCAAGGTGTTGTTCTGTCAGACATCCGCCTGAAGGGCCTCCTGTCTGAACTGCCTTGAATTTCTTACCGCCTTTGATGCCGCCGCCAATCTCAAAAATAACTTCGCGAAGAGTTGTCCCCATAGGAACCTCTATCAAACCGACATTATTGATTTTACCTGCAAGGGCAAATACTTTTGTACCTTTTGATTTCTCTGTTCCGATGCTTGAGAACCATTCCCATCCTTTAAGGAAAATGGCAGGGATATTTGCAAAAGTTTCAACATTATTGACGTTGCTCGGTTTGCCAAGATAACCTGCCTCTGCAGGGAACGGAGGTTTGATGGTAGGTTCCCCTCTCTTGCCTTCCATAGAGTGGATAAGAGCAGTTTCCTCACCGCAAACGAATGCTCCGGCACCGTAGCGAAGTTCTATATCAAAATCAAAATCACTTCCTAAAATCTTAGGGCCGAGGAGTCCGAATTCGCGAGCCTGTCCGATAGCAACCTGCAAACGTTTGATTGCAAGAGGATATTCGGCTCTGATATAAATCAAACCTTTGGTAGCGCCGATACAATATCCGCAGATAGCCATTGCTTCCACGATTGAGTTAGGGTCGCCTTCAAGTATTGAACGATCCATAAATGCGCCCGGGTCACCCTCATCGGCATTACATACTACATATTTTTGATCTGCTTTATTCTTCGATGCAATTTCCCATTTCAAACCCGTAGGGAAACCTGCACCGCCTCTACCGCGAAGACCCGACTTCTTGACAATGTCAATAGCCTCAGCCGGAGTCATTGACAATACTTTGCCCAATGCAGCATAGCCATCGCGAACGATATATTCTTCAATATTTTCAGGATCGATAAATCCGCAGTTTCTCAAAGCGATACGTACCTGCTTCTGATAGAAACCCATGTGTTTGGAATCGCTTACGTGTTCCTTCGTTTCAGGGTTTTCATACAACAATCTGGTAACTTTTCTCCCTTTAAGAACGTGTTCCTCTACGATTTCTTCGGCATCTTCCGGTTTAACTTTAGTGTAGAAAGTATTATCCGGAATAACCTTTACAATAGGACCTTTTTCACAGAAGCCGAAACAGCCGGTAATAATGACTTTGACCTCTTCATCAAGGTTATTGGCCTTAAGCTGGGCATTAAGTTCATCAACCAGTCGCTTACTTTCAGATGCTCTACATCCGGTACCACCGCAAACGAGCAAATGCATTTTAATTTGTGCCATACTAAGCTTTTTCTTGAATTGTTTGGTAATTAACTGGGAGAATACCGTCTATGAGTTCTCCTTTGACGATGTATTTGTCAACGATTTCCAAAGCAACCTTGGAATCAACGTGACCGAAAACGACGGGATCCTTCCCCGGAACTTTGACTTCAACAGTCGGTTCGGCATAGCAATAGCCCATGCAACCGCCTTGTGTTACGACAATTGGAAGAGAATCCTTTTCGATTTTCTCCAGAAAGGTGTTCATTACTTCACGAGCACCGGCAGCAATACCGCAAGTTGCCATGGCAACACGTATCTGAACCATCTTTTCAGGGTTATTGCTTTTCTCCCTGATAGAGATGTCAGATGATAGGTTTTGCTTCATTTTTCGCAAATCATCAAGTGATTTAATTTTGTTCATATTAGTGCGTTTTAGGATAGATATTTTAATTAATATTATATTTTTTCAAATAATTTATTAACAAATAAAGTGTAAAAGTACTCAAATTTTAGTTATCAGCCAAACTTTGTATATCCAAAATATTACTTCTTACCATATCGTTCAGCAATTTGACCACAGAAGGGTCGTTAAGTGGCACATCATCAAGTGCTTCCTTGATTTCATCAGTACTGATTGAATATGTATTTTCATTGCATGAATAGTTGAGAACCATGTTAAGATCAGGGTTGGCCGACAGCAGTAAAATATAGGCATTTGCCAAATCTCCGAGTGGTGGTCTGTCGATATTCGAATATCCGAAATCCGCCCTCACAGTGGTTCCCACACCAAGTTGTGATTCGATAGTGACATCACCTCCCGTCTGAATGGCTGTCTGCTTGAGCAGAGGGATTCCAAGTCCCACCTTTCGGGTTGTACGGCTTGTAAAATAAGGGTCGGTAACCTTTTTCACTGCTTCCGGGCTCATACCTTTTCCGTTGTCTTTAATGATTATGCTCAAAATATCACGGATAATATCCTCTATTACAGTTATTTCAATCCATTTTGCTCCGGCTGAAATGGAATTTTGGACTATGTCCAATATGTGCATCGCCAAATCGTTCATATCTATAAAATTTTAACATATCTCCCATCCTCCCCCCTCAGCGCCTTTTTTATCTCTGAAAAAGAGAGGCTTTCCAAATAAAAGTCACATGCCGTCTTTGCAAAATCTTCAGGATAATGTGCATCGGAAGAGTGGATATAGTTGTACCTTGTCAAGTATTTATTTTCAGCCACAAATGACTGCAAATCACATCTTTTAGACACTTCGAGCGAGTCAACCTCCAAATCGAAAGGGATAAATCCCAGCTGACTTAACACGGAATATTTGCTTTTGTCTATATGCGCAGGAATAAAGATTCCACCAAGCGAATGGACAAATTTCTCCACCTCGTCTATGGATTGTTCCAAAGCCGAAATCAGCAGAAATTCCTCCTCTCCCACGATCTCCTCTTCTCTGTTCACCCAAAACTGATACCCGAATTTATCGGGAATATTTGGGATTGGCGGAAGATATTTGGTGAGGTATTCCTGAAGTTGCCCCAATTTGTAAAAGCCATCCACAAATGCAAGGCAGTGAACCTCTTCCTTTGTGCATATTTCAGAACCGCACAACACAAGTACCCCCTCTTCCTGCCCGAGATGATATATTTCTTCACACTGCCGGGTGGAATTGTGGTCTGAAATGCCGATAATCGTATAACCCCTCTCTTTGGCCGTATTGATTATGAACCTCGGTGTCATCTCAATATCGCCGCACGGAGAGAGAAATGTGTGATTGTGTAGGTCTCCTCTGAATGGTATAACCATCAATTATTTATTAAAGCATACAGCTTTCCTGTAAACTCAAAGCATTGTTCTGTGGTGCCGAGCACGGGTACCCCTTCTTCGTTGGAAACGGCAATGGTATCCTCCTCGGGTTTCAATCCTTTTACCAGAACGATAGCGGCGAGATCTTTCAATCCTGCAACAGCCATCACATTTTTGTGAGTTTGCAGACTTACCCAGATCTGTCCCTCTTTAGCATGTCCCATGACATCTGAGAGCAAATCTGAAGTATATCCGCCAAGTACTTCTTTATCAAGTCCTTTCTCTCCCGAAAAGACTGTCAGTCCCATTTTTTCTACTACTTCTTTAACTGTCATATTTTTTACCCCAAATTTTTTCCATTATTGATATAGCCTCATCTGCCTGCAGAGTTCCGGCTTTTTCATTTTTAACCTGCATAAATACGCAATTGTTCAACTCCCTCTCTCCTGATACGATATCATCGGCAAGAGCCTCACAACTCGGTGCACCGCAAGCTCCGCAATCTATTCCGGGGAGTATTTTTTTTAAATTTCTGACATCTTCCATCTTTTTGATGGCAATCTTGATGTCTGAGCCGTATTTCATAAATGCACGCGGCTGCACTCCGTCAAATTTCATATATTCGGCACAGTACTTTCTTATTTCTTTGACGTGAGGGTTAATCCATGGTGCGACCGAAGCTCTTTTATGCAGGTCGTCAGATACTAAAAATCTGTTGCCTCTCACCAAAATACCGCCGGCACACGACTCATCGCATCCTCTCAATTCTATGAAATCGACTCCCTCAATGTCCCCGTTTTCAACTTTTTCAAGAAACTCCATGGCGTGGGAGATTCCGTCTATGGACAATGCCACCCCCTTAGTTGCATTTGCCTCACCTTTTGTGGAAGCCCACCTGATGGCATTTGATGTAATATCTTCATTTGTCTTGATACTTCCATCCCCGAATCTCTTTTGCTTGTAAGCCAAAAGCACTTTGCTGTACATCAAGTCCATGTTGATAACACCTGTTATCGGTGACTTATACCCTCCGACAGGGTCTTTTACAGCTACTATTTTAGCAACACACGGTGTCAGATAGAAGATACCCACATTTTCAGCCACAACTCCATCTTCCACATATCGGTTTTTATGATATTGAGCAGCTATTTCGAGAGGCGGAAGCAATGTCATGATATTATCCACGAGAGATGGAAATCTCACCTGAATAAGCCTTACAATTGCAGGACAGTATGAAGAGATTACCGGTTTGACCGGAGACTCGTCTATGTATTTGTTCATCTCCTCGATGAGGTAATCCACACCTATCTCGACGGGGCAGACCTCCGTAAATCCAATTTCTCCTATGATATTGTTTATTGTGGAGACATCCATTTTATCTTCAAACTGAGAATAGAACAGACTCGGCACAAGCAGGATTCTGTGCTCATATTTATAGATTTGTTCAAAGTCATCGTCAACGACACGAATGGCCCTTGTGGGACATACACGATAACAGTTTCCACAATCAATGCACCATTCGGCGTGTATTGTAGCCTTTCCTCCGGAGACTCGCAGAGCTTCAGTAGGACAAACTTTCATGCAATGGGAGCATCCGATGCAGACATCGGCCATTATCTCCAATCCACGATAATAACTATTTTGTCCCTTATTATCCATAAATAATCGATCTAAATGTACTTTATAAAAATATTCAATCTTGTACCTTTTCCAACTTCGGAAACAATGTCAAACTCGTCGGCATTATCCTTGATATTCGGAAGTCCCATTCCTGCCCCGAATCCCATCTCACGAACCTCTTTGGAAGCGGTAGAATAACCTTTGACCATCGCCTGATCAATATCGGGAATACCCGGCCCTTCATCGTCAAGCACGAGCCTGATTCCGTCTTCATTCAAAAAAGCCGTTATAACACCCCTATAGGCATGGGCAACAATATTGACCTCAGCTTCATACAGGGCGACTACAACTCTTTTGATAACAATAGGATTGATTCCCAATTGCTTCAGCACCTTTTTCACTTGAGAAGAGGCATATCCTGCCTGAGTGAAATCACCACCCTCGACTTTATATTCGAGTTCCATAATCAATATACCGGTTTTAATCCGGCTCCGTACAATATACCGGAAGTTTTAAACACAGAATACGGAGTGGAAATAATCATCATATCATTCTCCTCTGCAAGCTCAATCATCTCTTCTGTAATTTTTTTATCTCTTGCAAACAGAATATACTTCAAATCGGACATTTCGGCAGTACGCACGGACTGTATATTTGCAAGTCCGGTAATCAATAGAAAATTTGTGATTCTCAAGGTAAGCACATCGCTCATCAAATCAGATGCAAAAGCATATTCGATCGAGTCGTTTAAATGAGATTCACCACATATAACTTTTCCATCCGTCATGGAAACAATTTCCTTTAAGACCATAATTGTTTATTTTATTATTTTATAGGTTTAATATAACATCTTCTTCTAATGTAATCCTCTCTGTCCGGATAGCTGTCCCAGACCTTTACGGCCGAATTGGTCTCTATCTGAGGATTGGTAATAGCGTATTCTATGCCTCTCTCGGCAAAATTATGTGCAAGCTGCGTGTGAAATATTGCCGAAAGCCCTTTGTTGTTCCATGCCGGATCGGAACCTACCATCATCAGGTCGATACTATTGTAATGCGAACGCCCTCTGATCAAATGATACCATCCGAAAGGGAACAATCTGCCCCCTGCTTTCTGCAAGGCAGGAGACATGTTTGGTATGCATATACCGAATGAAGCTATTTTGTCGCTATCATCCATTACAAAGCAGGTCAATTCCGAACGCAACTGCGAAATATACATTTTGCCCTCTTCCTCTATCTCATGTTCCGTCAAAGGTATGAAATTATGTACAGACATAAAACTTCTATTGAAATTATAGAAAAAATCGTGTATCAGATCCCGGCATTTCTTCAACTCTTTGACATCAACAATTTTGAGATTATATCGCTCAAGCAGCAATTTGCTCATTCTCTTCAATTTGTCTGGAGCCCCCTGTGTAGCGTTGAGCTTATACTGAATCCAATCACATTCCTTTTCAAAGCCGAGTTGCTCCATAAATTCGGGATAATAAGAGAAATTGTAGAGGCAGTTGACCGGAGGTACGCTGTCAAATCCTTCGACCACCATACCCTGTTTGTACATGGTGTTGTATCCGAGAGGACCGTGGATTTCCTCCATTCCCTCAGATTTACCCCACTGTTGAGCGGCATCAAGCAATAGTTTGGCAATCTCTATATCATTTTCAAAGTCAATCCATCCGAATCTCATGCGCTTTGTATGATACAATTCGTTGTAGCGGGGATTGATTATTGCGCATACACGCCCCACCACCCTTTTACCATCGTATGCAAGAAGCAATTTCTGCCTGCAGTATTCAAGTGCAGGACTCTTCGAGAATGTCTTTTTCTGATCGAAATCGAGTGTGGGAACATACACTTTGCAGTGTTTATACAATTTGTTCTGAAATTGATAAAACTGCCTGAATTCCGATTTGGTATGGACCTCTCTTATTGTGTATGTCATAATCAAAGTATTGGACCTACAAATTTAATCATTTCCAATTAAAAAGTCAATAGCCGATTGAGCACAAATGCAACCGAATACTGCAGGAAGATACGAAATTGTCCCTACCTGCGACTTTTTATTTTGTTCTTCTACCGGTATAATAGTCTCTCTGTCAGGCAATTCCTCCGAAAATACAACCTTAAAACCTTTGCTTATCCCTTTTTTGCGAAGTTTTTTTCTCAAAATAAAAGCAAGCGGACAGTTAAAAGATTTAGATATGTCCGTCAATCGTATTTTGGTGGCATCCAACTTGGCTCCTGCCCCCATTGAAGATACATGCGGTATTCCCAAATCGACACAATAACATATAAGCGCTATTTTAGGCGAAAGTGTATCAATCGCATCTATCAGATAATCAATCTTATAGACACCAAGTGCATCAGAAATGTTCTCTTCTGTCAGATATTCCGTTATCGACACAATATTCAAATCGGGATTTATATCTCTGAGCCTCGCCTCCATCACATCAGTTTTTTTCTTTCCGATATTTGAATTTAGAGCGAGCAACTGTCTGTTCTTATTTGACATAGTGACGAGATCCGAATCGAGAATTATAATGCTGCCTACACCTGCGCGAACTACCATTTCTGCTGCGTATGCTCCTACTCCTCCCAATCCGATGACCGCAACAGTTGAATTTTCAAGCAGATGCAAACGTTCCTCTCCAAGCATCAGCAGTGTACGTTCCTTCCAATTTGAAATATCTTCCGATGTCATTTTATAACCCTTTTGATTTGGCTTCGTCCCATATTTCATCCATCTCGGCGAGGGTCATCTGCTTCATATCTCTCCCCTTTTCTTTAGCTTTCAATTCAAGATATGTAAATCTATTTTTGAATTTGATGCACGTGGTTTCAAGAGCCGTATCTGGATTCAGATCATAAAGTCTTGAAGCATTGACTATTGCAAAAAGAAGATCTCCGAGTTCTCCCTGAGCCCTGTCAACAGACTCCTTGTCCGAGAGATCCATTTTGACAAGCTCATCCTGAAATTCGCCCAGCTCTTCAGACACCTTATCCCACACCTGGCCCTTTTCTTCCCAATCAAATCCGACCGCTCTCGCCTTGTCCTGCATCCTATACGCCTTCAAAAGCGGAGGAAGGGTACTCGGCACCCCGGAGAGGACTGTCTTGTTGCCATCCTTCTCCTTTCTTTTGAGAGACTCCCAATTTTGAACCACTTCTGCAGCATCAGATACTTTTGTGGCTGAAAATACGTGAGGATGCCTGTATATTAATTTTTCACAGAGAAGATTGATTACATCGGTTATATCAAAATTACCCTCTTCCTTCCCTATTTTGGCATAAAATACTATATGCAGCAATATGTCACCCAACTCTTTGGATATGTTTTTGGTATCTTTAGCCAAAATGGCATCGCTCAATTCGTAGGTTTCCTCTATGGTCATCGGTCTTAAAGATTCGGTTGTCTGTTCCCTGTCCCACGGACATTTTACCCGAAGTTCATCCATAATATCAAGCAGACGTTCAAAAGCCTGAAGTTCTTTATCTCTGTTCATTTTCAATTATATCTTAAGAAGTCGCAAATGTACCAAAAACATTTCACAAATCGGATAGAATTCAATACATTTGCAGCCCCGAATGTTATTATAATAACTCTATATATAATGCAGTCAAATATTAAATTTATCAGTGCAGACGAAGCTGTAAAGGTTGTCAAATCAGGCGATCACATTCATTTCAGCAGCGTTGCAAGTGCTCCTGCCGTCCTTATTCAGGCATTATGCCGTCGCGGAGATGCAGGAGAATTGAGAGATGTCAAGATTCATCATCTCCATACAGAAGGTCCGGCTCCATATACGGATGCCAAATATGAAGGCATTTTCTTCCATCAGGCATTCTTTGTCGGAGGAAATGTCCGTAAAAATGTTCAGGCCGGATATGCCGATTATATTCCTATTTTTTTAAGTGAAACCCAAAAACTATACAGAAGCGGGTATCTTCCATGCGATGTTGCAATGATACAGGTTTCCCCTGTCGATAAGCACGGATTTGTTTCACTTGGAACATCTGTTGACGCATCTCTTGCTGCAATCGAATGTGCAAAGACAGTTATTGCCGTTGTCAACAAGCATATACCTCGTTCATGGGGAGATGCCATTATTCCGGTAAGCATGATTGATTTGTTTGTTGAAGACGATACGCCTCTCGAACCGGCACATTTTGCAGAGCCTACCGAAATAGAAAAAGCAATCGGCATCAACTGTGCCAACCTTATAGAGGATGGAGCCACTTTGCAAATGGGTATCGGAGCCATTCCTAATGCCGTTTTGGCACAGCTCTCAAACCATAAGAATCTCGGCATCCATACAGAAATGTTTGCAGACGGAGTTCTCCCGCTGGTTCACAACGGAGTTATCAACGGTGCAGCTAAAAAAATAGATAAAGGCAAGATGGTGTCAACATTTCTCATGGGTTCGCAAGAGTGTTACGATTTCATTGACGACAACCCTATGGTGTGCATGAAAGATGTGGGATATACCAATGATCCGTATGTAATTGCCCAAAACCCAAAAGTGACCGCTATCAACTCGGCATTGCAGGTGGATATTACGGGACAGGTTTGCGCAGATTCGCTCGGCACCAAATTTTATTCGGGAGTAGGAGGACAGATAGACTTTATCTATGGCGCCTCGCTGTCTGAAGGAGGTAAAGCCATCATCGCCATGCCTTCCACAACCAACAAAGGCATCAGCAAGATTGCCAATACCCTTACGGAAGGTGCCGGTGTAGTGACTACACGTAACCATATCCATTGGTTTGTAACAGAATACGGTGCTGTCAACCTGTATGGCAAATCACTTCAGGAAAGAGCCAGACTTGTGATCAGCGTAGCTCATCCAGACCACAGAGAAGCCTTGGACAGAGCAGCTTTCGAGCGCTTCGGACCTCACTTCCATTTTGTAGGATAAAATACAAGGGAGCTAATTTTTAGGCTCTATATAGACTTCAAAGCAAAGCGGAGAATATTCGGGAATTGTCCCTGATTTTCCGCTTTCTTTATATCCCATTGGAGACCAGAAGAATGCCGTTGCCTTTTCACCATATCTCATGCCGACAATAGCCTTGGCAAAACCGGTCACAACGCTGTTATTCTCGATATATGTAGCCAGATCTGTATTAAATGTGGCATCAAGCGCTTTATAATCGTTTGACGAATCATATATACGGTATTTTTTGGCCGTATCCTGAATATTCGTATCAAATACAAATCCATTCAAAAGACGTCCGATATATCTTATTTTGATAGTTGCCTCATTTTCAATCGTGTCAGATGCTGCAACCTCTACGCTCTTCTTGAAATAAAATCCCTCGACAATCGAATCCATTCCGTTGAAATAATCTGCGCTGTATTTTTCAAGAACTGACTTCTCGTACTCGTACTGATCCTCTACAACATCAACAACTTCTATCTCATAGATAATATTTTCAGTCTCTCCGGAAGATGAAAAATTGGAGTAGAGGGCATTTGTGATTACAGTCAGAGAGGGTGGAAGCACTATGGTAACTTTCCCCCCTTGCTTCATCCCCTTCAGCACCTCTTCAATACCGGGATATATGGCTCCCTGCCCCAATCTCCATGTATTGCTTCCATAATATGCAGAGTAAGAAAACGTACCGAGCTGTTGTGCTGTGGATTGCCTATTGGTTGTAACATAATCTCCATTCAGTTGCTTTGTGGAATAATTGACATATACATACGAACTGTCTCCCACCTTTGCTCCCGTCCCCATTTCAGAACTTATAATATATGCTCCTGATGCAGTTTTAGTGGCTGTTCCTCCATAATTGACACTAATCCAAGATTCAAGAATCCTATTCTGGATGGTTTCCGAGCTTTCACTCACATCTTTGGCGCATGAAGCCGCAACGGCTGAAATGAAGATTAACGCAACTGCTTTTAACAAATTTTTACTCATAATTTGGAATAGAACTATTTATTATTCTTTTTAACATCGACAATCAGTGTATGATACATCAAAGGAGACATTGCCGGAACAATTCCCACCTCTTCATCATAAAAGCCGTATCTGGCTGAAAATATTATATATGACTCCTCTCCCCTCTTTGCCCCCGTCAATCCGTCATCGAGACCTTTAATAAGATCCCCTTTGCCCACGGCAACCACAATACTGTCAGATACAAACTGTGTGGCCGGACCTCCGTTAAATACAAATCCCTCATAATACATCTTGATGGAATCCCCTTTGGCAACAGTGTAAGCATCCTCTCCCGGCACAATTATCACCCTGTTGGATCCGTTGCTGCGCACAACCTCATATTGCATGAGACTCTTCGATATGTAACTGTCGATTGATTCTTCCTGATTGACCAAAGTCAACTCCTTATCGCTCTCGCAAGAGGTGACAACAAGCACAAGCACTAATAATATGAATATGTATCTCGGTTGTTTAAACATTCGGCAAAGATAATACAAAAGATGTGCCTTTTTATTTTTTCAAATATTCTTTTATCGCTTTTTCAAAATATTCAGGGACCTTTTCAATTGAAATATCGTACAGACGGCCTCCTGAAGCATTAGTATGTCCGCCGCCATTAAAATATCCGTTGGCAAAAAGATTGACATTCCAATCCCCTTTCGACCTCAGAGAGACCCTTATGAACGATGTTTCTTCATTGATATTTTCGGTAAACAGGGCAGAAACCATTATACCTTTTATTGATAGGGGAAGATTGACAAACCCTTCAGTATCGCCCGGACTGAAGTTATACTCTTTTTTGTCCCTGTCTCTCAATATTATATAGGCAGCTTTTTGATTTTCAAGCACATACATGTTATCTTTCAGAATATGCCCCATAAGTTTCATCCTGCTGTAAGAATAGCTGTTGAACACATATTCCTGCAACTGATTTTTGTCCACCCCCCTCCCTATAAGCTCCGAAGCCATTTCAAAAGTTGAAGGAAATACCGAATTGGAAAAATTGTTGGTATCTGTCATCATTCCTACATACAGGGCTTGAGCGCATTCAATAGAAATATTGTTGATATTGCCGGCTATATCGGGCATACTCATCAATGTCCAAAAAAGCAATTCGGAAGCAGAAGAGACATCTGTCCTTGAAATGACCATGCTAAAAGGTTCGACTTCAGGGACCGGATGGTGATCTATCAATACCTTGACTGCGGTACTGTTTCGGATTTCTTCTTCCAAATCTTCAGTTCTGCTCAATTTATTAAAATCAAGGCAGAATATGGTATCGGCGCTCTTTATCAATGAAAGAACTTCTTTTTTTTGAAAAAATGAAATTTTTATTTTTTCCTCTTTCGGATCCAGAAATGACAGAAAATCGGGATAACCGCTCGGCAAAACGAGTTTGGCATCAATATCTCTGCCTTTCAAATAGTAATAAAATGCCACAATTGAGCCCACAGCGTCCCCATCGGGATTAAAATGGCTGACAATCAATCCATTTTTACAGTTGCTTATAATCTCTTCAAGATAAGCGGTATTGATCTGAATTTTCACGGATAATAAATTTTTAATCATGCAAATTTAAAAATATATTGCAAGGACTAAATAATTATTTTAACTTTGTAGGTCTTTTGAAGTAAGAAATTATAACTATTAATAATATGAAAAAAGTACTAACTATCGTAATCCTTCCAATCATCATCATTCTTTTGGGATGGGCAATTTATTCAAGTATCAACCAACCTGTTAAATTTAAGAAAGAAAGAGAGGCAAGAGAAAAAGTAGCTAAAGAGAGACTTATAGACATCCGTACTCTTCAAGTGGCTTACAAATCGGTACATGCCAAATATGCTCCTTCCATTGACTCTCTGATTGATTTCTACAACAATGGAACAATCACCATCGTCAAACAAATCGGTTCTTTGGACGACTCGGTTGCTGTTGCAAGAAAGCTTGTCAAACGTGAAAAAGTCGAAATCCCCGTAAAAGACACAATATTGGCTTCAAGAACCAATTTTGTTATTGACTCTTTGAGAACAATTCCTTTCTCAGGTGGAGATCCTATCATTATTAAAGAGGTTTCTAAAATGGTATCGGGTGTAAATGTCCCACTGTTTGAAGCAGGCATGCCTTACAACTCCCTTTTAAAAGGTTTGGACCATCAGCTTATCGTCAACCTTAATGCAGAAAGAAAAGATACGGATCGTTATCCGGGAATGTTGGTCGGTAGCATAACAAGTCCTAATAACAACGCAGGTAACTGGGAATAGTGTTAAAATATACTCTTGTACCGATGCCTTTCTTTAACAGAGAGGATTCATACAAGTTATTGTCGGACTCGGTACAGCTTGACGAAACCGACATGGCCAAATTCATAGAACTGCCCGAATACGAGGCAGTTCTTGTTTATGGTGTGTCGTCTCCCACAGATCAGGCTCCGATAGTAGCCGATATTCTCAAATCATCGGCACAGGTAACCGAGTATAATAAAGTGGTTGTTTCCATCGACAGGGATTATGTTCATATTGTGATTGCTGCAGGGAACAAACTTCTCTTATGCAATTCATTCCCTTCAAAAGACAATGTAACATCGGCATACTTCATATTTGCGACCATGCGGGAGTTTCAGATTAATCCCGAATTGACCATTATCCACCTTTACGGTGAGGCCCCGGAAGGAATTGAAGATGATTTATCGGGATATTTTCAGGGAGTAAAAGTATTATGCGCATAATAGGCGGCTTACTTCGGGGAAAGAATATCACCCCTCCAATCAATTATAAGGCAAGACCTACCACCGATTTTGCAAAAGAGGGATTATTCAATACCCTTGCAAATGAGGTTGATTTCTCGCAAATATCCGTTCTTGATTTATTTGCAGGGACGGGGAGTATTTCATACGAATTTGCATCGCGCGGTTGCGAAGATATTATTGCAGTAGAGATGAATCCTGCAAATTTTGCATTTATCAAGAAGACGGCAGCAGCATTAGGACTTAAGACTCTGCAAGTGGTACATCATAATGTCTTTGATTTCATTGAGATATGTACCCGACAATTTGATATGATTTTTGCCGATCCTCCATACGGAATAGATGGCCTCGGTACCATTCCGGATAAGATTTTTGCCAAACAATTAGTTAAAAAGGAAGGCTATTTGATTCTTGAGCATCCCTCAACATATTCATTTACCGACCATACTTATTTTGTAAAAGAGAAGAAATATGGGAATGTTCATTTCAGCTATTTTAAAAATAAATAAAAAGATTAATTATTTTTTGCACTATCAAAAAAACTCTCTATATTTGCAGTCCCAAAAGGGAACGAGTTCTTTAGAAACTTAAGATAATTGGTGCGGTAGTTCAGCCTGGTTAGAATACGTGCCTGTCACGCACGGGGTCGCGAGTTCGAGTCTCGTCCGCACCGCCAAAAAAAGAAGATGTTATCATTCCGATAGCATCTTTTTTTATTTATAGGTACCTTACCCTCATTTCGAGACTCGCACGAGCGACTTTTACATTAATTTCTTGTACTTGAATCTTTTAGGTTCGGTATTTCCGAGTCTGCGTTTCTTATTTTCCTCGTATTCGGAATAAGAACCTTCAAAGAAATAAACCTTTGAATCTCCTTCAAATGCAAGGATATGTGTTGCGATTCTATCAAGGAACCATCTGTCGTGAGAGATGACCACAGCACACCCCGCAAAGTTCTCAAGACCCTCTTCCAAAGCACGTATCGTATTGACATCCACATCATTGGTAGGCTCATCGAGCAACAATACATTAGCCTCCTCTTTAAGAGTCAGGGCAAGGTGAAGCCTGTTTCGTTCACCACCTGAAAGGATTCCGCACATCTTCTCCTGATCCGCTCCCGAGAAATTGAAACGTGATACGTATGCTCGTGCATTCACCTCTTTATTTCCAAGTTTCACAAAATCGGAATCACAGGCAATTGTTTGATATACAGTCTTATTTGGGTCTATTTTCTTATGTTGCTGATCGACGTATGCTATCTTGACCGTTTCGCCGACAGTAAATTCCCCCTTATCCGGAGTTTCATACCCCATAATGAGCCTGAAAAGGGTGGTCTTTCCAGCACCGTTCGGACCGATAACCCCCACAATGCCCGCAGGTGGAAGCTGAAAATTCAAATCTTCAAACAGCACTTTGTCTCCAAATGCTTTTGTCACGCCGACCGAATTAATGACTTTATCGCCGAGACGCGGTCCGTTGGGAATAAATATTTCAAGCTTCTCCTCTTTCTGCTTTCCATCTTCATTCATCATCCTCTCGTAAGCGCCCAGACGGGCTTTCGATTTGGCATGACGGGCTTTCGGGGCCATACGCACCCATTCGAGCTCTCTTTCGAGAGTCTTGCGCCTCTTGCTCTCCTGCTTCTCTTCCATGGCAAGTCTTGTGGTCTTCTGTTCCAGCCATGAAGAGTAGTTTCCTTTCCATGGAATACCTTCTCCCCTGTCAAGCTCAAGAATCCATCCGGCTACGTTGTCAAGAAAATATCTGTCGTGAGTTACAGCTATTACGGTACCTTTGTATTGTTGAAGGTGAGCCTCAAGCCACTGAATACTCTCTGTATCGAGATGGTTGGTAGGCTCATCAAGCAGGAGCACGTCAGGCTCCTTCAGAAGCAGACGGCACAAAGCCACACGACGTCTTTCTCCACCGCTGAGAGTCGCCACATTAGCGTCAGGATCTGGACATTGCAAAGCATCCATCGCCCTTTCAAGCTTGGCTTCAATATCCCATCCTCCAATATGGTCTATCATATCTGTCAACTCTCCCTGTCGATTAATCAGGTCGTTCATCTCGTCATCCGACATCGGCTCGGCAAACTTCATGTTAACCTCTTCATACTCTTTCAACAAATCGACAACTTCCTGGACACCTTCCTTTACCACATCTATAACTGTCTTGCTGTCATCAAGATGAGGCTCCTGTTCCAAATATCCCACACTATATCCGGGGGCGAATACCACCTCTCCCTGCGTGGGTGTTTCCAATCCGGCGATAATTTTCATCAAAGTTGACTTGCCGGAGCCGTTTAGACCTATTATTCCTATCTTCGCTCCATAAAAAAATGAAAGGTAGATATCTTTAAGTATTACTTTGTTGTTGTGAGGCAATATTTTACCTACACCGTTCATTGAGAAAATGATTTTTTCGTCTGCCATATTCGTTATCTTATTGAGTTTATATAATATTTAATGATTTCGACAACCTTGTCAACTCCTATTTTGGATGAATCAATACACATATCATAACTTGACGAATCCCCCCATTGCTTGAAAGTGTAGTAATTATAATAGGAAGCACGCTTCTTGTCACCCTGTTCGATAAATCGAAGTGCCTCCGCCTCACCTATTCCCTTCCCTTTCATAATCCTCTGCACCCTGAAATTGATTCCGGCACTTATGAAAAAACTATAACAGCGAGGATGATCCCTTAAAATATAATCTGCACACCTTCCTACAAAAACGCAAGATTCTTTAGATGCAATCTTCTGCATAACAGTACTTTGCACTTTAAATAGCTCTTCGTCCGAAATAATACTCCCCGAAGGAATTATCTCATTGCCCTGAACGGATGAGCGAAGTCCGAAAAATGAACCGAATTTGCTTCTTGTTGCCTTCTCATCCCTCTTTTCAAAAAGTTCGGGGCAAATACCGCTTTCTCTGGAAACTTCATATAGAAGCTCCTTGTCATACATTTTGATGCCGAACTCCTCGGAAAGGAGCCTTGCCGTCTCCAACCCTCCACTGCCAATCTGTCTGCCAATTGTAATTACAAAATTATGTTCCATATCAGTCATTTTTAGAATTAATTATTGGCTGTTCCACCATTTCTTTTTTAAATTTCCTCAGCAATCCGGAAAGCATTACCGCTGCCACAACTGCCGCAATTGTATCAGAAATAGGCATGCTGTACCACACACCATTGGTTCCCATATATCGAGGAAGAATAATCAATAGCGGAAGCAGAAACAGCAATTGCCTTGACAGAGATAGAAATATCGCCTTTTTGGCGAGGCCGAGACTTTGGAAAAAATTGGAAGTAACCATCTGAAATCCAACTATCGGAAATGCGAGAACTGTTATTCTCAAACCTTCAGCCGAAATAGCCGACAATTGCGGATCTCTTGTGAATAATGACACCGCAGCATGTGGGAACAGCATACCAAGTACAAAACACGATACCGTCATCACTGTTGCCAGAAAAATGGTCTTTTTCAGCACCTCTATAACTCTCGAATAAAGCTTCGCTCCATAATTGTATCCCGCAATAGGCTGCATCCCCTGATTGAATCCCATAATAATCATCAGAAACAGGAATACTATCCTATTGACTATTCCATACGCCCCGATTGCCATATCCCCACCATGTGTTTTCAATTGATTATTGATAAATATTACAACAAAACAAGATGCCACATTCATCAGAAACGGAGCCATTCCGATAGAGAGCGACCTCCCCGCTATCTTGAAATCGATTTTAAATATTCCTTTTGTAAAGTGCAATAATTCGTTCTTATTACAAAAAAACCTTAAAATCCATATTAATGACACCATTTGTGAGATAACGGTGGCAATTGCCGCCCCCTGAATGCCCATGTCGAACACAAAAATAAACAGCGGGTCAAGAATACAGTTGAGAACAACCGTGACAATTGTGGCAATCATAGCTCTCTGCGGATGCCCTGCCGCTCTCATTATGGCGTTCAGTCCGAAATATAGGTGAGTGATGACATTGCCGAGCAATATTACCACCATATAGTCTTTTGCGTATTGAATTGTATCTGTACTTGCACCGAAAAAATACAATATAGGCTCAAGAAAAGCCAGGGCGAATATCTGAAATACCACACCTATTGCTATGTTGAGAATAAACACGTTGCCCAATACTTTCTTGGCAATGGCATAATTTTTCTGGCCTAATAAGACCGATATCAAAGTTGCTCCCCCCACTCCGACCAATGTGCCGAAAGCGGCGGAAAGGTTCATAAGAGGAAATGTAAGCGCAAGTCCGGAAATGGCCAGCGGGCCAACCCCCTGACCGATATAGATGCTGTCCACCATATTGTACAATGACGAAGCGGTCATTGCAATTATAGCGGGGACAGCATATTTTTTTAAAAGTTTACCGATTTTTTCAGTTCCCAACTCGGTAGGGATCATCTCTGCCATACTATATCTGATTATAACTCGGCAAAGATAGCAAAAAGAGTGTCATTTTGCTCTTTTTGCCAACAAGAAGAACAACATAAATCCCAAGGCCACCACCCCGGCAACCACATAACTCAAAGTATGATTGAGTGCAATACCTCCGACATTGACAGGTGCTATCATTATGTAACACACGCATATATAAGTCAGGAAAGTGGCAGGTAAAGACATTATCCAATGGTTTTTGCCGTGTTTACGCAAGTACTCGGCTCCCGTCCATAATACTATTGATGCAAGTATCTGATTACCAATACCTACATATTGCCATATTACTGCAAACTGCATCATGCACAACCATGAAATAATAATAAAAATGGGTATGGCAATGAGTATTCTGTTGATTATCGGCTTCTGCCTGATTTTCAATTTATCGGCAACAATCAGCCTGCAACTTCTTGCAGCAGTATCACCTGAGGTTATCGGACAGATGATGACACCTAAAATTGCCAATATTGCACCGAATTTACCAAGCCATGACTGACATATTTCGTTGACAAGTATTGCAGGGGTTTTTCCGGCTGCGGCAGCTTCATTCAATCCTTCGACACCTCCCATATACGCAATCGCGGCAGTAGCCCATATCATGGCAACTATTCCTTCACTGATCATTGCCCCGTACAACACCGGCCTTCCGTATTTTTCGTCAGACATACATCTCATCATCAGAGGCGATTGCGTAGAGTGAAATCCTGAAATAGCCCCACAGGATATGACAATAAACATCATTGGAAACAGGATATTTGTCTCCGGATTGGCGTGCATATTTTTGAAAGAGGACAAAGACAATTCGATCATCTTGACATCTCCGCTGCATGCCTTATAGAGCATGACTATGCCCACTGACAGAACCATAAAGAGTAACAGTGCTCCAAAAACAGGATAGAATCTTCCGATAAGCTTATCAATAGGGAGCAGTGTCGCTAAAATATAGTAGCCGAGTACCACACACACCCATATCTGTTTGTCTAAACTTGTGAGTTCCGCCAGCAAATCGGCAGGACCGGAGACAAAAGAAGCCGACAATACCAATAAAAGACATACGGAGAGTACTAAAATAAACTGTTTCATCCCTCCGCCTAAATACTTTCCGATAATATCGGGGACATTGGCGCCTCCGTTTCTTATGGAGAGCATTCCTGAAAAATAATCATGTGCGGCTCCCATAAAGATACAGCCCAAGACTATCCAGATATAAGCCATCGGCCCATATGCAGCACCGAGAATGGCACCGAAAATCGGTCCCAGACCTGCAATGTTAAGAAATTGTATCACATACACTTTCCAAGGGCTCAGTACCTTATAGTCAACTCCGTCTTCTTTGGATATGGCAGGTGTGACATTGTTGGACGATGGTCCGAAAGTTCGCTCTACAAATTTGCCGTAAATAAAATAGCCGAGTATCAATGCCACTATTGATACCATGAAAGTAATCATAATATAAAAAGTTTAAGTAGTTCGTTAATGCTAATATATTTTAGCCTTCTCTTTCCCCTCCATGACAGCCAGTCCGTTCATGGCAAGGGCAGCCATCTCATCTTCGCCCGGATAAATCTTAACAGGGGCTATAAATCTGACATAGTCCGAAAGTTGCTCCATCAAATGTGTTCCGTGAGCAATACCTCCGGTAATCAGAATAGCATCTACTTTGCCCTTCATCACCACAGCCATTGCTCCTATCTCTTTTGCAACATTATAGACAAAAGCATCCGAGATGAGCTTGAAATGAGGGTCACTCTGAGCCTTATCTTCGATTTCGGCAAAATTGTTGGTCCCGAGGTGAGCCACTGTACCACCCTTGCCGGAAATAATCTTTTTGACTTCATCAAAAGAATATTTGCCTGAAAAGCACATATCGGCCAACTGCAAAGCCGGTAAAGTGCCTGAACGTTCCGGGCTGAAAGGGCCGTCACCGTTCAATGCATTATTTACATCTATTACCTGACCTTTATAGTGTGCACCGACAGAAACGCCTCCACCAAGATGTACTACTATCAAATTGAGTGATTCGTATGGAACCCCTTTGAAAGCAGCATACATCTTGGCGATAGCTTTCTGATTTAAAGCATGAAATATCGAAATTCTTTTGAAAAGAGGGTGACCTGTAATTCGCGCAATATCCGACAGTTCGTCAACAACTACCGGATCGGCGATAAATGCACGACACCCTTTTGCATCCTTAGCCAATTCGCGAGCCAAAATACCACCAAGATTGCTTGCATGCTCTCCATAAGATGCACTGCGCAAATCGGCAACCATATTGTCATTTACTTCATATACACCTGAAGGAATAGGTTTCAGCAAGCCCCCGCGTCCGACAATTGCCGAAAGTTCGGCAATTTCAATACCATTTTCTTTAAGAGCTTCAAGGATCATTTTTTTACGGAATTCGTACTGTTCGATTACGCTTCTGTACTTGGCAATCTCTTCGGCAGAGTGTCTTAATGTCTTTGAAAAGACCTCATCTCTGTTATTGTACAGAGCTATTTTAGTAGAGGTGGATCCGGGATTTATTGATAGTATTTTCATAAAAGTGCGAGTTTAAATTATTTTGCAGTTAAAGCGGCTAATGCTATTGAATTCAACTTGGTTTCGATGCTGTCGGCACGGCTTGACAATACACAGGGAGCTTTTGCACCTGCAACCATTGCTGATTGTTTTACACCTATACAAAGTTGTGAATTGACTTTGTAGAATACGTTTGCCGATTCGATGTTCGGGAACATCAGACAGTCTGCATCACCTGCAACCGGGCTTGTAAGCTTCTTGATGGCTGCGGCTTCTTTTGAAAGAGCAACGTCCAAAGCTAAAGGACCGTCAACATAACAATTTCTAATCTGACCTCTGTCTGCCATTTTTGCGATTAAAGCAGCCTCAACACATGCAGGCATACCGTCAAGCATCTGTTCGGTAGCTGCAATAACTGCTACTTTAGGCTTCTCTATACCAAGTGCACGCGCCGTATTGACAAGATAATTGGTAATGGCTATCTTCTGTTTCAAATCGGGAAGAGGAATAACGGCCATATCGCCTAAGACGATAAGTTTGTGGTAGTTAGGATTCTCTATTACACTTACGTGACTCAAAACGGCTTTTGGAGGAAGTAGTCCGCGTTCTTTGTTCAAAATACCTCTCATGTATTTGTCGGTGCTGCAAAGACCTTTCATAAGGATATCGCCTTCACCTGCATTAATGATGTCAATCGCTTGTGCAATTGATTTAAGTTCATCTTCATTGTTGACAATCTTGAAGATTTTCGGATTGATTCCCTCATTTTTGCAAACATCAAGAATCATTTTTTCGTCACCGACCAATGTTGCATCAACGATGCCTTTTTCAACTGCAAGACGTGCAGCATTAATAGTGTGATCATCTACAGCCCAAGCTGCAACCAGACGTTTTTTGCTTTTTGAACGCAATTGTTCAAATACCTGTTCAAAATTTGTAATCATTATAAATATCCTTATTAAATTATTTTTTAACAATATTCATGGTATCGCGGGCAATTACAAGCTCTTCATTTGTAGTTATGGCAACTACTGTAACCTTTGAGCCTTTTTTGGTAAGAATTGCATCTTTACCTCTTACGCCGCGGTTTGCATCTTTATCGAAATCCACACCAAGAAATTCAAGGCCTTCGCACACCTGCTCTCTTGTTATGGATGAATTTTCCCCTATACCTCCGGTAAATACGATCATGTCAAGTCCGCCCATTGCAGCAGCGTACGATCCTATATACTTCTTGATGCCGTAATAGAGCATTTCCTGAGCCAAAGCAGCCTTTGCATTTCCCGAAGCGGCCCCCTCTTCGATGTCGCGGCAGTCTGATGACAATTCGGAAACTCCGAGAAGACCGCTCTTTTTATTGAGAAGAGCATTGATTCCGGAAGCATTCAGATGCTCTTTCTCTTCGAGGAAAGTAATGACACCTGCATCAATATTACCGCAACGTGTCCCCATTGCAACACCCTCTACAGGGGTAAATCCCATGGATGTATCTACGGATTTGCCATTCTTGACAGCTGTGATCGAACTGCCGTTTCCAAGGTGACAGGTAATTATTTTGGATTTGTCTATATCCATGCCCGTAAAATCGCAAGCTTTCTGTGCCACATACTTATGACTTGTACCGTGGAATCCGTAACGACGAATTTTGTATTTGTCATAGTATTCGTATGGGATTGCGTACATGTACGCATAATCAGGCATTGTCTGATGGAAAGATGTATCGAATACCGCCACCTGAGGTGTGCCGGGCATTAGATTCTCTACCGCACGGATACCAAGAAGATTGGCCGGATTGTGAAGCGGTGCGAGTTCGCAACATTTTTCTATTTTTGAAATAACATCTTCGTTGACAGCCACACTGCAGAAGAAATATTCGCCTCCGTGAGCCACTCTGTGCCCCACAGCATCAATATCTTTCAAGGATTTCAACACTCCGTGCTGCGAATCGGTCAACAGATTAAGGACACTTTTAATCCCTTCCGTATGGTCGGGGATAGGTTTTTCAATTTTATATTTATCACTTCCGGTAACCTGATGTGTCAAAATACCCACCTTGTCACCTATTCTTTCAACAAGACCTTTTGCCAAAAGAGAATAATCATTGTCCCCTTTCATATCAAGAACCTGATATTTCAGGGACGAACTGCCACAATTTAAAACAAGAATTATCATTTATTTTTAAAATTATAAGATTTGCACCTTTCGTTTGATAAATTACAAAGTTAGGAATTATGGTTGCACCTGCCAAAAAAATTTGTACATTGCATTCAAATATAAAGAGGTAGATATGTGGAAAGGTAGAACAGTCGTATTTTGTGCCGCCGCCCTTATATGCGGCAATTTTTTTGGAGGTTGGATAACTCTGTATCCGATAGTATATTGCATATTGTCCGTGGTTTTTTCTTTTATATCCCTGTTCTGCAGAAAAAGGGCGATATTGTTCCTTGCTATGTTGTTTCTCGGTGCAGCTTCTCTACAGACAGAGCGTATTCCGGGAAATCGGCATGAATCTTTGATTTCACAAAAAGCATCATCCCTCAAAAACGATTTTTCAGACTATCTTGAAACCATAATTCAGGACGATGAGGAGTTATCCATCTTAAAGGCCCTTGCCATAGGTGAAAAGAGCGATATTGACAAGGAACTCAAGAACGGATATAAGAAAAGCGGCACCATGCACCTGCTCGCCTTGTCAGGGCTGCATGTCGGCATCATATATGTGATTATCTCATCCCTGCTCTCTCTGTCAGGTGGAAATCGAATTATGAAAGTAACCAAAAGCTGTGTCATACTATTGTTTCTATGGGGATTTGCAATTATCACAGGATTAAGTAGTTCCATTTTCAGATCAGTTTTGATGATTACCATGTATGAGGTATCTTCTCTTATTTCATCCGATAAGGACGGTCCGGGAGCCCTTGCCGCAAGTGCCATCATCATTACTATTCTCAACCCCGAATCTCCGAGAGATATAGGCTTTCAACTGTCATATAGTGCAGTAATCTCAATCTATACCATATATCCATATCTTAAACGGCTTCTCAATGCACGCACATCTGTGATGAAATATTTATGGAACACACTCGCCATGACCATCTCATGTCAAATCGGAACGGGTCTGATATCCTATTACTATTTCAGGTCGTTTCCTATATATTTCATGCTTGCCAATCTTCTTTCCATCCCATTGATGAGCGTGGTAATGTATCTCATAGCCGCAGCACTTATTTTCTCCAAAATTCCCGCAATAGGGGCCACAATAGCAGTCGTTTTAAAGGAAGTTATTCACATACTTAACCAAATTATGCTTGTTATCAGTAATTTGTAATGTGGATAACAAATTGTTTTTTTTACGCCACAAACATTCACTTTGTATATCTTTGCAGCAAATTAAATACTACAATCATGGGAGGCTTATTTGGAACTATTTCTAAGAACAAATGTGTTACGGATTTATTTTACGGAATCGACTATCATTCGCACCTCGGTACCAAAAGGGGCGGTATGGCTGTCCTGAATGAGGACAATACCTTTGCCCGCTCAATCCACAACATCGAAGGATCTTATTTCAGAATAAAGTTTGAGCCCGATTTGCCGAAATTCGACGGAAAATCGGGAATCGGTGTCATAAGCGATACTGACGCCCAGCCTATACTCGTCAATTCACGTCTTGGACGTTTTGCAATAATCACAGTTGGCAAGATCAATAATATAGACGAACTTGAAGAGGAATTTCTCACCACAAACAAGAATTTTTCAGAAATCAGTTCAGGTTCGACCAACCCTACTGAGCTTGTCTCACACCTTATGACAGAAGGAAATAGTTTTGCGGAGGGGATTGAATACGTACAAAAAAAGATACATGGTTCATGCTCCTTTATGGTCCTCACCAGAGACGGCATAATCGCAGCGAGGGATTTATATGGAAGAACTCCGCTGGTGATCGGCAAGAAGGAAGGGGCACACGCCATTGCCTCTGAAGATTGCAGTTTCGCCAATCTGGGCTACGAAACCGAATATCTGCTCGGACCGGGAGAGGCGGTGCTTGTAACTGCCGACTCGATTACTCAAATCATC
The DNA here is from genome assembly GCA_028686425.1 of Bacteroidales bacterium. Classification (GTDB taxonomy): domain Bacteria; phylum Bacteroidota; class Bacteroidia; order Bacteroidales; family UBA932; genus Cacconaster. The sequence continues at coordinate 43,009 of JAQUBZ010000009.1, read as the reverse complement.
AAGCCCAAAGACAAGTTGCAGATTTGTTCGTTCTTATGGATATACTACGGTTATCCGGCAAGTTCATACGAAGGGATCAATGTAGATAATGTGAGAAACAATCTTGGAAGAATGATGGGAGAAAAGGACAAGACCGAACTGGATGTCGTCTCGGCAATTCCTGACTCCGGCACATGTATGGCAATCGGTTACTCTAATGGTAAGAAGATGCCATACAGAGCCTGTATCGTCAAATACACTCCTACATGGCCAAGAAGCTTCACCCCTGCGGACCAGAGCATACGTGACCTTGTTGCTAAAATGAAGCTTATTCCTAATTATTCACTGATGAAAGGGAAAAAAGTCGCTTTTTGCGATGACTCTATCGTGAGAGGCACCCAGCTCAGGGACAATGTAGAGACATTATACAAGCATGGAGCGAAAGAGGTTCATATCCGCATAAGTTGCCCTCCTCTTGTGTATCCGTGTCCTTTTATCAATTTCTCTCCGTCAAGAAGTCCGCTTGAACTCATAACAAGAAGGTATATACAAATGGCTGAAGGAGATCACAGCAAGAATTTGAAAGCGTATTCGTGTACCAACTCAGAGGAATACAAGAGTATGGTATCTTACATCAAAAAGGATCTGAAGATGGATACCCTATTCTTCAATTCAATTGAAACCCTCGTTAAGGCAATCGGTCTTCCAAAAGAGAGAATATGTACTCACTGCTTTGACGGAAGCAGCTACGGCGATTAATTCAGGCCTTTATATTTTTGTGAAGAAGTTTTTTCTTTCTACCTTTGTAGGAGAAACTTAACCTTTTTAACATATTTTTATGAACATTTTTATTTATGGCTTGAATTATTCAGTCAAGAGGGAGGACCTGATTAATTTGTTTTCTCCTTACGGGGAAGTTGTTTCGGCGAGAATTATCATTGATCGCGAAACACATCGCTCTCGCGGTTACGGCTTTGTGGATATGAAGAACGAAGAAGATGGAAAAGCTGCAATCGCTGCACTTAACGGATCCAATTACAAGGAAAGAGTTATCAATGTCGCCATTGCCAATGAACGTCCTGTAAAGAAAAATGCCTGACAAATCAAACTGATACAGAAACAGGCCGACGATTGTGTGTCGGCCTGTTTTTGTATAAATATTCTACCTATTCGCTACTCCACTACCTCTATTTCATCCAATATTCTTTGAGCTCCGGCAAGCTTATCGATAATAAACAGCACATATCTCATATCAAGAGAGATATTTCTGCAAATATCGGGATCGAATACAATATCGCTCATGGTTCCTTCCCACACTCTGTCAAAATTGATCCCAATCAAGTTGCCGTCCGCATCGATAACAGGGCTCCCCGAATTGCCTCCGGTAGTGTGATTTGTGGCAATAAAGCATACAGGCATGGTACCATTGCATGACCACTTTCCATAATCTTTTGCTGCATACAGGTCACGAAGCTTCTGAGGAATGTTATAGTCAAAAATTTCAGGATTATCTTTCTGCATAATTCCCTCAATAGTAGAAATAGGTGAGTAATAAATGGCATCTGCAGGAGCATAGCCCATTATCTTGCCGTATGCAATTCTCAAAGTGGAATTTGCATCAGGGAAAAATACCCTCTCCTTATCAAACTCCATCTGCCCTTTCATATATGTCCTGTACAAAAGGGTTATCTCTCTATTAATCTCCGTAAGAGGTTTGAGTATCTCTTTCTCATAATGGCTCTTGAATTCACGTGAAAATTTAAAAGCAGGATCATTGTCCAGAATGACAGAGGTCTCATTTGGAGAAGCTAAAGCCTTATTTATCAGTTTTTTGGTATTATCTTTGTCGTTCAGTGCCGAATTGTTAAACAGATACTCGGCCCACTTCTCAACAGAACCAAATTCAGACATCTGCTCAAAATAATACGCCGGCTTGAAGGTGTCAGGCACATTTTTAGAGTACTCGGACAAAAGAAGGATAAAACTTTCCTTGTCTATCGGAAGATAATAATCCTTAAAAAACGAATCAATTGCATCGTCTATTTTGTTTTTGTCTCCTTTTGTAGCCATTCCATACAATCTATCGGCAAATGCTGTAATCTCATTTACTTTAATACTTTCGTTATAATAATCGGAAGCAAAAGAGTATGGTTCCAACCCGGCATACAACCTTGCAAATTCGGGCAGTACATTGTTATACTCACTCTTGTCTGCAGCCCAAGCGGCAAATTGGCGCTCATACTCCTTTTTATTGATATACGCTTTCATCTTTTTAATCCCTTTCATCTCCCCGAACCACTTCTTCCAAGCATTTGAAACACTTGAATTTTTAGAGGCATATTGTATCCTTACTGCCTGACTTTGAGACATATATTTATCTTGCACTTCAAGTCTCAATGTCCTCAGATGGTATTTATTCGGATTTGATATATCGGAAATATATCTCACCGCCTCCGAATAAAGATATTCCTGTGTTCTGCCCGGATAGCCGTAAACAAGTGTGAAATCCCCTTCCTTGCGCTCTCTGACAGACATTTTAAAGCGCATTTTCGGCTTATATGGAATATTATCAGGTGAATATGCTGCAGGATTGTTGTTTTTATCCGCATAAATTCTGAATAAAGAAAAATCTCCGGTATGACGAGGCCACATCCAATTGTCGGTATCTCCACCGAATTTACCTATTGCAGTAGGAGGAGCTCCTACTAAACGAACATCCGTAAAGGTCTGATAGACAAATATAAAATACTGATTACCATAATACAGAGGCTCTACCCTTGCACTATATCCCACCCCTTCATTCTTAGCTTTGGATATTATCGGTGCACTATTGGCTTTTACAAGAGAATCTCTCTGTATTTCAGTCATTTTCTCATTATACCCGACAAGTACCAAATCGGTAACGTCATCCATCCTGACTAAAAATCTGACATATATATTCTTATTGGGAAGCTCCCCGTCCATGGTCATAGCCCAAAACCCATCTCTCAAATAGTCGTGTTCCACCGAACTGTGAGATTGAATCTGGCTGTAACCGCAATGATAATTGGTTATCAGCAGGCCATTGTCGGAAATCAATTCGCCGGTACACCCTCCATTAAAATGGACAACTGCATCCTTTAGAGAAGATTTGTTAATGCTGTAGATGTCTTCAGCGCTGAGTTTAAACCCCTTGGACTGCATATCGGCAATTCTTTGAGAAATCATCGAAGGAAGCCACATCCCGTCATCGGCAAAAAGATAAACTGCCATGAACAAGGTCAGGAAAATACAAAAAAACTTTTTCATTTATAATATTTTAAGTGGTAATACTTTATTATTTGTCACAAAAATACTAAATTTGAAAATTAAATTATCAGTAATCATGAACAAACTTTCAAAATATATAATAATCACTGCCGTGATAGTGATTATCTGCTTTTTGGCATGGTACTTCAGCGAGATTGTATGGTATGTCCTCATTGCCGCCGTTATTTCATTGATTGGAAGACCTTTAGTCAAAGCCATAACCTCTTTTTCCATAAAAAAATTCAAGGTTCCCAACTGGCTTGCCTCCATTATTACATTGTGTGTCATATTTGCCGCCATCGGGGGAATATTTCTTTTCATCACCCCTATTTTCGGAACCATAATCAACGAGGTAGCGTCCATTGATTTTGAGGGACTTCTTCAAAATATTTCAGGGCCTCTGCACAATTTCAACAAAACCATCATCAAGACATTTCCCACTGTAGGGCCGGATTTCAAAATTGAAGTTGTCGCAATCGACCAGTTGAAGCAATTTGTCAATATAGCCTCATTTTCAAGGGCTTTTTCATCAATAGCGTCATTTTTCATAAACTTTGCCGTAGGCTTATTTTCAGTGATATTCATTGCTTTCTTTTTCTTGCAGGAAGGCAATCTTCTCGAAAATATGATGAACGCCCTCGTTCCCGACAAATATGAAGAAAACATGAAAAGAGCCATCAAGTCAATTGAAAATCTGTTATCAAGATATTTCATAGGTATTATCATCGAATCTTTTCTGATAACAGTTCTCGACACTATAGGCCTTTATTTTATTGCCGGATTTAACTTCAAACTTGCTGTTATCATCTCGTTTGCAGCAGGTATCCTGAACGTCATTCCTTATGTAGGCCCTCTTGCGGGAGAGACATTGGGGGTATTGATGGGGATACTTAAACACTACAGCACCCCTGATGCAGGCCCTATTCTACCCCTGCTGATTGCCATTTTGGCAGTCATGCTTGTCACTCAGTTTATTGACAACTATCTATTTCAACCATACATTTATTCAAGCAGTGTAAAGGCTCATCCACTTGAAATTTTCATAGTTATACTCATCGCCGGTTATGTCGGCGGTGTGATTGGCATGTTAGTTGCCATACCTGCATATACGGTATTAAGAGTATTTGCCGGCGAGTTTCTGTCGAAATTCAAAATTGTGCAGAAACTCACTAAAAGTATTAAAGGACAAGCAATCTAATAATTATAGTTTAAAATAATTAACAATGGAACAAAAACAAGCAGTCAGAATTCAGACTTCTATTTTGAACGGTATTGAAAAAAAGGCACTTATATGGATGGCACAAAGAATGCCCAAGTGGATAACATCCGACTCTCTCACATTAATCGGAATCATGGGTGCCGTAATTGCAGCTGTCGGATATGTTTTATCTGACAATAACATCCTTTTTTTATGGATAGCAACATTCGGCATTGTGATGAACTGGTTTGGAGACAGCCTTGACGGCACCATTGCGAGAGTAAGAAATGCACAAAGACCTATCTACGGGTACTATCTTGATCATAATGTTGACATCATCACCCTGTTTATAGTATGCATGGGGGCCGGACTATCAAGCATTGTCAATCTCTACGTAGCCATGTTTGTTTTTTCGGCATACATGATAATGACTGTCTTCACCTACATAAATGTGCATCTTAAAGGTGAATTCCGACTCACATACGGCAAGCTCGGGCCGACAGAATTTCGTCTGATTATTATAATTATCAATACAATCATAATGTATTGCCCTGCTTGGAGGGATTGCGGCAGTTCTTTCACGATATTGGGCCAAAATGTATCACTGAATATGTTTGACTATATGGCAAGCGGAGTTGCAGTATTGCTGATTATTTTTTACATTGTATGCTTCATTGTCGATTTAAGGAAATTTGCCAAAATCGACCCGAAACACAAGTCCAATTGATGATTACGCGATTTGTCCTCTTTCTCCTCACAAGTGGATTGGGAACCATTATAGATACCCTCGTAGTGTGGGTATTCTCGACTTTCGTATTTGACGGTTATGTCGGAGATTATATTATATCTCCGATTATTGCTTTTGAAGTTGCATGTTTATGTAACTTCACTTGTTCCTATTTCTTTATATGGAACAGGAGGATAGAGCAAAAGACCAAAAAAACATTTGTGGGAAAATACCTTGTATATAATCTTTCGGCATCCGGAACTTTCGGAGTCAAAATGGTATTTCTTCTTTTAGTCGCCAAATTGACGGGGTGGAATGTGGTTATATGTAATCTGGTGGCGCTATGTTTCTCGGGAGCTATAAATTATGCCATGTCCGAATGGGTGATTTTCAGGGATAAGAAAAGTAAACCCGGGGAAAAAAATAATAATATTTAAAAACTTATCATTACTTTTGGAGGTTCAATTGTTAACCTACTACAAAAATATTCTATGAACGTTATAATCAAAGAGGTTTCGACCAAAAAAGATCTAAAACAATTTGTCAAATTTCCCAACCGACTATATAAAAACAACAAATATTACGTACCGCAACTTGTGTCAGCAGAAATGGACACATTGGATAGAGACAAAAATCATGCTTTTGAGTTTTGTGAATCCAAATATTGGCTTGCTTACGATGATAATGACAATATTGTCGGCAGAGTGGCCGGAATTGTCAATCATGCCTACAACAAGAAGACGGGCATAAAATTTGCCCGATTCGGATGGCTCGACTTTATAGATGACGATAGCGTAGTGGAAGCATTATTCAATACTGTGGAACAATGGGCAAAAGATAATCATCTTGAGCGTATGACAGGTCCGTTGGGATTGTTGGAATTTGATGCCTCAGGTGTACTTGTAGAGGGGTTTGAAGAGATTCCGACAGCTTACGGCAAATATAATTTCCCATATTATGAAGACCACATCTTAAAATTGGGATATGTAAAAGATACCGATTGGGTTGAATACAGAGTTGATGTACCGGAAGTTATACCTCCCATATATGCAAGAGCGGCAAAGATGGTGGCGGAGAAGGAGAAATTGCATGTAGCCCATACTCCTACAAAGAAGATTGTCAGCAGATATTTTGACCAGATATTTGCCTTGATGAATAGAGCCTACAGTAACATTCACGGTTATTCCGAATTGTCACAGGGACAGATAGACGATTTAAAGGCACAATTCCTGCCTCAAATCAATATGAAATTTGTAGCTATCATAGTTGATGAAAATGATAAAGTCGTGGCATTCGGAGTGTGTCTTCCTTCTATTTCAAAAGCACTGCAGAAAGCACACGGCAAATTGTTTCCATTCGGGTTTATACACCTTCTCAAGGCTCTTCGCAAAAACGATACTTTGGACACTCTGTTGATTTCGGTTGAAGAAGAGTATAAAAACAAAGGGCTGAATGCCATGATTTTTGATGCAATATCAAATGGTATTCGGGACTATGGCATTAAATATGTCGAGACAACCCGTGAACTTGAAGACAATCACAGTGTCCAGAACCTTTGGAATAAATTTGACACACGTCTTCATAAAAGAGCACGATGTTATATTAAAAATATATAGTAAGCAATGGAATTGATTAGTGTACAGGATTTTGAAAAGGTATCTTCAGTTTTCCAAGGCAAAGTCGGTAATTCGTTTGCAAGATTTCTCCTCAGGCAGTTTGCAATAGATAAGATCAATCAACTATATGAAAATAATGAGCAGTATTCCGGAGGAGTCTTTGCGGAGCATGTTTTGCAAGATCTTGGAGTGAACTATAAGATAGGGTATGCCGAGAGGTTGCAAAATCTGCCTGAAGGTGCATTTATCACCATCAGCAACCACCCATACGGCAGTATCGACGGGGTAATTCTTGTCGATCTATTCTCTAAAATCTGTACCAATTACAAGGTGATTGTCAATAAATTTCTCTCACGAATTGAGGCGATGAGCAGCAGTTTTATTTGTGTCAATCCAAACGGAAATGAAAAAGCGGCCGCCACCAGAGATAGTATCATAGGCATAAAGCAGACATTAGAGCATATTTCTGCAGGATACCCGATAGGACTCTTTCCATCGGGTGCTGTTTCGGACCTGAGTCTTAAAGAGATGCGTATTAGGGACAGAGCTTGGCAGGAAGGTATTATCAAGGTTATCCATAAAGCTAATGTTCCAATATTGCCTGTAAGATTTTTTGACCGCAATTCTCATTTTTACTACAATCTCGGAATGATTGATTGGAAAGTAAGGATTCTGAGATTACCGCGTGAGGTATTCAATAAAGCGGGGAAAAACGTAAGGATAGGCGTCGGCAAACTGATCTCTCCTGATGATATAAACATGAGTAAAGGCATTGAATCAGTAACAGAGTTTTTACGCAATTCGGTTTACAATATGCCAATCCCGGAAAAATTTCTGCTCAGATCCGACCTATAAGGAAAGGATATGGGCATAAAAAAACCTTCCTTTTCGAGGAAGGTTTTTTTATGTCATCAATCTGACGATTACTCAACTTTGAGATAATTGTTGTATTTTTCGTATGCGGCTGCATACTCCGGTCCTTTTTCACGGAAACGGAAATACACATTCTTAAGATATTCTGCAATAGCCTGTTTGATTTCAGGGTCAGTTGCAACTGAGAATGCTTTTTCAAAAGGTTCAATGGCCTTTTCAAGCGATTCTTCAAATTCCTTGACGTATGCCATATACTTGGCATCATCAGTTTCTTCATTTGCGGCATTTTGAATATCAACTGCATGGTCATAATAAAGAATGCCCACATTCAAAATACCAAACACATAGTTAGGATCAACTTCTGATGATTTTCTGAAAAGTTTGGCAGCATTCTCAATATCACCGAGATTTTTGTAAACTTCACCTTCCACATAGAACAAACTTGCATTGTTAGGTTCGTTCTCCTGAGCCTGATGCAACAAATCGAACATCTTCTTAGGGTCATCACCAGTTTCACGATATAGATTGATAAGTCCTACAAGAATTCCCTGACTTTGAGGATATTGAGCAAATCCATGTTCCAATGTGGCCTTGCATGCATCCATATCACCTGATGTTCTGTATATTTCTGCAAGATTAGAGAAAGCATTACCTTCAGAATAGTATTTCATATCGATACATTTCTTATAGTAAGTAATAGCCTTTTCTCTATCACCGGCCATGGCTGAAACCAACGCGGTATAATATACATTCATCGAGTCAATTTTCTTTACTATGTCATTATCGTAAGTTCCCAAAGAAGCTTCAAACAATCTGCTTGATTCTTTGTAGTTACCGATAAGATAAAGAGAAAGGGCCTCATTGTTGAGTTTCTGGTGAATATTTTCGAGCTTCTCTGCTATATCTTTGGTCTTTGCTCCTTTTGCATCAACTGCGGCAGCTTTCATCAAAGCATCTTTGGCTAAACCAAGTAAATCCCCTTCAACTGCAGGTTTGGTGACAATCCACAATTCAAGAAGACCGTTTGAATTGTAATAAAGGTCCTTATCCTGATAGATATCAACAGTATATTCACCTTCAGTACCTTTTCTTGTTTCAGTTGAAATAACCTGTTGCCCTTTCAAGAACAGTTTAACCTCCATTTGAGGAGTATTAATCAGCAGATTCTTTGTAGGCAATTCATAAGCATTGATATAAGCATCTGCCAAAGAAATCCATGTAGCAGGCTTTAATGCTTTTTTGGCATCCTTGCTGTTTGCGACAGCTTTATCTACAGCTTTTTGAGCATCAGCAGGATTTTTGGGTTGTGCACTTACCATTGTTACCGATAGTATAAGTGCCAATGCAATCACTATTTTCTTCATAGTTAACGATAAATAATTAAATTTTATTTCCAGTTATTAAATATTTTCTTCATTTGAAGTCTCTTCACCGGAAGGCTCTCCACTTACTGCCTCATCCTCTTCCGATTTGTCAACCGAACAGACTGCTGCAATACTGTCTCCCTCTCTGATATTTATCAATCTCACTCCCTGGGTGGCTCTGCCTGCTACTCTGATATCCGATACTGCAACTCTGATTGTGATTCCCGATTTATTTATAATCATCAGATCATTGTCATCGGTAACAGCTTTGATAGCAATCAAATCGCCGGTCTTTTCGGTTATATTGAGAGTTTTTACACCTTTGCCTCCTCTGTTTGTTATGCGGTAATCTTCCAAATTAGAGCGCTTTCCATATCCATTTTCGCTGACTACGAGAATATGCTTGCTGCTCTCTTCTTCAGAATCTACACAAATCATACCAATCACTTCATCACTCTCATCAATATTGATACCGCGTACTCCTGCTGCCGTCCTGCCGATTGCTCTTGCATCGGATTCATGGAATCGGCAACACTTGCCTGCACGACCTGCAAGAAGTATATCGTTATTGCCATTGGTAAGAACAGCTTCAATCAGAGCATCTCCCTCGCGAATGGTAATTGCATTCACCCCATTGGCTCTCGGACGTGAATATGCTTCAAGCAACGTCTTCTTAATGGTCCCCTTCATAGTAGCCAGCACTACATACGTACTATTAATATAATCGGTATCCTCAAGGTTCTTGACATTGATATAAGCCTGAACCGTATCTGTAGATTCGATATTGATTACATTTTGGATGGCACGTCCTTTTGAAGCTTTGGATCCTTCCGGAACATCATATACTTTGAGCCAATAGCATTTGCCATTCTTTGTGAACAGCATCAGCGTACTGTGCATATTGGCAACATAGATATGTTCGATGAAATCTTCATCGCGTGTAGTGCTCCCTTTTGCACCTATTCCACCTCTGTTCTGAAGTCTGTACTCAGTCAGAGGCGTTCTTTTGATATAGCCCAGATGTGAAATTGTAATAACCACATCTTCATTAGGATAGAAATCTTCAGGATTGAAATCCTCTGCAGACATCTCAATTTTGCTTCTTCTCGGATCTCCGTACTTTTCTTTCAAATCCACCAACTCTCCCTTTATTATATCCATCTGCATCGATACGTTTGCAAGAACTTCCTGCAAGTGATGTATCAGCTTTTCAAGTTCATCATATTCTGCCTGCAACTTATCTCTTTCCAAGCCGGTCAGCTGGCGCAACTTCATTTCGACAATCGCATCTGCCTGCTCTGCGGTAAATCCGAATGAGGACATCAGACCCTCACGTGCATCCTGAACTGTCTTTGAAGCTCTTATCAGTGCTATAATTTCATCGATGATGTCAAGAGCTTTCAACAAACCTTCAAGTATATGTGCCCTCTTGAGGGCCTTGTCCAACTCAAACTTAGTCCTGCGGACTACCACTTCATGACGATGGCGTACAAAGTATGTAATCAGAGATTTGAGGTTAAGAAGACGAGGGCGTCCGTCAACAAGAGCGATGTTGTTGACAGAAAAACTTGATTGGAGCTGAGTATATTTGAACAATGTGTTCAAAACCACATTGGCCACAGATCCCATCTTCAACTTGATTACAATACGCATACCTGTTCTGTCACTCTCGTCGTTGATATATGAAATGCCTTCTATCTTTTTATTTTCGACAAGCTCGGCTATACTTTCAATAAGCTCTTTCTTATTGATATTATACGGTATTTCAGTGACAACTATTGTCTCTCTTCCTGTATCGGAAACCTCTATTTCCGTCTTTGAACGTACTACAATACGTCCCCTCCCCGTTTCAAACGCATCTCTGATACCTTTATAGCCCTGAATTATACCTCCTGTCGGAAAATCGGGACCCTTGATATACTGCATGAGTTCATCGAGAGTTATCTCATTATTATCGATATATGCGCATATTGCATCACAACACTCGCCGAGATTGTGAGGAGCCATATTTGTTGCCATACCCACAGCAATTCCGGATGCGCCGTTCATCAAAAGCAGAGGAGCTTTGGATGGCAATACTACCGGTTCCTGCAAAGACTCATCAAAGTTCGGCATGAAATCCACAGTATCTTTGTCAAGATCTTCAATCACTTCTTCTGCAAGTTTCTGAAGCTTGGCCTCCGTATAACGCATTGCAGCAACAGAGTCGCCGTCAACCGATCCGAAGTTGCCCTGCCCGAGTACAAGCATGTAGCGCATATTCCAAGGTTGGGCCAGTCTGGCCATTGCATCATATACACTGGAATCACCATGAGGGTGATATTTACCAAGTACTTCACCTACAATACGGGCAGATTTCTTGACGCCCTGATTGTATGTAAGGCCCAGACCGTACATACCATATAACACTCTCCTGTGCACCGGTTTCATTCCATCCCTAACGTCAGGAAGAGCCCTTGAAACAATAACAGACATTGAATAATCAATGTATGCGCTCTTCATTTCATTTTCGATGTTTATAGGAATAATCCTACCTGTATTTTCTTCACTTTCCATTCTATTTGGTAATTTACTTTGTAAAAAACGAAATGTAAAATTACAAATAAAAAGTGGACCTGACAAATTATTTATTTTCGTACAATTTTAGTACCTTGCACCTTTATTAGTAAAATTCACGATGAACCCACTTTCACACGACTTAAAAATACTGCTGTCTCTATCGAGGGAAGAAGCAATCAGGCTCGGAAGTTATTCGGTAATGCCTGACCATCTGTTTCTTGGATTGTTGAGGATGGCCCCCAACAATGCTACAGATCTGCTGAATCAAATTGGGGCAGACCTTAAGGCAATAAAAAAGGAGATAGAAGATCTTATAGGATTCCCCGACCCTGTCCCTTATGAAAATGCCAATCAGGTAAATATTTCCGAAGAGGTAAAACAAGTCTTCAGTGTCTCACTCAAACGACTTGTTGCAGACGGAAAGGAGCCTACGCCCGCCCACATTCTTGTCGCAATACTCTCTTCCGACAATAACAATGTAAGAAAAGTACTTTCACGCCATGGAATAAATGCAGATGCCGTCATCCTTAAATTTGCCAACAGCCAAATGGAAAATTCCCGCGAAGAAGGCAGTTCCTCAAAAAAGGAGACTTCGGTATTGAGCAACTATGGCTATGACCTTACAAAAGCGGCCATGAGCGGCAGACTCGATCCGGTTGTGGGCAGAGAAGCCGAAATAGAGAGACTTGCACAGATATTGGGTCGCCGTAAGAAAAACAACCCTATTCTGATTGGAGAGTCCGGGGTCGGTAAATCGGCCATCGTGGAGGGACTTGCTGCCAAAATTGCCAAAAAATCGATTTCAAGATCCCTTATTGACAAAAAAATTATCTCTCTCGACATGGGTGCGGTTGTTGCAGGAACGAAATACAGAGGCCAATTTGAGGAGAGGATCAAATCTATTTTATCGGAGATTAAAGACAATCCGAATATAATTCTGTTTATAGACGAAATGCACACTCTTGTAGGTGCAGGAGGCGCTCCCGGATCACTTGATGCGGCCAATTTGCTGAAGCCGGCCCTTGCCCGCGGAGAGATTCAGTGCATAGGGGCAACCACTCTCGATGAGTATCGGGAAATCATTGAAAAGGACGGCGCTTTGGAGAGAAGATTCCAGAAAATCATGGTTGATCCTACAAATTATGACCAGACACTCGCCATATTGAAAGGCATTCAAGGCAAATATGAAAGTTTTCATAATGTCATCTACACAGATGAGGCCGTCAAATCATGCATTTCACTCTCTCAAAGATATATTTCAAGCAGATGTCTGCCTGATAAGGCCATAGATGTCATGGATGAGGCAGGATCAAGGGTCCATATTGGGAATACAGGTGTTCCGGAAGACATTGAGATGATTGAGAGCGAAATAGACCCGATTCGTTTAAAGAAAAGGGAAGCCGTGTTAGCCGGAGATTTTAAAACATCATCAGAACTTCATTACATCGAAAAAGAAAAAATAAAATTGATCGAGGAAGCCCATACAGAGTGGAGCAAAGCGGATTCTACACCTAAAAGTATTGTAAATGAGGAAGATATTGCAGAAGTAGTATCTGTCATGAGCAACATACCCGTTCATAAAATTGCCGAAAGTGAAAGTCAGAGACTTATGAACATGGACAACATACTCAAAACCGGGATTATCGGGCAGGATGATGCAATATGCAAGGTAGTCAAGGCCATAAGACGAAGCAGAGCAGGCCTTAAAGATCCGAACAAGCCGATTGGTTCATTCTTGTTTTTGGGGCCGACCGGTGTCGGTAAGACACAGCTTGCCAAAAAGATAGCAGAGTATATGTTTGATTCCGAGGACAATATTGTAAGGATAGACATGAGTGAATACATCGAAAAATTTTCAGTCAGCAGACTTATAGGAGCTCCTCCGGGATATGTGGGATACAACGAGGGGGGACAACTGAGCGAACAGATCAGAAGAAAACCATATTCGGTGGTATTGCTTGACGAAGTGGAAAAAGCTCATCCGGACATATTCAACGTGCTGCTGCAGGTGCTTGATGAAGGGAGACTTACCGACAGTAATGGGAGATATATCGATTTTAAGAACACCATATTGATTCTGACTTCCAATATAGGAAGCCGCGAATTGAAAGATTTCGGATCGGGAGTGGGATTCTCAACAAGTAGCACAGAGGCAGGAAAGAATACTAAAAATATTATAAACAAAGCACTCAGCAAGGTGTTTTCTCCCGAATTTCTCAACAGGCTTGACGAACAAATATATTTCAACACTCTGACCAAAGAGGATATCTGTCAAATTATCGATATTGAGTTGAAGGATTTACTAAAGAGGATTCGGCAATTGGGCTACAACCTGAGCGTGGACAAGGAAGCCAAAAAGTTTATTGCCGAAGTGGGATACGACCCCAAATTTGGTGCAAGACCTCTGAAACGAGCCATTCAAAAATACGTAGAAGATCCTGTGTCGGAAACCATTATTGAGGGTCGAATCAAGTGCTCCGACATTACGATTACTCTCAACAAGGAGAAAAACAATACGGTGGTTGAAAGAACTGCCACAGACAGGAGAGCCAGGACAGTCAGCGCGACTAAAGATAACTCTTGAGATACTTGACACTGCCCATATTTTGTATAAGGCTATATTGTTCATTGATTATCAAGTCTTTATATGCTTTATCGGATGCTATCTTCTTAAGTGATATTCGTTCGTTGGTGAGTGTATTGACATAAAACAATACCGGAGCCCTCTCTTCTACCTTTATGAAGCCGAGTTTGGTGTATGCAGCCCCTTCAGACCACTCTTTGTCCGCGTATGTCATAACTTCGTCAGGATGAACGTCATCCACAAATGCCTGAAGAGATTTGCCCATTCCTCCTGCAATGCGGCAATCGGGAAGTGATGCGTATCTCACCCATTCGTATGAATTTACACTCATTTCAACTCCATGGATAATCCTCCTCATCGGCCTTGAATCTGAAAAGCTTGAAACAGCTACAAGTCTGTCACGAAAATAGAGTCCGTATCTGTATTTACTCCTTGCTGCGCCATAAGCGTGATACTTGTCCAGAAAATCCGAAGCTTGCGGAGTTGTGATTTTTTTAATTTCACATTTTCTTGCAAAAATAGATATAAATTGGCCCAAGTTTGAACATATTCTCTTTTTAACAACCTCATTATCACGATACCAACTGTCTTCATAAAGGTAAATTACTGCTCCCGTAAGACTATCGGACGGAAATGAAAACATATCATTCCTTTTCAAAACCAGCCTGATTGTTGTATCTTTGTCCGGAAAATAAAAAGAATTTCCGTCCTGACGATATATCAGGCCGGTACCATTTATAAATTCTTTAAACTCGTTGACAAAATTCATAGCGTAAAGGTACAATTTTTATGAAAGCCGTTAAAACAAATGCAGGAAGACTTCTGGATGCAGCAGGGATTGAATATGACATAATCCCGTATGAAGTGGATGAAGAGCACTTGTCAGCCGACCATGTGGCAGAACAGCTTGGAGAGGATATTGAACAGGTATTCAAAACATTAGTACTCAAGGGGGACAAGACGGGATATTTTGTATGTGTCATTCCAGGCAACTTTGAAGTAGATTTGAGAGTAGCTGCAAAAATTTCCGGCAACAAAAATTGCGATATGATTCACGTCAAAGAGCTGCTTCCCGTCACAGGATACATCAGAGGTGGCTGTTCTCCGATAGGTATGAAAAAGAAATTCCCTACTTTTATCCACGAAAGTGCACTGCTGTACGACTATATATACGTCAGCGCAGGTTTGAGAGGCTTGCAGATTAAGATTAATCCACAGATACTTATAACATTTACAGAAGCACAAATATATCCATTATGAAGGCACATTCGGTATTTTCAGTAATCATTGTAACTTGTATATTTATGTCGGCAGGGTGCGACAACCGCACAATCCCCCATAAAGCAGACTATTCTCTCTCATCTTCATGGTTTGAACCTCAGGCTATGGAGCGCGGCAAAGATGTGGATGTATTTTATATCGTCCCCACATGTATCTGGGACAGTATTTCTCCAAAAGGAGATACAATTCATTTCATGGATATTGATAATCAGCGTGAAAGAAACGCAGTTGACCCTTCAATCATTTTGGGAAGAGAGGCCTTCAGCCGGGATGCAAATTTCTACTCTCCATATTACAGACAGATTTCACTTGAATCTTTTCTGTTGGATGACAAAGAGATAGAAAGACGATTCGCTATTGCTTTTGAAGATATTTCCAATGCATTCGATTACTACATCTCACATTTCAATAATGGAAGACCTTTTATTCTTGCCGGACACAGCCAGGGAGCCAAATGTGTCATCGAACTCATACAGAAGAAGTTTGATGATGAGATTTTCAGCCGTTTTGTGGCCGGATACATTATGGGATATAAAGTAACTCCACAAGATACTGTCGGTTGCACATATTTGCGACCTGCTCGGGGAGATAAAGATTTAGGAGTATGTATTTCCACCATCAGTCTGTCCGATACGTCGGCAACATCCGGATATTTAGATGATAATTGCTTTATTATCAATCCTTTGAATTGGCATACAGACACAACTTATGCCGACCGCGAGCAACACCTCGGAGCAGTATTTCTCAACAGAGACGGAAGTATTGCCAAAGAGGTCAATAATATGATAGGGGTCAAAGTCGATACCCTCAAACATGTACTTATTGTTGACGGCATAAATCCTGACGACTACTACATTCCTGCGTTAGAGCCATTTTTCAAAAGGGGAAATTATCATATACAGGAAATTCCTTTCTATTTCAGAAATCTTCAGGAAAATGTCAAACTTCGTATTGACACATATCTGAATATAAACAGCGGAGCAAGAGATTAACCCCTACCCCGCCGATATTTTAAAAAGTGGGTCATAAAGCACCCACAACACAACTCTATTTAAAGATTCCTTTCAGTATTTCATTGGTAATCTTGCGTGTAGCTGCATTCGTGGCAGATTTGGCGGCCTTATTCAGAGTGGTGGAACTTTTCTTTTTGGAGGATGTCGATCTTGAACCGGTACTGCCCTTTGTTATATTTCTTGCAACCTGTGTTCCCATGCTTCTGGCAAAACTTGTAGCCACAGCCCCTATCATCGTTCCGAAAATAGTGCGTGTTATAGACTTATTTCTACCTGACTGTTTCTCTTTTTTAGCCTTTTCTTTCTCTTCCGCCTCCCTTTCTGCCTCTTCAGCTGCCTCTTTTTCAGCTATTTCAGCTTCTTTTCGAGCCTTTTCATAATGCTCGTTCAGCACTTCGTATGCACTTTCGCGGTCAAAAAACTTATCGTATGCCTTTATATTGGATGGTGCCATATTATTGACGTCGAGACGCTGGCCGTCCGATATCGCCCCGATAGAGCTCAAAGGAAATAATATTTTAGCCCTTTCGACAATTGACGGAGCCCCTTTTTCATCCAAAAATGAAACAAGCGCCTCCCCCGTACCGAGCTCCATGATTGCGTCTTCGGTCTTGAAATCGGGGTTGGCCCTGAAAGTCTGGGCAGCTGCTCGCACATCTTTCTGATCTTTCGGTGTAAATGCTCTGAGAGCATGCTGAATCCTATTACCGAGCTGACCTAAAATATCAACGGGAACATCTGTAGGAGATTGCGTAATGAAGTATATGCCGACACCTTTAGAGCGTATAAGCCTTATCACCTGCTCTATCTTGTCAACAAGAGCCTTTGAAGTTCCCTCAAACAGCATGTGGGCTTCATCAAAGAAAAATATAAGTTTCGGAAGAGGAAGATCTCCCACTTCCGGAAGCTGTGTATATAATTCGGTGAGGAGCCAAAGTAAAAAAGTAGAATAAAGCTTCGGATTCTGCATCAATTTATCGGCGGCAAGAACATTCATTACACCTTTACCGTTCACCTTGTCTAACAGGTCGTTGACATCAAATGCTGGCTCTCCGAAAAATTTGTCGCCTCCTTCACTTTCGATTGCCAGCAAAGCCCTTTGTATTGCTCCGATACTTGCAGAAGATATATTTCCGTATGATGTTGTGAAATTTGCAGCATTTTTTCCGACAAAATCGAGCATCAGCCTCAAATCTTTCAAATCAATGAGAAGCAAATTCTGATCATCTGCTATTCTGAACACTACGTTAAGTACGCCACTCTGAACTTCGTTTAGTTCCATCAGTCTTGACAGCAGTTGCGGCCCCATAGCCGATACTGTTGTTCTCATGCAATATCCCTGTTCGCCGAACACATCAAAAAAACGCGTAGGGCACTCTGCAAACTGAGGAGACTCTATTCCGAATTCGGCACACCGCTTTTCAATAAAACCATTCATCTTCCCCACCTGGCTTATTCCTGAAAGGTCACCTTTCATATCTGCCATGAAGCAAGGTACTCCTGCCTGTGAGAATGTTTCCGCCAATACCTGCAATGATACCGTCTTACCGGTACCGGTTGCACCTGCTATCAATCCGTGTCTGTTTGCCATTTTGCCAATGATGGAAATGGGTCCGTTTGTCGAATGAGCGACATACAATTTGTCTTCCTTATACATTTGTCTCTGTTTTTCAAAATAAATTCAAAGTTAAACTAATTTCTTCTATTAATCAACACAGATTTTTTTTTGTATTACAAAAAAAATCTCTACATTTGCAGCCCGATTGGTCTCTTAGCTCAGTTGGTAGAGCACGACACTCTTAATGTTGGGGTCCAGGGTTCGAGCCCCTGAGGGATCACAAAAAGCACTGAATATCAGTGCTTTTTGTTTTTGTGCCTATACAAAAAAACGCAACAATAATTGTTGCGTTAAATCGGTTGTCCGTAATCCGATGAATCTCTACTCTTCCGCCAGATTGGCAAAAATGGTCTCCATCAAGGCATCCTTGCTGACAGGTTTGGTCAGGAAGTCATCACAGCCTGCATCCAATGCAGCTCTTCTATTCTCATCATGTCTGTATGCCGTGAGGGCTACAATAGGAGTATAATTGTCAAACTGCCTAATCTTGCGTGTAGCTTCAATGCCGTCCATCAAAGGCATCATAATATCCATAAAGATAAGATCAAACTGTCTATCTTTCAGTAAATTAAGAGCCTCAGCTCCATTACTTGCCCTATAGACATTATACTCATTCCTCAGTATAAGAGAAACGAGTAGGTAGTTATTGTCATTATCTTCAGCTACCAAGATATTTTTTTTGCCTGACATAGCACAAAAGTTTATAATCATGCAAATTTAATAATTTCAATTTATAATATCCAATTTTTTGGCATATATTTACAAAAAAAAATGAAACTTGTAAACTCCCTATCTTTTACGTTTTTATTAGTTTTTGCGGCACTTGCATTTTCTTCATGCAGACAAACGAACAATTATGAAAAGCATATCACCTTATATGTTGGAACTTATGGGGACAGCTTATTTAAGTATTCTATTGATACTAAGTCATTTGAATACAATAAAATTGAAAGTGCAGCAGTTTGCAACTCATCATATATAGCCCTCTCAGACAACGGCAGATACCTGTTTGCCGTTACGGAATCGGGAGATAATTCCAAAATATCATCTTTTGACAACAAAAATGGACTGAAATTCATCTCTTCAAATGAAAATATAGCAAAAGATCCATGTTACATCTCATATTTCAAGGAATATCTCTTCACTGCCGATTATTCTGGAGGAAGTATTTCCGTCTATCCTACCGACAGCGGAATTATCAATCCTGCATCACAAGTCATGCAGTTTTGCGGACAAGGTCCCAATATCATCAGGCAGGCATCTTCTCATATCCACACCGTACGCATATTGTCCGATCCTGAATTTACTGACAACTATCTGATCGCCACCGATCTCGGAGACGACAAATTATATATTTTCAAAATTGAAAATAGTAACGGAAAGATGAAATGTATCCCCAATAATCCATATTACATCAAAACAGCGCCGGGATCGGGACCGAGACATCTCGAATTCGACATTGCAAGGAATCAGATCTATCTGTTAAGCGAACTGAGTGGTACAATCAGCACCTACAGCTATTCTGAACAATCAGACAATAATCTCGGTCTATCGCTGAAGCAGGAAATATTAGCGGATTCAACTGATATTCAAGCAAGTGCAGATATCCATCTTCATCCTGACGGAAAATATCTCTATTCGTCTCACCGAAAGATGAATGACAGGATAGCCATCATGGAAATTGCAGATAACGGAACCATTTCAATAGTAGGTTATCAGCCGACAGCGGGACATCCGCGCAATTTCGTCATCAACAAAGAGGGCACGCTGATGTTTGTGGCAAGCAAAGATGAGCAACTTATCCAAATCTTTACAATAAACCCGGAGAGCGGTCTGCTGACCGATACCGGACACACCATAGACGTGGAGTCAGGCTATCCTGTATGTATATTGATTGAATAGTCATACGACAATCATATCTCTATAACAGGAGACTATTTCCGTGTTTTTTCGTAATCGCAATAACGTATTCCCCACAAGTCGTACCTTTCAAACTGTGTTTGAATTTTAGACTTGAACCTATCCCACTTTCTGTTCTGAGGATTGCTCCAATACACTTCACTCAAAGCGGATATTCGTGGAAATACCGAATATTCAACCCTTGCCGGAGAATCGTAATACTCTGTCCACATACACCCCTGACCTCCTAAAATCTGATTCTTCTGTTCGGTTGTGAGGCCATCGGGAATAGGATTAAATGAATACACTTTTTCCATTAAAGTTGCCGGCATCGGATATGTAAGTTCGGGTTCGTCTTCTCTTTGTCTGGCATTGAAATAGCTGTACGGCATCGGAGTCAATATCACATCATAGCCCTGTCTGACAGCCTCGATTACATTTTGCTCATTTCTCCACACCATTGGCACTATTCCGTCAACTTTTTCGTGATCAATCACTTCATCCCACCCGACTGCTACTCTGCCGCGAGCACGTATAATATCGTTTACCCTCTTGGAAAAATAACTTTGCAACCCTTTCTCATCCTTCAAGTCGTGTTCTTTGATGAATCTCTGTGTCTTTGGATCTTCAGTCCACCATTTATGGGCACACTCATCAGATCCGGAATGAATGTACTTTCCCGGAAAGACATCCATCATCTCATTGAATACATCTTCAAGGAAGCTGAACATCTCCTCACTTGGAGCAAGAACATTATTTTGACGGTTATATATATTCCATGTGATTGCCGGCTTTACAACTCTGTCAGGCTGTGTTCCGAATTGCGGATAAGCTGCAAGAATTGCCATTGAGTGTCCGGGAATATCTATTTCGGGAACTATTGTAATGTATCTCTCTGCGGCATAGTCCACAACTTCTTTCATCTGTTCTACGGTATAATATCCTCCATATCTTGTTGAATCGACACCTGTCCCCGGAAACACTCCGATAATGGTCGCATCTCTGTACGAACCGTATTCGTTCAGTCGCGGATGACTTTTGCTCTCCATCCTCCACCCCTGATCGTCAGTGAGATGCCAATGGAAATAATTCATTTTGTGGAGGGCGAGATAATCAATGTATTGTTTTACGTATTCCACAGGAAAAATATGTCTTACCACGTCAAGGTGCATACCTCGATACTCGAAGAGGGGTTCATCCTCAACTTTTATGCACGGCACGGTTATATTCCCGCTCAAATTGGTGGGCAGCAGCTGTATAAGTGTCTGAATGCCATAGAATACTCCTGCTTCATTGTATCCTGTAACTCTGATGCTGTCTGACGAAATATCGAGTGAATAGGCCCCCTGTTTTGCCTGAGGCATCTCTTTTACGGATAACACAATGGCACGGCTGCCGGTGGCTCCGTGCGAAAGTGTCAGATTGTAGTACTTATGCAGATAATCAGACAAATATTTTACGGAGTTTGCCGTACGCTCTTCAGACACGATAATAGTCTGAGAATCAATAATAAAAGAACCACGCAGAAGACTAACCTCTCGTGGTTCCGGTATAATATCCGCCTTATATTCCGATAAGGCTCCTGATCGGCATGATGAAATCATAATTAATAAGATTGATGCAAGTGCTATCGTGAACTTTTTCATAAAATTTTTGTTCAAAGATAGCACTTTTCACCAAACTATTTATTAATCACATAATCTTTACTTCCGCTATAAGTGTTTACCCTCAATGTAATCTTCTTTGAAGTCACAGCCGGATCATACTGCCCCAGCTTGAAGCAAACCATCCCTTTTGCCAAAGTGCCTTTGTAATCACCGTTGGCCTGATGCCTGAATTCGAGCAGAGTATTTTCTCCATCCCATTCAAGAAGCTGATTATCAACTAAATTAACAGAATGCATTATGCCACCTGCGCTATATATTTTAAATTCGACATTCAGGTATCCTCCGCTTATAGAGGCGTAGGACAACTCAACTTCATCAGTGCCGAGAGTATCGTATTTTGCATCCTGAAGACAAACTATGTCTTTAGTAAGTATGGTTTCAATATTATATAACATGACATTGTAATCATAGCCTGAAACCTTTTCAGTCAATTCGGTAAAATAAATAATGGCACGAACACCGTCTTTAGGAACGAAATTCGGCATT
Source organism: Bacteroidales bacterium (assembly GCA_028686425.1). GTDB lineage: Bacteria > Bacteroidota > Bacteroidia > Bacteroidales > UBA932 > Cacconaster. The sequence goes on along the minus strand of JAQUBZ010000009.1, from coordinate 20,857 downwards.
CTCGACTTGTCTCCGGGATAAATGGTCTTACCTGAGTCAAGAGTAAAGTAATAATCCTTTGCATCCGATGTCTTGATAGTGACAATTGCATATGACTGAGGGTCATATACATTACCGCATGATTGAAGGAACGGAAGGATTATTACAGCCAATAATAGTAAATGTTTAATTTGTTTCATTTTTAATTTTAATTTTATAATTTTCGTTAATTGCATTGCACATTATAAACGGCAACAAAAGCAAATACTGCACCATAAAAATAATAATTTTAATTCATTTTCGATAATATGCAGTATTTTAATATTTTTACATTTAATATTAATTAATCCACGTAAAGTGTATGCGGGAAGAAGAAATTTCAAATCTGTGCAAAAAGGGAGACAATGCCGCAAGAAAGGAGTTGTATGAGTGCTACGGCCCTCGTTTGCTCGCTATCTGCATAAGATATATAGGTGAACGCACTGCCGCAGAAGATGTTCTGCACGATGGGTTTATAAAGATATTTAATTCTTTCGACAAATTTACGTATAGAGGAGAAGGGTCTTTAAAAGCATGGACGGACAGAGTAATAGTCAATACCTCTCTCGAATATCTTCGCAAAACAAAAAAGATAAGAGACAATAGGACCGACATGTCAATTGCCGACAAATATGAGGAGCCTCCGCAAGAGCAGATTCGTTTAGTCCCTAAAAATATCATACTTGAATATATAAGTGAGCTGCCTGACGGATACAGAGCTGTTTTCAATCTATATACCTTTGAAAATAAGTCACATAGGGAAATAGCACGGATGCTCGGAATAAACGAGAAATCTTCTTCATCACAACTTTCGAGGGCCAAAAGTTTATTGGCCAAGAAAATAAATACATATTTAGATGCAGTAAAAAATGAATAATGAGTTTATAATATATGTTACAAGAACACGATAAATGGATTAAATCAGTCAAAGAGAGCCTTTCGGAACATGAAGAGCCCCTTCCCGAAAAAGGATGGGACAACATCATCCGTGATTTAAACAAAACCGAAGGCAAAAAGGCTTTTGCTGCAAAATGGCCATGGATGGCTGTGGCAGCCGCTGCTGTTGTATTGTTGGCATTGGTTATAACAGGCAATCTTTCCAACAACACTCCGCTTTCTTCCAAAGATACTGTTGCTGAATCAATTGTAATTTCTGATACATCAAACGAAACCCCGGATATTTCCGAAAGCATATATTCCGTCAATCAGCCGGAAATACATACAGACAGACCATCGAAAAGAGATAATCGCCGAAACAGTGGCACTTTAAGTGCTACCGCAACAGCTGCAAATGAGGATAGAGCCAAATCCGCTGATTCTGAAGTCAAAAATACAGACATTGGCAAATCTGAAACAGAGACGGACAGCAAATCCGCAAATAGCGTAACGGATACACAGGCAGTGGCCGCGAAAGATAAAAAGACCGAACAGAAGCAGACAAACAGAGAGTTGACTATTGACGATCTTATTGCACAAGCAATTAAGGAAGATGAACCTGATAACCGTGACAGAATATGGAGCGTAAATGCCGGTATTTCGGGTCAGCATAATGACTTTTTGTCCGGTTACAGAAGCACTGATTTGGAGCAATCTTCCAACTTTTTTTCAGACAATGTGTCGTCAGACCCTATCCCCATGGATAAACTCATTGTGAATAGTGCGGGAGCCGCCTCCAACAAAATTAATCTGGATAATCATTACAGCAATTTAGATCTCAACTATAAGCACCACCAACCGTTAAGTTTCGGTCTCACTGTCAATAAGTTTGTCTCAAACACCGTATCTGTCGGAACAGGACTGGTATATACGCTGCTCTCTTCCGATGTAATATCTTCTTCCAATCAGATTATTTACAGGCAAAAAGTTCATTATATGGGAGTCCCCATCAATATTCAATGGGATTTTTTCACTGATGACAAAATCTCGACATATATCTCCGGCAGCGGAATGGTTGAGAAATGCGTATCAGCTAAAGTAGGGTCGGACAATGTGTCAATCAAGCCTCTGTCGTGGTCACTATCGGGTGGCGTAGGGGCACAATACATGGTGTTAAACCGCACTTCAATATATCTTGAAGCAGGTGCATCTTACTACTTCCCTGTAAAATCACAAGTTATCACCATACGGGACGAAAACAAATTCAACCTGAAATTTCAGGGAGGATTCAGATTCTTCCTATAAGTAGTTTACCTTGAGGAGAATATGACATCAAGGCTCCGTCCTATCGCATCAATATCCTCATCGGTTGTATCCCATGAAGTCACAAGACGTGCTTCACCTGCATCTTCGTTCCAATAATAGAAGAAATATTCCTCCATCAGCCTGTTCAGGACATCCTTCGGAGCGATAAAGAATATCTGGTTGGACTGCATCTTCTGAGTCAGTCCGATTTCCGGATGTTTCAGAAGTATCGAGAGTAGTTTCTGAGCTTTGAGATTGGCATTCAAGGCATTATTATACCACAGATTATCAGTAAGATAAGGGATAAACTGAGCTGCCAGATAACGTTGTTTGGATGCGAGCTGGGCTGCCTGCTTGCGATAGAACTGCAAATTTTCAGTAATTTCGGGACGGAAAGATATTACAGACTCTCCCATCATCATTCCATTTTTAGTACCACCGAAACTTAAAATATCAACCCCTGCATCAACGGTTATCTCTCTCATAGTACATCCAAGTGATACACAGGCATTTGCAAGACGGGCCCCATCCATGTGAAGATACATATCGTAAGAATGGAGAAGGTCGGAAAGAGCCTTGACCTCTTCTATTGTATAAATTGTCCCCAATTCTGATACTTGAGAAATATAGACCGCTTTCGGTTGAGAATGGTGGCAGACACCGAAATTTATCAAATGAGGTTTGATTAATTCGGTAGTCAGCTTTCCGTCAGGAGTCGGAATGGATACAATCGAACACCCGCTCATTTTGGCGGGAGCCCCACATTCATCAACAAAAATATGGGCTGTCTGAGCACATAATATACTATTAAAAGGACGTGTAATACTCTGTAATGCAACAGAATTGGCCCCTGTTCCATTAAAAACAAAAAAAGCTGATGCTTCATGTCCGAACACTTCTTTTATTTTTGCCTCGGCTGCAGCACTCCACGGATCATCTCCATACCCTACTGCATGATCGACATTGGCTTCTATCAGAGCAGCCATCACACGTGGATGTACACCCGAATTATTATCACTTGCAAAACTTCTCATTGTTGTTGTTTCTTGCAAAATTAGAGGAATAAAGCAGGCAACAAGCTACTTGCCTATATAGGCTTTTGCTTCCGGAATAACTTTCTTGAGGTTGGCTATTCTGTTGGCATCTGTCGGGTGTGTACTCAAAAATTCAGGAACTGACGAACCATTTGAATTGGCACTCATTTTTTCCCAGAAAACAGGAGCCTGATCCACATCATAGCCGGCGATTGCCATGATGATAAGACCAATCTTGTCGGCTTCATATTCATGCTTTCTTGAATAAGGGAGCAGCAGACCGTATTGCCCGCCAAGCCCGAAAGCTACATCAAACAGCGCCTGAGTGCCCTGAGTTGCATTTTTAGCAATCATCTGATTAAGAACAGAGCCTACAGTACCCACCAGAGCTTCCTGGCTCATGCGTTCGTTTCCATGACGTGCGACAGCGTGAGCTATCTCATGTCCCATGACAACTGCTATAAAATCAGGCTTGTTGGTGTAGGGCATAATACCCTCGTAAAAGACAATTTTGCCACTCGGCATACAGAACGCATTAACTTCGTTGGATTGTACCAGAGTATAATCCCAATTCAGCCCCTGAAGGTAATTGGTCTGATCCACTTTCTTGAGGTAAGACTCGAGAGCCTGTGTCATCCTTTTGCCGACAGCCTGAACCTGTGCAAGTTGAGTTCTGTTGGTTGACATTTTGGCTGTGGTCAGGAACTCGGTGTAAGACTGTTCGGACAATGATGTAATCTGACTATCCGAATAAACAAGCAACTGTTTTCTTCCCGTAAATGCAACGGAACCGCACGCGGCAATCACAACAATTGCCACAAAAGCGACAACTATTCTTTTTATATGCTTCATACAACTTTTATTTTTTACCTTTTCTAAATAAAGACACAATCCATAAAAGAATTACTGCACCTACTACTGCCGTAGCCAATTGTCCGAACAGACCGCCCCAACTAATATTGAGCCAGCTCAAAACTTCGCCGCCGATAAAACCGCCGACAATACCTACAAGAAGATTGATCCAGAAACCGAATCCATGGTCTTTCATAATTAAACCGGCAAGCCAACCTGCGACTGCACCGATTACGATTGATAGAATAATACCCATTAGTTTAAATTAAAATTAAAATGTGCGTAAATTTAGATAAAAAAATCCAAACTACTACACAAATAGATTATATTTGCGTTTTAAAATTTAATTAAAATATAAAACATGCTTAGAAAATTATTAATCCCATGTTTGGCAATTTTATCCATTGTAGCCGTATCTTGCACAAAGGATGACAATCTTGCCAAAGAAGTAGCCGGTACTTACAATTGCACCGCATCATTTACAGGCATTTCCACACCTGCAGTAATCACTGTTTCGGAAATAACCAAAACCACTGTCAAGGTTGACTTGACTGATTTCGTATTTGGTGAAATTCCTGTAAATATCAGTGTATCGGACATTGTCCTTTCCAAATCCGGAACAAAGACACTGCTTTCGTATAGTGGAACCGTCACTTATTCAATGGGTGGACAAGCCATGCCTGCTACAGCAAATATTTCAGGCAGCATAGAAAATGACAAGCTTAACTGTACAATCAATGTCGTAACTCAAGCTATTACATTGCCTGTAACCATTACCGGAACAAAATTGGTCATATTGAAATAAATCTGAACAAGGTTATAAAAATAATCGCAAGTGCTTGATTAGAGCTACTTGCGATTTTTTTTAGTGACCCGCTTGGGGCTCGAACCCAAGACCCCAACATTAAAAGTGTTGTGCTCTACCAACTGAGCTAGCGGATCGTTCTCTGAAAGAGGGTGCAAAAGTATATAATCTTGTGGAATTATGCAACTATTTTTTTGAGAAATATTCCAAAACGGCATCGGAATACCCTTTTGAAACGGGTATTTCATTTGCTCCGTCAAAATCAAGGTCTATATATACCCCATCCTTTTCTTTACGCAATACTTTGACTTTATCGGAGTTAACTATATATGAACGGTGGCATCTGATAAGCGTACCGCCTGCAAAGCTCTCCTCTATGGTCTTAAGTGTACATCTGATCATATAGTTGCACATAGTCCCTTTATTAAAATAATGCACCTTTATGTAGTTGTCTTGAGACTCTATATAGTAGAGATTTTCGAGTTTGACTGAAAATCTGAGAATGCCGTTGTTGTCCGAAAGGTTGATAATATTACCTTCATCACTATCATCATAATCCTCATTCAGCGCACTCAATTTCTTGTTTTTGTCATTAATGGCACAATACATTATCGACACCGAGTACGAAATTATCAAAATAATAGAAGTATAAGCTATGGCTTTGGGGAAAACTGTCGAAAACAGATCGGCCGGATTGATACAATTGATTGTAACAAATGTATAGAACAATGATATAAGCACTATTTCCAAAATAATCCACAGAACATATTGTGCAGTCGTCAATTCAAAACGCTTCCTTGTTTTATACATGATAATTCTGCTTATTATCAGAATTAGGGTGGCCGCACTGATGAAACCGAGGGTAAAGAAGAAGTAAAACGGCTTCCCAAGATTAAACCATGCGGTAGAAGAGAGTGGCGTATATATATTCAGGAACACTATTGCAAACAACACTGTAAATATTATAGTGCCAACAAGTTGGTTCTTTGATATCAGATATGCCGGTAATTTTTTACTCATCAGTCATCGTAAATTTGCCCCCAAATGTAGCAAGAATCTCGCCACATATATCAATATTTCGCCACATTATTTTGGTTTTTTGCCACATTACGAATTCTATTCGCCACAAAAATTTGCTCTCTATACCACTCTGAGCGAGCTTTGCACCGTTTTAAATAAAAATATATGAATATTACCGGAACAGGAAGTGCGCATCCCTCGCTGACGGTGACAAACGAGATGCTCGCAGATTTTTTAGATACAAGCGACGAATGGATTGTTACCAGAACAGGAATTAAGCAAAGACAGATTATTTCAAATGAACGATTGGAAGATTTGGCCGCCACAGCAGCCGATAATGCGTTGACGGATGCGGGTATCAAAGCCTCCGAGCTCGACTTCATCATTTGTTCAAATGTTGTAAACGAATATATAACTCCCTCTATGAGTTGTATTATTCAGGGAAAGATTGGTGCGGAATGCCCGTGCATCGACATCAATGGTGCTTGCGCGGGATTTATTTATGCCCTCGACATGGCCAATTCGTTTTTTCAAAGCAAATCGGAAATCAACACTATACTGATAGTATGTGCTGAAGAGCCTACCAGAATGGTGGACTGGCAGCAGCGTAACACGTGCGTCTTATTTGGAGATGGGGCCGGAGCAGTTGTTTTGACAAGAGGAAACGATTTTAAGGCTGTAAAATTGACATCCATCAGCAAATCGGAGGCTCTTTATCAGATGAGAAAGCTCGAAAGCACCCCTTTTATCAGCAAAGATGAGCCGGACGGTCCACTCGTAATGAAGGGGCAGGATGTATTTAAACTCGCCGTAGCAGCATCTCTGAAAGACATTGAATGTGTCGTCAGAGAGAGTGGCAACACTTACGATGATGTTGACCATTATCTTCTGCATCAGGCAAATATAAGAATAATTGAAACCATAAGAAATTATATTAATCAGAGTGAAGAAAAATTCCCGCACAATATCGAAAATTATGGAAATACATCATCTGCCAGTATTCCCATCCTTCTTGATGAACTAAACCGCAACAAACAACTCAAATGTGGGGATACTCTCGTTTTAAGTGCATTCGGCGCAGGTTTTACTGCCGGAGCATGTTTATTTAAATGGTCTAAAAATTAAAAAATATGATTAAAAGCAGAATTTGTGATTTATTAAATATCAAATACCCTATATTCCAGGGCGGAATGGCATGGGTATCGGAATCGACCCTTGCAAGTGCAGTATCTCAGGCAGGCGGTTTGGGAATCATTTCCTCAATCAATGCAGGAGCAGATGTGGTAAGAGATGAGATTAGAAAATGCAAGTCGTCAACCAATAAGCCGTTTGGTGTTAATGTAATGTTGATGAGCCCTATAGCGGACCAGATTGCACAGATGGTAATCGAGGAAAAGGTGCCTGTGGTAACAACAGGAGCCGGTATGCCCACCAAGTATATGAAAGAGTGGCTCGAAGCCGGAATCAAAGTTATTCCGGTGGTGGCATCAACGGCAATTGCCATACGTATGGAAAGAATGGGAGCTTGCGCCGTAGTGGCCGAAGGTGGAGAATCGGGGGGACACATCGGAGAGATGAATACCATGGCTCTTGTCCCTCAAGTTTGTGATGCAGTCCAAATTCCCGTCATTGCAGCAGGAGGTATCGCTGACGGAAGAGGTCTTGCGGCAGCCCTTATGCTTGGAGCTGAAGGGGTTCAATGCGGAACTCGTTTTCTGTCAGCGGAAGAGTGCCAAATTCATGAGATTTACAAAAAAAAGATATTGGCGGCAGGAGATACCGACACCATAGTAACAGGCAAGAGCCTCGGACACCCTGTAAGGTCGCTGAAAACACCTTTCTCCAGAAAATTTGCCGAAATGGAAAAAGATCCTGCTCAGACAAGCGAATCAATCATGGAGTTTGGCACAGGTTCGCTTCGTAAGGCGGTAAAAGAGGGTGATGAGAAGATGGGAAGTTACATGGCCGGACAAAGTGCCGGAATGGTAAAGCAGATAGAGCCTACCGTACAAATCATCGAAAGCATGATTAGTGAGGCCGAAAATCTGTTAAAAGGAACAAATAAATGGGTGTAATATGGAGAGAAGAGTAGTAATTACGGGGGTTGGTGTTATATCTCCCATAGGAAATACACTTGATATATTCTGGAATAATCTGATAAACGGAGTTTGCGGAATAGACGTTATTAAACGTTTCAACACGGATAATCTTCCTGTAAAAATTGCAGGCGAAGTTAAGGATTTCAATCCTGCTGATTATGGAATAGATGGAGCCACAGCTCGCAAAAATGACAGGTATGCTCTATTTGCGCTTGCCGCCGCCAATCAGGCAATGAAAGAGAGCGGAGTGCAGATTGACCCTGACAGACTTGGTGTATATATCGGTTCGGGCATAGGCGGCATGGACACGTTTGTAAATGAGACCACAAAAATGGTCAATGAAGGTCCGCAATGGATATCACCTCTGTTTATTCCTATGATGATTTCGAATATCGCTTCGGGAAATATAGCAATTGCCCATAATGCAAGAGGTGTATGTTTGCCAATTGTAACAGCTTGTGCTACAGGCACTCATTCGATAGGAGAGGCATATCGCGCCATCAAGCACGGCTACGCAGATGCTATAATTGCCGGTGGAGCGGAAGCTGCCGTATCTCCCCTTGCAATTGGAGGTTTTGCCAATAGCAAGGCCCTTTCCCGTTCTGAAAATCCTTTGGAAGCATCTCTTCCATTCGACAAAAGAAGACAGGGTTTTGTCATTGCAGAGGGAGCCGGAATAGTTGTTTTGGAAGAGTATGATAATGCCGTCAAACGCGGAGCGAAAATATATGCAGAGGTATGCGGATACGGAAATACTTGTGACGCATATCATTACACTGCTCCCCGCCCCGATGGGACAACTGCAGCCAATGCTATCAGAAAGGCTCTGGAAGAGGCCGGCTATACCGAAAACGACAGATTGCACATCAATGCACACGGCACAGGTACTCCCCTTAACGACAAATCGGAAACGGCTGCCATCAAAATTGCAATTGGAGAAAAGGCAGCTCGCAAAACAGCTATATGCTCCACAAAATCTATGACTGGACACCCTCTCGGAGCAGCCGGAGGAATAGAAGTCATTGCCGCTGCAATGGCTCTTAAAGAAGGTATCATACCTCCAACAATAGGTCTGAACGAACCGGATCCCGATTGCGACCTGAATTATACACCCAACCATTCAGCTTCATTTGATGCAACAATAGCAATTTCAAATTCACTCGGATTTGGTGGACACAACGGGTGTATCGCATTAAGAAAAATAAAATAAAGGATATATTATGACAAGAGAACAAATTAAAGAGTATATCCCTCATCGTGAACCAATGCTTCTGGTAGATGAGATAGATATAGATGAAAACAATGTAGCTCACGCTAAATATAACGTGACCGGTAATGAATTTTTTGTGCAGGGGCATTTCCCGGGACATCCGGTTGTCCCCGGTGTAATATTGTGTGAAATGATGGCACAAGCATGTTCTCTGCTGGTTGGCGAATTTTTAAAAGGACGTACACCATTTTACGCAGGTATAGATAGTGCGAGATTCAAATCTTCTGTATATCCGGGAGATTTGTTTGAGACCACTGCCAAAATAGTGAACAGAAAAGGGATGATGTTTTTTATTGAAGCTGTCGGGAAGGTCAGAGACAAGATTTGCGTGAAGAGCAATCTCTCATTTGCCCTTATCGATAATGATAAATTGGAGGAGATGAAATAATGGAGATGCTAAAAGGAAAAGTTGCACTGATTACCGGTGCGGCAAGGGGGATTGGAAAAGCCATTGCCCTGAAATTTGCATCAGAGGGTGCGGATATAGTGTTTACCGATTTGAACAGAGACGACAATTTTGAACATACCGAGCGTGAAATTTCCACACTTGGTGTTAAATGCAGAGGATATGTCTCAAATGCTGCCGATTTTGAGCAGACACACTCAACCGTTGAAGCCATCGTAAAAGATTTCGGACGTATCGATATTCTGGTAAACAATGCAGGAATCACACGTGACGGACTTTTGATGAGAATGTCGGAACAACAATGGGATATGGTGTTGACGGTCAATTTGAAATCGGCCTTTAATTTCTGCCATGCAGTAGTGCCCGTGATGTCCTCTCAAAAATGTGGCAGCATCATCAATATTTCATCAATTGTAGGTGTATCCGGCAATGCCGGGCAGTGTAATTACTCTGCATCAAAGGCCGGAATGATTGGTCTCGCCAAATCGATTGCAAAGGAGATGGGGTCTCGCGGAATTCGCGCCAACGCCATTGCCCCCGGATTTATCATTACCGAAATGACGGGAGCTTTATCGGACAAGGTCCGTGAAGAGTGGCTCAAGCAAATTGCACTCAGACGCGGTGGTACGCCACAAGATATAGCCGATGTAGCAACATTTCTTGCATCGGAACTGTCAAGTTATGTCACCGGACAGGTTATCATCTGTGACGGCGGCATGAATTAGTGATTTTTAGTTTGGATTTCAAAAATAGGCTCTTGAGAATATCAAGGGCCTATTTTGTTAAAAATTCACGAGCCGGATACCCTTCAGATCGGGTCCGGCTCGTTACTTAACCTAAACTTAAACTATGAAAAACTTCATGATAATAATTTGCAAATTCTGTGCCACTATTTACTAAACAATGCGAAGCTTTGCATATTTTAGTAGTAAAGTTTTGGTTCCTCCTATTTCAAAATCAACAATTGCTTTTCTATTGGCATCTTCCCCATCAAATGACAAAATTATGCCAAATCCGAATCTGTCATGCTCCACACGCTGCCCAACGGCAAGTTTAGAGATGGGATCCGGCCTGAAATTCGGATCGACAGCCCTCGGCGCAGCCTTTGAAAACACAGGTTGCTGTTGTCTGATGCTGCTTCCTGTGCTTGAAGAAGCTCCGCGTCCGGAATTATTCTGATTGACGGAGTTGCCATATCTTGAAGATCCGGATGGCATATTTGTCCGTCCGGAATATCCTCCACTCAGGCCACTTGTAAATATTTCACCGCCAAGATCGTCATTATCAATGGATTCACTCAGATATTGCGAATCTATTTCACGAACGAAACGGCTCACAGCATTAGACGAATGCTGCCCCCATTTCATTCTATTTTTAGCGAAAGAGAGAGTAACACATTTCTTTGCACGGGTAAGTGCCACATAGAACAACCTCCTCTCCTCTTCTATATCTTCAAGACTTCCGTTACGGCTCTCGGAGGGAAACAGATTCTCCTCCATTCCCGAAATATAGACGTAGGGGAATTCAAGCCCCTTTGAGGCATGGACGGTCATAAGTGTAATCCTGTTGGAAGTTTCTTTATCCTGCTCATCCTCTTTTTCCACTTCGGAGAGAAGTGCTATATTTTCAAGGTATTCGCTCAATGTTATGGTAAACTCTTTTGCCGTATATTCGTCACCACAATCATCTTCCAACTCATTTCGCATTTCATTCTCTTCATCGACAAAGTCCTTCACACTATTGAACAATTCCTGAACATTCTCATATTTTGCCTGTCCCTCAACCGAAATGTCATTTTTCAGGGAGAGGAGTATGCCACTCGCATTGCCTACCTCAAGGGCTATCTGATAAGCATCTGTCTTATCGGACTTTTGCGACAATTCGGCAATTACGGCTCCGAAAGCTCTCATCTTTCTGAGCGCCGCATCTTTGAGTCCACTTTCAAACAACACATTTTCAGGGAGAAATAATGCATCATACAACGAACACCCGTTATTGTGGGCTGCTGTGGCAAGGTATCCCATCGATGTTTCCCCGATTCCGCGAGCGGGGACATTTATGACCCTCCTGAAAGCCTCGTCATCTTTCGGATTGACTATCAATCTGAAATATGAGAGCATATCCTTCACTTCCGCCCTATCGTAAAACGAATATCCGGCGTAAATCCTATAAGGCAGATTTTTCTTACGAAGAGCCTCCTCAAGAGCTCGCGACTGGGCATTTGTCCTATACAATATCACAAAGTTGTCGTATGGAGCCTTGTCTGCATATATTTTCTCTACAATAGAAGAAGCTATCAGATATGCCTCTTCCTGCTCTGTAAAGGCCTTGATTACACCAACTTTCTCCCCTATATCGGCCTGAGAGAAGCACTCTTTGCGAAGTCTGTGTTCGTTCTTGGATATCAGGCTGTTGGCTGCGTTGACAATTGTCTGCGTAGAGCGGTAGTTCTGTTCAAGTCTTACAACTTTGGCTTTCGGATAGTCCTTCTGAAAATTAAGGATATTCTCCACTCTGGCCCCGCGAAATCCGTATATGCTCTGAGAGTCATCGCCCACTACACATATATTCTGATGCAGCATGGACAATTTCTTAAGTATCAGATACTGAGCATAATTGGTATCCTGATACTCATCCACGAGTATATAATTGAACTGCTCCCTTATCTGTGCGAGTGCATCAGGAAAATCTCTGAACAAGATGTTGGTATTCAACAATATATCATCAAAATCCATGGCTCCGGCAGTTTTGCATTTTGAAGCATAAAGGGAATATATATCACAGATCCTCCCCTTTCTCGCCGCCATATCGTTCTGAATGATAGTGGCATTGTTACGGTAAGCTTCGGCTGTGATAAGATTGTTCTTGGCCTTGGAAATACGCGAAAGCACATCTGACGGCTTATATATCTTGTCATCAAGCTCCAGCTCTTTAATGCACTGCCTCACGGCGCTTTTTGAATCGGACTGGTCATATATCGTGAACTGATCCGGGTAGCCGAGCAGTTGTGCATTTCCCCTCAGAAATCTGCTGAAAATGGAGTGGAATGTACCCATCCATATCCACCTCGCCCTATCGGTTCCGACAATTGCCGATATTCTCTGCTTCATCTCAGTTGCAGCCTTTTTGGTAAAAGTCAGCGCCAGAACCTTGCCCGGCTTGCATCCATGCTCCAGAATATTGGCAATCCTGCACGTCAGAACTTTTGTTTTTCCCGAACCTGCCCCTGCTATAATCAAACAAGGGCCATCAATTTGCTTAACTGCCTCACATTGAGCAGTATTTAAATCTCTAAAAATTGTATCTTTTATTTTTTCCATAGTTCTGCAAATTTAATCCCGATTTAAGTAAATCAAAGCATATTTTTCCCTTTTTTATCCATATATTTGCACCCTAATTTGCAAAATACTAATATTTAACCAAATAAATTATAATGTTAGAACATATCAGATTGAAAAGAGGGCTCAACATTCCCATAACGGGAGAAGCTCTCTGTAAAGTCTCAAAGAGGGTTGTTCCGACACTTATAGCCTTGAAACCGACTGATTTTAGGGGAGTTACCCCTAAATTACTTGTAAAGGAAGGCGACAGTGTCATACCCGGCACTCCCATATTTGCGGACAAAAAGCACCCTGAGATTGTTTTCTGCTCTCCGTGTAAGGGCTCCGTATCGGAGATTGTACGCGGTGACAAAAGGAAACTTTTAGCAATTACTATCAAGCCTAATAATGATGCCCAAGTGCAGAGTTATGACATACCTAAGTTGGAAACATCAGACAGGCAGGAGGTAATCGACATCTTGCTCAAACATGGTCTCTGGCCGTGTATCAAGCAACGTCCTTACGGCATTATCGCCGATCCGGGAGTCACTCCGAAGTCTATTTTTGTATCGTGCATGAACACTGCCCCCCTTGCGGCAAATCTCGAATTTTCTCTACAGAATAATTTTGAGAATCTGCAGGCAGGTGTCAATGTCCTTTCCAAATTGACAAAAGGGGGCATCCATTTCTCCCTTGATGCAGACAACTTTGCCGGCACCGATTTTCACAAGCTGACCGGAGTAATTTATCATTCGTTTTACGGACCTCACCCGGCAGGAAATGTAGGAGTACAGATTAATCATATCAGCCCTATCAACAAGGGAGAAACCGTATGGACAATAGACTTATTCTTACTTGTCGCAATAGGCAATCTCTTCCGCACAGGTACTTATGACATGAGCCGTACCGTCGCTGTTGCCGGTCCCGCCGCTGTCAATCCGTCTTATGTAAAGTGCCTTCCCGGGACTTCAATGTCGGACTTATCCGAATATTTCGGCTCTGACAAGGATGTAAGAGTCATCAGTGGCGACATCCTTACAGGTGAAACAATAGGTAAAGAGGGATTTTTAGGATTCTACAACAATTTGATTACAGTGCTTCCGGAAGGAAACTACTATGAGATGTTCGGATGGGTCAAACCGTTTCGCCTGAATAAGTTCAGCTTCTCGCATTCATATTTTTCATGGCTTATGCCTAAGAAAAAATACAATATGGATACCAACACCAATGGCGGAGAAAGGGCGTTTGTAGTATCTGACGTATATTCAAAGGTACTTCCTATGGACATTTATCCGGTATATCTGTTTAAAGCTATTTTAGCTGAAAATATTGAAAGAATGGAGGAACTCGGCATATACGAGGTTATCGAAGAAGATGTGGCCCTCTGCGAATTTGTATGCCCGTCTAAAATCGACATTCAATCCATTGTTTCAAAAGGTATTGACATCATGTTAAAGGAAATGGAATAAACGGAGGTGATTATGAATAATTTAAGAAAATTTACAGATAAAATAAAGCCCGCCTTTGAAAAAGGGGGTAAACTGGGCTTTCTGCACTCTACCTTCGAGGCATTTGAGAGCTTCCTGTTTGTACCTGATACTGTCACAAAGCGTGGTACTCACGTAAAGGACAGCGTTGACCTCAAGCGTGTGATGACTGTCGTAATGATAGCTCTTGTACCTTGTATCTTGTTCGGTATGTGGAACATAGGGTACCAGCATAATCTGGCGGTCAATGGTAACATGGGATTCTGGGCCATTGTATGGTACGGATTCCTGAAAATACTGCCTTTATATCTTGTATCATATATTGTAGGTCTTGGGATTGAATTTACATCTGCTCAGATAAAGGGTCATGAAGTAAATGAGGGATACCTCGTATCCGGTATGATTATTCCTCTTATAATCCCTGTCACTACTCCTTTGTGGATGCTCGCAATTGCCGTTGCTTTTGCCGTAATTATCGGAAAGGAAGTATTCGGAGGCACAGGGATGAATATTTGGAATCCCGCTCTTCTTGCAAGGGCATTTCTATTCTTCGCTTATCCGAGTCACATGTCGGGAGACAAGATCTGGACAGCCGGAGCAGCCGGAGTTGACGGTTTCACGGGGGCTACACCTCTTTCCCAAACTTCTGACGGACTATCTTCACTGCTGAGCAACTACTCGGTATCTGATATGTTCTTCGGATTTATTCCGGGATCAGTCGGAGAAACATCCAAACTTGCCATTATCCTCGGTGCCATCTTTTTGATTTACACCGGTGTGGGAAGCTGGAAGATTATGCTTTCATGTATAGCGGGAGCCTTATCTGTCGGATTTATAGGCAATCTCTGTGCTCCGAGTGAAATGTCGGCACTTGCAATTCCTGCATACTATCAGTTACTTATGGGCGGATTTGCTTTCGGTGCCGTATTTATGGCAACAGATCCCGTATCGGCAGCTCAGACTGAAACAGGCAAATGGATATACGGATTCCTGATCGGGGCACTTGCCATCATCATCAGGCTCTTCAATCCCGGATACCCTGAAGGTATGATGCTTGCCATCCTGCTGATGAATACAGCCGCTCCTCTTATTGACTACTACGTGGTCAATTCCAATATTAAAAGAAGATTACAAAGAGCAAAAACAGTTTAATCATGAATACAAACAGTAATACATATACTATTATCTACTCAACTATATTGGTAGTTGTGGTAGCAGGCGTGCTTGCTCTTGTTTCATCATTGCTGAAACCGCGGCAACAGGACAACATTGCTCTTGAAAAGATGCAAACCATACTTCGTGCCGCCAATTTGGGAGCAGATGCCAACGAACAGGCCGATAAAACAGCCTATATCAAAGATTTATATCAACAGCACATCACCAATTCATACATATTGAACTATAAAGGTGAAGTTATTGACGGAGAAGCTTTTAATGTTGATCTTAAAGCTCAGGCCAATATTATCAAGAAGATTGACGCAGCAAAAGACGAGGCATCCGCAGAAGCTCTTAAAGCCAGTTTAAAACTACCCGTCTTTGTATGTACAACTGACAATCAGACTCTTAACATATTCCCTTGTTATGGTGCAGGTCTTTGGGGCGCTATCTGGGGATATATTTCGGTAGAAGATGACTTTGCCACCATTCATGGTGCAATCTTTGACCACGAGAGTGAAACTCCAGGACTTGGAGCCGAAATTGCTCACGAAAAATTTTACGGCAAGTTTGCGGGCAAACGACTTGAAAAAGACGGAGCTTTCAAATCCATTGCTATTGTAAAGGGTGGCGGTCAGGCTGACAATGTCAATGGAGTGGATGCCATATCGGGTGCAACCATCACTTGCAAGGCACTTGAAACCACCATAGATTCATGGTTTAAAGAGTATTTACCATATTTCAACATTAAGAAAGAAGCTGTTGATGCGGGCAATTCGCCATGCGGTGACGGATGTTGTACAGACAGTACCTGCACGGACGGCACTTGCGCCGGACACGATGCAGACAGTCTGAATATTGAATCAACCAATAAATAGATAGAGAAAATGAATAAAGATATTTATAGAAAACCTCTTTTCAAGGCCAACCCTATTACGGTGCTGGTACTTGGTGTCTGCTCATCTCTCGCAGTTACGGTTCAATTAAAGGGAGCCATTGTGATGGCGCTCTCCGTAACACTTGTCACAGGCTTTTCGAGCATGATAATTTCAATGCTTCGCAACACCATTCCAAATCGTATCAGGATTATTGTACAATTGGTGATTGTAGCCATGTTTGTAATCCTGATTGACCAGTTTCTGAAAGCGTATGCATACGATGTGAGCAAGCAATTGTCGGTTTACATCGGATTGATTATTACAAACTGTATCATCATGGGACGTATTGAAGCTTTCGCTTTGGGAAACAAACCTGTTCCGTCACTCGTTGACGGACTTGCCAATGGCTTCGGATACGGTATGGTACTTGTCCTTCTTGCCTTTATCCGCGAGCTGTTCGGTTCAGGCACACTGTTCGGATACCAAATTATACCTCAAAGCTGGTATGTGGCAAACGGCGGATTTTACGAGAACAACGGATTGATGATTCTCCCCCCTATGGCCCTTATCCTTGTAGGATGTATCATCTGGATTCAGAGAAGTGCACAAAAAGATTTACAAGAACAATAAAAACGGAAGATTATGCAAGATTATATTAGTTTATTCGTAAAATCGATATTTGTCGATAATATGGTATTCGCATTCTTCCTTGGAATGTGTTCATACCTCGCTGTTTCCAAAAATGTCAAGACCGCTGCCGGCCTTGGCGTGGCAGTCATATTCGTACTTGGAGTAACATTGCCTATCAACTATCTGTTAGACAAGTATATTCTCTCCGCCGGTGCACTTTCATGGTTAAATCCCGAATATGCCTCGGTTGACCTCAGCTTCCTGAGTTTTATCGTCTTCATCGCCGTTGTTGCATCAATAACTCAGATTGTGGAGATGGTGGTCGAAAAATTCTCTCCGGGACTTTACTCTTCACTTGGTATATTCCTTCCTCTGATTGCTGTCAACTGTGCAATCCTCGGCGGTTCGCTGTTTATGCAGAAAAGAGGTTATGAAACACTTGGGGAAGCAACCGTTTACGGCCTCGGTTCGGGATTCGGATGGTTCCTCGCAATTATTCTGATTGCTGCGATAAGAGAGAAACTCTCCTATTCCAATGTTCCAAAGCCTTTGAAGGGATTGGGCATATCATTTATCATTACAGGGCTTATGGGTATCGCTTTCATGAGCTTTATGGGAATTAAATTATAGGAGAGACAGAAAAAATGGATATTATAACATTAATTATTTCAATTGTAGTATTTCTATCTCTTACACTCCTGCTTGTGGGGCTGCTGCTTTATGTAAAGACCAGACTCACTCCTTCAGGAACCGTAAAGATAGATATCAATAATGGCGGAAAAGAATTGGAAGTGGCTCAGGGAGCCTCATTGCTCGCCACTTTAGCCAATGAAAAAATATTTCTCCCTTCTGCCTGCGGCGGAAAAGGTAGCTGCGGACAGTGCAAATGCAGAGTCATTGAGGGAGGAGGCACAATACTTCCCACAGAAGTTGGATTTTTCACCCGCAAACAGATTCAGAACAACTGGAGACTCGGATGTCAGGTCAAAGTTAAAGATAACCTGAAAATCATCGTCCCTGAATCTGTTTTAAGTATCAAAAAGTGGGAATGTGAGGTCATCTCCAACAGGAACGTTGCCACATTCATCAAAGAGTTTTGTGTCAAAATACCTGATGGTGAGACTCTTAACTATCGTTCAGGAGGTTACATCCAGGTCGATGTTCCTGCCATCACTGTTGACTATAAGAGCTTTGACGTGGACGAGGAATATCGTGCAGACTGGGAGAAAATGGGTGTTTTCAATCTGAAAATGGTCAATCCTGAACCTACATTGAGGGCTTATTCGATGGCCACATATCCCGCAGAGGGGAATATAATCAAGTTGAATGTCCGTATCGCAACCCCGCCTTTCGACAAGGCAAAGGGTGGATTTATGGATGTCAATCCCGGAATCTGTTCTTCTTACATTTATTCTCTCAAACCTGGAGATAAGGTTTCTATTTCAGGACCTTACGGTGAATTCTTTATCCCTGAAGATGCTCCTGCAGATCAGGAATTCGTATTTGTCGGAGGTGGAGCAGGTATGGCTCCTATGCGCAGCCATATCATGCATTTGTTCAAGACTGAAAAGACAAAAAGAACTGTCAACTTCTTCTATGGAGCTCGCAGCCTCAAAGAAGCATTCTATCTTGAAGATTATCACGCTCTCGAAAAGGAATTTCCGAATTTCAAGTTCCATCTTGCACTTGACAGGCCGGATCCTGAAGCCGATGCAGCAGGTGTTCCGTATATTGCAGGATTTGTACACAATGTATTGTATGAAACTTACCTCAAGGCTCATGAAGCTCCGGAAGACATACTTTATTTTATGTGCGGACCTCCAATGATGGTTCAGTCTGTCAACAATCTGCTAGACAATCTTGGAGTTGCCAAAGAAAGTATTCTGTACGACAATTTCGGAGGATAACCCTAAACATTGCACTATTTTTAACAAAACCCCTGAAAGAATAAATGATTTCTTTCAGGGGTTCTTCTCTATTTAAAACTAAACCGTTGTTATTTATTTTTTACACCCATAAACAGGATTGCATTTGTTGATTGCTCTTTAATGATATACACGAACGGGCGGTTGAGATTCATATCAATTGTACCTTTTGATGGTGTATGAGTACGATACAAAGGTACGACAAACACTGTAGATGCAACTGTCCCATACTCATTTACATCAATTGTGGATTTTGATATTATCCTATTTATATACAATGGAGATGATGACATTTTGCTGAAATCCGCATTAGTTTCAAACGGTAATTCCACATTCATCTTTTGCAGTGCGGGAATCATCAACCCTTTTGCGTCATACGTATCACTGAATTTAGGAATTTTCAATTTTACCTCATAGTCATAATTGGCAGAGGTCATCCAATTATCCCACTTTTTCCAAGTAAGATTATTAATAAATGTTTGAATATCCGTATTTTCATCAGGCAGTAAAAGAACCATTTGATAGGTTCCGTTTCCATATGAAAGTGCACTTATAGTAACATCATTATCGTAATATGAGAACTTTATATCCGCAATCATATAATCGATTTGTTTTTTCACTCCGTTACAGCATGTGAAAACATCTTTTTTATTAGCTTCTTTAGTGAAAGGAAACTTCCATTGCCCTTCAAAATATAATGCATTAGCAAGCATCATCTTTATTTTTGAATCAGCTGATGTAACAACTTGAGGAATCAATCCATTTGTTTTATTTGAAGCCCACTTGTTGATTTTCTTTATTGTGGAGGTTTTTGAAAAATCCACTATATTACTCTCTGAATCATAGTATTCGGACAAGTTCTGTTTGTATGTGCCATACACGGGAAAACCATCTTGTATCCATAAAGAGTTTGCCATTGACATTGTGACAGATGGATCTACTTGATATAATGAGTTGAACAGATACTTGTAGTAGTTATTTATCTCGTCCATATTGTAATCCTTATGGCCAAGGGCCGTTACTATCTGATTATATGTCTCTCCCGATGCTCCATTTGCGAGCATTGACCATGACGAGGCTACGCTCAATGGCGAGATAAAGACATTTGCACCGGGATCGGCCTGTGTAATATTTTTGAACAACTCGAATGCAAATGCATTTCCTCCGTTCAACAATTCCTGCTGACCCTTGGTCAGCACTATCGATTCTTTTTGTTTTTTTGAAGAAGAAGGATTGTCCTTCTCGCACGAACATGCAAACAGACACGTAACTATCGAAAGTAGAGTTAGGTTTAGTACACTTTGAAGTAATTATCGTTTCATTGTAGTTATTTTTTAATTAATATATATGAATCATCAGGTTGATTTATGACTTCTTTATATAGATGCAACTCGCATCAATTACGTTGCATTAAATTTTGTAATTCATTATTTTAAATATCAAGTAGTTTATGACATCAAAATTATTGTGCAAGGTGAGAAATTAAAAGTTTCTTTCCAAATAAAAAGTTTCGGAATGCACATCGTAAGTACTTGATAATCAGTGGTCAAATTTTTTAATTTTTGGCAAAGTTTCCGGACGTCTCAAAAAGTTTCGGTTTTGGCCGTTTTTTACCCATTTTTAGACAAAAACCCTGAACGATTCACTATATTTCTTTACACTATATGATGCTAAACCGTTTGATTACCTCACTATTCGTCTGGCTAAAAATGTCACCCCAAAGCGATCGTCATATTTCATATCTTGATCTGATATAGAATGAAGCAAAAAAGTATTA
>JAQUBZ010000001.1 GCA_028686425.1 Bacteroidales bacterium | reverse complement strand
AGCCATTAGAGACTATAAATATTAATTCCGTCATTGATAGTTATGTTTCTGCGGATGCTTCATTTGCCGAACCTCCTTTCAGTATTAATGCAGTAGTGCCTCAGCGCACTTTCATTGAAAAGATATGCCTGCTGCACGAAGAGTTTGCAAAGCCGTCTGGAGACATTCGTATAGAGAGGATGTCCAGACATCTGTACGATATCTCAATGATTATGAAAACCGAAATAGCAGAAGAGGCTATCGGCGATAGGAAATTGTTTCAAGCCGTAGTAGAACACCGCAAGACATTTATAGGCCTTAAAGGCTTCGATTATTCAACATTATCTCCAGGAACCATAAATATTATTCCGCCTGAATCTATTATCCATCTTTGGGAAAAAGACTACCAGGACACTCAGCTCGCGATGATATATTCTCGCACTGCTCCTACTTTTGATGAGATTATGGATGATATCAAATCTCTAAATAATCGGATTAATCAAGAATAGCTACACTCTCAAAAAACCACAGCGGATATGACGTATGCAGAATGGTCGAACCATATCGCTGTCGATGCAAATGAAAAGTGCTGCCGGGAGTGCGTGAAATTGCTTCCCTGAGGGAAGCTGCCGCAGGCTGATGAGGTCAGAATTATCAAGTCTGCATCAGCGGACCGCACGGAGGCCGTGTGTTTTGAATGGTGTCGGAATTGCGTAAGGCAGCAATCAACGTACTGAACCAAAGCAACTTACAAAAGCCACAATGAAAAAAGTAATTCAAAATACGGCAAGGCCGGGAGTGCGTGAAATTGCTTCCCTGAGGGAAGCTGCCAACGGCTGATGGGGTAAGAATAAGTGGTCCCGACTGGGCTTGAACCAGTGACCCCCTGATTATGAGTCAGGTGCTACTAACCAACTGAGCTACAGGACCTGAAACTATCTATGATGTACAAAGTGCAAAAGATAATCTTCAAATCGCCGCCACTAAAGGCGGCATTAACCATTAAATCAAGCGCAAATATAATACTTTTGCGTCAATCTAAAAAATTATCAAACCTTAATTTCTACTTCAACACCACTTGGAAGTTCGAGTTTCATAAGAGCATCCACTGTTTTAGGAGTAGAGCTGTATATGTCCAACAAGCGGCGGAAAGAATTAAGTTCAAACTGTTCGCGAGCTTTCTTATTAACAAAAGTCGAACGGTTGACAGTAAAAATCTTCTGATCTGTAGGAAGAGGAATAGGACCACTTACAACAGCTCCTGTAGCTTTAACTGTCTTTACAATCTTATCGGCAGACTTGTCAACCAATGCATGATCGTAAGATTTTAGTTTAATTCTGATTTTTTGACTCATTATTGTTACTTTTTTTAATTATTCATCTTCATCGTCAAGCTTCTTGTGATTACCACCCTGTTTTTCAACCACATCTTTGGCAATATTTGCAGGAACCTCTGCATAATGAGAGAATTCCATTGTGCTTGTAGCACGTCCCGATGTAATTGTTCTCAATACGGTGACATAACCGAATTGCTCTGAAAGTGGAACTTTTGCTTTAACGATTCTGGCATTGCCTTTAGAATCCATATCAACTATCTGACCTCTGCGACGGTTAAGGTCACCTACTACATCACCCATATAATCTTCAGGAGTAACAACTTCCAAAGACATAATAGGCTCCATCAGTACCGGACCGCACTTAGGCAACGCCTTGCGGAATGCCATACGTGCGCAGATTTCAAACGAAAGGGCATCTGAATCGACAGGGTGAAACGAACCGTCAAGAAGTCTTACCTTCATTGAGGTCAATTCATAACCTGCCAACACGCCATTTGCCATTGCAGATTTGAAACCTTTCTCCACTGCCGGAATAAATTCGCGAGGGATATTACCACCTTTAACTTCGTCAAGAAATTGAAGTCCGGTAACACCTTCATCGGCAGGACCGATTTCGACGATAATATCGGCAAATTTACCCCTACCGCCCGATTGTTTCTTGAATACTTCTCTATGCTGACACTTGGTTGTAATGGCCTCCTTGTAGTTAACTTGTGGAGCACCTTGATTGATTTCCACACCAAACTCACGACGCAAACGGTCAACGATGATATCTAAGTGAAGTTCTCCCATCCCGCTGATAATCGTTTGACCGGTATCAACATTGGATTGAACTGTAAATGTAGGGTCTTCTTCTGATAGTTTACCAAGAGCTATACCCAACTTGTCGAGGTCTTTCTGTGTCTTAGGTTCAACAGCAAGCCCGATCACTGGATCAGGGAATGTCATTGATTCCAAAACAACAGGCTTATCTTCACGACAAATGGTGTCTCCTGTACGTAACTCCTTAAAACCGACCGCAGCACAAATATCTCCGGCCTCAACCCATTCTATAGGGTTTTGTTTGTTGGAGTGCATCTGATATAACCTTGCAACACGTTCCTTTTTACCTGAACGGGTATTAAGTACGTATGAGCCCGAGTCGAGCTTGCCCGAATAGGCTCTAATAAAGGCTAAACGACCGACATAAGGGTCTGTGGCGATTTTGAAAACCAATCCGCAGAAAGGATCTTCCACCGTCGGACGGCGAACGACCTCTTCATCGTTACGAGGGTCTATCCCCGTAATATTACCCTTATCCAAAGGAGATGGCAAATAACGCATTACAGCATCCAAAAGGAACTGTACGCCTTTGTTTTTGAAAGAAGAACCGCAGCAGGTTGGAACAACCGCCATGTCAATTGTAGCTTTTCTCAAAGCTTCAATTATCTCTTCTTCCGTAATTGAATCGGGAGCTTCAAAAAACTTTTCGAGGATAGCATCATTATATTCAGCTATCGATTCGATAAGTTTGCCGCGCCATTCATCAACTTCGGCCATCATATCGGCAGGAACCGGTCGTATTTCATAATTGTGAAGGTCCTTACTCTGATTGTAGTAAAGAGCCTTCTTTGAAATAAGATCGATTAACCCCTCAAAATTGTCCTCTGCTCCGATAGGGAGACAGATAGGGATTGAGCGGGCACCCAGCTTTTCGTTTATTTCCTCTACCACAGCAAGAAAATCGGCACCTGTACGGTCCATTTTATTGACATAGGCGATTTTAGGAACTCTATACTTGTCTGCCTGACGCCATACTGTCTCTGACTGAGGCTGTACACGTCCCACTGCACAGAAAGTAGCAACTGTTCCATCAAGTACACGCAGTGAACGTTCCACCTCAACGGTGAAATCCACGTGGCCCGGTGTGTCAATCAAATTGATTTGGTATTGCTCGCCATTGTAATGCCAAAATGCTGTTGTTGCAGCAGAAGTAATAGTAATACCTCTTTCCTGCTCCTGAACCATCCAGTCCATGGTAGCAGCCCCTTCGTGTACCTCACCAATCTTGTGAGTTTTACCTGTATAGTACAGAATACGCTCAGAGGTTGTGGTCTTACCGGCATCAATGTGTGCCATGATACCAATATTCCTTGTATATTTAAGATCTCTTGCCATTTAAGTAAATAATACCTGTTAGAAACGGAAATGGGCAAAAGCCTTGTTGGCTTCAGCCATTTTATGCATATCTTCTTTTCTTTTAAATGCTGCACCTTCATTGTTGTATGCAGCCATAATTTCAGCAGCCAACTTTTCTGCCATTGAGTGGCCGGAACGTTTACGGGCGTAGAGAACCATATTCTTCATACTGATAGAAATCTTCCTTTCCGGACGCACCTCTGTAGGAACCTGGAAGTTCGCACCACCAACTCTGCGGCTTTTTACCTCAACCTGCGGAGTGATGTTTTCCATTGCTTTTTTCCAAATGTCGAGAGGAGCCTTGTCAGAATCTTTCATCTTCTCGCCGATCATGTCGATCGCATCGTAAAAAATAGAATAAGCGATACTCTTCTTCCCCTGTAGCATTAAGTTGTTCACGAAACGTGTAACAAGTACATCGTGAAACTTTGGATCAGGAAGTAGAATCCTCTTTTTAGGCTTCGTTTTTCTCATGTTGTAAAAATTTAATTGTTGTTAATAATAGGATTACTTCTTAGCGGCTTTTGGTCTCTTGGCACCGTATAAAGAACGACTTTGTGTCCTTCCATCTACGCCTGCCGTATCGAGAGCGCCTCTAAGGATGTGATAACGTACACCGGGAAGATCTTTTACACGACCGCCGCGCACCAATACGATTGAGTGCTCCTGCAAGTTATGTCCTTCACCGGGAATGTATGCGTTGACCTCTTTTTGATTGGTAAGTCTGACACGTGCTACTTTACGCATAGCAGAGTTAGGCTTTTTAGGTGTTGTAGTGTAAACACGTACACACACGCCACGTCTTTGAGGACAAGCATCCAACGCGCGAGATTTACTTTTCTCTACGATAACCTCGCGACCTTTGCGAACTAATTGTTGAATTGTTGGCATAAATACTTGTTAATCTTTTATTTATGTTTATTTCCCGCTTTTTGCGGGGTTGCAAAGATATGACAAATATTCCTATTTACAAACAAGTTTTTAACAAATGTTCTTTTTATTTCACAATAAATGAACTTCTTGTATAAACTGCTTCGCCTTTGGAGGTAATTCCTTCTACTACAATAATAAAGTTTCCGGAGTATGCCGGAGTGACACAATCTATTTCAATTGAAGAATCACCCTCTATGTTAAGTATAGGGTGCCAATATATGGTCTCTCTATAGTCCGGATAGTCTTTACTTCCCATTATGCTTTGGCAGGTATAGGCCATCGGATATGATGCCCCCTGAAAATTGATTATCCTGACATTGTCATCAAAAGTCATGGATGGGAGGTTGTGTTTGTATGTAACAAAGTTGGCTATCCCCCCGAACTGTTTCTTGCCCACAAAATAATTGTATGGATATATTTTGATGCACTGTACAAGAAGAGGGTCGTATTTTAAAATATCGGCATGGTCGAATATGGGAACTCCGTCAATCATCATAAGCGATGACTCTTTCGAGAAGTATAGATTTTTGAAGTTGTCTTCCATCCTTATCTGAATGTCAGTGTTTTTGTCACTTGTCTTTCTTGCACGCATCTGAGGCATATATTCAATAAAGACCTCCTCCATCAATGGAAATCTTGTATAATCGTCAAGTATATAGTCAATTGATTCGTTATCTCCGAATAAGGCATTGTCTCTGATTGGCAGGAAGTCAAATAATGTATCCGACACAAAACGTCTCTGAATCTGCATTGCTATGCTACGATGCGCAAGACGTGAAGCCATATCGCGGCTCATGTTCAATACCGGTATATCGGAAACTACGGCATTGACAAATGGTGATAACAACTCTACATGGCATCTTATAGTAGAATCAAGGCCATCTATTTCACAAACAACCTCTTTGTCTCCGTAGATGTTATTTGTAATGAATGATACTTTTCCATCTTCCGAAATAGTTGAGACATACATGTCGGATTCCTCTCCGGGGACCGACAGATATGCAAATTTGTCGGCTATCATTGCCGACTTGGCAGCATCCGGACCGGCAATTACACCGTAAACAATTTCTCCTTCATATTCGGGAATCACCTTATCCTGCATCTTCACCTTTCCCGTTTTTGATATATCCTTGACAAAATCGGCCACACAGCCCGTATTGTATGAAGCAATTCCGTCATCATGATATACCGAAACACTAACTGAAGCGAGATCTTCTGCCATATTTTTCAGAGTAATCGGGATTGAGGAAGATTTTGAATATTCGATATTGCGAGGCAGAACCACGCTTAAATTGTCTGTATTATCACTATGTCCGACATTGTCAGAAAGCAGGGAGTATTCCTTTTCGTCAACAATCTTTACACCCGCGTCAACTCTCTCCTTTGTCAATGTGTTAAAAACGGATATGGTTTTGGCACCAATAGCAGTGTAATCGTAATCAACCTCATTTTTGTTATGAGCAGTATATGCAATGAGTTTGTAATTGCCTGTAGGCAAAGTGGCAGGAATTAGAAATTTCCCTGCTCCACGACCTTTAATCAGAGCTATCTTAGATGTTGCCACCATTTCTTTTGCAGAATGGAGTTCGAGATACGCGATACTGCTGAATTTGGAAAACCGGCTATTGTCGGACAAATCGAGACAATATGCCGAACACCAAATTGCGTCTCCCGCCACATATACGTCCTTATCTGTCGATATATATGTTCTTTCCACTGTTTTATACTCATTTTGAGCATGGAGATTCAACAGTCCGATAAATGCTGAAAGTAATATTATTGTTATCTTTTTCATCTTATATTCCTCCTATATGTGATCATTCGGCCAAAATGACGGTTTCAATTTTGTTCCACCTTTTTTTGTGCAATCAACACAACGAACAGGAGCCCAATATACTGAAAATACGCCCATCCCCTCTTCTACTTTGTCAACCACGTCATATCCGTAATTATAATATTTCCTCCAATCGAGGCTGCTGAGTATCATCGGAGCATCACAATCTTCCGTCCTTCTCCAGAAAAGGGTTTTTCTCTGATCGACAAATATTCTTTTGCTTGTCACTGTAGAAGCCCCCACATATCCGAGTACAGGCTTGGTGGAATCGCCTGCACAATATATATTTCCCCTTAATTCGCTCGGCTGTGGAGAAAACAGGCCTCCCGCGTCATCGGAATTCTTTGACAGTGTGACCCAATAGGTATAAGCTTCTTCTGAAATGACCTGCTGATAAACTTCAACAGAGTAAATATAAGATATCTTATTGTTGGTTCGTCCGACAGAATAAATCTCATGATTAATCAATCTATTGTCTGTCAGATCTTTAGTGTTTGTCACCATTATAGAGGTCGAATAATCGTTATTCCAGCAATAATATCTGTTCATAGTCCCGGGGTATTCATATACGGCATCCGTTGCGTAATCATAAAAAAAGAACGAATTATAATGGGAGTGATATTCCCAATCCTCCTTGTATGTCCATTTGTAATATCTCTGATTATCATCACCATGAGTACTCACATAAAATCTCATGACCTCATTGGTCTCATCAGGATAGAACGACAGGCTGTCAATCTCGGGAGAAATTTCAACCGTCTGCCATGTTGAGTAGTATTGTTCTCCGTCATTCATTAATACGCTTAGTCTGTATTTTTGATCAATATCGAGATTGCGTGTGTCTATATTAAACCCATTTTGGGAGTTACGATAGGTGATTCTCCCTTGTATAACCTCCCCTGAACTGCTTTCGACAGACACTTTGGCATGCACAATACTCTTCAAGGTTGTAATATCGGTAAGCTCTTGTGAATAGGATATCAGGAAAAAAGAAGTGCCCCCAGCAATTATATCGCCCTCAATGACAATGATTCCCGAAGTCTCTTTAATTCCTTCAGGTTCAAAAGGATAGATACATGATGTAAACAACAGCATCAGCGGTGCAAGAATATAGGATATATGTTTCATTAGAACTTCAAATTAAGGTTAATATAGGGAATCTGAGTTGCAAAGACAGAGAGCATGTGTCCCTCAATCTTAGTTCCTCCATTGGTGGTATAATATATCGAATAGGCATTCTTACGTCCCGTGACGTTGTAAACACCAAATGTCACAGTCATGTGGGTCAATTGTTTCAAGTAGTGACTCGGTTCGATATTCATAGCTATGTCAAGTCTGAAATAGTCCGGAATTCTATATGCATTTCTGTCTGAGTAGAAAAGCCTGTAGCCACCCGCATACATATACTTGCTGATAGGTATGGTAACAGGACGACCGGTTGAATAATCAAGGTTGACGGAAATACTGTACCTGTGTGTGAATTTGTAGTTACCCACCATTTTAAGGTCATGCGGTTTGTCATGAGGAGCATTGTACCACTCTCCCCTGTTAATGGTATTTGTTCCGCGATCTTCCATCTCCTTCAGCATGGTTCTCGAATATGTGTAAGATATCCACCCGTTCAGTTTGCCGATAGGTTTTTTAATCATCAGCTCCACTCCGTATGCCTTCCCCTGTGTGGTAATCAGATCATCGACAAGATTTTCATTCATCGAAAGAACAGCACCGCTCTTGTAATCGAGATAATTATACATCTTCTTATAATAGCTTTCAAGAGACACATCATATTGTCCGGCCATTGTCCAATATAATCCTGTGGCAGCCTGCCATCCGTTTTGAGGCTTTACCTTTTCATCAGTCAGCTTCCATGTATCGAGAGGAGAGATGGATGTTGTATTGGAAATCATGTGAATATACTGATTCAGATTGTTGAAACCGGCTTTAATTGATAATTGATCGGTAAACGAGTATTTTCCCGATACCCTGAATTCGGGACCTCCATAAAATTTGGCAGGATGAAGTGCGGCATATAGTGAATATCTGATTCCTGCGTCAAAAGACAATTTGTCTGTAACCTGCCATGTGTCACTCGCGAACAGAGCCGACTCCAAGGCATTTTCGGTAGCAAGATCTTTAGCCTGTACAAGAGATTCCCCTCCAAACGGATGGTACATTCCCGGGCGCAGGTTATAATAGAGGGAATTAAGTCCGTATGTCAACGTGTGTTTTTCGTTCAAAACGGATTTGAAATTCAGTTTGAGAAATCCCTGTTGAATAATACTTGCTAAAGAGTAGGCAGAGGCGGCATTATATGAGTCCTCCACTCTGTATCCGTATTGGTCAAACCCCATGGAGAGCACGAGGCTGTGTTTTTCACTGAAATTGCTTCTCCACTTAACGGATGCATTGATATTCTGGTACCTGAATGTAGTATCGTTGCTGAAACGGAAGCTGTCGTGAGAATAATATCCGTAAGCATGTATCGAGTTGTTTTCATCGAATTTATGGCTTACGCTTGCATTCATGTCATAGAACGAAGCTGCACCGTTGGTAAAATTGCTCCCTTGGGGCAAAAGATTCAATATCCAGTTGGAATAGGTAGTCCTTCCACCGACAATGAAAGTGGTCTTATCCTCCTTGATAGGCCCTTCAAGGTGAAAACGGCTTGTAAGCAGTCCCAGACCGAGGGAGCCTGTAATCTTTTTGTTGTTGCCTTCTCTCCCCTTTACTTCAAGAACAGACGAAATACGTCCACCGTATTCTGTCGGAATTGAACTTTTGTAGAGCTCTATATCGCTTATGACATCGGTGTTGAAAGCTGAAAATAGTCCGAACATGTGGCTCGGATTGTATATTGTACCGTCGTTGAATAGTATAAGGTTCTGATCTGTCGAACCTCCGCGTACATTAAAACCGCTCGACGCCTCACCAACGGATTTCACGCCCGGCAGAGTAAGTACCACTTTAATGACGTCTGCTTCACCGAATACCGCCGGAATATTTTTAATACGATTGATACGTACTTTCTCTATCCCTATTTTGTTACTTTTGTGATTTGTAGAGCTTTCGGATGAAATCAGAGCCCCTTTGAGGGCATAAACTTTCTCTTTCATTACAACATCCAAACCGCCGGCATCATACACTATCAGATTCAATTTGGTGTCTTCTAACGAAAATCCGCTGAAATTCAGCTGTTGTTCTCCTACCGGCAGAAGTATTTTATAGAAGCCGTAGGCATCCGTCTGTGCGTATGCACTTCCACCTTCCTGAACCACGGAAACTCCGGTAATGGGCTCTCCTGAAGTAACATCACGAACATATCCCTTTACAAAGACTTTACCTGTCTTGCCGGCCCCTTTTTCACCAATTTCATATATTTTATTTTGAAAAGTAACAAGTACATTCTTGTTATTCAGATAGTTGAGATATTCACTATCTGTTGGTTCCGAAGATTTATCTTCAAAATAGCCTTTAGGCAGTTCCGAAACAAATCCCATATTTTTGAGGATATACCAATGTCCGTCATATTGTGATATGTTGTATCCGTTAAAGCGCAACTCTCTGAAAGCCTCTTCCAAAAAATTGCTTTTTGATGTGCGTATCGTATAGCTTGCCACATCGGACGTGTCCCTCACATAATAAATGTCCGGAGTAATCTCTTTTTTCAAAAAGGTAATCAGGGAATCAACCCCCACTTTTTTGACATATATCTCATCTACTTGCGCCGAAACTATTTCAGGCAGGAATAAAGATAAAATTATTACTAAGAATGTACTTTTTCTATTCATTGCCTGATTCTATAAAATTCATTAATTTAACGCAGAAAATATCATAATTTTTCTCTTCATTCAGACCGCTGCGTTTGATATATTTTCGGATTTCTCTTCTTTGCTCTCTGTACATCTTTCCAAAAGCCTTTTTACCCTTGATGGTTGTGACATTTCCGTCCTTAATGTAATAGTATGTCACAACCGGACTGAACAGCTTAAAGATCTGATAATTAAAGTTAGGATCGCCATTGCTGCTGTTTGCATTGCGAATATCGTCTGAAAACTCCTTTTTAACCTTTTTATATACAGCTGCATCACCGCTGTAAAGCTCGAGGTAATACCCTTTGGGAACATCATATCCCCTTCTGCCGAGATTGACGAAATGCTTTTCTCCCATAATGAAAGAGTCGGCAAACTGATCTTTGAGACAGAGAGCCGCCATATCTCCACTATGTTTTATAATAATTTCATCGGTAAATGCATCAATGTTGAGATATACATTCCAATACATCTTGCCGTTGTACTCTATCGAGCCTTTCTCAAATTTGGGACTTTCCCAATAGTATGTACCATTATAAACAAACGGATATTTTTGCGACTGCTTTCCCCGATACACAACATTGACGTTATCGGTCTTCGCTGCATATTTCAGGTAATCTGATTCATTCTGGGCAAGTAAAATACCGGTACAGCAAAACGATACCATCAGAACTAAGACACTGTTCCTCAAAATCATAGGTTAAATTGGTTATTTTATAAATATTTCTGCCAGCATACATCTCGCCGAACCTCCACCATTGACTTCGATGTTGTGTAATTCCGGTGAGACAATATTGTAGTAAGACTTCAATAATTGAATTTGGTTTAATTGCAAAGCCATTTTTGCGGCAGATGACATGACAAGCAATGGTTGGTTTACACTAATATCCTTATTTCCAACAGATTTCAGTTCAAGCATGTTTCCTGCAAAATTGTTCATCTGTTCAAAAGATATTTCAATAATATGCTTTCCTGCATTTGAAAGCTCATTTGAGACTTTGTCTCTCTCGGCTCGGTCGGTAATTGATTCAAGGCAGACAACTGCAAACCTGCTCCCGACACTCATCATCACATTTGTGTGATAGATGGAGCTTCCGGCAGAGTCATTTGCGGAAAAAATGCAATATTTCCATCCGAATACCTTGCAGAACTCTTTCAATACGGTTTCATGAGTACGTGGAGAACGGCAGGCATATACCATTCCGTGCTCACGGTCAATCACCATGCTTCCCGTTCCCTCCAAAAACATATTTTTTCCCTCATATCCTGTCAAATCACAAATATTTCGAATATCGTAATTCTCGATAAGATAATCAATCACCGCCTGTTTGCGTTCCAGGCGGCGATTTTTTGCAAACATCGGATACAGAACCATTGTTCCGTCCGAATGAGTCGAAAACCAGTTGTTGGGAAAAATGGAATCGGGAGTATGTGGCTCCGGAGTATCTTCAATGACATTCACCTTTACCCCGAAAGAACGCAGCAATTCGACATAACTGTCAAACTCGGCCAATGCGAGTTTCTGGGCGCGATCTTCATTTTCTTTATGCTGGAAAGCATTATTTGAAGCCGTCTGGGGATTATAGCCAAAGGCACAAGGACGAACCATCAATACCTCCGAAGTGGTTTGATTGTACATTATTCCAACTCTTTAAAAGCTTTCTTTATAATTTCTATTGCTTCCCTGAGCTCGGTTTCCGTAATGACTAAAGGAGGAGCAAAACGAATGATATGTTTATGGGTAGGTTTGGCAAGAAGTCCGTATTCAGCCATCTTCAAGCATATATCCCAAGCTTCTTTCCCATCTATAGGGGTGGTGACAATAGCATTGAGAAGTCCTTTTCCACGAACCTGTTTGATGAACGGAGAGTGGAAATTGACAAGTTCCTCCCTGAAAATTTTTCCGAGGTATTCTGCTTTTTCGGTAAGATGCTCCTCTTTTACAACTTCAAGGGCAGCAACAGCCACTTTTGCAGCTAAAGGAAATCCCCCGAAGGTAGAACCGTGTTCACCCGGTTTGATAGTCAGCATAATCTCATTGCATGACAAAACAGCCGAAATAGGAAGTACTCCTCCAGAAATGGCTTTACCGAGAATGAGAATATCCGGATGAATATTTTCGTGGTCGCAACACAACATACGTCCTGTACGGGCAATACCTGTCTGCACTTCATCAGCAATGAACAATACATTATGGCTCTTGCAGGCATCGTAGCATTTCTTCAGATATCCTTCATCGGGAACAAATACGCCGGCTTCACCCTGTATAGGCTCTACTATAAATGCGGCAACTTGTGCACCGTATTTATCCAAAGTAGCTTTCAGAGCATTTGATTCATTATATGGAATCTTGACGAACCCCGGAGTGAAAGGGCCGTATTGTGAATAAGAGTCGGGGTCTGACGACATTGAAACAATCGAAATAGTACGCCCGTGGAAGTTACCTTCGCAAACAATGATAATTGCCCTGTCTTCAGGAATACCTTTACGTATATATCCCCATCTGCGGGCAAGTTTCAAAGCAGTCTCGACAGCTTCTGCACCCGAATTCATAGGCAGTAATTTATCATAACCGAAATATTTGGTGGCAAATTCTTCGTATGGACCGAGACAGTCATTGTAAAATGCTCTGGAGGTCAGGCATAGATTTTGAGCCTGATCACAAAGTGCCTTAATAATTTTAGGATGGCAATGCCCCTGATTAACAGCAGAATAAGCAGACAAAAAATCAAAGTATTTTTTGCCGTCAACGTCCCATACAAATGCCCCTTTCCCCTTTGAAAGAACTACCGGCAGCGGATGATAGTTGTGAGCACCGTAATTGTCTTCCTGCTCAATAAAACTCTTAGCTTTTTCAGAAATCATCATGATCATATATTTTAATTTGTAAAAATAAATGCGAATTTAGTAATAAATCTTAATAAACAACTCAAAATCCCGGCAACGTTAGAAAAACGGTAGGAAGCAGCAGCAACATTCCTATGATTATCAGGGTTATTATAAACTTCCAGATAAATTTAACCCATTTGGAATAAGGTATCCTTGCCATCCCGAGCACAGCTATCAGCACTCCTGAAGTGGGAGTAATCATATTTGTAAATCCATCACCGAATTGAAATGCAAGCACGGTGGCCTGCCTCGAGACCCCGATCATATCTGAAAACGGAGCCATAATCGGCATTGTTATCGCGGCTTTGGCCGAAGCAGACGGAATGACTAAATTAATCAATGTCTGGATTCCATACATCAGTCCCAAAGAAGTGGTCTTTGACGAACCGTCCGACAACGCAACTAACGAATTCATCAACGGATCGAGCACCTTGCCCTCTTCAAGAATAATTATGATTCCAGAAGCAAGCCCTACCACAAGTGCTGCCGAAAGTATATCTTTGGCTCCGGCTAAAAACTCCTTCACCACGCCATTGGCCGAAAATCCTGCGGCAATACCGCTGAAAATAGCCAAAGCCATGAACAAAGCAGAGATTTCGGTAATATACCAGCTAAATCCGAGAACACCTACCACAAGATATATAATAGTGAATATTAGCAAGTTAAAAATAAAGAAATGAACTGAAGATTGTAATGCCCTTATACTGCTGACAATAAAGAGAACTCCCACTGTCGGGAGCAACCATGGAGCATTAAAATGACCGGTTCCTATATTGATTACGCAATCCTTACTATAAAATATTGTAAAACAGATAATTGCAACAGAAGATATTCCAAATGAAACCCAGGATGAGCGATTATGATAGTATTCAATCCCCGCAGCCGAGGCGTCCACCTTCTCTCTCCAATAGCCATCTGCTTCATACATGATGCTCTTGCGTGGGTTTTTCTTGATTTTAGAAGCATACAGCAGCACAAAAGTAATCAGAACAACATTAAGCACTATCCAGCACACAAATCGATATTCAATCCCCGAAAACATCGGCAGTCCCGCCATATTCTGAGCTATCCCAATCGTAAACGGATTGAGTATCGCCCCTGCAAATCCGACATGCGCAGCCACATATACCAGACAAACTCCAACTATCGAATCATACCCCATCGATATTGCCAGCGGAACAAGTATCACTACAAAGGCTATAGTCTCTTCACTCATTCCGAACACGGCCCCGAACAAACTGAAAAGAAGCATGATTGATACCATGATAATATTATTGACTCCCACTTTCATGAGAAAACGATTCTTTTCAAGTCGTTTCGTAAAATTCAAAAAAGAGAAAATGCCGGCATCTATGGCCTTTGTACTATTTACAATCCAGAAAGCGCCACCTATTATCAAAATAAAGGCAATGATTCCGGCCTGACGTCCGAAACCTGTATAAATCGCTGAAAATACCTGCCATGTCTGAGGTTCC
Source organism: Bacteroidales bacterium (assembly GCA_028686425.1). Taxonomy (GTDB): domain Bacteria; phylum Bacteroidota; class Bacteroidia; order Bacteroidales; family UBA932; genus Cacconaster. The sequence continues at coordinate 204,270 of JAQUBZ010000001.1, read as the reverse complement.
GCCCCCTTTGTAAACCACGTGGCTATGGCACATACAACAATTATTGCAAAAATAATGACGTATGTATTTGGAAATTCTCTTTTTGTCTTCATATCGTCAAATAGCCATAAGTATTAATATCTGAGCTGTCAAAACCCTGAGAAACATCGTGATAGGATAAACAGTCGCGTATGTTACAGATGGAGTTGCACCTCCGATTGAATTGGAAAAAGCCAATGCCGGCGGGTTGGTAGAACTTCCGCTGATAAGTCCCAATATCTGAAAATAATTGAGTTTGCACGCCTTGCGGGCAATTATCGAAATAATTATTACCGGAACTATGGTGATTATAAATCCGTACAATATCCAGAGATACCCGCCGGAAAGTATCATATCCACAAACCCTTCTCCGGCTCCGAGTCCTACCGCTGCAAGGAAAAGTGAAATTCCGATTTCACGGAGCATCTTGTTGGCACTGATGGTTGTGTATGTAATCAGGTGGTATTTCGGACCAAAACGGCTCATGAGAATAGCTATTATCAGAGGACCGCCGGCCAGACCGAGCTTAACGGCCTGAGGCATTCCCGGAAACATAAACGGTATCGATCCGAGAAGCACACCGAGAGCTATTCCGAAAAACAAAGGGATAAGATTCGGTTCCCAAAGCTGTTCTGAAGAGTTTCCCATAAACACGGACACTTTGTTGATTGCCTTTTCTGACCCTACCACCATAACTCTGTCACCCATCTGCAATATCAGATCGGGAGTAGCGGTAAGATCTATTCCGGAGCGATTGACACGTGTAATATTAATCCCATAGATGGACCTCAATTTCAATTCACCAAGAGTCCGTCCGTTAACTTCCGGTTTGGTCACAAGTATCTTGCGTGAGACCAATTGTGTATCTACATTCCCCACCATATCCTTGCCCACCTCTATCTGTCTCCCTAAAAATGTGGCGACATTTTCTATATTTGGCGAAGAAGTCACTATAAGCAGCCTGTCATCTTTATTTATGACAGAGGAAGAGGAAGCAACCTCCATAGTACCGTCCGAGTGGTATATTCTCGATACAACAAACGGCCTTCCGATCAATTTGTCAACGTCAAACAACGGCTTGCCGAACACTCCCGGATTCTCAACCATTACGGCAAATCTCGTGGCAACCTCTTTTGGCTGAGCGGCAGCATCTGCGACAGCCTTTTCCTTTTCCACATCCACTTTCAGAATCTTTTTGATCAACAACAGCGAAATAATCACCCCTACTACTCCGAGAGGATAAGCAACGGCATAACCCATTGCTATGGATGGATCCTCTGCTCCTGTAGTTTCGAGCAAAGTCTGTTGAGCGGCACCAAGCCCCGGAGTATTTGTTACGGCTCCTGACAGCACCCCTATCATAGTTATAAGTGAAGTATCTGTAAATAAGTGAATTACATACGTGGTTATACATCCCAGCAACACAAATCCCACGGCAAGCATATTCAGAGTGATTCCCCCTTTTTTAAACGAAGCGAAAAAACCGGGACCTACCTGAAGACCTATGGAATAAATAAATAGTATCAAGCCGAATTCCTTGATAAAATGCAGAGTACCCGCATCCACCCTCATTCCCAGAGCACTTGCAAATATCCCGACAAACAATATCCACGTGATGCCTAAAGAGACACCGGCTATTTTTATTTTGCCTAACTGAGTACCTATTGCAATAATAAGTGCTATCAGAAAAAGGGAATGGGCCACTCCGCTTCCCATAAACAAATTAACAAACCACTCCATAATATTTATTGATAGATATATATTTTATCGCTTCTGCGTAACTTTTCAGAGACCGGTATGGAGCACAAATCCCCCTTTACGGCACTCTGTACATTTTTCAGTTCAACCCTTATTTCGGGAACTGTATATTCGATTACTCCTGTCGAAGGGCCTGTAATCAGAAGTGAATCTCCCACTGAAAACGAACCTGTCTCAACAAGAACCTCCGCAACGCCGATATTCCCAAAATAATTGGTAACTTTGCCCACATATATTTTTGTTTTAGAGGCCTTATTACCATACACCTCACTCCATTGACCAAGTTTTGCTCCCTGATAATATCCATCCCAGAAACCTCTGTTGAACACTGTCGAAAGTTTTGCTTTCAGACCTGCGGCAAATTCGGCATTATAAGCACCGCTGATGACGGCATCGGCTGCATCGCGATAAGCTCTTGTAACCGTCTTTACATATTCAGATGAACGTGCTCTTCCCTCTATTTTGAACACCGAGACCCCTGCATCAATTATTTTATCTATAAATTCGATGGTACACAGGTCTTTGGGAGACATTATGTATTTGTTGTCAATCAACAATTGATTGCCTGTCTCCAAATCGGTCACTTCATATCCCCTGCGGCACAGCTGGTAGCATGCCCCTCTATTTGCTGAAGCCCCGTACTCATGCAGAGAGAGATAGCATTTGCCAGAAATAGCCATACACAACGCTCCGTGGCAGAACATTTCTATTTCGAGAAGTCTGCCTGACGGTCCTTTTATCTGATCTTGTTCGATAATCCGACTTATCTCTTTAACTTGTATAAGGTTTAACTCTCTTGCCAGAACTATCACATCGGCAAATTGAGAATAAAATCTCAAACTTTCCGAATTGGAAATACTCAACTGTGTGGAAATATGCACTTCAAGTCCGATGGCGCGAGCGTATGCGATTGCCGCCATATCGGAAGCAATAATGGCACCCACCCCTGCATCCTTCGCCGCATTCAATGCCTCCCTCATCGGTCCCAAATCTTCATTGTAGAGAACGATGTTTAAAGTAAGGTAGGATTTTACCCCATTATCCCTGCATATCTGACACACCTTCTGCAAGTCCTCTGCCGCAAAATTATTTGCAGAGTGAGAGCGCATATTCAACTTGCCCACTCCGAAATAGACAGAATCCGCACCCCCCTGTATTGCAGCCGTCAGGCATTCAAAATTGCCCGCAGGGGCCATTATTTCCAATTTATTATTTTTCACGATGTATTATTTGTTCGGCGAAAATACTTAATTGCTCAATCTGTACATCACTGAGACCTATATTTCTAATCACATCCATAGCCTTGTCGTGATATTCCAGAATTTTCTTCTTGGCACTCTCCTTTATTCCCAAATCGACATAAAGATTCTGCATTGATGCGATTTTTTCGGCATTTTGATTCTCATCCATAGCCATAATCCTGTTCAGTTCTGTCCGTTTCTCTCCTGTTGCAAGTCTGATACACTCTACAAGGAGCCAGCTCTTCTTGTTGTTTACAATATCTCCTCCAATTTTCTTGCCGAAAATCTGTTCGTTTCCAAATGTATCGAGATAATCATCCGTAATCTGAAAAGCCAACCCAATCAAAAACCCGAAGTTGTACAATGATTTGCATACAGCCTCGTCTGCTCCTCCCATGATAGCTCCCATCTCTGCTGCACATGCAATCAGAACTCCGGTTTTGAGTCCGATCATGTTGATATAATCCTCTTGGGTTATAAAAGGCATGGACTCGAAATCCATATCGTATTGCTGCCCCTCACATACCTGAGATGCCGTTTTGGTAAAAAGTTCAAGAAGTGCGGACATCTTGTCCTGTTCACAGGCGCACAAATACTTGTAAGCCATTATGGACATCACATCCCCTGAGAGGATTGCGCTGTTATCACCCCATTTTTTGTGAACTGTCAATTGGTTTCTACGAGTATCCGCCTTATCCATAATATCGTCATGAATCAGGGTAAATTCGTGAAATATCTCGATTGCAAGCGAGGGATATATCACCTCTTTGTTTATAAGATTGCTGAAAAGTGTGTATGTTATCAAGCATAAACGCGGCCTTATCCGTTTTCCGCCAATGCCCATCATATATTCTATAGGTTCGTAAAGAGATTGCGGAGTCCCCTCAATCTTCAAATTCAAAAAACTTTTTTCGACGATAGAATCTATTTCGCTTATTGTGTACATATATTTTGATTTATTCCGGCAAAGATAACGGATTTTAAACAAATTGCTATCTTTGCGGCAATGGAAAAGTCTTCAATTGCAACTATTGTCAAACATACGGGGAGTCACTATATGCTCTCCGAGCTTCCGAAATGGGAATTGTTTCCGGCAGTAATAAGGGGTAAAGTCAGATTAAATGCCTCTACAACAACCAATCCGATTGCCGTGGGAGACGTTGTGGAATACTCTGTCGATCTCGATTCCGACCAACCGATGGGAACTATTGACAAAATTTTGCCTCGAAAGAATTACATTATCCGCAAATCGACCAATCTTTCACGTCAGACACACATAATTGCCGCAAATCTCGACACGGTATTTCTAATTGTCACCATAGAGTTTCCGGAGACCAAACTCGCATTTATAGACCGATTTCTCCTCACTTGTGAAGCATACAAGATACCAACCGTCATTGTCATCAACAAACGGGATTTGTACGACGACGAGTATAAAGAGAAAATGGAACATTTTGAAGCCATATACCGCGGTGCAGGGTACCGGGTCCTTGAAGTTTCCGCCCTCACCGGTGAAAATATCGATCTTCTCAGAGAGATGTGCAAAGACTCCGTCTCTTTATTTTCAGGAGTATCGGGAGTTGGCAAATCTTCCCTCATAAAGGCTCTTGACCCTTCCCTTTCTCCAAAAATAGGGGAGATTTCACAAGCTCACCTTCAAGGAAAGCATACTACCACCTTTTATGAAATGCATCCTCTAAGTACCGGAGGTTTCATTATCGACACTCCGGGAATTAAAGGATTCGGAATAGTGGATATTGAGACCGAAGAGCTAAGTACTTATTTTCCGGAGATGTTGAGAGTCATGGACGACTGCAAGTTCCGCCCTTGCACCCATACCCACGAACCGGGATGTGCCGTTAAAAAGGGAGTTGAAGATGGAATCATTTCCGAGGAACGCTACAATTCATATCTCGGAATGTTGGAAGAAGAAACCAAATACAGACAATGAACAAACAGATTCTCCGCCTTGCAGTTCCAAGTATTTTAGCAAATATTACCGTTCCGCTCGTCGGAATTGTAGATTTGGGCATTGCCGGACACCTTGGAAATGCTGCTGCAATCGGCGGTATCGCCATCGGGTCGATGTTGTTCGACCTGCTTTACTGGAATATGGGATTTCTTCGTGTAGGCACAGGCGGAATTACGGCTCAGGCATTCGGGAGAAAGGATTTCAGGAGTGCAATGAATGCATTCACTCAGGGAATCGCCACGGCATTGAGCGTTGCACTTATTATCTGGATTATTCAGTGGGTATATATCGAGGCGGCATTTGCCCTTGTGGAATGTACTCCGGAAGTGGAGACTCTGGCAAAGCAATATTTCTTCATAAGAGTATGGGCGGCTCCTGCAACACTCTCTCTGATGGTATTTAAAGGGTGGTTTATCGGGATGCAGAACACCGTGTTGCCCATGACTGTTGATATTGTCGTCAATGTCATTAACCTTTTCGGAAGCTATCTGTTTGCCGTATATACCCCTCTCGGAATTAAAGGAGTGGCTGTAGGAACACTCGTAGCCCAATATTCGGGCCTTATTCTTGCCATTATCCTCATGAGTGTCAATTTCAAAAAATACCTGCCGCTCATATCGGTCCGTGCAAGTGTCAAATGGAAATATATGAAGCATTTCTTTGCAATGAACGGCAACCTGTTTGTACGCTCGTTCTGTATGCTCGTAATTTATATAGGATTCACCTCTATTGCAGCCAAATATGGAGACACAATGCTTGCCGTAAGTTCCGTAATGATGAAATTGCTGCTGCTTTATTCATATTTCGTTGACGGATTTGCTTATGCAGGAGAGGCTCTGACAGGGCGATTTATCGGTGAAAACGATTCAAAATCACTGCACGAGGTGGTCAAAAAACTATTTGTATGGTGTCTTGGGCTCGGAATTGTCTCGACAGTAGTATATTCATTTCTTGGAGAGCCGATGTTCAGACTCATGACTGACAATGTCTCAGTAATTGAAGCTTCACGTCAATTTCTCTTCTGGTTGTTGCTGATGCCTCTCGTAAGCTGTGTTGCATTTACATGGGACGGCATTTTTATCGGAGCCACCGCGTCAAAGGCGTTGCGCGACTGTATGCTATGGTCAGCCGGACTTTTTGTGCTCAGCTATGTTGCACTTCAATCGTGGCTCGGCATTCAGGCACTCTACACAGCTTATTTCGTTCACTTGCTCGTGAGAACCGTATATATGACTATTGTCGCTCGAAAAGAGGTTTATTCTAAAGTAAAAATAGCTGATTAACAGTTATTTATCTAAAATTATCATACTTTGTAAAACATTCCGATAACTTTCGCATAACAGCGTCCGCTCAAAATAGATTTCAGTGGAATCGAAAGCTTCTGTACAAATGTTGCTATCACGTATCTGAATTTAGGATGCCTACGCGATACTATTTTGGAGATTTTTGCAGCCAGAAACTGAGGGGTCAGTCCGCTTGTCTCGTCATTTTCAAAGCTTTGAACCGATTGCTCAAGATTCGGATAGATTTTGCCTGCCTCTGAAAAGTCGCTCTTTTTTCTTGCTTGTGTAAATCCGGTGGCAAAATCACCCGGCTCAACCAGAATCACATTTATTCCGAATTTGGCAACCTCTATTTGAAGAGCTTCGCAAAATCCTTCAACCGCAAATTTGCTCGCAGAGTAGAATCCCTGGAAAGGAAGACCGAGACGTCCCCCTATCGAACTGAAACAGATGATTGTACCACAGCGATTACTCCTCATCTGAGGCAACACGGCTTTGGCAAATCTGACTTGTCCCATAAAATTGGTATCCATCTGGAGCGTTATGTCTTCTTCCGGAGTAAATTCGACAGGACCACCGATTCCCATTCCTGCATTATTGATAAGAACATCAATCCTGCCCTCGGCTGCGAGTACCGAATCAACTGCTTTTTTCACTTCGTCGCTATTGCGCACATCCGCATGAAGATAATGTACGCCATCTATCTGTTTACAATCGCGGCGTACTGTCCCATAGACAATATAACCGTCACTATAAAGTCTTTGCGCCATTGCAAGGCCAAATCCGGACGAAACGCCCGTAATAAGAATTACTTTTGGATTCATGATTGTATTAAGTTATCTGATTGTTTACATAGAAAGTATCTGTTCAATGTATGTTCTTGATCCGGAAAGCCTCGGAACTTTGTTTTGGCCTCCGGTCTTACCTCTGCCGTTCATCCATTTGTAAAACGTTCCGTGAGGAACCGCACTTATGACGAGGCGATCCATGGTAATCGTATGTGTACGCTTGGCCTCATAATCCGAATTACACTCGCAAATCTCCTTGTCAAGCGTGTCGGCAAATGCTTCAAGGTCTTCAGGCGGAGTATTGAACTCTATAGCCCACTGATGTCCTCCTTTCCCTTCTTTGCTCATGAATATCGGAGCCACCGTATAGTCGGTCACTGTCACATTATGTTTTTTACAAGCCTTTGTCAAGGAATCTTCTGCATTTCCAATCATCAGTTCTTCACCAAATGCGTTAATGAAGAGCTTAGTCCTCCCGGAAATGACTATTTTATGGGGGAATGTCGATGTGAAGGTGACAACATCTCCTATCAAATATCTCCAAAGTCCTGCCGTTGTGGAAATCACGATAGCATACGGCTCATTGACTTTGACATCTTCAATACATAGTGCCCTGACAGGCTGCCGGGAGGCAAGTGTCTCATCAAGACCTCTCAAAGGAATAAATTCGTAAAATACTCCGTTGTCAAGAGTCAATAACATACTCTTGTCCTGAGGATCATCCTGAAATGCAAAATAACCTTCAGAAGCATTATAGTTTTCAAAGTATCTCATCCCTGTTGACGAAATTATCTCGTCAAACTGCTTTATATATGGCTCGAAACTGATTCCTCCGTGCATGAAAAGTTCAATATTCGGCCAGACCTCTGTCAGATATTTAGCTTTGTTATACTCAATAATGCGCCTCAGAAGTATCAGATTCCACGAGGGGACACCTGCAAAATTAGTAACATCAGCCCTGCTGCACTTTTCGCATATCTTTTCCACTTTCTCGTTAAAATCGTAGAGCATGGCTGTATTGCGATCCGGAACCCTGACAATCTCCACAATTGAAGGAGAGTTTTTAAGAAGAATGGCAGAAAGATCTCCACTGAAAGTATTTTTACTCAAATCCGGCTCGACACTTCCGCCAAGTGTCAATGCCTTGCCGTTGAAAATCCGACTGTCGGGATAGTGATGTACATAGTTGGCAAGCATCCTTTGCATCCCTCCGTAGTGACACCCCCTCAAATTGGTAGGAGTAACGGGAATATATTTACTCTTGTCCGAACTCGTTCCCGAACTTTTGGCAAAAAATGATGTTTTTTCGTTCCAAAGGATATAATTTTCTCCCGTTCTGAGTTTTTCGATATAAGGCTGCATCGCATCATATTCACGAATGGGAACTCTTCGTTGGAAATCTTCAATGGAATTGATTCCTCCGAAATCATGTTCATGACCAAATAGAGTATCGGCTCCACCTTTGATAAGCTGTCTGAATGTCTTCTGTTGCGAATCGGCAGGATAGTGCCTTCCAAAGTCTGTTGACTTTAGCATTGCCGAGGCATATAGAAGAAATATATTGTTGATGATGTTCATTCAATTTGTCAATTAAAAATATCGTGAAAAATGTTTAGTGACTTTATATTGATTTGAATTCCAAGATGATAGGATAGATAATCTATCATATTTTGAGCGTATGACTTCCTTCGTGATGACGAAAGAGGAAGTGACATTGCTCCGTAAATATCGCTGTTAAGCAATTTATGTAAAAGTTCCGAATTTTCCTTTCCAAACGTGAGTATTTGAGAATTATATGAACTATACATTGTAAATTGAGCTGTCTGTATATCAAATACCTCTCTTTCGGAGCTATAATTGTCGTTCGGGCGAAACCCCATCTTACAGCAATAGACGGTAAGCCACCACAAATGATAATTTGAAATAGGCCCATCCATATTATTCAGAGACACAATCGACTCCACCAACCACTTAAAAAGAGATAAATCCCCATTTTCAGCTGTCATACTCCTATATATAACTTCACTGATAAACAAGGCTATCGTCCTTTTATATACATCCGAACGTATTTCTTCCAAGGAAAACAGAGGTTCATACTCCCTCAAATACGACAAACTGCTATTGGGAGACGAAGCTGTCACCGCTTCGAGAACATTCAAGTTGTGAAAATAGGACAATACGGCATTGTTTTTGCTTTTTTTGATGCCGCGAAGATAAAGACTTTGGCGTCCGGAGAGTGAGTCAACTACGTGAACTATCACTCCCGAATCACCGTATTTAGTGAGGTGAAGTACTATTATTTGAGATTTTGTGACAAGTGGCATAGCAGTTTCTCCATCGCTTTTCCCCTATGAGAAATAGCATTTTTTTCTGCGAGAGTGATTTCTGCCATTGTTTTGGACATACCGGAGGGCTTGAATACCGGATCATAACCGAACCCTTCAATCCCGCTTTCACTCATAGTGATATGTCCTTCACAGACACCCTCAAAAGTATATAGCAAGCCATTTTCAATCAGCGATACAACGCACCTGAAGCGTGCAGTACGTTGGTCTTCGGGGACATTGTTAAGTTCTTTGAGTAATTTCTTAATATTATCGGCAGGATTGTTGGTCTCCCCCGCATAACGTGCGGAATAGACACCCGGTGCTCCATTAAGAGCATCAACTTCAAGCCCTGTATCGTCGGCAAAACAATTCTTATGAAAATTGTTCCAGATAAAATTGACTTTTTCTATGGAATTTTCAAGAAGAGTGTGATGAGTTTCGGGAATATCTCCACAAAAGCCAAGGTCGTACGGAAGGATAAGATTGAATGACGGTCCGAACACTTTTTGTGCTTCTATCAGTTTGTTACGATTGGCAGTGGCAAAAACAAGATCCATTATTGTTAAGATTTTCCTCAAAGATAAAAACAAAATAGATAAAAAGGTTATTTTTGCAGTATTAATTAAGATTCTATGAAATATTTGAAAGTCAGTTTAGTGCTATTGGCACTTATTTCTTCACTACAATTGAACGCCCAGTCCAATTCATTCAAATTGGGGCAGAGTTTGGAAGTACAAAATGCTATATTAAAGGAGATTTCCAATTCTTATGTGGACACGGTCAAGTATGACAAAATGCTCACAACCGGTATCCAAAGCATGCTTGGATCTCTCGATCCATATACAACATATATACCTGAAGAAGATGAAGAAAATCTTGAACTTCTCACTACCGGCATTTACGGAGGCGTTGGAGCAACCATCAAGAAACGCCCTTCGGAAGCTGTCCTGATTGTCCAGCCGTATTCAGGTTCACCGGCCTCCAAAGCAGGATTGGTCCCGGGAGATCAAATTATTGAAATAGACGGAGCAAGTGTCATCGGTCTATCATCAGAGGAGAGTTCCAACAAGATGAAAGGACAGCCCGGCACACAAGTCAAGTTCAAAGTGGTAAAAGGTCGCACCGGCGATACTGTTGACGTGGTTGTAACTCGTGAAAGAATACATATCTCGGATATAGAATATGCCGGCATTATCAAAGACTCTATCGGATATATCAAATTGACAGGGTTTACCGATAAGATGAGCGTGGAGATGAAAGAAAAAGTTCTTTCATTGAAACAGGACGGAGCCAAAAGAATTATTCTCGACCTGAGAGGCAATGGCGGAGGCATAATGGACGAAGCAATTCAGCTCGTATCACTCTTTGTGCCGAAAGGGACATTGGTAGTCTCATCAAAAGGGCGCAACCCTATAATGAATCAGGAATATTTTACAACCGATACCCCTATAGACACTCTCATCCCTTTAATGGTAATGGTCAACAGCGGCTCGGCATCATCTTCCGAAATAGTTGCCGGAGCGCTTCAAGATCTTGACAGAGCTGTGATAGCCGGTAAGAGGACGTTCGGCAAAGGATTAATTCAATCCATCAAGCCTGTACCGTACAACGGCAAAGTGAAAATCACCACCGGCAAATATTATACGCCGAGCGGCAGGTGCGTTCAGGCCATAGATTACAGCCATAGAAATGAGGACGGAAGCGTGGGCAACGTTCCCGACTCGCTAAAAAAAGAGTTCAAGACCAAAAACGGCAGAAGTGTCTATGATGGTGGTGGAATAACCCCGGATATTGAGACCAAATCCGATTATTACAGTCGTCCTGCAGTATCTTTGGTTTACAGTGACGTTTTGGGGGATTATGCCACGGAATATTTCAAAAATCATCCTGCTATAGCCTCTCCTGCAGACTTCTATCTGACCGATGCAGAATATGCGGACTTTGTAAAATATGCCTCCACTCGCGACTTTGATTACCGTTCCGGTGCAGAGACAGTGCTCGAACAGCTTGTAAAGGCCGCCAGACAAGACAACCTGTATGATGAGTATAAGGCAGAAATAGAAGCTCTTGAAAGTCGTATTAAGATGGACAAGGAGACTATGTTGAATGTAAAGAAAGACGAAATCAAAGCTCTCCTTGAACAAGAAATAGTAATAAAATATTACTTTGCTTCCGCCGGAACCATCGTGATGTTAAGGGACGACCCTCAGTTATATGACGCTATTGATTTGTGGCTCAAATAGATAGTACCTATAAATTGATACTTTTTGAATAACTGTATTGTATCCTTTGGGAATCAAGGGCATTAAGCAGATCATAACTTGGATTCACACCTATTTTGGTAGAGACAAATTCTACAGAGTCCTCCTTGCCGTTATTCATAAAATGTATATTGATATACAGGCGGCTGGACCCTTTATTCTCTTTGAGTAATTTGTTCAGCCACTTTCTCGTGTCCGAAGTCACTTTTTCTATAGGCAGGAAGATATGAAAGTCTTTGATGAAATCTTCCTTGACGTTGGCAAGCAATGCCATATTCAAAATATTCAATCTATACACATTGACACCGGAATCATCTGCTTTTTTGTATTGCGGTCTTATCTGGCATTTTATCAATATTGTAGAATGTACCACCATGTACTTTAAAAATCTCTCATAGTCCTTGCCGAACAACGAAAATACGTGGCTTCCCTTAAAGTCTTCAATCGTGAAACGACAATACGGTTTACCCGTTTTGCTATTATTGGATACAACCTCCGTCACAAGCCCCGCTACAAAGAAAGTCTTATCGTGAAGAGATTTATCGTCTTGCATATTAGCTTCTATATCAGCCACATCTGCGAGACTATACGTAGTAAACGCATCCATTTCAAACTTGTATTTGTCTAACGGGTGTGACGACAGGTACATTCCTACAAGTTCTTTTTCTCTCTGTAAAAATTCCAGATCATTATATTCTTTTGGAAATGGTATTTCAGGTCGAACAGGTTTTACTTCCACAACTCCACCAAAGAGATTGTTACCCTGCATCATCGTATCATTTTGGAATTTTGAGGCATATCTCAACAATTCATCTATGAATATATCCCCTTTCGGTGTAGGAAGGAAATATTGATGTCTTTTTATATCGGCAAAACAATCAAAAGCCCCCGAATATACAAGGCATTCCATTACTTTTCTATTTACACTTCCACACGGAACCCTTTCTACGAAGTCGAAAATATCTTTAAATGCTCCGTCTTTCTCTCTCACGGAAATGACGGCATCGATGGCATTCGAGCCTACTCCTTTGATTCCCGCCATTCCAAAGCGGATATTTCCCTTTTTATTGACCGTAAATCTCGTAAAACTTTCATTTACATCAGGACTTAGAACATCTATTTTCATCCTCCTGCAATCATCCATGAGTTTGGCAATCTCATCCATGTTGTTGAGATTTTTACTCAAGTTGGCTGCAAGAAATTCGGCAGGATAGTGAGCTTTCAGATACCCTGTCTGATATCCAACCCATGCATAACAGGTAGCGTGAGATTTGTTGAAAGCATATTCTGCAAATTTTCTCCAATCTTCCCAAATCTTCACAACAATATCTTTCGGGTGACCTTTGGCGATAGCTCCATCAATAAACTGTGTCTTCAGCTTCTCCATCGTCTCAAGCTGCTTTTTACCCATTGCCTTACGAAGTGTATCTGCCTGACCTGGAGTAAAGCCTGCAAGTCTTTGAGACAGAAGCATTACCTGTTCCTGATATACCGTGATTCCGTATGTATCCTTTAAAATATCCTCCATTTCGGGAAGGACGTATTTTATCTCCTGCTTACCAAGCTTTCTATCGACAAAATCAGGAATATAATCCATCGGACCCGGACGATAAAGGGCATTCATCGCAATCAGGTCTTCAAATCTGGTCGGCTGCAGCATCCTCAGCCATTTTTTCATCCCGTCGGACTCGAATTGAAATACAGCGATTGTATCACCTCTGCTGAATAATTCGTAAGTCCGGGCATCATCTATTGAAATATCCTCTATATCAAACTCTTCACCGCTTCTTAATTTTATATTGGAAAGACATTCCCTGATAATTGACAGTGTCCTCAACCCGAGAAAGTCCATTTTAAGCATTCCTACCTGCTCTATGTACGATCCCTCATACTGTGAGACCCATACATTTTCCCCTGTTTCTTTATCCTTGCCTATGGTTATAGGGATGAAATTGGTCAGATCTTCACGTCCTATAATCAATGCGCAAGCATGAATACCTGTCTGTCTTATACTTCCCTCCAATTGCTCCGAATATTTAATGGTATCGCTAAGTATCTTGTTATCAGAATTTAAAGCCTCTTTAAACTCCGGCAGAAATTCAATACATCTCTTAATTGTCGCTTCAACCGTTTTTTTCTTCTTTTTCCCCTCATGTTCGGGATCGTCAACTTCTATTTCAAAACCGCCGGGTACCAATTTGGCATATCTGTCCGATTCGGAAAGAGGAAGCTGCTCTATCCTCGCAACATCTCTTATGGCACTTTTTGCAGCCATTGTTCCATACGTTGCAACATGGGAAATATGATCTTTACCATATTTGTCTTCAACATATTTAAAGGCTTTTGTCCTTCCCTCATCATCAAAATCTATGTCTATATCGGGCATTGAAATACGATCGGGATTGAGGAAACGCTCAAACAGCAAATCATATTTCATAGGGTCTATATTCGTGATATGCAAGCAATAAGCCACTACCGAACCGGCAGCAGAGCCACGCCCCGGACCGACAGATACCCCCATATCTCTCGAAGCCTGTATAAAATCGCGTACTATCAGAAAATAATCGGGAAATCCCATCTTTTTTATGGTGGAAAGCTCAAATTCGATTCTGTCCAATACATTTTGGGAAATCTCACCATATCTTTCCTTTGCCCCCTCCATCGTGAGATAGTGCAGATAATCATCAGAGTCGGCAAATTCCGAAGGAATCGGAAAATATGGAAGAATAGGCTTGGAATCGATACTGTATGTCCCTATTTTATCAACAATCTCCATTGTGTTGGAGATTACTTCCGGATGATCTGCAAACAACTGGGTCATCTCTTCCTGAGTCTTGAGGTACTCCTGCTGGGTATATCTCATTCTGTCCGGATCATCGTATGGAGAATTGGTCGTCAGGCAGATTAATCTGTCATGAGCCGGACCATCCTCTTCATTTACAAAATGGACGTCATTGGTGGCAATAACTTTGATGTTATGCTTTTCGGCAAGACGGAATATTACTTCATTCACCATCTTCTGCCTCTCATATACCGTTTGGTCAGCATTCGCTATTTTTGATTTATGTCGCTGAACCTCAAGATAATAGTCCTCTCCAAAAAGTGATTTGTACCATAGTATCGTCTCTTCGGCCAGCTCTTCATTATTGGCATATATGGCTCTCGGAATCTCTCCTGCAAGACAAGCCGATGAACAAATCAACCCCTCATGGTACTTTTCAAGCAGCTCGTGATCTATTCTCGGTCTGTAATAAAATCCCTCGATATATGCGTATGAAGACAATTTTACGAGGTTGTGATATCCCTTCAAATCCTTTGCAAGCAGTATCAGGTGGTAAGAACTCTGGTCTTCCTTTCCTCTTTTTTGAAATCTGTCACCTTTTGCCACATATACCTCACATCCTATAATAGGCTTGACTGCAGGATGTTTGGCAGCATACTTAAAAAACTCCTTCACTCCGGCCATAGTACCGTGATCGGTAATGGCAAGAGCTGTCTGGTTGTCTTTCTCGGCTTTGTCAAACAACTTGGAAATAGCTGCAGCACCGTCTAATATCGAATACTGTGTATGTACGTGAAGATGGGCAAAAGGCATATTATATCAGAGGTTTACCTGTCATTAATTTCGGTTGTTCAATTCCCATCAATTTCAAAATTGTAGGAGCGATGTCGGCAAGAATACCGTCTTTGACACTTTTGACATCGTCATCCACGACAACAAACTGCACAAGATTAAGGGAATGAGCCGTATTAGGGGTTCCATCCTCATTAATTGCGTGATCGGCATTACCGTGGTCAGCAGTAATCAACACTGTATATCCATTATTGCGGGCAGCTTTCACAACCTCTCCGACACAATTATCAATTACGCGAACCGCCTTGCATATAGCATCATAGACACCTGTATGTCCAACCATATCTCCATTTGCAAAATTCAATATGATCATATCGTGTCTGCGTGTATCGAGGTCCGCAATCAAAGCATCTTTGACCTGTGGAGCACTCATTTCAGGCTGAAGGTCGTATGTAGCTACTTTGGGAGAATTAATCAGGATTCTCTCTTCATTTTTAAAGGTTTCTTCCCTTCCTCCCGAAAAGAAAAATGTCACATGGGCATATTTTTCGGTTTCCGCTATCCTTAATTGTGTCTTTCCGGCCTCTGCCACAACCTCACCTATGGTCTGAGGTACATTTTCCTTATCAAACAATATATGAAGTCCTGTAAATTTGTCATCATAAGGAGTCAGGCAGCAATAATACAGAGGTATAGTGTGCATCCCTGCTTCCGGCATATCGGCCTGAGTAAGCACAGATGTAATCTCGCGGGCACGGTCATTGCGGAAATTGTAAAAAATCACCGCATCACCCTCTTGAATAGTAGCAATCTGCTTTCCATCAGCGCCTGCAATGGAAATCGGCTTGATAAATTCATCAGTCACATTATTATCGTAAGATGCCTGAACAGCTTCAATTGCAGAATTGAATTTCTCTCCGATGCCATTGACCAGCAAATCATATCCGGCTTTTACTCTGTCCCATCTCTTATCCCTGTCCATTGCATAATATCTCCCGATAACCGAAGCTATCTTCCCCGTCGAAGTTTTCATTTTGGACTCCAATTCGGCGATAAATCCTTTTCCGCTCTTCGGATCGGTATCTCTTCCATCCATAAAGCAGTGAACAAATACTTTATCCAAACCACAATGGTCAGCCTCGGTCAAAAATTCATAGAGATGATCGAGTGAACTGTGAACGCCGCCATGAGAGCAAAGCCCCATAAAATGGAGTTGTTTACCCGATTCCTTCACATAATCATATACTTTTTTAATCTCTTCGTTCTGAAGAAGAGAGTGGTTGCGGCACGCCATATTGATTTTGACAAGATCCTGATAGACAACTCTTCCGGCACCTATATTCAGGTGTCCAACTTCCGAATTCCCCATCTGTCCTGCAGGCAGACCTACATCTTCTCCACTTGCACTTAAATGTGAAAAAGGATATTTTTCTCTCAATTTGTCAATTTCCGGTGTCCCCGTTGTGAAAATAGCATTGGATTTATCATGTTTACCCTCGCCCCATCCGTCGAGAATCATTAAAAGTACTCTCTTATTCATATTTTTTATTAAATTTGTGATTAATAATAAGTCACAAAGTTACTCAATTATGAACACAAAAAGAAAGAAAAATACCAACAAGCCTTTTTCAAAAAGGAAAAGCAATGTGAGAGAAGCGCAGGAACCGTTCAAAGGTGAAAGGCGTAGTAAAAGTAAAATAGAGGTTGAGGGAATTGTAAACCTTACAAGGGAAGGGTTCGGTTTTGTCTCTGTACCCGATAGCGAAGATGACATTTTTATCCCATTCAGGAAACTTCGCGGGGCGCTCAATGGAGATAGGGTTAAAGTCGCTGTTTCCAAACATCAGAAGGGTAACCGCAGGACAGAAGGGGAAATCATCTACATAATTGAACGTTCCAAGAGGCCGCATATTGGTGTTCTGCATATCAGAGGCAATCAGGTGTGGGCCATTGTTGAAAGCAAAAATATGCCGTACGACATAAGAATTCCTGTTGAAAGTCTCGATGAACTTCCAACCATCGGCGGACAAAAAGCCGAAAACGGAATGAAAGTGGCGGTAATCGTTACCGAATGGCCTCACAAATCGGTAGAGCCTCTCGGCAAAATAGTGGATGTTCTCGGCAAACCGGGGGACAACGATACGGAGATGCACGCCATTTTAGCCGAATTTGCACTCCCTTACAGATTTGAAAAAGAGGTGGAAGATGCCGCAAATAAGATTTCGGAAAAAATAGAACCGGCGGAAATCCAACGTAGAAGAGATTTCAGAGGGACAACCACTTTCACCATAGACCCGACTGATGCCAAAGACTTTGACGATGCCCTATCCATCAAATATCTCGACAATGGGAACTTTGAGGTGGGTATCCATATAGCTGATGTATCGTTTTATGTAACTTCCGGATGTATCGTTGACAAAGAAGCCTATAACAGAGCCACTTCAGTATATCTCGTGGACAGAACAGTCCCGATGCTGCCTGAAAATCTTTCCAATAAATTATGTTCTTTAAGGCCTCATGAGGACAAATTATGCTTCTCGGCCGTATTTGAGATGGATGCCAAAGCCAAAGTTATAAATTCATGGTTCGGCCGCACCGTCATCAATTCCGACTATAGATTTGACTATGAACAGGCACAGGATATTATTGTCAGCATGAAAGGACCTCTCTGCAAGGAAATCCTCAAGTTGAATGAACTTGCCTCCATTCTCCGCAAAAAGAGATTTGAACATGGAGCCATCAATTTTGAAAGGCCTGAAATGAAGGTTAAAATTGACGAAACCGGCAAGCCGATCGACGTTTACCAGAAAGAGACCAAAGAGAGCAACTGGCTGATTGAAGAGTTTATGCTTCTTGCCAATCGTCAGGTGGCTGAGTTTGTGACGCGAAAATGCGGTTTGAAGAACCCTACATTTGTATATCGTATTCACGAAAACCCTAATCCCGAGAAGATTGAAGGTCTGAGAGCCTTTGCAAAGAATTTTGGATACACATTGGGCAGCACTGACAATCCCAAAAGTATCTCAAAGACACTTAATGACCTGATGTCTAACTCTAAAGGAAAGCCGGAAGAGGGTGCTCTCGAGATGTTGGCTTTACGTTCAATGGCTCGTGCAAGATACTCTACCGACAACGTCGGACACTATGGACTTGCTTTCGACTATTACACCCATTTTACCTCACCTATCAGACGTTACCCGGATATGATGGTTCACCGTCTTCTGTCTGTTTATCTTGACAAAGGAAAATCACAGGATAAGATGTATTACGAAGAGTGTTGCAAGTATTCATCTGAAAGAGAGCAACTTGCCACAGAAGCTGAAAGAGCGAGTGTCAAATACAAATTGGTTGAATTTATGCAGGACAAGATTGGGCAGGAATTTGACGGTACAATTTCAGGATTGACCGAATGGGGAATCTATGTCGAAATTGAACCCACCAAGATTGAAGGGATGATTTTTATCAAAGAGGTCAGGGAAGACTATCTCGTATTTGATGAAGAAAAGTATCAGACGCGGGGAAAAGCGAGCGGAAGAGTGTTTAATCTTGGAGATAAAGTCAGAATCAAGGTTGTAAGAGCCAATCTGGAACAAAAGATTTTGGACTATCAGCTGATTTGGAATCCTGACTCTCAAGCCGCAGATACATCCGGCAAATAACCGACTATACGGATTTCCGGAACAAGCCGAAAAGCGAACTTCCGGATCCGGACATTGAAGCATAGACGGCTCCTCTTTCGTAGAGAGCCGTTTTTTCTTTGGCAAGCAATGGATATTTTCTAAAAATATTTTCCTCGAAATCATTGACAAGCAACTCTTTCCACTGCTCAACAGGTAAAGCGAGCACATCCTGAAGCTGCATATCCCAACGATGTGGTCTGACCTCGGAATAGGCCTCTTTTGTAGAGACGAACACCGGAGGAGCAACCATTTCTATCCTGTAATCGTCTAAAGATATGTCATATCGAGATAACATTTCACCCCTTCCTCGTGCAATCATAGGGGTATTATATATAAAGAAAGGACAATCGCTCCCAAGCATTCCGGCATATCCGGCAAGATTATCATCGCTTATATTGAGAGAAAAAAATTTGTTGAGGGCTATAAGAGTGTTGGCTGCGTCCGAAGAGCCTCCTCCCAATCCTGCTCCTACAGGAATTTTCTTGTACAAGTGTATTCCAACAGGGGGAATATCGTAACGGGACTTAATCAGATTATAAGCTTTAACACACAAATTATTCATCGGATCCGAATTAAGCGGCATCCCGTACAAATTAATACTCAACTCTTTCGCAACCACAACCTCCAAGATATCACATAACTGAAAAGGGATAAAAAGGGTCTCGATATTATGAAAACCGTCACTGCGCTTCTCTATAATATTAAGACCTAAATTTATTTTTGCGTTTGGAAAGAATATCATATTACATCATTATCCGCATTTTGAGTAGCCGCAATCCACACATACAAGGCATCCTTCCTGATATACGAGATTATGACTGCCGCAATTTGTACATTTCTTGCCCGTCTGGTCTTTTGTCCCATCCGGAATATAACGTTTCAGAGCCCTTTCAACTCCGTTTTTCCATGTATTGATGGATTCGCTGTCCAATTCCAGGCCCTGAACAAGATTCAAAATATCGACTATCGGCATTCCGTTACGAATGACCCCGGAAATAAGCTTGGCATAATTCCAGAATTCCTTGTTGAACATGTGGGAAATACCTCCCACAACATTCGGATATCCGTAAGCATCCATATAATGGAAGTCATAACGCGATTTACCTGTATTTATATCTTTTTCCTTTACAATCCACCCTTTTTCGATTGACAACGGTATATTGCGTGTCTCATCATCTACGATACCTGTAAATATCTCGTAAGGCTGACCGTTTAACTTTCCGACAAGGGCAATCCATTTTTCGGCACCGTTTCTGAAACGAATCACATCTGCCTCCAAAGATTTCGGTCTCTTCTTGGGCTTTAGTACCGACTCTTCTTTACGGGTAGAGACCAATACTCCGGAACGTGAACCTTCTCTATATACGGTAACTCCCTTGCATCCGGACTCCCATGCTGTCTTATACACTTCTCCAACCACATCTTCGGTAATATCTGCAGGCAGGTTGACAGTTACACTTATTGAGTGATCGACCCATTTTTGAATCTCACCCTGCATCTTTACCTTAGCCACCCAATCAATATCATCTGCCGTCGCTTTATAGTATGGTGACTTCTCCAACAACTTGTCCAACTCCGAAGGGGACATTTTAAGAATATCCTCTTTCTTGTATCCGTTAGCCTCTCCCCATTGAAGAAATTTGTGATGAAATACAAAAAACTCCTCAAAACAGTCGCCTACGTCATCTTTGTATGTAATATTGACATTCTTGTCATTCGGATTGACCTTTTTTCTTCGTTTATAGAAAGGTCTGAAGACAGGCTCTATTCCCGAAGTCGTCTGAGTCATAAGACTCGTAGTACCTGTTGGTGCGATAGTCAGCATTGAGATATTCCTGCGCCCCACTTTGACCATCGTGTCATACAATGCAGGATCTTCTTCTCTTATACGGAGGATCATCGGATTGTTTTTCTCCTTCTCAGCCTGATAAATAGGAAAAGCTCCCCTTTCTTCTGCCATAACCACGGATGAGCGATATGCCTCAACTGCAAGTGTACGCTGTACCTTTACGGCAAATTCGATAGCCTCATGGGTACCATAAGTAAGTCCCAGAGCGGCAAGCATATCCCCCTCTGCAGTAATCCCAAGCCCTGTTCTTCTTCCTCCAAGTGATTTGTTTCTTATTTTCTCCCACAACTCGTATTCGGTTCTCTTGATAATTTTGTCTTCCGGATCCGCGTTTATTTTGGCAATAATGGCATCAATCTTCTCCATCTCAAGATCTATCAAGTCGTCCATAAGTCTCATTGATTTGGCACAATGATCTTTAAACAACTCAAAATTGAATGCGGCCTTGTCTGTAAACGGATTATCTACGTATGAAAACAGGTTGATCGCTATCAGACGACATGAATCGTACGGACACAGAGGAATCTCCCCGCAAGGATTGGTACTCACCGTCCTGTACCCCTTATCCGCATAACAATCTGCCACAGACTCTCTTAAAATCGTATCCCAGAACAGAACCCCCGGTTCGGCCGATTTCCACGCATTATGTATTATTTTTCTCCAGAGAGAGGTGGCATCTATCTCTTTTACAACCTTTGGCTTCTCGGCATAGACAGGATATTGCTGTTTATAGGTTTTGCCGCTCAATGCCGCACGCATGAACTCATCGTCAATCTTTACGGACACATTCGCCCCTGTCACCTTTCCCTGCTCCATCTTGGCATCTATAAAGCTTTCAGAATCCGGATGTTTAATCGAAATAGACAACATGAGGGCTCCTCTGCGGCCATCCTGAGCCACTTCTCGTGTTGAATTGGAATACCTTTCCATAAAAGGGACCACACCGGTCGAAGTGAGAGCACTATTCAACACTGCACTCCCTGCAGGTCTGATATGTGAAAGATCATGACCCACTCCGCCTCTTCTCTTCATCAACTGCACCTGTTCTTCGTCAATCATCATGATTCCTCCATACGAGTCGGCAGGATGCTCATGCCCGATAACAAAACAGTTTGACAATGAAGCAACCTGATGCTCATTGCCTATGCCGCTCATAGGGCCTCCTTGAGGAATCACATATTTAAAATCTTTCAGCAACCCGAATATCTCATCTGCCGACATCGGATTTTTATATTTTTGTTCAATTCTTGCAAATTCATTGGCAAGTCTCCGGTGCATATCGTCCGGTGTCTTTTCATAAATATTCCCAAAAGAATCTTTTAAGGCATACTTGTTAATCCAAACAGTAGCAGCCAATTCGTCTCCTTTAAAATATTCTCTGCTCGCAGCGAGAATATCATCGTATTTATATGTCTTCATAATATAATTATTTGTCAATGTGTATGTTATCATAGGCCCAAACTGATTGTTGCAAGTCCGGTCCTTTTTCAAAAAAGTCCTATAAAATTGGAAATTCGGTACGCAAGTTACATTAAATAGACAAATTTACTTCTCTTTTTTAGCAATAGTTTTCAACAGACAATTAACAAACTTGTTTATTTCTCTCTCTCACTGCTTTTTTTCAAAATGATTGCAGTATATTTCAATCTAATTAGGTATATTTGTAGAACAATTATTTCAAGTTAAAAATATGAGGACACAACTATCCGATGTCGGCAAAATAAAAGCCATTGCCAAATTGTTTGAAAACACAGAATACATCAACGAAAAGACCATTCTCCTTTCAGAAAAGGGTGAATGTTGTACCTGCTCCAAAATTCTTCTCGAAGGAGTGGATTTTGATTTGGTCTATAACCCTTTGAAACACCTCGGTTACAAGGCTGCGCTCTATGCCATTGGAGATATTTATGCCAAATTTTATTCGCCGCTGTCTCTGTACGTCAATCTCGGACTCTCGAGCAGATTTTGTTACGAAGATGTGGAAGAGTTTTGGAAAGGAATCCTTGCGGCAGCCAAAGAGCACTCCATCAAGCACTTGTCCTTAGACCTCAACCCTTCTGTCAACGGAATGTGTATCAGTATATCTGCTTGTGGCGTTCAATCAAAGGGAGTTCTTGAAAAACTGCCGGGTTCAAAAAGTATGGATCTCTTATGTCTCTCAGACAACATCGGAGCGGCATATATGGGACTTCACGTACTTGAAAGAGAAAAAGTTGCATTCGACAACAATGACAAACATCAACCGGACCTCAGCAAATACAAATACATTCTCGAATCATATCTAAGTCCTCAGATCAGAGCCAACACCCTCGAAAGATTTATTGAAGCAGGCATTTATCCATCAAAAGGATATTTTATAACAAAGGGGCTTGGTGCTTCTGTTCTGCAATTAACTATTGATACCGGACTTGGCGCCAAAGTATATATTGACAAGATTCCCATCTCTTCCGAAACATTTGCAATGGCGCAAGAGATAGACATGGATGTCATCACAGCTGCCATGAATGGAGGAGACGACTATAAATTTATGTTTACCATTCCTATAGAGAAACACGAGAAATTCAGAAAAGATTTTCAGGATTACGATATTATCGGCCACCTTGCAAAGCCCGAAGTCGGCGCCGCTCTTGTTACTCCGGAAGGAAACGAACTCACTATCAAAGCCCAGGGATATTAATAACTCTATACGCCATGAATACTCTCAAATCATTGTTTTTATTGATAACACTCCTTTCTCTTCCATTATTTTCCGCAGCTCAAAATGCAAAATACAATCCGGCAGAGGAGATTGTCAATTCTCAAAAAGATTTTCAGGACATGAAATTCGGAGTATTTATCCATTGGGGGCTTTATTCCATGCTCGGACAGGGAGAATGGGTTATGACCAATCAGGACATCAACTATAAGGAGTACTCAAAGCTTGCCGGCGGATTTTATCCGGTCAGATTCAATGCAGAACAGTGGGTTTCGGCCATAAAGGCATCGGGAGCCGGATATATCTGTATCACCTCGCGCCATCATGACGGATTTTCCATGTTCGGTACAAAACAGACTCCGTACAATATAGTTGATGCTACTCCGTTCGGCAGAGATATTCTTAAAGAAATATCCCTCGAGTGTGAAAAACAGGGCATAAGACTTCACTTTTACTACTCGCTTATAGATTGGTATCGTGATGATTATCAACCTATAGGCAGGACAGGAAGAGGTACGGGCAGGCCGGGAGAAGGCAAATGGGAAGATTATTTCAACTTTATGACAGGTCAGCTCACAGAACTCCTTACCAATTACGGCAAGATAGGATGTATCTGGCTTGATGGACATTGGGATCAGGATGAAAATCATGCCGGTTTTGATTGGGAATACGACAAGATGTATCCGCTGATACATCGGCTGCAGCCGGGATGCCTTATAGGAAACAATCACCATATCACTCCATTTGAAGGAGAAGATATCCAGATCTTTGAAAGAGACGTTCCGGGAGAGAACTCGGCAGGTTGGCACTCCGGAGGAATCAGTTCGCTCCCTTTGGAGACCTGTCAGACCATGAACGACTCTTGGGGATACCGTATCAAAGACAGAAACTATAAGAGTATCAACTATTTAATACAATACCTCGTAGGAACAGCCGGACGTAATGCCAATCTGCTTTTAAATGTCGGGCCTCAACCTGACGGTGAACTTCCCGAAGCTGCCATAGAAAGACTTAAGGCGATGGGACAGTGGCTTTCAAAATATGGA
Organism: Bacteroidales bacterium; assembly: GCA_028686425.1. Taxonomy (GTDB): domain Bacteria; phylum Bacteroidota; class Bacteroidia; order Bacteroidales; family UBA932; genus Cacconaster. The sequence continues at coordinate 179,778 of JAQUBZ010000001.1, read as the reverse complement.
GAGACCATCTATGGAACAAGAAGCACCCTTCTGCCACCTCAACCATGGGGTGTTATAACTGAAAAAGGGGACAAAATCTGGCTTCACATATTTCCCGAAAATATAAAAGGGACGTCAACTCCTCATCAGATATATGTTCCGTTTACTGACAATACCCTGAAAATAAAGTCTGCCACTCAGTTTGATACAAAGTTGAATCTTCCCTTCAAACAATACAGGGAAGGATTGTTTATCACTGTAGGAGACATACCGCAGGGTACACCCGACTATATTATTGAACTTGAAAAGAAATAGATATTTCAATCAGCAGCAATTCTTACTGCAATTTTTACAGTGAGCAAACTCTCCCTTGAGCCTTTTCTCGACTAAGGACTGCATTCGTGTACGTAATTCTTCGTTTGAAATCATGGCCAGCACTTCGTAAGCAAAAGCCATCTGCTGCAACAGCCTTGCTTCTGCCGCTGAAATGCCCCTTGTTCTCATATAGAATAGCTCCATCTCGTTCAGACGACCAACTGTAGCTCCATGGCTGCACTTCACATCATCGGCATATATTTCAAGCTGTGGCTTTGAATATGCCTTGGCATTATCGGAAATCAACAGATTGTGGTTGGCCTGATATGCTTCTGTCTTTTGAGCTCCGGGAGCCACATTGATGCGTCCATAGAATCTGGTCACTCCATAATCATCCAATATTCCCTTAAACAGCTGATAACTTTTACAGTCAGGCTTAAAATGATTCAAGTCTATAGAATTGTTCATCAATTGTTTGGAATCGGTAAGATACAACCCGCCAAGAGTGCATTCTGAATGTTCTCCATTCATGTTGACATTAATGGTATTGGAAATAACCCCTCCGTGCAAGGAGAGAAACACCATTCTCAAAGATGAGTTTTGAGACAGATTGATATTGAAAACAGTATTGTGATCTGCCTTGTTGTGTTCATTCTGCATCACAATATAATCGACTGATGCTCCCTCGTCGAGAAAAATATCGATATTTTCATTGGTGACAAATCTGTCGAGTGAGAAAGAGTGGGAACAATGCAGAATATTTCCCACAGAATACTTTCCGAACTTGAAACTTTCCGCACAACTCAATTGGTCAATATAATCGGAATTTCTAACCCCAATCAGTTGCAACAGATTATCCATCACCTCATTATCTTTAAGTTCAAGATTAAACGGATGATTACTCCCCTGTACTTTGCCATTGACTATGAATTGCTGCACGGCATTTTTCAACGGAACTCTGCATCTGAACTCATTGACCGGTGCGGGAACATATATGTAATTCTGTTTCATACCGTTACTCATTAATCAGCCAATCATATCCGCGCTTCTCTATCTCTATTGCAAGCTCTTTCCCCGCAGTCTTTATGATTCGTCCCTTATAAAGTACATGTATTACGTCCGGGACGATATAATCGAGCAATCTCTGATAATGGGTGATTACTATTGTAGCATTGTCGGGACGTTTCATCTTATTGACCCCTGTTGCCACTATACGCAGAGCATCCACATCAAGACCCGAATCGGTCTCATCAAGTATGGCAAGCTTCGGTTCGAGCATGGCCATCTGAAAGATTTCGTTTCTTTTCTTCTCCCCTCCTGAAAATCCGACATTTACTCCACGTGAAGAGAAACTGCTGTCCATTTCCACGTATGCCATTCTTTCCCTCATCAGTTTCAGAAATTCGGCGCCATTCAAAGCAGGAAGTCCTTTTTGCTTCCTGTGTTCATTGACTGCCGCCTTGATAAAGTTGACATTTGATACTCCTGGTATTTCAATAGGATACTGAAATCCGAGAAAAATACCCGCCCAAGACCTCTCTTCAGGAGAAAGCTCCAAAAGATTGTTGCCTTCAAACTTAACTTCACCTTCGGTAACTACATAATTCTCCCTGCCTGCAAGCACAGCTGAAAGTGTACTTTTTCCCGAACCGTTAGGTCCCATGATTGCATGAACTTCTCCTGCGTTTACAGAAAGATTAATCCCTTTCAATATCTCCTTATCGCCTATTGAGGCGTGTAAATTTGTAATTGTCAACATATTATTGTTCCTTCATTTGTTTTCTCCAAGAACTGAATCCGAAAAATGCCAATACAAGATAGCAAGCACTCACTATCGGCATGAATACAAGTCCCGCAAGTATATATAATACAATATTCGTGGTATTTACGATTGTCCAGGCAACCCAACATTCGATTTTCTTCCTTGCCGAAAGAAATTGTGCGGTCAAAATGGCCATAGTTACAAAAGCATCGAGAAACGGAATTTTTGCCGGTGGAAAAGCATCAGGCCATATCTGCCCTATTTCCTGCAAAATCCACCCCCATATCAATGCCAGAAGCACAACCAGAATGACATTCAGCGCTCTTACCGGATTGGACATCCTTGTTACTTTCAATTCTTTGTCTTTATTCTCTTCTCCTGCTTTTGGATGTGTCCACTTATAATGTCCTATAATATTTATTATCAATGATATAGGTTGTAGTATCATGCTTGAATACAAGTGTTTCTGCATAAAAAGGGCAAACAGAAGAAAACAATACACATATCCGAACCAGAAGTTTATCGATTTACCTCTGCCTGCAAGAAACACACATGTCAAACCGGTTACAACCGAGAGCAGTTCCAATAAACTGACTCCCATTCCACCCATTCTGAATAATATAAAATCCGTACTAAACATTTTTATCCTTTTTTAACCTACACTGCCTTCAAGTGAAACTTGCAGCAATTTTTGGGCCTCAACTGCAAATTCCATAGGCAGTTGATTCAACACCTCTTTAGCATACCCGTTAACTATCAATCCTACAGCATCTTCCGCCGTAATACCCCTTTGTCTGCAATAAAACAGTTGATCTTCACTGATTTTGGAAGTAGTAGCCTCGTGCTCAATGACGGCTGTATGATTATCGCTCTCTATTACCGGAAAAGTATGCGCCCCGCACTTATCTCCGAGCAACAGAGAGTCGCATTGAGAATAGTTTCTGGCCCCTTCTGCATTTGGAGCAACTATGACAAGTCCTCTGTAACTGTTCTGACTTTTCCCTGCAGAAATACCTTTACTTACAATTCTGCTGCTTGTATTCTTGCCGAGATGAATCATCTTGGTGCCCGTATCGGCTTGTTGATAGTTATTTGTAACCGCTACCGAATAAAATTCGGAAATCGAATTATCTCCTTTCAATATCGTACTCGGATATTTCCACGTAATGGCCGACCCTGTCTCGACCTGAGTCCAGAAGAGTTTGCTGCTGTTCCCTTTGCATATTCCGCGTTTTGTGACAAAATTGTAAATTCCCCCTCTTCCCTGAGCATCCCCCGGATACCAATTTTGAACTGTAGAGTATTTGACTTCGGCATCTTGTTCCACAATTATCTCAACAACAGCGGCATGTAGCTGGGCCTCATCTCTTTGAGGAGCCGTACACCCCTCAAGATAACTCAAGTATGCACCCTCATCGGCCACAAGCAGTGTCCTTTCAAACTGCCCTGTACCTTTTGCATTTATCCTGAAATAACTTGACAACTCCATCGGACATCTGACTCCTTTGGGAATATAGCAGAACGATCCGTCACTGAACACAGCCGAATTGAGAGCCGAAAAGAAATTATCACCTACAGGAACCACACTTGCAAGATATTTCTTGATAAGATCGGGGTAATCTCTCACAGCCTCCGAAAATGAGCAGAAAATAATCCCTTTTTCAGCCAAAGACTCTCTGAACGTAGTTTTAACTGAAACAGAGTCAAATACCGCATCCACGGCAACTCCCCCAAGTACATTGCGCTCATGCAACGGAATACCCAGCTTGTCGAATGTTGCCTCAAGCTCGGGATCTATCTCGCGTTTATCCGTTTTAGGCTTTGGAGCGGCATAATATATGATATTCTGATAGTCTATTTCGGGGATTTGAAGATGAGCCCATGTAGGCATCTTCATTGTTATCCATTTTCGATATGCTTTCAGACGAAATTCCAACAGCCACTCCGGCTCCCCTTTTTTGGAAGAGATCAGCCTGATTATATCTTCATTCAGTCCTTTGGGAATAAACTCCTGATCCAGCCTCGTTTCAAAACCGTGCTGATATTCGTTTTGAGTGATATTCTCTATTATTTTCTCTTTTTTGCCCATATAGTCGCAAAGATATATCTTTTTACAATTATTTTATTTTTTTCAATATTGTATGCAACGTTTTTGCCACAAATTGCATCTTTATTATGAGTTTAGGTTTTAGTACACAAGAAGGGGCTTGATTCTGGCAGAGGATCGGCCTCTTTTATTTTGTATAATTGACGGATTTTGAAATAATGGCAGTCATATATCCGATAAAACCCACCCCGAACACTATTATCAGAATATCCGTTATTTTGACGACAACTGGATAAGTCTCAATGATAAAGTTACCCGGCATCTTTACAATTCCGTACCGCTGCTGAATAAAGCATATTATCAGTCCCGCTACAACTCCCGCAAATATGCCGCACAACGAAATCATCCATCCCTCCATGACAAATATTTTCTTGACAAGAGTATCTGCAGCCCCCATCGAACGCAAGATTTCCATATCTTCCTTTTTCTCAATTATAAGCATAGACAACGAACCGAATATGTTACAGGAAATAATTATCATTATGAATAGAAGTATGGCATAGATTGCCACCTTTTCGTATGAAAGCAGTTTGTATATCGATTCGTTTTGCTCCTGCTTGTTCTTTACAATATAATTTTCTCCCAACTCTCCTGAAATAAACTTCTGAAACCCTTTAGTCACAACACCTTTCTTGGAAATGACATTATCCGAAACATATAATTCGAGCGAAGATACTTCATCTTTATACTCCAAAAGAGAGCGTAAAGACTCAAGTGGCATAAACATGTATTTCTTGTCAAAGTTCTGTTCCAAAGAGACAATTCCTCCGGGGTACAAAATCTCTTTATGCAGGGAAGATAGGGGATCCAACATCGAAATTTGTGCACTTCTTGAAGGAAAATAGACTTCCAGCGGGGTCACAAAAGTGGTTCTCATCCCCAATTCGAGTGCCAGAGTTCTTCCTATCACCACCTGTTTAAGAGAGCCGAACTGCAGTTCAAAATCACCTTCTACAATATACTCTTTCAGCCCTGTCGTATTCTGATAGGATGAATCTACCCCTTTGGCGGTCGCCACGGCACTTCTGTCTCCATATTTCAGAAATACGTTTTCTTCAAGGACTTCACTTACCGATATTATGTCGGGATTGTTGCGAAAAGAGTCAAACACCTCTCCTTTCGGAGAAAATACTTTTCCGGAAGATGGCGTTATTACAAGATCGGGGGTATAACTATTATACAACGACCTGACTAACGAGCCGAAGCCGTTGTATATGGATAGAATTATAACCAAAGCCATGCACCCTATTGCAATTCCGGTCGCAGAAATAATCGAAATAATATTGATTACATTATGCGACTTCTTTGCAAACAGATACCTCTTGGCTATAAAATTGTAAAGTTTCATTTTTTGAGCAACTCGTCTATGTGTTCCACATAGTCGAGCGAATCATCCACAAAAAAAGCAAGTTCCGGGACAATTCTCAACTGTTTGGCAACAAGATGCCCGAGCTCTCCACGAAATTGTTTGGTATAATCCCCGATAATCTCCATCACTTTATCCACCTTGTCCGAGGGGAATATACTTACATAAATTTTGGCGAAAGAGAGATCGGGACTCATTTTTACCCCGCTGACCGTAACCAAAGCACCGTCAAATGCCGCCATTCCGCGCCCGCGGATTATTTCAGCCATATCCCTCTGTATCTGTTTGGCAACTTTCAATTGCCGTGTACTTTCGTTTTCCATACTATTCAAATTTTAAGATGTAATAATTTTTCTTCCCCTTTTGTACTAAAATATATTTGCCGTCAAGAAGAAAATCATCTGTCAGTTGCACGGCGGCATCAGCAATTTTGTCTTTATTGATACTCAATCCTCCACCTTGAATCAGCTTGCGGCACTCTCCCTTTGATGGGAACACCGATGTTGTCACTGCAAGCATCTCTACAATATCCGAAGGAAGCTGTTCTTTTTTGAGGTTGAATTGAGGAACACCGTCAAATACGGAAAGAAATGTCTGTTCATCAAGCTTCTTCAAAGCTTCGGAAGTCGAATTGCCGAAAAGAATATTTGAAGCATCGACAGCCTTGTTGTATTCTTCCTCTCCATGCACCATCACCGTAACCTCTTTTGCGAGCAATTTTTGCAAAGAACGCAAATGTGGAGCTTGTTCGTGCTCTGCAATGGCTGCCTCAACCTCCTCTTTACTCAACATGGTAAATATTTTAATGTACTTCCCTGCATCCTCGTCACTAACATTCATCCAAAATTGATAGAATGTGTAAGGAGAAGTATATCGTGCGTCTAACCAGATATTTCCCTTTTCGGTTTTACCGAATTTGCCACCATCTGCCTTTGTAATCAGAGGGCAGGTAAGAGCAAATGTTTCTCCTCCTACTTTGCGGCGAATCAGCTCATTGCCTGTCGTGATATTGCCCCACTGATCGCTTCCTCCCATCTGCAGCCTGCATCCCTCATGTTCGTACAGCCACAAGAAGTCATATCCCTGGACAAGCTGATATGTAAACTCGGTAAAAGACATCCCCTCACGCTCTTCTCCTGAAAGGCGTTTCTTTACAGAATCCTTGCTCATCATATAATTGACTGTTATATGCTTTCCAATGTCTCTGATGAAAGCAAGAAAAGTGTATTCTTTCATCCAATCATAATTGTTGACCATCTTTGCGGCATTCGGTGCATCGCTGTCAAAATCGAGAAAACGCGACAATTGCGCCTTGATTGCAGCCTGATTGTGCCTCAACGTAGTTTCATCCAGCAGATTACGTTCAGAAGATTTCATGGAAGGGTCTCCTATCATACCCGTTGCTCCACCAACCAATGCTATCGGTCTGTGTCCGCAGTTCTGAAAGTGTTTAAGCATCATTATGCTTACAAGATGCCCGATATGAAGTGAATCGGCAGTTGGATCAATCCCTACGTAAGCGGAAGTCGGTTCTTTCATCAACTGTTCTTCTGTTCCCGGCATAATGTTGTGAATCATGCCTCTCCATTCCAATTCTTTTACAAAATTCTTCATTATTTCTTTATTAAAATATTATTTGGTGCAAAAGTACATATTTTTAGTTACATTTGTGAATGTTCATCGTTATACAAATTATATGCTTGTTTTTAGAAAAATAGAATTATCCGACAAATTGTGGGTCGATGAATTGCTGCATTATTCTCAATACCGCGGCACCGAGTATTGCTTCACATCAATATTTACATGGGCCAATTTTTTTCATTCCACAATTTGCAGATATAAAGATTTATTGATTGTACGTTCAGAATCACCGCACCGACTTGATTATTTCTATCCTGCCGGACGCGGGAGTAATGAGGATTTCAGAGATGTATTTGCCAAAATTATTGAAGACGGAAAGGCGGAAGAAAAGCAGTGCTGCATAGTGGGTATCACCAAAGAGATTATTCCGGCTCTGAAAGGACAGATTGAGGGCCTTGACACACATAGGGACATATCTTCCGTGCTCGTACCTTATAGAAATTCTTTCGATTACATCTATCTTACCAAGGACCTTATGACCCTTGCCGGTAGAAAGTATCAGCCGAAAAGAAACCACATTAAACACTTTGAAGCCCTTACCGATTGGCAATATGAGGAAGTTACCGAACGAAACATCGGAGAGTGCATTGCAATGAATGAGGAGTGGTGCAGGGAGAACCACTGTATTCACAACCTCTCAAAACAATCCGAAGCATGCGCTACACGCTGCGCAATGAATAATTTCACGGCTCTTCAACTGAAAGGAGGATTGCTGAGGGTAAACGGGGAAGTAATTGCATTTTCTCTTGGAGAACAACTCAACAATGATACATTTATCGTCCATGTCGAAAAGGCCTTTGCAAGAATTGACGGTGCTTATCCTGCAATTAACAGGGAATTTATCAGACATGCCGCCTGCAATACCACGTACGTCAATCGTGAAGACGATGCCGGAGAAGAAGGCCTCCGCAAGGCCAAATTGTCATACCATCCCGTATTTCTGCTGGAAAAATATGTTCTGAAACTGCCGCTTCAAACGCCGCTGATGTGAGATTAATCAGCCTACAACCCAAACCATTACATGATTGTCAAACACCATGTATTCAAGTTCGAATTCATGCTCGGTACCATCCTTGTGAGTGAAAGTTGCATCCAATTCCCCCTCATCATGAGGATTGAATTTGTTTATTTCGATTTGCTCCGCATAATCAACTCCTGAAATTGACATTCTCTTATAGATGGCCTCTTTGGCACACCAATAAATGGCAAGCTGCAAAGTCCTTTTTCTGTCTGAAAGATCATCGATTTCATCCTCGGAGAGAGCTTTTTTCTCCACTGCCGAAAAATCCCTGTCAAGACACTCTATATCTATCCCGAGATTCTCTTCCGGATGTGTAATAATCGCCACGAAACGGTTTGTGTGCGAAATACTTATTTCCGTCAACGAATTTTGAAGGAAAGGACGTCCGTTGTCATGATGCCCCAAATACACCTTATCGTCAAATATTTGGTTAAGAAGAGCTCTCACCGCCAATTTTTCTTTTCTGCGTGCCTGACTTTTGATCATACTCAATTCTTCCAGCTCTTCGTTCGGAATAGAGGATAGATTCATCAGTTCTTCTTCGGTTTCTGTTATTTCCCAAACAAAAATCTTTGCATCATTGTCAAGTTCTTTTTTTAGATAAAGTGCCATTTTTAGTTAATATTATGCAAAAAACATCTGCCCGCCTCTTTTGAGACAGGAAAAATGTATCTGTTTATTCTGTGATTTACTCTATAACACGACGGGAGAGGCTCGGAAGAAGAGCCCTCTGGGAGAGGATTGAATTGACAACTCGGAGGTTCCAAAATAGTGTTATTTAGTGTTAAAAAGTTGAGATACTAGGATTCGAACCTGGACTGACTGAACCAAAATCAGTAGTGCTACCATTACACCATATCTCAATATGAGAGCGCAAAGATACAAACTTTTTAATAAACTCAAATTATTTAAAACAAAAATTGCTTAACTGCCTCTCCGTATTGAAGAAAGAGTATTGTCCAGAAAGCAAATCTGAGACATTTCCCTATCAGCATATATCCTGCACACTTCCAAAAGCTAACCTTGTAAAAGCCGAGACCTATTGCAAACACATCCCCCACAAAAGGGAGCCAGCTGATCAGGGCAAGAGGAGGTCCCCACTTGTCTATTCTCGATTTTTGTTTTTCGAGAGTTTCCGGCTTCACTTTAAACCACTTTTCTATCCATTCCCATTTGCCGAGATAGCCCACTCCGTATGAAGTCAATCCTCCGAGCCAATTGCCGAGAGTTCCCACCGCCAACACTATCCACGGATTGACATCGGTCATCAATATTCCGATGAACAGCACATCCGAACTGAAGGGAACGACAGTTGCCGCAAGGAATGTGCCCAGAAAGAGTCCCAAAAGTCCAAGACCGCTCAACCATTCCATATTCAGAGCCGCTTGTCTTTAAAAAACTCCGTTACTATATCTCCGCACTGCTGTGCCATAACACCCGAAAAAACCTCAGTTTTGGGATGTAACAAAGATGGAGAAAAAAGAGAATATCCGCGCTTTGGGTCTGAAGCTCCGTAAACCAACTTACCTACCTGTGCCCAATTCAAGGCGGCAGCACACATAGGACATGGCTCTACAGTAACATAGATTGTACAATCATTCAGATATTTTCCCCCAAGGGCATCTGTGGCCATTGTAATCAGCTGCATCTCCGCGTGAGCTGTCGGATCATTCAATGTTTCCGTCAGATTATGTGCGCGGGCTATGACAGATCCTTTGCAGACCATTACGGCTCCTATCGGCACTTCACCCTCGGAAGCAGCAGAGACCGCCTCTTTGAGAGCTTCTTTCATGTATTTATCTTCCATTCGGCAAAGATAACGATTTGGAATAGATTAGTGCATCATCCCCTTCGATATAATAATCTTTCAATCTCCCTTCAAGCTCAAATCCAAGTGATTCGTAAAACTTCTGTGTAGGAAGATATTGAACTCTTCCTGCTGTCTGGACCACAAGTTTTTTACCACCTTGTGCGACAATTCGTCTTATAAGTTCGCCAATCACCTGCTTTCCAATACCCTCTCCCTGATATTTCACATCGGTACACAACCAGTACAACTCCCACGTGGCTATCGTACAAGCAGCCTTGCCATAGCACGCATACCCTTTGACCACTCCTGACTCCTCCGCAAAGAAGAAAAGATAATCTCCGGTATTATTTTTAGCAATTGCAATCTGAGCAAGCTCAATTGCCACATCTATTTCATCGGGAGCCTCCTCAAAGAAGCCGGTCCCGGAAAGCATCTGTCTGATGACCTCTATATCTCCTGTATCTATCGTGTTACGAAATGAAAGCATTTTCTATTATTTTATCGAACATCTCTTCTATCGATATTCCCTTCTGCTCTATCATGGCGATGAAAGTCGAGTCCGGAGAGATGCACGGATTTGTATTTATGTCTATTGCAAATAATCTGCCATCGGAGTCCATTCTGTAATCAACCCTTGCATATCCTTTTATATTGAGGATTGAACGGCATTTTGAAGTAAGGGCAATGATTGACGTGCGAATATTCTCTTCCATGGCAAATGTCCTCTGGTGATGTTTGTACGATTCGGTTTCTTCATTCCATTTTGCCTCGTATGTGATGATCTTATGTCCCTTGAAATGGCTGTCAAACACGTATTCCACAGGATTGAGCATCATCTGTCCTAAAAATGCACAGCTGAATTCCCGTCCGTCAATATATTGTTCGGCAATATGGTCAAGTCCTGTCTGTTTCTTTTTGAGATCCAAAGCCTTCTGCAACTCTTCCTCTGAAGAAAATTTTCTGACCGACTTGTTATCAAGTCCGGCAGAGGCATGCTCCGTTTTGGCCTTGATGATATATTCCGTGTCCGGCTGAAAATAATCCACGGGAGTGGGTATCTCATTTGTTTGAAGCACTTTTTTAGTCAGAGATTTATCAGCCGTCACAACTTGGGAATAAATAGTACATCCCGTATATGGAATCCCCGACATTTCAAGAAGTTGTACAGCAATAATGGACAAAGCCCCGCTATTGCACACAGTCTCGACAAGATTAAACACGAGATCGGGAGCGGCATTCTTAAGTTCAGCAATCATCTTCTCTATATCCGGTACAAAATCAATCTGCGTTACATGGTGTTTGACAGAGAGATACCTCTGGGCAAATTGAGCCTCGACAAGGTTGTCTATCATATCGACCGAATTATTTCCTTCGATATGATCCTTCAAAATGACTATATTCATTTTTGTCTTGAAATTGCTTCTTCCACAATATGATTAATCAGTTCGTTATATGAAAAACCGATTTTTTTGCACAAAATACACAAATCCGAGTATTCGGGATTGAGCCCTGCAAGAGGATTGGCTTCAAGAAAACAAGGCTCTCCTTCGCTGTTCATCCTTACATCGATACGGCCTGCATCCCTGAAATTCATGGATTTCCAAGCTTTTAACGCTAATTTCGATACAGTCGGCTCGTCAACAAGTTCATAACTCATACGTTCTTCATACAATTGTTTGTTATCGTAAGTATAAGCCTGTCTGTCCCCATTTTCATTTATGATTATTTCAAGTACCCCAAGTACCTTTGCATCATCTCCTGTTCCCAGAATGCCAACCGTAAACTCCCTTCCTGGCAGATATTCCTCGACAAGAGCGGGCTGGTGAAATGTATTCAGGACAAAATTGCACTGATTAATGAGCTGTTCCTCATTTTCAACATGAGATTCGTGAGTAATTCCCCTGCTTGTACCCTCTGCAACGGGTTTGACAAACATCGGATATGTAAAATGAATCTTGTGAATATCCTTAATCTTTCTCACTACACAGAACTCCGCTGTCTTGACATGGTATGTCCTCATAATTGCATTTGTCAGCCCCTTGTGCAAGGCCGTAGCCAATATTTCCGTAGGAGAAAACGTATATGGTATCTTGTAAGCGTCAAGTACAGCAGGGATTTGAGCTTCTCTGCCGATGCCGTTCATCCCTTCCGCGATGTTAAACACCAAATCCCACCTGTCGCCTTTAAGAAGCTTTTGCATCAACTTCTCCAAACAACCGATTCTTTCAACTTGATGTCCTTGTTTTTTGAGAGCCTTTTCTATTGCAGCTATTGTCTGTTCACAATCGAATTCTGCAACACTCTCCGCCGAGTAACCTTTTGTTATATAATAACTTTTAAGGTTATAGGTTAGACCTATATTCATTACTGATTTGTTGTGATGTAATTGTTTTTACTCATTTATATTTGCCGCAAATATGGTAATTATTTATATACATTGTTCAATTATTTTCAGGGAATCAAAAAAAACCGCCCCGGGTGATCCGAAGCGGTTTTTATCACTTGCTTTCAACGATTATTACATCATGCCCATTCCCGGATTTCCACCACCCATCGGCATTGCAGGAGCATCTTCCTTGATGTCTGCCAATACACATTCGGTAGTCAGGAACATACCGGCAACCGAAGCTGCATTTTCAAGAGCGACACGTACCACCTTTGTAGGGTCGATAACACCTGTAGTTAACAAATTCTCATATTTGTCTGTACGGGCATTGTAACCGAAATCGTTCTTGCCTTCCTTAACTTTTTGTACGATAACACTTCCTTCAAGACCTGCATTTTCGACAATCATTCTGATAGGCTCTTCAATAGCGCGAGCTATGATACCTATACCTGTCTTTTCGTCTTCATTATCGCCTTTTACTTTGGCAAGAGCTTCAATAGCACGAATGTAAGCAACTCCGCCACCTGCTACGATACCTTCTTCAACGGCTGCACGTGTAGCATTCAGTGCATCTTCAACTCTGTCTTTCTTCTCCTTCATCTCAACTTCTGATGCAGCTCCCACATAAAGAACAGCTACGCCGCCTGCAAGCTTGCCAAGTCTTTCTTGTAGCTTTTCGCGATCGTAATCACTTGTAGTGGTCTCGATTTGTTTACGAATCTGGTTGGCCCTGTCAACAATGGCATTTTTATCACCGGCACCGTTGACAATAGTCGTATTCTCTTTGTCGATGACAACTTTTTCGGCCTTACCCAACATATCCGGAGTGGCATTTTCAAGGGTGAAACCTCTCTCTTCGGAGATAACCACACCGCCTGTCAATGTAGCAATATCCTGCAACATCTCTTTACGACGGTCGCCAAAGCCCGGAGCCTTGACGGCAGCAATCTTCAAAGTACCACGCAATTTATTGACAACCAATGTAGTCAATGCCTCACCATCAACATCTTCTGCAATAATCAACAGAGACTTACCTTCTCTTGCAATAGGTTCGAGGATTGGAAGAAGGTCTTTCATTGTAGAAATCTTCTTGTCGGTAATCAATATTTGAGGAGCATCAAGCACAGCTTCCATCTTATCGGGATTGGTCATAAAGTATGCTGAAATATAACCTCTGTCAAACTGCATACCTTCAACGACTTTCACTTCGGTAGTAGTACCTTTGGCCTCTTCAACCGTAATAACACCGTCTTTCTTGACTTTCGACATCGCATCAGCGATAAGCTTTCCTATATAATTATCATTATTGGCTGAAATAGTACCGACTTGTTCAATCTTTGAATAGTCGTCCCCAACCGACTGACTTTGTTTTTTAAGATTTTCTACAACAGCTGTGACAGCCTTATCTATACCGCGTTTCAAATCCATGGGATTGGCACCTGCTGTGACGTTTTTCAAACCGACATTGATGATAGCCTGAGCCAATACCGTAGCAGTGGTTGTACCATCACCGGCCTGATCATTAGTCTTGGAAGCAACTTCCTTGACCATCTGTGCACCCATATTTGCAAAACGATCTTCAAGTTCAATCTCTTTTGCGACAGTCACACCGTCCTTAGTTACTTGTGGAGCACCAAATTTCTTATCAATCACCACATTACGTCCTTTAGGACCCAATGTTACCTTAACTGCATTTGCCAAAGCATCGGCACCCTCTTTCATCAGGTTGCGAGCTTCAATATTGAATTTAATTTCTTTAGCCATATTAGTAATTTTTTAAATTTTCGAATAATTTATAATTATGAAAGAACTGCAACCACATCCGATTGGCGCATAATCAGATAATCTTTGCCATCAACGGTAATTTCAGTACCGGCATATTTGCCATACAATATAACATCGCCTACTTTCAATTCCATAGGTTCATCTTTTTTTCCGCTTCCCACAGCTACTACTTTCCCCTGTTGAGGTTTTTCTTTAGCGGTATCAGGGATAAACAATCCGCTTGCTGTCTTTGTTTCGGCTTCTTTAGCCTCAACTAAAACTCTGTCTGCTAATGGTTTAATTGTCATAATTTGTAATTTTTAATGTTATTATTTGTTAAATATTGTCTTTTGAATAGAAATTCGAGTTGTTGTCGGGCAAAATAAATGCCAACACCTAAATCCTGCCAAATTGACATAATATTTTTATCTTTGCCCTGAAAATATTACAATCATCATGAAAAATATCGCAATCCTACTTTGTTGTTTTATACTTCTTTCGTCCTGCAATAATCCGAAAGCAGGCAAAGAAGCCCCTAAGGCTCAACTGTTTCCGTATATTGAAGAGCCGGCAATGCTTGGCAACCAAGTGCGTAAAAATCAATATATTGTAAAGCATTTTTGGGACAGATATTTTGATCTCTCGAGAAATTACAGTCACGATACCACCCTTGTAGGAGGTGTTTCCAAAGAAAATTTTACAAAGGCATACGCCATGTATGTTTCTTATCTTGAAACCGCGTCATTGAGCAATATGCGCTCTGCACAGGATACTCTTCTGTATAAAGCTGAACAGAAAGAGCTTTTTGAGCCTGAGAGCATCATTTGGGAGACAGTCCTCTCTCTTTCTGACACATATCTGTTTGATCCCAATTCTCCATACCGCAATGAGGAGTTTTATCTGCCGGTCATCGAAAAAGCCCTTGCTTCTTCAATTGTCGATGAAGATACGAAAGAACATTACAGGTATCTCCTGCCTCTTTGTTCTCTCAACAGGCTCGGTACTCCTGCGGCCGACTTTACATATACCCTGAAAAATGGCCGCACAGGCTCTTTATACAAAGTTCACTCCGATTATACTTTATTGTTTTTCAGCAATCCGGGATGTCATAACTGCAAGGAGATTATTGATGCTCTCTCTTCTTCACAAGAGGTGTCGGATCTTCTGAAATCCGGAAAATTGTCTGTTCTGAACATCTACCCCGATGCCGACCTGTCCGAGTGGTACGATTATATGTCTCACTATCCCGACACATGGATTAACGGTTTCGACCAGGACCTTGTCCTCAACAGTCATACTATTTATTATATACGTGCTATTCCGTCCCTCTATCTTTTGGACAAAGACAAGAAAGTCATCTTCAAAGATGCTCCTCCCGAAAAAATTATTCAATTTCTGGTATATCTCAGAAACAGCTGAGTCTGATTTAACCACCTGTATAAGATATTATCTCACTACAACCGCATTGGCGACACTTCTCTCTCCTCCGGCGTCAAATAGTTTGTTGTCGGTGGGATGATTTACTATCAGACCTTTTACCACCATGGTTGAAGATCCTCCTCCGTCAAGATTGATGGCATCGATACAGCCGAGCCATTTCATAACACTCTGCAATTCGGCAAGACTCATTCCTGCCGCCTCGATATTCCTTCCATCCACCACAACAAGCAATACCGTACCGTCAATTCGCTTACCGACAGATGTACGCGGATGGCGGGTGGTATAAAACGAATCGTCTATCATCGGTTCCATCGTGTCATCGCATATCAGTAACGGCCCTGAGGTAAGTACATCCTCGCTTTGAATATATTTTTCCCAACTCCACAAGGCATCCGCCTTCAAGACATAAAGCTCTCCGGCAAAAGTGGCAATCGCTCCAAGTTGGTGTCGCTGTCTGATATTTGTCGAAGATTTGACATTATCCGCCCTTACAGAACCGTCCATGCGCAGGTAGTCAACCGAATTGTAAGGGTATTTCATATTGAAGAAAGAGCCATTGACAGCTGCAACAGCCATGACTGATGATGCAAAATCGGTGGTTTTTCTCAAAATAGTATCTGCCACAATATCAATTCTGCGGGATGGAGCCACCTCAAGCACGGAAATAAACTGATTGGAGCCGAACAGCTCACCATTGTCAAAATGGCATTGTTTCAGCACAATTCCATCCGCAATTGTCTCCGAACTCCATTTTCCGGCCACAAATGAAGCCGTGTCATTTTGGGAAAAGACAGGCAGCGAACACAGCAGTACGCACACCGCAATTGCAAATCCTAATTTATTCATCGTTCTATCAATCATTTATTTCCATTATTGCCTCGGAGATATTGATAATGAAATCACCCACTCTCTCTATCTCATATACTATATCCATGTAATAAACTCCTATCAAATAACTATATACGTTATTCTCAAGATTGAGCATGTGCTCTTCACGAAGATTGTTTCTATACTCGTTGATGTCGTATTCGGCATCGAGAGCATTAGAAATATTGGTGATTTTGGTATATCCTTTGTCGCAGTTGTCTATCATCGCATCAAGTGCCACATCAAGCAACGACAGCATCTGCATTATTTTTTTGACCATATCCTCGTCAAGGTGGAGATTATTGATATTCTTCCTCTGAAGTATTCGCCCTATGTTGTATCCTGAGTCGCCTATGCTCTCCATCTCTCCGATAATCTTATACATGGCCTGTATTCTGTGGGCAGATTCGGTACTTATCTCACCCTCTCCTATCTTGTTGAGGTATTCGGCTATTTCAAATTCTATCCTGTCGGCTATCTGTTCATAGTGTTCAAGCTTATTGAACAGCTCTGTAAATTTCTCGGTATCTGCCTGAATAATAGCATCTTTTGCATACGCAAATTGCTTTTTCATCAATTGGCCGAAATGTACAATCTCCCCTTTTGACTGATCTAAGGAGAGCTCGGCCGTACTCAATATACCCCCCTGAATATATTTCAATCTGAACACCTCTTCTTCTTTCGGACTTGGAACCATCCATGTTACCAATTTTACAATCAACGGAGTAAACCACACTAAAACACAGGTATTTACAACATTAAACAGGGTATGTACCATAGCTACCGAATAGAGCATTGTCATTGAGGCAAGGGCAGGATCGACTGCATTGATTGTGGCAAACGGAGTTAACGGATCTGCACACCCCAATCCCATCACGATTTTTGATACTACTCTCAGAAATGGTCTGAATACCGTCAATATCCATATAACCCCGAAAATATTGAACACCGTGTGTGCCCGTGCCGCCCTCTTGGCCGAAACGTTACCTACAGCAGCTGCAATATTGACCGTTATAGTGGTTCCTATATTTTCTCCCAACACCATTGCCGCTGCCATTTCAAACGGAATCCAACCGAAATTGACCATAACCAAAGTCAATGCTATGGTTGCGGAAGACGACTGCAGGACGATTGTCAACACTGTACCTATTCCCACAAAAATCAATACCGACCAGAATCTCCAATTGGTCCAGGACTGCACGAATGCAAGTACTTCAGGCGAAGAATTAAGGTCGGGTACGGAGTTCTTCAACAGACTTAACCCCATAAACAACAGAGCAAAACCTATTATCATCTCTCCGACACTCTTGTGCTTCGGTTTTTTGGACATCATAAACATGAATCCGAAAGCAATCATCGGAACGGAAAGCATGGAAATATCGGCTGTGAAGCCAAGCAGAGAGATGATCCATGCCGTAGCCGTAGTACCGATATTGGCCCCCATTATAACCCCTATGGATTGTGTCAATGTGAGCAGTCCTGCATTAACAAAGCTGACTGTCATCACAGTCGTTGCGGAAGACGACTGTATCACGGCAGTCACCATCAACCCTGTCAAAATTCTTTTCAAAGGGTTGGATGTCATTGTGGCAAGGAATTTACGCAGTCCGTTTCCGGCAACTTTTTGGAGAGATTCGCTCATCAGGGTCATACCGTACAAGAACAGACCAAGTGACCCGAGGAGAGTTAAGACTTGAAAAACAATGTGCATATAAGTCAATGTTATTTGGCACAAAGTTAATCAAGATAAAAAAATATACAAAACGATACATCATTAAGTTATTTATTATTTTTACATTTGCGGTCTATTTGTATTAATTGTGATTTTGCACATCAAAAGTGGGATCGTCCCTTATGATAAAACATACATTAAAATATCTGCTTCTTTTCGTTTCAATTCTGTTGTTTTCAACAAATAATTCTTCCGCCCAATACTATACGCTCGGAGCAGACCCTGCAAGTGCAAAATGGATGCAACTCAAAAGTGATAATTATTCCATCATCTATCCTGCCGAAACCGACTCCATTGCGAGAAGATTTTTATACCTTTTTGAAAAGAACAGAGCCAACACACAGCTTGGCCTCAACATAGAGATGCCCAAAGTTCCGCTGGTACTTCATCCATATACGACACAGAGTAACGGATCCGTTGTCTGGGCTCCGAAAAGGATTGAACTGATTTCAACTCCTCCCTCTTCCGGAGGGTATGCCCAGAATTGGGAAGAACAGCTTGCCATCCACGAAGGGAGGCATCTCGGACAAATGGCCCACTACACGAGGAAGACATTCAGCGTGTTTCATTTTCTGTTTGGAGAGCAGTCTATAGCTCTCGGTACCGGATTTTATCCGTCAGGATGGTTTCTTGAGGGCGATGCCACATTAAACGAAACCGACTTTTCGATTGCGGGAAGGGGAAGAAGCGCATCATTCTTGTCATATTTCAGGGCATCGTTTATTCAGGGGGACTTTAGAGATTACGATCATTGGAGATTCGGCTCCTACAAATATTACACTCCCAACAAATATGCTTTCGGATACCTTTTATCGAGTACCATGAGGTACATGACCGGCAATTATTACGTTTCGGGAGATATTATGGACAGGCTCGTTCAGAATTGGTGGCACTTTTTCAGTGTATGGAACAAAAGTTTCAGGGAAGCCACCGGCAGGACCATGCGAAAGAATTGGAGACTGGCCACAAATTTCATGACAGATGTATGGGTGGAGGATTATCTGAGCCGTGGCTGCTATACCCCGTTTTATCCCATATCTTCTAAAAATGATCCGCTCTATGTCACTTACAGCAATCCTCTTCCGTTAGGGAGCGGCACTCTTGCTCTCAAATCGGGATATGAACACTCACGGCATTTGATTTCCATAGATTCGACAGGGAGGGAAAAAGAAATCAGAACATTTGCCGCCGGAACAAGTGCCATAATTCCGGACAGAGACAGCTGCATTATATGGTCCGAAACTGTCCCGGATATACGTTGGGGGCTGCGAACATACTCTATCATAAGAAGTTATGACCTAAAAACCAATAGATTCAGTGACATCACCACTAAAACGAGATATTTCAATCCCTCTCTTTCCAAGACAAAAGACTCACTCGTTGTGGTTGAATATCCCATTACCGGCGGATCCAATTATGTTCTGCTCGACAAAGTGACGGGAACTCCGATTTTCACAAAGAGAGCTCCTGCCGACGGACAGATTACAAAAGGGGTTCTGATGAACAATACGGCATACGCTGTGGTTATCACTGACAAAGGTCTCGGGGTTTACAAGACCGATATTGCAGATTCCGACAGCGAATGGAGTGTGGAAATACCTGAACAATCAAGATATATCTACAATTTTAAGGTGATTGACTCGTGCTTTTATTTTATAAGCGACCTTGACGGAGTCAACAATGCATATCTGTACAATCCGCAGACGAAACTTTTGCGCAGACTTACAAATTCCAGATTCGGTGCATCAAACCCCACCTTCAACAAAGAGACTGACGAGCTTTATTATGTCGATTATGATATACTTGGATACCATCCGGTCAAAACTCCGACAGATTCTCTCGACTGGAGTATCGCAAGTTTTGACAAACCATTTAAGCATAAGGTGGCTGAAGTGCTTGCTTCCCAGACAAAACTCGAAGCAGTTCCCATTACCGCCGGAGAAGACAGCCTGTTAATCGAAACCATAGATTCTATTCAGAGCAGACCGTACAAAAAGGGTCAACATCTGTTCAATTTTCACTCATGGGCTCCATTTTATGCCAATGTCAACAGAATCATGAAGATGAGTTATGATCAATATTACCAGCTTGCATCCTTGGGGGCCACGGTCCTTTCTCAAAATACCCTCGGCACGGCAATCGCACAACTCGGTTATTCTTATCATAAGGGATTTCACTCCGGACACCTCAATTTCAACTATTCGGGCATCTTTCCGGTCTTTGAACTTGCCGTTGACTATAATGATCGTTACAGAATGAACACCATCATTGAAGAGTCCCACGTAGAACCTGAAAGGTATCCCATCAAATATACAATCGACACTACAAATGTACCTTCCCTTGATATATCTCTTACCACATACGTCCCTTTGAATTTAAGCAAGTCGGGGTGGAACAGCGGACTTATTCCTCAATTTTCGATAGATTTCAGCAACGACAGATATTCTATTTTCGGAGCACCTTTAAGATACAGACAAAGTCTCTCTTACGGCATAAGATATTACAGAATGCAGGCCACGACCAAGACGGCGCTGTTTCCGAGATGGGGATTCGGGGCCTCGTTCAACGGAAGATCGACTTATGGCCCTCATAACAGGCACGGCAACATTGCTTATGCCTATCTTTACGGTTATCTGCCGGGTATTACCAGACAGCAGGGTATAAAGCTCTCCGCAACATATCAGAAACAGTTCACTAACGATTTGTTCGGATACCTTCCCAACATCGCATCAGTACCGAGAGGCTACAAGAAATTTATTCTGATGGATTACGCAAAGTTTACTTTTGATTATGCCATTCCGATATATCTCGGTGACGTTTCATGGCCGTGGCTGTATTATCTCAAGCGACTTCAAGTGGTTCCATTCACAGATCTGGCTGTTGACAAGTCTCACACATATCCTGAAAAGGGATATTTAAAACTTACTCCCGACAAGTTTCTTTACTCATACGGAGCCGACGTATTGCTCGATTTTCATTTTATCCGTATCGGGACCGAATTGAGCCTCGGATTCAGATATGCACGTACAGGCGAAAAAAACAATTACTATAATATATTATTTAGCACTGATTTATATTGAAACTGATTGACAAACACACCCTGTCCTTTTTTGATTACTTCCTTATAGTCGGGGTTGTTGTGACAAGTGTGGCTTATTCGCTTGTCACCAAGGAATTTGACATATTGGGCTTCATTGCAAGCTTCACCGGATTGGTATGCGTTGTACTCGTAGCCAAGGGAAACATAATCAATTACGTGTTCGGCTTTATCAATGTGTCATTGTATGCCTATATCTCTTTCAAATCCCAATTATACGGGGATGCCGCCTTGAATGCCCTGTACTACGTCCCGATGCAGATTATCGGTTGGCTGAGCTGGAGCAAAAAGAAACAGGTAGAGGATGAAACAAAAGTAAAAGCACGCCGAATGACATTCAGGCAGATAATAATCCTTTTTGCAGTATGTGTGGCAAGTGTGGCTCTTTGCGGCTTCATTTTAGACAAAGTTGGTGATCCTCAACCATATAAAGACTCCGCCACTACTGTATTGTCGATTATCGCCATGTACCTGATGGTGAAAGCATACACCGAGCAGTGGCTTCTGTGGATTGTGACCAACGTCATCAGCGTGGCTATGTGGTTAATTCTTACCGTGCGGGGCGAGGCTCACGCCGAGATGATGGTTATCATGTGGGTATTTTATCTCGCCAATTCGATTAACGGTCTTATTCAGTGGAGGAAGCTTGCCCGCAGCGAAAGTAATCTGTCAAAAGAGTTGCAATAGAAGGTCCAACTTCAGCCGCAATTTCTTCAAAGGATGCCTTCTTGATTCTTGCCACACTCTTGAACTTTTTGATAAGCATGGCCTCTGTTACAGGTCCTATTCCTCTGATTCCGCTCAACTCTGACAATACTTGTCTTTTGCTTCTTTTTCCACGGTGATGAGTGATTCCGAACCGGTGAGCCTCATCCCTGATTTGCATCAGCACCCTCAATGAGCTTGAATTTTTGTCTAAAAATAGAGGATGGGGGTCTCCGGGTACAATTATCTCTTCAAGTCGTTTGGCTATTCCGACAATAAATATTTCATCTGAAATGCCGAGTTCCATAAGGGCCTCAAGTGCAAAATCAAGTTGTCCGCGTCCGCCGTCTATCACAACAAGCTGAGGCAGCGGCTCCCCTTCCGACAACAGTCGCGAGTATCTTCTGTTTACCACCTCTTTCATCGAAGCATAATCGTTTGCCCCTATTACGGTCTTTATATTGAAATGTCTGTAATCTTTTTTGCTCGGCACTCCATCCTTAAACACCACACAGGAGGCCACAGGGTCGCTGCCCTGAATATTGGAATTATCAAAGCACTCTATGTGGCGTGGAGGAATCTTCATGCCAAGGTCTTTCTGTAAATTGTTCACAATTCTTTCTTTATGCTCTTCAGGCCTCAAATGTTCCTCCTGTTTCAACTTGTTGAATTTCACGGCAGAAGCATTCTTTCGGCTCAATTCGAGCAGACTGAGTTTGTCCCCCTTCAAAGGTACGTGCACATATTTATCCTCAAATGACTGATCCGGCATAAAAGGGACAAGCACCTCTTTGGACAACCCTCCGAATTTGGATATAATCTCACCCATGAACATACTCAGAAGTTCCCCCTCCTCCTGCTCTATTTTCATTTTCAGTTCAAGGTTAAATGATTGAATGATACATCCGTTTTTAAGGCGCATAAAGTTGCAGAATACATCTGCGGTATCCGCAACAAGAGAGAATACATCCACATCGAGTTCGGCCTGTCCCACAATCAGGGACTTGCTGTAATGGTGTTCAAGCATCTCTTTTTTCTCCTTAAATTCTTGAGCCTGCTCGAATTTCAACTCTTTTGCAGCCGAGTTCATCTGATTCCTGAACCCCCTTATAAGATCTTTCACTCCCCCTTTCAGAAGATAATCTATCGATTCGACCTGAGCATCATACTCCCCTTTCTTCATTATTCCCACGCATGGGGCCTTGCATTTTCCCAAATGGTAATTCAGACAGGGCCGAAATCTGCCTGCTGCAATATTTTCTTCTGTCAGTGATAGTTTGCAGATTCTGATTTTATAGAGATTGTTAATCAAATCGAGCAGATTATGGGCATGTACGACCGAACTGTATGGCCCGAAATACCGGGATCCGTCTCGGACCACTCTTCTGGTTAGGAAAATACGTGGAAACGGTTCGTTTTTAATACAAATCCACGGGTAAGTTTTGCTGTCCTTCAGCAAAATATTGTATTTGGGCTGCAACTGTTTGATAAGGTTATTTTCAAGGAGTAGGGCATCTTCTTCTGTTTCAACCACAGTATGCTGTAAATCAGCGATTTTGCTCACCATAACCCTTGTCTTTCTGTCTAAAGATTCGACAGGTCTGAAATATTGGGAGACCCTCCTCTTAAGATCCTTTGCTTTACCCACATAGATTACCACCCCTTCCGAATTGAAAAATCTATACACGCCGGGAACGTGGGGAAGAAACTCTACTTTATCTCTGACATTCATATAAAAATATTATTAAAAATATTACCTTTGCGAACTAAGGCTATAGTTTATGAAAGCAAAAGTAATCAATAAATCCGATATTATGAGGGTCATCAAGATGAAAGGCCCTCTGGGATATATCATCGCCGCAATTCTCATGTGGGTTCTGGGTTTCTGCAAAGTAAACAGATGTTTTGATCGATGTCACAACTATACAGGACACGACTTTGCAGACCGCACCCTCAGGGATATCAGGGTCAGTTATAATCTCAAATCAAACCAATTGGACTATATTCCGCAGGACGGGGCTTTCATCACTATTTCCAATCACCCCTTCGGAGGGATAGACGGACTTCTTTTAAGTGCAATTGTGGGAACAATGAGGCCGGATCTCAAAATACTTTCCAATTTTATCCTCTCCATGATTCCCACTATGAAAAATACCTTTCTCCCTGTCAATCCTTTCACTGACGCCACATCCAAAAGAAAAAGCTTTACAGGCATCAGGATGGCCAAAGAGCATCTGGAAAATGGTGGCGGTTTGGGTCTGTTTCCTGCAGGGGAAGTGGCAACTATTCAAAACGGGAGCAGAAGGACTTCTCTCAAAAAAGGACGAGTAATCGAGGATATTCCATGGCCTGACAATATGATTAAGCTGATCAGGAATGCAAACGTTCCGGTTATTCCCATCTATTTTGAGGGAGAAAACTCCAGATTCTTCTATTTTTTGGGAAGAATACATCCTATGTTGAGAACACTGCGCCTCGCCCACGAACTTTTCAACAAGAAGGGAAGAGTCGTTCCCATCAGAATAGGAAAGCCTGTTTTACCCACAGAACTATCTGACTATCAGGATAATTTATCTCTTGGCGGATATTTGAGAAGCAGAGTTTATGCTCTTCAGAGTGATTTGTCCAATACCAACAGTGCTTTGTCGTCTCTCTCGTCCGCTCCGGAAATTGCTCTGCCCAAAGACAAAAAGGCCATTATCAAGGAGATTGACAAGATTAAAAGCCGTAAACTGTTTGACACGGCTTCGTTTCAATGTTATCTCACTGATTATGACTCTATTCCTAATCTTATTCATGAGATAGGCCGCCGTCGGGAGGAAGCTTTCAGAGCCACCGGAGAAGGGACCAATCTCCCTTTGGATCTGGACGATTACGACAAATATTACAAACATCTGATACTTTGGGATAAGAACAGGAAGAAGATAGCCGGAGCCTACAGGCTCGGTATAGGAAGTGAAATATTTGCTCATCACAACGGCATTGATGGATTTTACACTCAATGCCTGTTTAAATACGGCGAAAACTTTTCCGACACGTTGAAAGATACTATCGAGCTTGGAAGATCTTTTGTGTCCGTGGAATACCAAAAGGAAGCCCTGCCTTTGATGCTTTTAATCAAGGGGCTCATGTACAGCCTTTTGCAATACCCGGATGCAAAGTATTTTATAGGGCCGGTAAGTATCAGCAATTGGTATCCGCGTTTTTATCAGAGCTTGATGGTATATTACCTTATGAACAAGCACTGTGTTGATTTTGATAAAAAATGTGTCACACCGCGCACGCCTTTTTCTCCCGACTATCTCAAGATCAATCCCGATCAGCTGCTTTGCAGGAAGATGGACACATTTGAAAAGTTTGACAGATTTCTGCTTAAGTTGTCCGACAACGAGTACAGAGTTCCTACCCTGATTAAAAAATATGTCAAGATTAATTCGAGACTTATCTGCTTCAATATCGATCCTTTGTTCAATTACAGTCTTGACGGACTTATCCTCCTCAAATTTACCGATTTTCCGAAGAGTGAGATAACTGCCATGACCAAAGACGTCACCGACAACATCGAGAAAGAGAGAGTCTATAACAGGTTCGGATATTCCATCAAAAACGATTAAGAAGATTTAAGGTACGGGGTCATATCCGGAACCGCCCCACGGATGACACCTTAAAATACGTTTTGCGGCGAGAAAAGAGCCCTTGAATATGCCGTATTTCTTTATGGCCTCCATTGCATACGCCGAACATGTGGGGGTAAATCTGCATGCAGGCATTGTATATGGAGATATGCAGACTTGATAAAACTTAATCAGCAGGATGAATGGCAACGCCAGCGCTTTTTTGAGCAACCTGATTAAGTTTTTCCATAATTTCTTGAATTTTAGCGACAATCCGGTCATATCCATAGATTTCTTTACTTATATAAACAAACAAGAGATCTGTTTTGACGTCACTCTCCAACATAAATTTATTGTGACGATACGCCTCTCTCTGCCTCCTCTTTAAAAGATTCCGCTTCACCGCCCTCTTAAAATTCTTTTTGGGAACGGAAAACATGACCCTATTGACTTCACTCCCGTTTCCTACCTTGTAATACACCTTGAACGGATATTTAAAAAGCACATCGCCACTTTCCAAAAGTGAATTAATATCTTTTCTGAGATAAAGTCTTTGTTCTTTTGGAAAACTCAGGTCCATTACTGTTTATCCAAATATAGTGCAAGAGCGGCAGCTATAGAAGGCGCCTCAGGGGTCGGTGCCTCAATCTGAGTCTTCAATTTGGCAGCCTTCATTGCCTTGGCGGTAGTCGGCCCGTATGTGGCAAACATTATCTCCTTTTGGGCAAAATCGGGAAAATTTTCCTGCAGAGAACGTATATCTGAAGGGCTGTAAAATACAACTATCTGATATTGATGCAAATCCAAAGCACTCAAATCGCAATTGACAGTCTTTACAAATACGGCACTCCCGTGTTTGAATTTGGCTTTGGTAAAAACTTTCTTCACTTCAGGCTTCAATGCATCCGTACAAGCTATCAGGAAGGTCTCAGCCTTGTGTTTCACCCCTATTGCATCGACAATTGAAGCAATGGTCCCCGTACCGAAAAATATCTTGCGCTTTCTGTAAATGATATACTTTTGAAGATACAGCGCAATGGTTTCGGATTGGCAGAAATATTTCATGGTTTCAGGCACGACAACCCTCATCTCTTCACAAATCTTGAAAAAAGAGTCAATGGCGGCACGAGAACTGAATACAATCGCAGTATAGTCCAATACGTTTATCTTCTGGGCCCTGAACTCTCGAAGTGTCACTCCTTCTACCTTAAAAAAGGGCTTGAAATCGATGTTTACACCATATTTGTTGATAATATCCGGATATGGTGAGCCTTTGGCAGGTTCCGGTTGAGAAATAAGTATATTTGTTACTTTCATACGCTATATAATATTTGTTTGAACGGATGTATGAATTTTTATAGAATCAGGTCAATTAATAAACACAACGGGAGTAATTCCAAAGTGCAAAGATACAAAAACCAGAAAAAATGCGAAAAAATAGATGAAATAAAAATTTTATACCCTTTCACAAAGTACATTAAAACGATTATCGCACTCACACCGGCAACAAACATATTGTCGAAATTGTACTGTATTTGGGAGAAAAAATAGGATACCGGCAAAGTCACCAGGGAAAGGGCCGTAATGACAATGAAAGCGCAAAAACCTGTTTTTTCCAATATCAGAAATGTTTCTTTTTGATTGCTCATCCATCCTGTTATCATGTAGAGTATGTGCTTAACAACAAAATATCCTGCAAGCAACAATAGCGTATTAAAATACCCCGTACCGCTCATTTCATTGTTATACAATACAAAAGCCAGCGTAGGAACTGCTATCGAAAATGTTATTATTATGGATGAAAGTGAGTATTTGTCATCAAATACAGCTATATAATCCTTTCTCTTTACCAAAACGAGGAATGAACTCTGTACGGCAATTACCACTCTTTTGAAAAATATAAGGAACAGAAACAACAGAATTATCACACAAATACTCATGAAAGTATAGGCCGGAGCATCAACGCTGCCGGAAGCAGAGACATCGCCGAGCACAAGAAAACTTCCTTTCCATGCCTCATCAATCGTATTTAGTGTATCCTGTACGAACATTAATTGCCACGTTTAGCCTTATATCCCGACGATATTAACAATTCCACTATTTTATCTCTGAAATCTCCCTGAATAATAATTTCGCCGTCTTTTGCAGAGCCACCCGCACCACACTTGTTTTTGAGACTCTTGCCAAGCTGTGCCAAATCCTCATCACTCCCTATAAAACCTGTAATCAGAGTGACCTGCCTGCCTCCGCGGTTTCGTCTGTCAATTGACACAATCAACTTTTGCCGGTCATTAGGTATTGTCTGGTGTGATTCTTGCTCTTGAGCACTCTCGTAACCAAAGTTGGGATTTGTAGAAAAGACTACTCCAAGCCGTTTTTTCCAATCATTTTCTGACATAATGCCAATTGTTTTTCTGCAAAGTTAGATATAAATAATTAATTATTACCTTTGTTGTTTTAAATGTAAATACATCAAACATGAAGAATAAGAAATTCAGACTTATAAACAACATCATATCTGGAGTAATCCTGCTGATATCGGCGTTTGTTTATATCTCGACCATCGAACCGACCACCAGTTTCTGGGATTGTGGCGAATTTATTGCATCATCTTACAAATTGGAGGTGGGACACCCTCCGGGAAATCCCGTATTCAACCTTTTTGCAAGGTTCTTTACCATTTTCACAGACAACATGCATGCAGCTGCGGCAGTCAACACGATGAGTGCACTATGCTCTGCGTTTACCATATTCTTTTTGTATCTCACCATAGTCCATTTCGGCAGACGATTGTATGAAATCAAGGGTGGAGAGATTACTTTGGGCAGGACCATTGCAATATTCGGTGCAGGTATAGTCGGGTCGCTTGCGTATTGTTTTTCAGACACTTTCTGGTTCTCGGCAGTGGAAGGAGAGGTTTACGCCATGTCTTCCCTGTTTACAGCCGTAGTATTCTGGGCCATACTCAAATGGGAGGAAGAGGCCGACATGAAATATGCCAACCGATGGCTGGTGCTCATCTCTTTCCTGATGGGGCTGTCCATCGGAGTTCACCTGTTGAACCTCCTTGCCATCCCTGCCATTGTCTATATTTACTACTACAAAAAGAACGAAAAAGTAACTACCAAGGGACTGATTGGGATTTTGATTCTCTCCGCTTTGCTGGTTTTGGCATTTTTGGTGATTATTATCCCGGGTGTACCCAAGCTTGCAGCAATATTTGACAGGATTTTCGTTAACGGATTCGGCTCCAAATTCAATGTCGGAGCCACAATCTTTATGGTACTGCTATTTGCCATCTGCTTCTTTGCTCTTTATATTTTCAGAAAAAAAGACAAAATTGCATTGCATACCATCATGCTGTGTCTGACCACAATCATCATCGGATACTCCACATTTGCCATTGTCATTATCAGGTCTTCGGCCAATACTCCTACTAACGAATACCAGCCCGATAACCCTTACACACTTATCAGATACTTAGGCCGCGAACAGTATGGCAGTTCACCGATTATTTACGGACAGAGCTACAAGTCTCCTTACGACCTGAAAATCAAGAAATACTACACTCCTCTCGATGGAAAGTATTACAAGGCTGAAAATGTCGAACCCATATACCCTGCAGGATCAAAGATGTTTTTTCCGCGCATGTGGAACACTTTTGACGGCAAATACAAGAATTTCTACGATTCATATACCAACGGAAAGTTCAAAAGCAAGCGTGTCATCGTGGATGGTAACGCAACAATGATACAGATGCCGTATTTTAAGGATAATCTCTCGTTTTTCTTTGATTATCAGGTCAATCACATGTATATCCGTTATTTTATGTGGAATTTTGTCGGAAGACAGAACGATTTCCACGGAGACACACCCGGTGATTTGTCCAAGGGAAATTGGGAAAGCGGCATCAAATTCATTGATAACGCACGGCTTGGGGATCAGTCATCGGGCCCTGACAGTCTCAATGACAACAGAGGAAAGAATCACTATTATTTTCTCCCTCTCATCCTCGGCCTGATCGGATTTTTCTTCCAGCTCAAACACGATGGTCGAAATTGTTGGGTTACGTCATTGCTCTTCCTGTTAACGGGGATTGCCATTGTCGTCTATCTCAACCAGCCTCCTTATCAGGTAAGAGAGCGTGATTACGCCTATGCCGGTTCGTTCTATGTCTTTACCATCTGGATCGGTCTTGCAGTCATAGCCATTCAGTCATGGTTTGACAAAGGGATGAGCAAGAGTAAAAACGGTGCTGTTGTCTCTGCTTCAATGGCTACCGTACTCGGACTCGCAGTTGTAATTTTGATGGGATGCGAAAACTGGGACGATCATGATCGCAGCGGAAGATATACGGCGAGAGATTTGGCATACAACTACCTTATGGGTACGGACGAAAATGCCATTCTGATAACTCATGGAGATAACGATACTTTCCCTCTCTGGTATGCACAGGAGGTGGAAAATATACGTCCGGATGTTCGTATCGTCAATACTTCGCTACTCGGCACGGACTGGTACATCGATCAGATGAAGTTCAAACAGTACGACTCCGACCCTCTTCCAATCACCATTGAAAGAGAGCAGTATCTGTATGGCATTAATGACTTTCCGTATGTAATCAATGCCATTAACAGACCTATCCTTGCATCTCAGGCAATAGATATTTTCAAAAATCCGGAATACAAACTGTCTGACGGCAAGACCGACTTTATCCCGTCAAAGACACTTCTTATCCCTGTCAACAAAGAGAATGTCAAAAAATACCATGTCGTGGCCGAAAAAGACTACGACAAGATTGTCGATACAGTCGAATTGAAAGTGTCTGCCGATCGTTTCGGCAAAGCAGATTTGATTATTCTCGACATACTTGCCCATTACAACTGGGACAGACCTATTTATATGGTAAGCATGGGGGGAGATATTGATTTGGGATTGAACAATTGGTTGCAACTTAACGGATTCAGCTACAAATTTGTCCCTATCAGGAGCGAGAATTTCAGAGAAAAACCTCAAATTGACAGTGACGATATGTATAATCAGCTGATGAACGTCTATAGGTTTGAATCTTTGAAAGACACAACCATCCATATAGACTATCAGAATCTCTATACGTTCTGTGCCGTTTCTCCTATAAGAGACATGTTCGCAAATACGGCTGAAGCACTATTGAATGAAGGAAAGCCTGAAAAGGCCGTTGCTCTGCTCGACAGATGTTTAGATATTATGCCCGACACCAATTTTCCTTACAATACAGCCCTTTTAAGGAGCCTCAACGAATTATCGGTAATCAGTATTGTCGATTGCTATCTTCGCGCCAACGAGCCTGAAAAGGCCAAAAAAGTGGCAGATGTTTTCGTCAAAGAGACTATCAAGACCATCGGATACTACAGCACTCCTGTAGGGAAGAACAGAGTTATTTCAAAAGAAGAAGCAGATAATAACATCACATTGTTGTATTATCTGCTTAACATCTTTGAGAAGCACGGCGAAAAAGCCTATGCTAATGGAATACAAGAGAGTTTTGCAAGCCTGTTTATGAATTAGGCAGGCTTGAGCTCTATTGTAAAGTGTCTCATAATAGGAAGCTCTTTGGTGATTACATATCCTTTAGTGATAGTTTCACGTCTGTCATAGACATTCTTCAGGGCAGCGGCGATATAGTCTATATGATTGTTGGTATATACTCTGCGAGGAATAGCCAGGCGCAGCAGTTCGAGAGAAGGATATCTGTTCTCACGTGTGTCCGGATCCCTGTCTGCAAGCAGGGCACCGATTTCGACACCGCGGATACCTGCTTCAAGGTACAACTCGATACCTAATGTCTGAGCGATGAATTGCTCTTTCGGAACGTGTGTAAGCACTTTTTTGGCATCAATGAATATAGCATGTCCCCCTGCAGGTCTTTGATAAGGTATTCCGTATTCATCCAATTTCCTGCCGAGATAGGCCACCTGATTGATTCTCGTTTCCAGATAGTCAAATTCGGTCCCCTCATACAGTCCCTGTGCCAAAGCATTCATATCTCTGCCCGACATACCGCCGTATGTGATGAAACCTTCATACATGATATTGAACATTTGACATTTATGCCAATCTTCTTCATCTCTGAACCCGATAAATCCGCCCATATTGACGATAGCATCTTTCTTTGATGACATGGTCATAAAATCGGCATAAGAAAACATCTCTCTGCATATTTCACGAATGGTCTTCTTCTCGTATCCCTTTTCTCTCGTCTTGATAAAATAGGCATTCTCCGCAAAACGAGCACTGTCGAGCATTACCTTTACACCATATTTCTTGGCAAGACGGGAAACCCCTTTAATATTTTCCATTGAAACAGGCTGTCCTCCGGCTGTATTGTTGGTGATTGTCACCACAATGGCAGGAATCTTTTCGGCAGGATAAGCTTTGAGCACATCTTCCAACTTATTCAAGTCCATATTTCCTTTAAATGGTATTTCAAGTTCCGTATCCTTGGCTTCATCTATTGTACAATCGATGGCATGAGCCTTTCTGAACTCTATATGGCCTTTTGTAGTATCAAAATGAGAATTGCCCGGCAATACATCTCCTGCCTTGATCAATGCTGAAAACAGAACATTTTCAGCGGCTCTTCCCTGGTGTGTCGGCAGGAAATAAGGGAACCCTGTGATTTCGGTGATGCTATTCTTCATAGCATAATAAGATCTTGCTCCGGCATAGCTTTCATCTCCCTCCATAATGGCAGCCCATTGCTTGTCACTCATGGCTCCCGTCCCCGAATCGGTAAGCAAATCGATAAACACATAATCGCTTTTCAGGCTGAAAAGATTGTAATGTGCCTCTTTAATCCATTTTTCTCGTTCTGCACGAGTACTTTTTTTGATAGACTCTACTGTCTTGATTTTATAAGATTCCGCAAATGGTAACTCCATAATTATGATTTTAAAGTTAATTTGCCTACAAAGTTATAAAAAATAAGAGCAATACTGAATATTGCTCTTATTTTTTAGTATTTATTTAGAAATCTCTTATTTCTTTTTAGCTTCAAGCTTCTTCTGATTGCGTATATTCAAATCGTACATGATAGGTGTACCGATAAATATTGAAGCGTATGTACCGAAGATGACACCGATTGTCAAGGCTACTGCAAAACCCCTGATACTTTCACCGCCGAAGATAGCGATTGCTATCAACACTATTAGAGTAGAGAGTGAAGTATTGATGGTTCTTGACAATGTGCTGTTCAAAGCTTCATTGATATTCTGTTTCAATTCGCGTTTAGGGAACAGTGTCTTGTATTCGCGGATACGGTCGAAGATTACCACGTTATCGTTGATTGCATAACCGATAATGGTCAGTACCGCAGCAATAAATGTCTGATCGACGTCCAAGGTGAACGGCAGCACTCCCGTAAATATGGAGAAGAAACCGATAACCAGAATAGAAGTGTGCATCAGTGACACGACACCTCCGAGACCCCATGTCCAATTGGTAAATCGAAGAGCAATGTATCCGAATATGACAATCAATGCCAAAATAACGGCAATAACTGCATCTCGCTGCATCTCGCTCGCAATAGAGGCATCCACCCTGTCTGAACTTACGATACCATTAGGATTTTCGAGAGTAGATGTAAACTGATCAAGAGTAAGAGGTGTGACAAAGAAGTCCTTTAAAGCATTATACATTTTACCCTCAATCATCTTGTCTGTCTCCATTGACTGATCGTCAACCATGTATTTGGTAGTGATTCTCATCTGTGATATACCGCCAAACTGTTTAACTTCGGCTGCTTCGCCAAATTCGGTCATTGTGGCGGCTCTAATCTTTTCAGGGACAACAGGGGCATCAAATCTTACTACGTAAGTTCTACCACCGCTGAAATCGACACCGTAAGAGAAACCTTTTGTCAGACAGAATATAATACAAGTCAGACAAAGGATACCGGATATTGTATAAGACCATTTTCTCATATCGAGGAAGTTGATCTTGGTATTCTGCAAGAAATTTCTTGTTGCAGGAGAGTCGAATGAAATATCCTTGTTTCTCTTCAGTCTTGCTTCAAACAATAGTCTTGAAATGAATATTGAAGTAAACATTGATGTAATAATACCTATAACCAATACGGCAGCGAAACCTTTAACGGCTCCCGAACCGAAGAATAACAGAATCAAACCGGTAAGAATAGTAGTGATATTACCGTCGATGATAGCCGAATACGCATTCTTGTAACCATCTGCGATGGCAAGTCTGAGTGCCTTTCCTGCTCTCAATTCCTCTTTGACACGTTCATATATGATAACGTTGGCATCGACCGCCATACCCATTGTCAATACCAAACCTGCGATACCCGGCAATGTCAATACTGCTCCGAATGAAACGAGTGCACCGAACAGGAACAGCACGTTGCACAACAAAGCTATGTCTGCAACCAGACCGGCACGTCTGTAGAAGAATGCCATATAAATCAATACAAGCAGGAAGGCCAATGCAAATGAGATCATACCCGATCTGATTGAAGCATTACCGAGTGAAGGACCTACAACCTGTTCCTGAACAATTCTTGCAGGTGTTGACAATTTACCCGACTTCAACACTGTTGCCAAGTCGTCTGCCTCTTCCTGAGTAAAATGGCCGGTAATCTGTGAACTACCACCGGAAATCTTGTTCTGTACGTTAGGGTATGAATAAACCGAACCGTCCATTACGATTGCAATCTGTCTTCCTATGCTTTGTTCTGTAATCACTTCCCATTTGGCGGCGCCTGTGCTGTTCATGGTCATACTAACCTCGGCAGCAGCTGTCATCTGATTGTAATTAACTCTTGCAGATGTGATTACGCCTCCATCAAGAACAGCGCCTTTACCTGCAACGCTCTTTAGAGCCACAAGCTCGAAATATGTGTCAGGCTGAACCCCCTCTCCTGAAAAAGCCTTAAAACCCCATGCAGGAACGAAGTCGCCGGGAAATACTATGTGAGAGTTTTTAATCCAATCGTTAATTGTGGCTGTATCGCGATAGTGGGCAAGACCCAGACATGCGCTATTGCCTCCGAACGGTTGAAGTTTGGAGAATAAAGGATTCTCTTTTGCCATCAAATCGCTTGAAACAGATGTTTCGGTATTGAGATTTGATGCAAGCTCTTCTTCAATACTCTTTGTTGTATCTGCGGTATTGGCAGAAGCAGCTTCTTTTTTGCCTTCGGCACTTTCCAAAGCCTCATTCTGCAATTTGATCTCTTCATTCAATTCTTGAAGGAAAGGATTGATTTCCTGAGAGGTGTATGTCTGCCAAAATTCCAGAGATGCTGTTCCTTGAAGGAGCTTTCTTACACGTTCCGGCTCTTTTACACCCGGAAGCTCTACAAGAATACGCCCTGTTCTCGCAATCTTCTGAATATTTGGCTGTGCAACACCAAACTGGTTGATACGTCTCTCTACTACAGTATAAGAGTTATTAATTGCACTTTCGGCCTCTTTTTCAAGCAAAGCGATAACTTCATCGTTTGTTGCTTTTGATTTGTTCTTGATGTCACCGCTCAATTTGTCGAGATCGATGTCAAAAGACAATCTCTGGTTGGGAGCCACTTCATTCCAAGCCTGAGCAAAAAGGGTAATGAAGTCCGTATGGGTTTCGGCAGCTCTTGCCTTTGCCAGCTCCATGGCTTTGTTAAATTCGGGTGTAGTCTTGGTACGTGCACAAGAACGGACAAGTTCGGCAAGATCGAGCTGAAGCATAACGTTCATACCGCCTTTTAAGTCCAACCCAAGATTAATCTCTTTCTCTTTTACGTCTTTATACGTATAAGAAAAATATACCTTCTCTGAAGAGATTGAATCAAGGTATGTTTTTGTTAATACCGTTCTGAGGGAGTCAAGATAAAAAGCTTTGTCCAACTCAGAAATTTGATTAAATTCGGGAGTTTTTTGAACTGCCTGAATAGCATCTTCTGCATATTTGGCAGCTTTGTTCTCCTGCCTGACGGTAACCAACGTAAACGATAGTTGGAATATGCAGGCCAGACCGATTAAGATTGCCACAAACGTTATGGCTCCTTTACTTTGCATGTAGTTTTATTTTAAAATTTAATATTCTATATCGAAAATAGGGTGCAAAATTACTATTTTTTCTTAATATATAAAGTATTTCCTATTTTTGTTTCACTTTTTTGTCGCCATATATGAATGTAATTCGCAAATGTACAATATTATTCTTATTGTTTTTAACAGCAATCCCCGTCTTTGCACAAAACATTGACGCCGAGTTACATCGCGCCGACTCGCTTCACAAATGTTATGATTTTGACAGTGCCATCACTATCTATTCATCTCTCCTTGAGAATATTAGCGATTCAGTCATGCGCGTATCCATTATAGAAAAAATGGTTCAGAGCGAGAACGGAAGGAATATGCTCCAATACTCTACAACCCCCGAAGTCCTCAACGTCATTACTATCCCCAAAGAGGATTTTTACCTTTATTACAGCCATCTCAAGGACTCTTCATGGTTGCAGATTCCCAACGATTTTGTCAGAGAGGGGTGGCATCCATACTATTCTGCAATATATTTTCCGGAAGATGCTGAAAATCTGATTTTTTCGGCCAAAGATAACAGCGGGTCATGGAATCTCTACAACTCTCGTCTGCAGAACGACTCCATCTGGACATATCCTGCTCTCATCAATGAAAATCTCACCTCTCCGGAAGACGACATATTTCCTATTCTCAGCCCGTCGGGAAAAGAGCTTTACTTCTCGTCAAAAGGTCTTTTCGGAATGGGAGGATATGATATATTCGTAAGTGTATGGGATGAAACCATCTCGGATTGGGGCGCCCCTGAAAATCTGGGATTCCCATATTCCTCACCATTTGACGATTTCTTGTTTTCAGACACTCCGGACGGCAATTTTTCCCTTTTTGCCTCAAATAGGGATTGTTCGGAGGACAGTTTAAAAATATACGTATTGTCTTTCGACAACAAGCCGATTAAAAAGCCTGTGGAGTCTCTTCAGGCCGCAAGGAAAATAGCCGCACTCCTACCCGTACAGCCACAATCCGAAAATATTACACCCGAAAAAAAGGCGCCATCTTCTGCAGACTCGCTGTTCAACAAATATTCGTCTCTCCTCTCTTCACTGAGAAGCATGCAGGACTCCCTGAACACTATACAGAACGAACAAAACCTGAACAGAACCCTTTATTCCACTACTACAAATGAAAAGGACAAGACAACTCTCGAGCTCCTTATATTGTCGGCTGAGAATCTGTCGATCGAGCTTCAATCCAAGATAGGTGATATTTCATATACCATACAGGAGATGGAGATGGATTTCCTGATGAAGGGGATAATAATCAATCTGGAAGACTTATCCGACAATCAGGACAAACAGGCTGAAGTAAAGACTCCGGAATATTCTTTCAGGAAAAACACCCTTGGGGTGATTGGCAACATTTCCATAGAAATGCCCGAAGAGGTATTCGATTACTCTTTCAAAATACTTGACACGGCTGTTTTTGCCGAGACAAATGTGCTGCCCGACACACTTGTATATCAGATTCAACTGTTTGTTTCTTCCCACAAGGTGACATTAAAGCAGCTGAAAGGGCTGAGCCCTGTGTTTGAAAACAGATTGTCTTCCGGCAAATACCATTATGCTGCAGGACTGTTCTATTCCTACAAAGAAGTCTTGTCCAACCTCAACAAAGTAAAAAAAGCGGGATTTCCATCTGCGTACATTGTTGCATTCAATAAAGGCCAAAGTATCTCTGTGTCGAAGGCAAGATCTTTAGAACAAGTCCGCCCGCAACACAAATACCGTATTATTTTCAGTAATTATCAAGAGGGTATTCCCGACACTATTATAGCACTCATCAAGGAGCATTGCTCGAAGGACATTGCAAAGAGTATAGTCGATAATGAGGTTTTATACATAATTGCCCCGTTCGATACTGTGAAAGAAGCAGAAAATTTAGTATCTTTGTTGCGCGGAGAAGGGGTTGAAGGCGTTACTGTCGAACAAATTAAATAACATTATATGGCACTGATCATCACACTCATCGTCCTTGGAATCGTTCTGATTATTGCGGAAATACTTATTATTCCCGGATTTGCCGTCATCGGTATTTTGGGTCTCTGCTCTCTTGTGGCTTCCTGCTACTTCGGGTTTGCCAACTACGGAGAGACAGGAGGTATAATAACCATCGCCGTCAATATTGTCCTGCTTATATTTTTTGTGATATTTTCCCTCAAGTCTAAAACTTGGAAAAAACTCTCATTAAGTACGAATATTGATTCAAAAGTTGACACCAAACCTCAGGAGAAGGGGATTACTCCGGGTACTGAGGGCATTACCATAACCCGGCTCAACCCCATGGGACGCGCCCGTATCAATGACCTTGATGTGGAAGTTCGTTCAATAGACGGAATTATAGATCCTAACGAAACGATTGTCGTTGCCTATTTGGAAGACGAAAGGATCTTGATCAAGAAAAAATAACTTTTATTGCAATATTATCACTAT
This sequence comes from Bacteroidales bacterium, assembly GCA_028686425.1. Classification (GTDB taxonomy): domain Bacteria; phylum Bacteroidota; class Bacteroidia; order Bacteroidales; family UBA932; genus Cacconaster. The sequence goes on along the minus strand of JAQUBZ010000001.1, from coordinate 141,664 downwards.
ATTGCACTTAATAAATCTAAAATTAATTAAAATCAATATTTATTTATGGAAGCAGCTGTTGTATTTATCTGGATAGGGGTTGCCATTGTCGGCCTTATTATCCTGTTGTGGTTCTTCCCTGTCACTATGTGGTTTCAAGCCCTTATTTCAGGTGTCAGAATCTCTCTTCTTCAACTTATACTTATGCGTTGGAGAAAAGTTCCTCCCGGAACAATCGTAATGGCCATGGTCACAGGCACAAAAGCCGGATTGACACTCAATGCCAATGAACTTGAAGCTCACTACCTTGCCAAAGGTAACGTTCCAAAAGTCGTAAATGCCTTGATTTCAGCCGATAAAGCCAATATCGCCCTCAATTTCAAGATGGCGGCGGCTATCGACCTTGCCGGAAGAGATGTATTCGAGGCCGTTCAGATGTCAGTCAATCCCAAAGTCATAAATACTCCTCCCGTAACGGCTGTGGCAAAGGACGGTATTCAGCTTATTGCCAAAGCCCGCGTCACCGTCAGAGCCAATATCAAACAGCTTGTCGGCGGAGCCGGTGAAGAGACAGTTCTCGCCCGCGTAGGTGAGGGTATCGTATCAAGTATCGGTAGTGCCGAATCTCACAAACAGGTGCTGGAAAATCCGGATTCAATATCTAAAGTCGTTCTGAACAAAGGTCTTGATGCCGGTACGGCATTTGAAATCCTTTCAATCGATATTGCAGATATAGACATCGGAAAGAATATCGGAGCCGTGCTTCAAATCGATCAGGCCAATGCCGACAAGAATATTGCACAGGCCCGTGCAGAAGAGAAACGCGCCATGGCTGTCGCTCTCGAACAGGAGATGAAAGCCAAGGCTCAGGAAGCTCGCGCAAAAGTCATCGAAGCAGAGGCACAAGTTCCTCTTGCAATGGCGGAAGCATTCCGTTCAGGTAACCTCGGCATCATGGATTACTACAAGTTCAAGAATATCCAGGCCGACACCGACATGCGTGAAAGCATTTCAAAAGGGACCGCAAGCAAATAGTCAATTGACCATTCCCCCTGCAAAAAAGGTTGTCGAAATTGTCCGGCAACCTTTTTTGATCAATTTATATACTATATTGTTGTTTGAATATTTCGTCAATAACTGTCATGTTGTTGTTTTGATGGGTATTTAAATACTGAGAATAGTATTTCATAATCTCCATCTTGTATTCTTTGGATAATTGATTCAAATCCAACATCATTCCCATATTCAAATCATTAGGCTCAAATTTTTGCAAACCATTACCATATTCCCTGCTGTTATCTTCAAAAATTTGTTTAGCTGTATCTGTTAACAGATAGGCAAATAATAAGTCAATGGAAATATCGGCGAACAAATTTAAATGCGGGTATATACAATGAAAAGTTGTAAGATTTGAAATATTGGCTTTGTTTCTAACAAAACGTAATCCTGTACGATTAAAAACAGATACCCAAATTGGTGCCGGAGGTCGTTTTTCCAATAAATACCATGGATTTCGACTTGCCGTGAGAAATTTTCGATTTATGCTTTCCGCTTCTCCTTTTTGCAAATACGCAATTACATTTTTGTCTTTAGAATTAATGGCATTAAGTAAATATACATTTTTCCCTTGTAACTTTAAGTCTTCAAAATCCGAATCTGTAAAGATATTTTTCTTTACATCAGTACAATGACAAATACAAGGCAAAAGATATTTTTCGTCAATATTAAATATTTCGGCTTTTGCAAGATTAAATGTGAAATATCCATTAGCTCCAGTAGCTATGCCCCTTACCACTTTTGCGTAATTTGAAAACGGTACAAGTTTTTTAAACCTATTTCCGTTTCGTGGTTGGTAATATATTTTCCATTTTATTTCGGGGTTTAATTTCGATAACGAATATACATTCAAACTATCAGACATTATCGGATAATTACTAATTGCTTCGTCAATTTTATCCAACTCCTTGACTGACTGTAGATTTGTGAATTGAACGCTATTTGAGTTGCCATCATTGGCACAAAGTACAATACAAGCAGTAGTTAAAGCATCATCAAAAACATTTTCTTCAAAATTAAAAACAATAATGTGTCGTAACGTCCCTGTTTTAATCAGATGATGCTTTACCAATTTTCCATAGTCGGAATTAAGAAATTCAGAAGGAATAATATACGCACATCGCCCTCCGTATTTCAGTTGGTGGATTGATTTGAGCAAAAATAGAGTATATAGATTTGTAAATCCATTTAATTTGCATTTTAGATGCTTTTCAATCTCTTTCAGAATGTTCTTATTGTCGTAATCATGAAATTTAAAATATGGCGGATTACAAATAATGCCATCGTATTTGTTTTCCCAATCATTGTACATATAATCTTCCAACAGCATATTTATCTTATCTCCAAACTCTTTTTTTGCCTGTCCGAAAATCACATCATCAACCTCAAAACATTTTATTTCCAAATCATTTTTTTTTGACAATAATATCCTTGAAAAAACACCTAAACCGAAAGCCGGTTCTAAAACGGTTTGTAATTTTTCATTATTTAACAACCATTTTACAAGTAATTCAGCAATAGCGACAGGAGTAAAAAACTGTGCAAATTTTTTACGATGTTCCAATGAAACCATTTTTGTATAGGTGGTTTCAAGAGAATTGTTCATAATATTGTTGTCAATATTTTTCATTCAAAAATCACCTCTAATTTCTAAAATCTTAGTCAAATTGTCAATATCAAGGTAAGCAGTACCTCCTTTGAATGTAACATAAAACAATAGTCGTCCTCTGTCCATTTCTTTGCGAACACTTGCATGGCTTGGTTCATCAATTTTGTATGCAATTTCAGTCCCCGATTTGGAGTTAATTTTTATCGTTGTTTTGTTCTGATTTTTCGTATCTGACTCAACTGAAAAAATCAAGCCTTCATTATCAGGATTGGAAATAATTTGCAGAATTTGTTCAAAAGAAATTCCATAAACTTTGTCAAAGAACACTTGAAAATAGAAATGGGGCACATTAAAAGATTCAATCCATTTATGGACAACTTTTATGTCTTCTACTTTGGGCGTGATAGAAAGATAATCGCGTTTCTGAATCTCTTTGATTGCTGTCTTCAATTGCCTGAACAAATCATTTAACCGTATCAAACGCTCATTTGAACGCCATCCCGGAACCTTAAAATCAGTCACATTCAATGTGCGTTCCGTTATACTATTTAGCAAATCGATATAATTAGACCGAGCAGGGCAATTTAATATATCTTGATATTCTGCAAGTATTTTATCTTTTATAGTCAAGGCTATTTCTGAAAATTGTTTGGTTCTGATTTGCATCACTTCCTCATATCTATCTATCAAAAAGGCACTTGAACGCACTTCTATTCCTGCAATGGCTTTTTTAACATAATTGTCTATTTTGTTGTGCGGAATATGGCTTATATCATATCCGAACTTTTCTTCAAAATCGGTTTTTTTGAAGATTAGCAAATCAGGACGTTTGCCAATAGTGTCAAGTTCTTCCTGAAATTCCTTAAAAAAAGAATCAAAACCTACCTCACCGGCAACTAAATCGTCTGATTTACCATATTTTATGGCTATAAACTTCTTTGAAGTTTCATTTATTGCACGAATAATAAGATTTTCAGCCCAATCTCCTTGTTCTTTGTTTGTGATAAAATTTAACGAAGCTTGGGTTGGTATGCGGACAACATCTCTTGGTTGCGAAAAATCGACCAATTCTATTGGGACATTTTTTGTCAGTTCTTTGATTTTGTCAAAATAAGTCATATTGCCTGATTAAATACTATAGGCAAAATTACTATTTTTAGTGACATAATTTGTTTGTTTTTGCAATTATGTGCTGTGGTTTGATTCGTGAAGGTTCAGCAGCAGTTTCCAGAGTATTTCTAAGGATGGTTACAAAGTCGGACAACTTCGACCATACATGCCGAACACATAAACGCGTGTCTTTTGGCAATGATTTCATAACCGGCACCGGTATAATCCATCCCCAGACACAGTTAAATTCCCGTCTTGAAAAGGGCAGCTCGGTCCGCAGTCCATTGAATCAAGCTGATGGTAGGTGGGAACATGAAATGTTTGTTTTAATTTATTCTTTTTTTACAATGATATGTCGGCTACTCTGTTGCCTCTGTATATTGAAATAGCTTTGTGTATTTCAAATTTATATCCGACTACTAAAATATATGCGCATATAAGCACTGTGTTGTATAGTAATATTATCCAAACGGATAGATTTAAGTCCAATACCTTGGGCAATAAAGATGCACAGTATATTGCTATTGCTGTAAAAATACATATCAATATGCTTCCTATGTCATATTGTATGGGATACTTCTTGCTGCTTAGGACAAAATTCAATAACATACATGTTCCGTACCCTGCCACACCTCCCCATGCACATCCCCAATATCCCATTTTCGGGACCAAAACCACATTAGTACCAATCATTACAGCAGCCCCGATGAAGCTGACAATGGCACCCCACCATGTTTGATCTGTGATTTTATACCAAAAAGATAGGTTAAAGTAAATCCCCATAAATATTTCAGCTATCATTATCAGTGGGATAACTCCAAGTCCTTCCCAATAAGATTTTCCGACAAGATATTTAAGAATAGGCATATACATTATTACTGAAAGAAAAGCCAACAATGAAAAAGCTATGAAATATTTCATACCTGCGGAAAGAGTTTTTGATATATTGTTGCTTCCACAATCTTCAAATACAATAGGTTCATAAGCATATCTGAAAGCCTGGGTGAGTAATGCCATTATCATCGCTATTTTTGAGCATGCTCCGTATATTCCCAATTGTGTCATGGCTGTATTTTCAGGCATCAAATATGGAAACATTATCTTATCGGCGACTTGATTGAGAATCCCCAATAAACCGAGTACCAATAACGGCAATGAGTAACGAAGCATTTTCTTTGCCAATTCTTTATTGAAGCCGTATAATATGCCCTTAAATTCCGGAATAAAGAGTATTGTTACAAAAAATGAACATAAAAGATTGGCAAAAAATATTAGCCCTACTCCGTAATTGAATCTCACAAATATCCCATTAAGACATTGTATTTTGTCCATTGCCAAGAAAATAAAACAATTAAGCAATATCGATGGAATAATATATGCAAATTTCAACATTACAAACCTTGCAGGTCTATGTTGTTGTCTTAATCTGCTGAACATTATCGCCTGAACGGCATCCAATGCGGTAATTAATACAAAGCAGACAACATACTCAGGATGATCGGAATATCCCATAAAATTGGAGATAGGAGTCAGAAAAGACAAAACAACTACAACAAATAGAGCCGAAACGGCAACAACCATTCGGAGAGCATTGCTGTACACCATTTTTTCATCCACATCACTTTTTGATGCAAAGCGAAATAAAGTGGTTTCCATGCCGAATGTGAGCAGAGCTAAAAATAATGCCGTATATGCATATAAATTACTTACAATTCCATATCCCCCTCTCTCTGCAACTATTTTCCAAGTGTGAAGAGGGACTAACAAATAATTCAAAAACCTACCCACTATGCTGCTCAACCCATATATAGCGGTATCTTTTGCAAAAGATTTAATATTCATGATACTACCAACAACTGCAATAAATAAATCTTTTATTTACGATCCGGTGGCGAGAGAGTTGCTGATTTTCACCCAAATCACAGGTATTTTCGGGTGCAGATGATTTGGAAGATCAGGAGCATTATTACGACGATTATGGCAAGTATTATGAGGCATAGTACTGCTATTCCTATTTGTCTGTCTAATCGTTCGCGTCTTCTACTATAGATGTAGTCATCTTCATCGTAATCGTGTTTTTGTAAAGATTCCATAATGATAGTGTTTAGTGTGTTGCCTGATACCATGCTGTCTTGGGGTAAGCCGAATTCAGTTTTGGAAAACAATCTTGTTGAATATAGATGGTAAGTCCCGAATGCTTTGTTATTGAAAAGCCGTTATATCCTTCCATAAATATCGGTGTGGCGGCTTTCCATACTACAATTTTGTTCATTATTTCCTCTATGGCGGAATATTGTTCCGGCGTTGAGATTGTCTCCATACTGTCCATAAAGTCGAAATAACGCGGAGAAACAGGGAAATCACCATAACTACCAGGGCGGTCAAAATGTTGCAGATAATTTATATTTGTATGCATTGTGTTGAGACGCAACACTTCCCCCGCCCTGATAGAAAGGTCATTCATATATTTTGTAGCTATTAAACTCAATGTTGTCGAGCGGAAAGCGCCGCTCTTGGTGTTTACGTAATTGTAATAGTCTGTAGCAAAAGCTTTTAATGCAGACTCTGTCGTTTGTTTGGTATCAAACAGATAGCGAAGCGATAAAGGATATATCGGCACAAATCCCGGAAGTACAAGCTCCGCCGATGAAGCAAGTATATAATTTGTCTTATTTCGTAATTCGTATGCCACTTCCACACCTGCCATCAGGCACGATTCAAAGATGATGAAGTCGAATTGTCCGTCCGGAATAGCCGCAGCAAAGTCGGTAAGCTCCATTTCCGCATTACCTTCTGTCGTCCCGGTATTTTGATCGTTTCCAATCGAATATTCCGAATAGGCAAGAGTTTTCGGAGGAAGCCATCCGGAAGAGTGTGAAGTGAATATCAGCCCGTAAGTGTCGGCCGGATGGAGCGTGACGACATCATTCATCACCCTCCCGAAAACCGAGGCAGAAGCCGAGTTTTCTTCGGAATATGTCGCTACCGTGTCAATGTACGGAACAGGATTGTATTTACATCCTCCGCGCAGCGACAACAGACGTGGGACATCATCCACGGGATCTATGTATATAAGGCATCTGTTGCCGGTATAGGACCAACCTTTGCGTAGCGATTCCACTTCGGATACGAGCACTTCTGAAAGGGAGGCATTGTCTCCTCCCAGATAAACAAGAACCGTACGCGAAGGCTGATCAGGTTCAGGCCCTTCATATCCCTCCTTTACACATCCTGTTGCAAACATAACCAACAACCAAAACACTATGATATATCTCTTCATAATCTCATTATTCTTTACAACAACGCACAGCCTGTCCTGTTGCACGTCCGCTATCCCATATAATATTCCATGAATTATTACTGAAACTCATCCTTGCGGCAAGTACATTATCTTTCTTGAAATTGGTATTTGTCCAATATAAAGTAGATCCTCCCCACACATATCCGAGACCTCCATTGCTTCTGTTTATGGCTCCTGCTCCCGGCAGATAAGTCCACTCTCCCTCATTTCCTTCTTCTCTGTAATAAAATTGAACTCCCCCTATTGTTCCCAATTGGTTTCCGGCACTTATGGTTGTATCGACATAGTGCCATCCCGCTCTGTCCGAGACTTGAAATCCGCTGTTGCCGCAATTGGCGTGAGAGGTCTTTGACATCATGGTAAAGACATCTTGAGGGGGTACGTGATAACCTTGCGGACAAGGATCGAAAATTGTCTTTACACCTTTTGAATGCGGATAGTAGTTGGTGGTTGTGCTGTTGTTGGGATTACCCCACAGGGCATTGTCTCTTGCTGCAAACAGCCAATCATAACCGGTTACACTTGCCGAACCATCCATTTGACTGATAAATGTGGTAGGATGAGTTTTTGAATATGCTATTGTCCCTGTAGAGGCTGTTGATTTCACCACTGCCATCGTTGTCGTTCCGGCAGGTGTGTACATAGTCTTATATACCTGCTCCATTTTGCTTTTAGCCCCTACGAAAGGATCTTTACGTCCCCACTGATACAATAGTCCGAAAGACGATATATCCCATCCGTTGCCTTCTGCGGGTATAACGTTGGACGTGGCTCCGAGGTTGCGGTCCATCATCTTATATTTGTCCTTTACCACTGTTTTGGTTGTGGTGTTGATGACAGACCAACTCTGATCTGAAACTGAGGTACGGTCACTTACCCAGATATGATAACTCCAAAGTATATGTGCATCTGCCGCAGTGGAATCATCCTTGTCATATACGGCAATGACGGCATTCCCTGGAACACCATTGCAATTGAAATTCAATTTGGCACGTACTCCGTTCCGCACCACTGTGGGACCGGTAACGTGAGAAGCCGATACATCACTCCATAGTACGGCTGCGGAACGGGGGGCCGAAAGGTCCCCCTGGACCGTATTCTCATACTCGTAAGTTAATGATGTATATGGAGTTACGTCAAATGAATATGAGCCGGTCACTCCCGCAGGTACTTCATGGCAGTTTGCTTTGCCATAATAGATTGTCGCCAATGTCAATGCATCTGAGACTGAAATTGGTATGTATTTGTCGATATTTCCTATGCGTATATGCATATAACAGCCGGCCAATGCTGCAATTGCCGACTTGTATTCTTCCGTGTAGTTTGTTTTAAGGGCAAATTGAACGTCATCCGAGATGGTCCCAAGCTCTATTTTGCCCGAAACGACAGGCAGTTCTTGGGCCACTCCCGATTTTTTGACGGAAAAACACTCAGGCATAGCCACTTGTGCGGTCTTTTCCGCATTTACAAACTCGATATATGCCGTGGTCAGGTGTAATGTTTGTTCTGTATTAAGGGAGAAATCAAGCAACTGTGGAGTAAGACTTCCGTCAAATAGTGTGACGGCATTCTTGCTGCTGCTGACGGAATACTGCCCGTTTGAATCGGTATAATTATCACTTTCGCCCGATACCGTCACTTCATATTCCAGATTGCTGCCGGGATTTGATAACGCTTCATCGGCATTCGCGTAACCCGACATTTTGACCTTATTGATGGTTACAATGATGTGATTGTTGCGCGTAAGGTTGATAAATTGTTTGGCGGAGCCGGCCAATTGATAGAGATCTATCCTGTAATATTTATTGCTTCCGTCATTCAGGATGATGCACGGACGATTGACATGCCATTCGTTCAATCCTACCGCCGTCCCTTTTGCCAAGGTACTGCTGCCGTATTCGGGCATGTAATAAACCTGCAGATCTGTCGCTGCTCCGGCAGATTCGGCCACCCGCCGGGTAAAACCTGTATTGGTAAACGTCATTCCTGCAGGTGTACTTATGGTTCCCGTATTGAATATATTGCCGATTGTGGATGTCGGTGTATTATACACGGCATAGACAAGTCCGGTGTTTGATGTCGTGAATTTGCCTGTGATATCGTTGGCTGCAATACCGCTGCCCAAGACTACCTGAATCTTGGCTATCGCGCGTGTCATTTGGCATACCGCTGTCGATGTCCAGCTTGATATCACTCCGGACATGGGCATTCCCTTTCCCGAATTGCTTCCGGTCTGATTGATGTTCCACCCTGTAGAAGGGAAAGCTGCATCAATATCGGCGACAGTGGAGGTGGCTGTCAGTGGAATAGTGGTAAATGTGCAACCGGTATTGCACAATACCACTATTTTTTCTCCACCTAAGAACTTGAACGATGTTGCAATCTTGGGAGTCTGACTCCCATTGTCAATGACATTGGAAGATATATTCACCCTTTCACCTTTGAGGTACGTTCCGGCAGAGCCGTCAAACACAAGCACGAAAGCATCGCTTATATACCTCTCACTTGTGCTCGCCTCGGTGCTTTTTGTAACCATAACATCCTTAACATCAGTAATATTGAGAGATATTACAGTCTTACTGAAGACATCATATACATTATCCTTGACACATCCCTGAATACTCAACATCAGTAGAAGTGCCGCAAAGCATACAATGTCTATTTTGGCTTTACCTATCGTGATATATCTTTTATTTGTCATTAATTATATATAATTGATTGATTTATAATTTATTACGATTTATTATTCTTGAACGCATCGGACGGAGACACCATGCAACCCACTATACGCGTTAGCTGCGGGAATGACTTTCCTTCCCCATAACATCCTTACTAACAAGAAAGTTTGTGCTCCTGATACCCAACCAAGATTGCTACCTCCACTTGCACTCGATATTACGGCAGATGTACCTAAATCATATATTTGACCTGTTGTAGCATAGCGAAATCCAATAGCGGGGTAATAGATGGCCCCTGCTACAGTACTACCCAACGGCCAATAGCGTACTCCGTCTTCACCATTGTAGGACCAATCCAACTTGGGATCGCGATTTCCATTATTTACTGTACTTAGAGAATCCGCTATTCCATTATACGCCTTTGCATTATATACAAAATCACTCCATATTTCATATTGTGGTGGCATTTTCCATCCCGGAGGGCACGGATCAAAAAGAGACTTCAAATTACTCCCCGGAATTGGATTACACCAAGGATTATTTGTAAAAAAGGGATTCGCAATATTACCCAAATCCACATTCGGTGTCATATAGCATATATTCATTCCATAGCTTCCGCCATTATACATAAATTGTGTCGGGTTATTTGCAATAACTTCAGGACTAAGAGGCTTATTATATAAATTTCTGTTATTGCCCGTATAATTGAGAGATGTTCCGTTTATGTCATAAAGTTGATTGCCGTTACCTATCATCGGCTGAGGATCTTTACGTCCATATTGGTAGAAAAGTGCACCAACAGTACTGAAACCGGCCGTTCTCGCCCCTAAATTTCTGTCCATGATATATTTGTTCTGCATAACTCCTGTTTCCCATATAGCGCCCGCATAACGGTGCACATACCCGTTCGAGACAGGATAGACATACTGTCCTGCCACAGGTGCCGCATCATAAGTAGGATTATAATCGGTCACCCACAGATGCCACGACCACATAATTTCTCCCTCTGCATTCTTTACACACACTAAGGCATTGCCCTCATAACCCGCTTTTGTTGTTACTGCAATAGATTGCAGCCCTCTTCCCGAGAGCGTAGTGGCAAGGGTACCGTCATCTTTTATAAACCGTATGAAATCGCTTGTCGGCGTATCCTGCCAGAGAAGTTCGGCTGTCCATGTTGTTGTATCTTTAAATGTTTTCGAACTATTGGCAATACTCCAGAAATCATTTACCTTGTCCATCGGAATATACAGCACAGGCTCTACAGAAGGGTTGATAATGTAGCTGTTGGACGTGTTAGTCTCCGTCCATCTTACAAGGACTCTCGTTCTGGTGCAATTGTCACTATTGACTACCGTAAATCTGCACTTACGCACATTCGATCTATCCTCTATTTTCAGATATACTCCCCCCGGTGAGGTAACACTTTTGCCATATACAAAATCTGTTGCCGATCTGCCCAATGCAACTCTTTTCGGCTTGGAATCGTCAAATTCGGCGTATGTATATTTCGGATCGTTGAAATCCGACAACACCACGTCATTGCCACTGTTTAACTGCAGTATGTTTCGGCGGGTAACTGTTATGCGCTTATAGAGATTGCCACCCACCCCCACTTGTACAGTTCCGGTTGTACATCCCGCATCCATGGAGACGGCCAATTCCACCGTCTGCTGACCTTCGGCATATTCCAGAGGCGTCGAATATAACGGTAACAAAGCCCCCTCAGTTGAAATAACAATCCCTTCAGTCGGCATAGCTTCCTTCGGAACGTTATACGTCAGTGTTGCTACCTGAATGGTCTCTGCCGCATTGGAATATATCACAAATTCCGAATTGGAAAGACTGATATAACCCTGTCCGTTGGATATTGTCTCATTGCTATTATTGTCCGTTACGCTTATATCATATTCCAAGTTGTTAGACATATAGCCGTATCCGGTATATATATCATTACTAAAGAAATTGGGATATACCTTTACCTTGTTGATGGTAATGACTATATCGGTATTTCTTTTGATATCGATGTATTTCTTGGTCGTTTTGTCATACAAATCTATACGGTAACAGCCTTCCCTTATTTTCAAGACAATAAAATCACGACCCTTATCCCATGTGTCATTTGAAATCGCTGTACCATCATAGGTGCGAACACTGCTTGGAAACTCAGGGGCATATAACACTTGTTCTTCAGGTTTTGCCCCAACAGATCCAACTACACGACGCCAAAGCCCGTTGCTCCCATAAGGATCCCCATTATTGGAAAGAATATCTCCTGTATCGAATATATCACCCGTTCTATGCCAAGTTCTCAAACTCCAATTCAACTCTGTATTTGATGCTGTAAACCGTCCCGTGACATCATTGGCCGCTATATCGCTCCCCAAAACCACTCTGATCTTGGCAACTGCGCGTGTTATCTTACATACCGCTGTCGAAGTCCAACTTGTAATCATTCCGGACATCGGCAGCCCCTTGCCCGTATCACTTCCGGTATAAGGGAGGGTATATTGATCATAGAGAGGTACTGAAGATCGTACAAATCTTTCATTAATATCATCAATGGTGGATGTTGCAGTCAGAGGTATGGCTGTTGTTGTATATGTTACATTCGTATTGCACAGAACCACAACTTTGCTGTTATTGTCTATCTTCATCGATGTGACAATCTTCGGGGTTTGTGAACCATTGCCGGTGATTCCCGATTCTTCAATTCTCTCCCCTTTGACATACTTTTCTGTAGTTCCGTCAAATACCAATACATACGCATGCAATATCCATCTCTCGTTGGACGATGCCTCACTCTTGACAGATATCATATCTCCCAGATTAAGAGATACCGTTGCATTGCCCTGACAACAATCAACCTTTCCCGGACCATCCTTGACACAACCTCCAAAACATATAATCAAAACTGTGCAGCACACTGCCAGCATCCCGGACACTGTCCGCCTTACCATTCCGACTTTATCCATATTTCTCAATTTAAATTTATATATCATCTTAATTGTCTAATCAATTCAACTCTTATCAAATCTAATATCGTACAGGGCGAACAGGGAATCCCCATGATCGAAGGTTTCCATCTGAAAGATAGACTACGCCACCATAAAAAGCCACACCCGTACAACCGGAACCCAAACTTCCCGCTACAGCCGACCAGTAATTACTGCCTACACATACGTTAGTCGCCACAAAGAACGCATAACCACGAGTGCCGACAGCAGGAAAATATATGGTATTGCCATTTTTAGAGAAGGTCCAACTCTGAGTTGTAGGATCACAGGACGAAGAAGCGGCAGCAGAAAAGCCGGTGAAAGCATCAGGATTAGGCACATGATAACCTGCAGGAGACGGGTCGTAAACGCTCTTTACGACCGGATCACCTGCTATATAAACACTATAATCTGCATCCCATAAATTGTAATAAAAACCATCCATACTACTATTTGTGCAGTATGTTCCCGGATTGAGGATACCGTTCTGAATGACAGCTTGTGCGGTTGTTGCGCTATTATCGACAGGCCAGCTTGCAACTGCCTGATCGGCAGTTGTTCCGGATGGATTTGCTGCATTGTACCAAGTTTTGTTAACCCCGGCGAGAGCTCCCACAAACGGGTCCTTACGTCCCCACTGGTAGTAAGGACTGTTGCCAATATTTTCCTGACCTGCAAGCTGGTTTAACGTCATAATCTTCTGTGTTCCAGATTCTTCCTGTGTAAAACGAACTTTTATTGAACGGGCCGGATATGTTGTAGGGTCACACCAGCCCAGATTGACCGGCATAAAGCTGTAAGTGACATTAGCTGCGTTCTCGAAACTCTTCGCGGGGTCGGTCAATTTATAATCCGTAACCCAGATATGCCAACTCCATAAAACTTCATTTGATGCATTGCGCACGGCAACAACGGCGTTGCCCTGGCAGATGTTGGCCGCGGGAACTGTAAAAGTCAATTTCTGATTCGGGTATGTTCCCGAAAGAGCAGCGGTCACGCTTACCAACTCTTTGGCATCCTGCCATACAAGCACGGCATTTGTCGCATCTGCGATTTTTCCGTCATCAGGAATGACACCTTTTGCCCCAAAGAAAGGGTTTAACCCCACTTCAGGCTTAAATGCAGAAGTATTGACTGTGTCAGCGCTTATGGCATTACCATAAACCAACGGCAACGAGTATGTTCCCGGAGCATTGACGATGTAACAGTTGGCTGTGTTCTGCTGTGTCGTACCTTCATTGGTTGAAAGGTCATAATTACTCACTGACGTAGCCGTCTGTAATGTAGTATTATGAACATTTGTGCCGATTGATTTGGCAAGAGCCGCATTATATGGGGTTGCCGTTGTACTGCCTGCTCCACTCTCCGTGAATGCGGTAATACATGAAGGTTTCGCACTCCATGTCGTTCCTCCATCGGTCGAGAACTCGACAGCCGTCCACTCCACCGGAGCCTGTGCATCCCCTACCTTGTAACTTGTCACCTGATACTGCTTCGTTTCTCCGCTATATACATATCCTGAAGCAGGTGCAGCAACTTCAAATACATAATTGGTGCAATTGATTTGAATTCGTTTCTTGATATTGCCCGCCCTGAACCATATATATACAGGTTTCTTGATGGCAAGATCGTCATAAACACCTGTCACCCCTATAGTCGCAGTCTTGGACGTTCCTGTAGTTGACGGCATTCCCGTAATATTTGCAGCAGGTAACCATGCCGGAAGATTCGAACCATCGATAGACGTCGTACCCTCGTATTCGTATTCTATAAAGCTTATTGTGTCCGATGCCCTCAGGTCAAATGTAGTCGAATAACTTGCACCATCCGCTATCATTAAGTCTATTTTATTTCTCGATGCATTGAAATAATGTCCCGGTATGTCTCCGTTGATTGGCTGATCGTTCCAGTCGAGGATGTTCAATGCCACATCAACTGTCCCTTTTGTCAGTGTCGCCATCACCCGATATATCGTGTTTGCCTTCACCCATACAGGTTTGTTTGCATCGTTCCCCGTCTGATTTGCCCCCTGTGCCGTAGTGCAGATATACACGGGTATCACCTTATCCACTCCGTTCACCGACACCGTCATCTCAAGACATGCCGACAGTGTGTCTGTCGGCCCGTTTTTGTGATACTCGAATGTATAAAAGCGGGTGATTGCCGTATAGTCCGATGCAGTACCCGACCATGACCCCGCTGTCGCCTGCTGTGCCGTAACCGTATCCGTCATGCTCTTCGTCTCTTCAAAATGTCTGCCTGCACCCGTGAGATGATCCGCAAAATCAAACAGGTCCGTCATGTGGGTCTGTCCCTTCTTTAACTTCACGCTCTTCACTATCACCGTGGCCCCTTCAAGGTCCTTCGCCTTTCTCACGCTCAAATCTATTCTCCCATGTCGTCTCTTTACCACTGCCTGTACTGTTGTGTCGCTGCTGACCGCAAATGCCGATATCTTTGTCGTCATCACCATCCCGCTGTCTGCAAACGCAGACACATCTTCGGCAAATGCCTCTTCGTTGATCACAACATTTTCAAGAGTGGTCTTATCGCTGAATATGGCGGGATGCTCCAATCTCTCCGACATTATCCTCCCCGGATTTACCACCACGTATATGTCTTTATTTCCGCCTATAACCCGCCATGTCGCATTGAGCTTCTTTGCGGCATCTATAACCTCGCCCGTACTCGTAAGCGTGCTTACCTTTGTCTTTCCCGCGTTCTCCAATACCCCCGCTGCGTTGTAGATAAACACGTATGCCTTCTTGATGATCAATTCATGCTCAAGCGCATTCGCATCTCCCGAATTCACAGCATAAGTACTCAGTTCCATTCCGATATTCGCATCCCCCTTCCCTTCTTCCGGCGCGTAACTCTCCCATACACATCCGGACAGTATCATCAGATAGAGCGTAATCAATAAAATATTCTTAGTTTGCATATTATTTTTTTACTCTTGCCACTTTAATTTCTCTTAGTTTATCAATCTACAATATCTCTTACGCAACGCACATAGTAGGTACCCGTTTTTTCGCCGTTAAAAATAGAACCGAACGACCATTCGATAACCCAACATTTTGCCACATACGATGCAAATCCACCTTCGGTAGATGTTACATAACTTCCATTGGTAAATTGAGTAAAACCAGCCACTCCTGCATAACTGCTTTTAAGTATATACATGATTTGCATTTCACGTTGTGTCGGCAGACGCCATTTTCCTACTTCTCCCCCACTCGGCCCTGCATAAGCTTTGCAACCTGTAGCCGGAGAAGCAACTGTAGCTGAAGCATTACGATTATTATCAACATTACCGGTGGTATTCTCCCAACCGGAAGCTTGTGCAAAATTCATTAGTTGCGACCCTGCGCTTCCGTTTAACCCGACATCGGTAGGAGAAACTGCAAATTTTTTAGAGACTTTTTGGTTTATGTTGGCATTTGAACCATTCCCTATATAATCACTGTGACGAACTGTTATACCCGTAGCGGCATCAATAGCATCATTCATTTCTGCTGTCGTTTTGCGCGAATTATGTTGAATGGCCGAATTGTCGATCACCACAGCGTACGTTTTTCCACCGGCAGTATAATTAGCCCTCACCTTTTGTGAGTAAGACACGTTGATACAGAATATAGAAGTCAAAACGACTATGATTATCTTTTTCATGATTTTCTTGTTTTATAAGTTTCTTACGCAACGTGTTGCATTCGTTCTGCAACTGTTTAGATTGTTTGAATCCAGACGATTACCCCAAAATCCGTTAATATACCATGTGTTGCCTGTAATGGTCGTACTTTCCGTGGATGTATTATAAAATTCACGTGGTGGCCAAAGAGGATATGCTGTCAAATTGTTGTTGTTTATATACACACTCATCATCTGATTGACCGCAGGCAGATACCATTCTATAGATTCACCGGCATCGATGATACCATTACCGTTGACATCGTTCTTCATATAACATTCGTATGCTGCCTGGAAGTTGATCTTATCCGACTTGTTCATCATATAAATTGTATTCTCCTTCCCACGTTCGGTGTCTTGCGATCCTGTTGCAACATTTGACGTATAGAAACACGGTGTCGCACCTGTTGCATAATCTTGTGCATCATACTCATCGACATTTTCTATAATAAGTCTCCGATCAAAATATGTATCTCCGGTACTGTTATTAGGTGTACCACCAAACCAACCTACATACATAGGCTTTGTTTGACGAATATATAAGTGTATTTTTGAGGAACCATTTATAAAACTTCCATCGGATACACGCTCGCTGAAAATCGGCTCGGCAGTTGGGTTGCTCTCTGTTGATGAGATTTCACTTCCACTGTCTGAATAAGTCACCCATCTTGACGGAGTGACATTCTCAGGAATATTCAAGCTAAATGTTCCGTCACCGTTATCTAAAGTTGTGCACGTCATATCCGACAACTGCCACTGCAATGAGGTCAATATACCTCCATAGACTACATGACAATTGTGTGCATCCTGAGCACTTTTACGATGTACTGCAATTTGTTTTGTTTTGCCACCCAGCGTGATATTTATTATAGATTCTTTTGCTTTATCATCGGTATATCTCAATTTTATTATACCTTTTGTGGATGACAATCCTGTTATTCCGGATATCGATACTCCTGCATCGCCTGAAACGGTAATAGAGTTTGCCCCTGTCGTAAAATTGCCCGCATAAAATGCATCGGTGATTTCGTATTCACCGGCACCACCATAGATATACGCCTCATCAAAACCAGTCATGATATACACTGAATCCATATTGCAAACCGCGCGAACATAACTTTGCGACATTACTTTATTTCTTTGTTGCGAAACTTTTGTGGAATGGACTATAGCAGAGTAATAAGTTGCATCTGTTCTTTCTGTGCTGGAAGAGAACAAGCCGTTTATATTCGTGAAAAGATACGATGATCCGAGAAGTTTCTCATTATCAAATACGGTGATTATCTCTTTCTCCGAAGCAAGAAACCATTTGTCACCCAACGCTCTGCAGGCATTGGCGGCAATAGATTGTGTTCCAAGTGTATTAATAATCGCAGAAGTGTTAGTCGATCCCGCTCCGTAATTTGCATTTTGAGCAGAAGGGACAGATTCGAAAACAGTACTCCAAGCCATAGTAATATCGCTTGTACCAGCTGTTTGCGATGGCAAAAGATTACCTCGCTTCGCCACGTGCAGACCGATATCGGGACGATTATTTGTCCATGCTGCCGGCAATTTGTCTGTCGGAATGAGTCCGTTATCATAAACCACCGTGATTTTTTTAATTATATTTCCCGCTTTAAGCCAAAATTCCACATCAGGGTGCAATCCGTCATTTTCCCCGGTGTCAGTACCGCTTGTTGGGGTATATGTCAGTGTGAAAGTTCCTGTCTGGGCAGGAAGTGTCGGTTCTGTTATTGAAAGCCATGTGGGTAATGTCGTCAGTTTACTGCCATTGGAATAATACCCGTCAAGCGACACTTTTCCATCCGAATTAAAGGAAAAGTTTGTACTAAAGCTCTTTCCCAGATTCCACCAATCCATTACAATTTTACTCTTTGACACATTAAGTGTTGTCCCCGGTATGTCTCCGTTGATTGGCTGATCGTTCCAGTCGAGGATGTTCAATGCCACATCAACTGTCCCTTTTGTCAGTGTCGCCATCACCCGATATATCGTGTTTGCCTTCACCCATACAGGTTTGTTTGCATCGTTCCCCGTCTGATTTGCCCCCTGTGCCGTAGTGCAGATATACACGGGTATCACCTTATCCACTCCGTTCACCGACACCGTCATCTCAAGACATGCCGACAGTGTGTCTGTCGGCCCGTTTTTGTGATACTCGAATGTATAAAAGCGGGTGATTGCCGTATAGTCCGATGCAGTACCCGACCATGACCCCGCTGTCGCCTGCTGTGCCGTAACCGTATCCGTCATGCTCTTCGTCTCTTCAAAATGTCTGCCTGCACCCGTGAGATGATCCGCAAAATCAAACAGGTCCGTCATGTGGGTCTGTCCCTTCTTTAACTTCACGCTCTTCACTATCACCGTGGCCCCTTCAAGGTCCTTCGCCTTTCTCACGCTCAAATCTATTCTCCCATGTCGTCTCTTTACCACTGCCTGTACTGTTGTGTCGCTGCTGACCGCAAATGCCGATATCTTTGTCGTCATCACCATCCCGCTGTCTGCAAACGCAGACACATCTTCGGCAAATGCCTCTTCGTTGATCACAACATTTTCAAGAGTGGTCTTATCGCTGAATATGGCGGGATGCTCCAATCTCTCCGACATTATCCTCCCCGGATTTACCACCACGTATATGTCTTTATTTCCGCCTATAACCCGCCATGTCGCATTGAGCTTCTTTGCGGCATCTATAACCTCGCCCGTACTCGTAAGCGTGCTTACCTTTGTCTTTCCCGCGTTCTCCAATACCCCCGCTGCGTTGTAGATAAACACGTATGCCTTCTTGATGATCAATTCATGCTCAAGCGCATTCGCATCTCCCGAATTCACAGCATAAGTACTCAGTTCCATTCCGATATTCGCATCCCCCTTCCCTTCTTCCGGCGCGTAACTCTCCCATACACATCCGGATGTCAGCACCATACAGAGCAGCAGAATTATTATGTCTATTTTCCTTTTCATCGGTTATTCCTCCTTAAATGTTAGGCTCTATAGGTTGTTCTCCCCAATCAGGTATAGTTATTTCAAACTTGCCGTCGTAGAATTTGAACTCTATGCGCACTGTAGCCTCATTTTTGCCGTTAACAGAATAAATCGGGTTGTCTTTGATGAAATCTTTCAACATCGCCGAAGCCAGCAGTGTTCCACCCTGGTTTTTAATCTTTATCTCTATTTCGTTATCATCCTCAAAACGAAGTGTCTGAAATATGGATTGAGATACATTTGGTTCGGAACTCCAAGTCGTTACAGGATAGTAGGTGGTGGCAAACGGTTGTGCATTGTCCATCATCATTGTATATTCCGGCATAAGCGACGTCATTTCGACACTTGCCCATGAAGTCTGATCGTTTGCAAATCCTACCCCCGACACATACACTT
This sequence comes from Bacteroidales bacterium, assembly GCA_028686425.1. Taxonomy (GTDB): domain Bacteria; phylum Bacteroidota; class Bacteroidia; order Bacteroidales; family UBA932; genus Cacconaster. The sequence continues at coordinate 121,864 of JAQUBZ010000001.1, read as the reverse complement.
CCACATTGATGTGCGCTCCTTTAAACGGAATATCTCCCGCCACTTCCGCTTTTGTTTCGGGGATGGAGACATTATATCTGCCGTAATACAAGTGATCGTTACCGGGAATATTGGTCCCTTTTCCAAAATCAGGGTGTCTCACGCGACTTGTTCCCAATACATTACCAATCACTTCTGTGGTGCCTTCTGTAATATTACCCCACGCAGCAATTGTATAGTTACCGGGGTATAATGACAATTTAGCCCCTTGAAACAACGCCAAGTCACTTTTATTGACCGTGTGGGTTTTCACCAATTCTCCCGCTTCATCATAGCAGAACAATGTGACGTTGTCTATATACTTCGCAAACATCGACGGATCGTTGGTATCTCCATTATAGCTGAATGTAAATGACACTACCGGCGGACAATCTGACATATCCTCCTTGATGCAACTGTTCAATGCCATTGCAACAACTATCAGCGATAAAATTTTTATGTATTTCATATTTTGTTTATTTATTTTTCACTACACGGCCTGTTCGGTCTGATTTATATTGTGTTCGTTACACCTTGCGGGTAACTTCTGAATTTTCAATTTTGGGTTACGCTCTATTTGCGTAAAGGTCTTCAAGCTGTTATTTAAAATTAAAAAAGGGGACGGACGGTAAGCCCGTCCCCAAAAAAGAGTTATTTAACGATTAAAATTTATATACTAAAGTACCGGAGTAAGATTTGTTACGGACCAGTCAGCTACTTTTACATCAACTGCAAGGTCATATTTAGGCGTTTCAGGATCAGGGGTGATAATACCCGGGGTAACCTCGATACCGCCACCGGTAAGTCCCACTTTGTATATCTTATGAGCTTCTATAGCAGAAATAGTAGTAGATCCGTCTTTGAAGCTGCTGATAGTAATATATTTACCGGAGAATGAACCTGTTGTACCATCTGTAAGACTATAACCTGTAGCTACTGTTCCACCAACTTTGAAGATAATGTGAGGAACCTGTGTTTCGAATACCTGGAAAGCATAGCACTTGGTACCGGTGGTTGAAGTCACACCTGTGTTTGCTGCGATTGTTGCCCATGCAGGAGTAAAGGTAGTAGGCCATGTGGTATTTGTAAATGCCTGATCTACATCTTTTTTGTAAGTTGTGTGGAAATAGTTGATATACACATCTTCCACATTAAGAGCTGTAAGACCTGTACCAGCCTTTACAGTACCTATTTCAAAGCGTGAAACCAATGCTTTCAAAGTTACAGTGGCACCCCATGCGTCGTGAGAATCCCAATCGGTTATATCGGTTATAGTAGAAGTGGTACCATACAGAGTTACCTGTTGAACAGAAATGTAATCTCCTGCAGCATTACCTTTGGCATCCAGAGTAGCAACATTTGCAGTAGCTTTGTTCTGATTGGCAATAGTCAAAGCCTCCATTGCGGTAGCAACTGCTGAAAGAGGGCCTGTTCCTGTAGGGAGTGTCACATTACCTTTATTTGCAATGACAATCACCTGAGTAGGTTTTACAATTTGCTCGAATTCTTTCTTTCTTGCTGCTATTTCGGCATCTGACCATACTGCTGCAGTAGCAGTTGTACCATTAACCAAATAAACAGTAACATCATTATACAGAGGAGTGATTCCTCCTGCCGTTTGAGGGTCTTCTACACCCATTGTCACAGGGGCTCCCGGAAGAGATACCTCTAATGAACCCTTTTTATGACCAACATCGGTCTTGTTGCAACTTGCCAATACTGCAACTGCAAGCATTGACACTAAAATTGTTTTAATTTTCATTTTTTAGTTTGTTTTAAAGTGTTTGTAAAAAATTTAATATGTTCTTAGTTAAACTTCTGTTATTTATTCTTGGCTGTCTGTTCTTCAATCTGTCTGATATTTTCCCGTTTTTTGGAGATTTCTTCAAGATTGGTCCGAGCCTCGTCCGTGCCTGCATCATTTGCCGCATTAAAGTAGCTTTCTGCTCTGTCATAATTGCCTTTCAGCATCTCAAGCACCCCCATCGTATTATCATATTCGGGAACGCGGATTTTTGATTTGATCTTTTTCAGGTAACGTTCGGCTGATACTATATCCTTACGTGCAAGAGCGGCAGAAGCAGCATTCAGATTGGCCGTCTCGTCATTCGGAAACATGCGCACAGCCGTCTCAAATACATCATTAAACTCTTGCGATCCTTTATTGTACTGATTAGCAACAGCATACATCTCATTGAGCGACAGATTCTGCGGTGAGACTTTAAACACCTGTTCCGCCTCTGCAATATCGAAATTCTTCACATTATAGTCTATGATGCACAGCGCTATACGAAGTTTTGGGAAAATTTCTTTGAGCATCTGACGATAAGGCACACCATTGTGCAAATCCATAATCTTCTTTTCTCTGCCCTCCTCTATCGAGGTTTTCTCGATGATGGAAAGAACTGTATCTTTATACTCGCAGTTGCTTTCCGGAAGGGCCTTTACAAGACCGTCCCAATTTTCGCCTCCGAATTCTGTCGAATATATTTCACCGGGAAAATCATAAAACATCATAAAGTACTTCTTAAGAGCCTTTGCTCTATCCTCGGACAAACGCTTGTTCAAGGATAGGCTGCCTTCCGGCGAGGCGTAACCAATAATTTTAATACCCTTAACGTTTATATTTTTATCACTCTTGAGATTATCTATCATCTTGCGCAATTTGGACAGCTCTGCAGGATTGTTCATATACTCCGGTAGAAGATCGGTTCTTCCCGATTTGAAGTCAAATGCGGCTTCCGCACTCACATCCCTGCGTTTGACAACCTCAACTTCAGGCTGAACGTATGCTAAAGAAGGTGATACCTGATACGGCTCAATCACAACGATTTTTTCCACCAGCACATTGTCAACCAATCTCTGCACCTCTATCGTATTGATGTTCCCACATCCGCAATCATCTTTCTGCAAATCCAGATGGGCGTCTGCCATCCATTTTTCGTATGGAATGACATATTGGTAGTTTACAGTCTCACTGTGTCCTTTATACCCCTTAACTACTGAATAAGGGGCATTTTGTTCGTAGTCTGCTCTTTGCTCTTTGCTCATCAGAGAGAGTGAACGGTAGTAAGTCTTATAGTTATTACGTCCTTTGATTGAAACTTCCGGCAATTTTTTGCTCCGCACAGAAGATGTCAGCACCGGGATGAAGTCGGCACTCTGACGAGAATCCACATTCACACCGTTCATTTTGAAATCAATCGATATATACAGAGAGTCGCCGCGTTGCGACAATTCTTTGGGAATAACGGTAATCTCACCCTTGTAGGATTGCCTCCTTCCCGTACCCTGCGCAAAAATCATTATAGCTGACAATATGGCCACAGCCATTATACTTATTGTTTTTTTCATCTCTGTTATCATTATTTAATCAATATTATTAGCGTAATTGCAGCTTTTGTGGGTCCTAAATAGTGCTTACTCCCACTGCTCAATTTTTCGCCGCATTTTTCACAACGATATTTATCGTATGACAGGTAAGCATATCCGGCACCTACTGAGGCCTCTAAGCCGTAACGACTTCCCAATACCCAATGGTAGCCGTAACTGACACCTGCGCCTGCCAGCCACCCCTCATAGCGGTGATTCATTATATCTTCATTCTCAATCACGCCGAACATCTTGCCGCTTTTAAATCCCCATGGCAACATACCGCCGACATTATAAACACCGCCATGTCCGTGTACTCCGACAAAATGTCCGGAAAATCTCTGGCATGTCCAATATCTCACTTCGGGTTGCACAAGCCAATGTTTCATCTTGTGATTATCGGTAAATGTCCACGGATTGTAATTACCCGAAATATCCAAAGTCCACTTGGGAGCAAGACCTATCTCGACACCCAAGTTTATGGTAGTGGTTGCATCATAAAGAATATTGCTTTTCACTCCTACTTTTTGCGCAAAAACTCCGCTCGAAATTCCAAAGCAAAGCAATGCCGCTGCAAACAATTTTTTCATATATTTTTTAGTCAATTTTTGGTTCTCAAAAAAATGCATCGCATATATAAGAGAGAAAAAGTGCCATTTGGTACTATACGAAAATGAAATATTTTCAAAATATTTTTCAACACCCCCTCCAGAAGTGCTTCTGAGGCCGATTCGATTTTTTCGGAAAATTTTCGATTTTTTTCGATTTTTTGAGAAAATGAAAAATCCGGATTGCTCCTTTTTTACCAAATTTTCAAGCCGATTTTTGTCCTTCTTTCAAAAAAAAATCTGCAAGAAATTTTTCAATCTCTTGCAGATTCATTTTTAAATTCAGCCCCCTCGATTTTGCCCTATTCGATGGACATTTTTACAACATGCATTCGCTGTATCGTATCTCTTTTTAAGTCGGGTTCCGGTGCGAATTTTTTCTTGACAACCGGTTTTGAAGATTTATCTTTGACTATAGACTTTGACACTGACGTGTCTTTCGGAGGATCCGGCAATATGGGAGTTATCCGCATTTGAATACCGTCATAATCCAATTGTTCCCCTTTGTGCAGAACTTTCATTACAGTTTTTGTTTTCACCTCCACACTGCCTTCATTACACCCCACATGCAGAATATCCGGCTGTTGCAACACCGAAAATCGAGTTCCGAGCACGGTAATGGTCCCTTTGTCTGCAACGACAGAGAATGTACCATTATTCTTAACCACATCAAAAAGGGCATTACCCTCCAATACAACCCGTCTGGCAAACAGCCAACGGAGGCGGTTATATGTAATGACCGAATTATCTTCAAGTTCCACAAGAGAACCATCCGGCAACGGATATTTCAATTTGTCATCCCCGCTTGACACATCAACTCTCGAATAAAGCCCGGTGAAGATACATATAGCGACAGCAACGGAGGCTGCCACACCCCAATATATTCTGACTCTCCTCTTTCGTGCACCTACTCGAGAGACAATCTCTTTCCACACCTCATCCTTATCGTTAAACGTTTCATCTTTTAATGAAACTTTTTTGACCAACTTATCAATATCCTGCTTTTCCATACCTTGTCTGGTACAAATTAATTACCGAATTTTAAAATATTACGTGATTTATAAACATATACCGATTTGTAAAATTAGCCATTACCCATCAAAACACAACCATCCGACGAAAATAATTCTATCAGTGTTTTATTTGTGCGTAATTTCCGCATAGCTGTAACTGCAACATTTTTTACCGTCTGAATTTTTATCTCCGCAATCTCCGACACTTCTCTAACACTCATATCCTTATAATATCGCAGATATATAACTTCCTGTTGCTGGGGGGAAAGCATATTTATTGCATCTTGCAACACCTTAAGTTGCTCCTCTTCAATCCATGTCTCGTCTATGGTGGTTTGCATATCTATACGTATTCTGAAATATTTTATTTCGTCAATGTCCGTATTCATGCGATTTTTCTTAATCAAATCACTTACTTTCAGACAAATATCTCTTTTTAACGACACGAGCAGATACGACTGAATATCTTTCGGTGTAGCTATCTGATCACGTTTCTCATACAAACAGACAAACAAATCTTGAATACAGTCCTTGACCAATTCAGGATTTTCCGTCATTTTCATGCCGTAAGAATACAACATATCCGCATACCGATCGTATATAACACCTAATGCCTTTACATCACCCTTTTTTAATTTTTTCCAAAGATCCTCGTTTTTCATATCATTAATAAATGAAATTCATGTTTATATAACATTAAAATATCATTTATCTCAACACATTCTTTCTTTTTGCATTTGGTCAACATTGTACGTGACAATCGCCACCAAACTCCGGCTGCAGCATACATTACACAACCGAAATAAATCTTAACTGCTTGTCATTCCATAAATTAGCTTACCCCACTCGCAAATTCGATGACTATGAAACAATTTGCAAATGTAATCATTTTTTCTTTTTTGCAAATTCAGTACAAAAAAAAGCAACCAAATTTCTCTGATTGCCTTTTGTCGGGATACTCCGACTCGAACGGAGGACCCCCTGGTCCCAAACCAGGTGCGCTAGCCAACTGCGCCACATCCCGAAATCATCCCTTAACGGGGCTGCAAAGATACAGCACTTTTTTATATTTGCAAAAAAATCTTGATTAATTTATTTTGGTAGAAATAATAAATAGACTATCTTTGTAGTCCTTTTTTGGGAACCCGCCCGAAAGGAGGCTGCTACATTGGTGAGATGGGTGAGTGGCTTAAACCAACAGTTTGCTAAACTGTCGTACGGGTAACCGTACCGGGGGTTCGAATCCCCCTTTCACCGCAATTCCCTCTCAGATTGACTTCTGAGAGGGAATTTGTGTATTTTACAAGTAAGATTCTTATTGTTTCCGGCCCAATTTGTAACCCAAATTTCTGTGCATTGAGAGCGCCATTCCCGTATCGTTGTCTTCCACAAGGAGCCTGACTCTGCGAATGTAGTTGTTCAGACTTTGCTCATTATAGTATGCTACATCTTTCCCCCATACAGCACGATATATCTCTTCCCTTGTAACAATTTCATCAAAGTGATCTATAAGCTTTTTTAGAATTGCATATTCCATCGGGCGCAGGTCTATAATTGTTCCATCACTCAATATAAAGGTCCTGTTTCGCGTATCAAGCTGGATATTTTCTGTGGCAATAATGTGTTCCGGCCTCTCCGAAGTCGGTTTTTTCATTCTGGTAAAGCGGTCAATATGCGCAGAAAGCAGTTTTGGAGAAAAAGGTTTGTCTATATATGCAACTCCTCCTGCCAGCAGTCCCGCCTCTTTGGTTTCATCTTCATGGTGTGACGAAATAAAAATAATCGGTAAAGACGGGTTCCTCTTAAATAGATCTTCCGCTATTTTGATGCCGTTTTCTCTGCCTATTTCCACGTCAAAGACCAAAATATCCGGTAACAACTGCTTTATGGCATCCGACACGCCATAGATGGTACTCATATAAGTAGCCTCATATCCCCGTTTATTCAATTCTTCCACTATACTGTTTCCCAACAGTACATCATCATCCACAAGCAGCACTTTTATTTTTGGCGTATTCATATTGACGAGTTCGGTAAAGTTACTAAAAATGTTGACCCCTTTCCAACGGCACTTGTGGCAGTGATTCTGCCTCCGTGCGCTTTTGCAATGCTTTGAGCATAATACAGTCCGATGCCGCTTCCATTGACCTTATCGGAAGAATAATAGGGCTTGAAAATATTTTTCATTTGTTGGCCGGTCATACCTGTGCCATTGTCTGAAATTGTAATTTTTATATCATCCTGACTCCGTATGGCGGATATTTCGACCGTTGGGTTGTCGTTATTATATTTTATGGCATTTTCGACAATGATACGCAGACAGGCTTCCATAAGGTCGGGCAATGCCCGTATTGTAAAGTCCGCTGCAATATTGTTTATAAAATTGATCTCTTTATTTGGAAACATTATGCGCATTTCAACCACGACCTGCTCCATCATTTCATACAAAGGAACCTCTTTTTTATCTGTTTTTTCTATTTTGCGAAAATTATGGGCAGATTTCAACAGCCTCATGATCTTATTGGTCAAAAAGAGCACGCGGTCCGCTGCAATAGAAAGGGATGCTTTTTTGGCCATATCCGTTTCCCTTTCCTCTAATGACAACAACTGAAAATAGGCATACGCCAGAGGAGATTTCAAATCATGAATGGCCCCATGGAACGAACGTTCCATATTGGAAATCTCATCACAACGCCGATTAATCATAAGAAGCAGGAAGAACAGCACCAAGACTATCACAATTGATGCAATAATTGAAACAATAGCGACTATGCCCAATTTCTGCAGGTAGCCGGATTGCCCGATTTTATATTCTGCTTTAATCAGATACGACTGTGAAGAGACGTCAATCTTTCGTTCGGCAATATATGTGTTAACATATAATGAAGTACTTTTGGCATTGTTGTCGTGCCTGATCTCTTTCAATATCTTATTTGCACTTATATCTTCAAGTGTGATACAGGAAGATACCACACGTCCATCTCTATTGAGTTGGTTGGTCAGTAACGTGTCCAATTTTGAGAATTTAAAAGAATCTTCCCGTATGGATAAGGCAATCAGGGCATTTTCTATCTTGATTGAGGCAAGAGTTTTTTCACTATCTTTTTTGATATTTACTTCAACCGGATTTTCTTTTTTCTTTACTTCATCATACTCCTCATCAGTAACATATTCAATGTTGTATTTTGACATGGAATAGGCCAGAGTCTCCGATATCGTTTTCTTAAAGCACTCCTGAAATGACTCATTCATATCCTTAATGTTCTTATCGACAGCATACCGCATCCACAATCCTTGTGAAATAAGCAAAGCGGCAAATGCAATAATGACAACAAGCAGGATGTAAACAAAATTCTTTTTCATACTAATAACACAATCCCATAATACTCCGGAAGTGCAGCGCAATGTAGCAAATTTTAAACAATCTTCAAGATTTTTCGGATTATTTTCGGATTATTTTCAGATTATGCAATGATTATTTTCAAGCCGTTTCAGGGTCGCAAAAGATTATTTTCGGATTATAAAAAGATTATGAAAAGGTTATAAATGTTACCACCGGGACCAAGTAATTTTGCAGTCGTAAATGACACGCAGCCTTATTCGATTTTGTGCCGGCTACTCAGAATCCTGAAATAACGGTGTCTGTCACTAATAACAAATAAAATACAATGGCTTAAATATAAATCTTTTTCTCTGTCAAAGCGTGAAATGTTGCATCTCAACACAACACATATTAATTAAATTAAAATATCCGCAACATTTCAACCGCCTTGATGGTCCCTGACTGTTAATACAGCATTCCAAACAACCAGAGAGGAATCCTGTTTTTATATCCGACCTCTATGTCGTCTGCAACGACAAAACTATTTGGAATATCTTTTATCTGATCAAATGATTTTGATTTGCCCCCGACTTCAAAAGTGTATTCTTCCACAATGAAGTCCCCCTGCCTTGCAAGATAAACATCGGCAACGGCGCTCACCTGATTGACGAAAACCGTCTCTCTCGTACTGCCGATATTTGCCGTGTTCCCAAACAAATAAGAAATATTAGTATTGTTGAGCAATACTTTGTCCGGTTTTGTCAGATTGCCTATTGTTTTGTCTTTGTACGATATCAGATTTAGCAGTTTTGCGCTTTCCAACAAGGACAAATATTTGACTGTATCATTTCGACTTGTGTCAATAGCCCGGCTTAATTCGACAATGTTAGGAGTGTATGGCACCATTTCCGAGAGCACTGCCAACAATTTTTTTAGTTTGTACCGGGAAGCAAACTCAATATTTTCTATTGCAGGAATATCTACATCTATCACATTATTAATTGCTTCCTGCAATTTGTAATCGTATTTTTTCAGTCCCTGTTTGTAAAACAAATAATATCCCGATTTGAGATACTTTTTAAACAGTGGTATTATTTTTATATGCTCCGTTATATTGAAAGCGATTTCCTGATGGTTTTCCACAATATCCCGCAGCGAATAGAGAGGAAAATCGGCTATATTTTCAAATTTCAAAAATTCTCTGAAAGACAACCCTTCCAACTGTTCATAGACAACTCTCCTTGAAAGATCCGTAGTCGATTTATAAATTTGCAATAGTGAAGAACCCGTAAATACGATGTTCAGTTTTGGAAAACTATCGTAAATATTCTTTATTTCCTTTGCCCAATTTGGATAATGGTGAATTTCGTCTAAAAACAAATGAGTTCCGCCATTGATATAGAACTCGTCTGCCAAGTCCGAAATGGTATGATTTGCAAACCATGTATTGTCCAGGCTCGCATAAAGTGCTTCGTTGTGATTTTCAAAGGTTGCTTTGATATGTTGCAGCAACATCGTTGTCTTTCCCACACCTTTTGCTCCAATAATTGCGATACAGCGCTCATTCCAATCGACATTCGGATATAAATATCTTAACGCCTTTTCTTCTGTTTCTCGCAGCAGCCTAATATAAATCTTAATCAGATCTTCCATAATTTTGATTTTTACTTCGGTTGCAAAGATACTAAATGTTTTTTACAATTAGCATTTTTACTTTAAATTGCTCTTTGTAATTAGCATTTTTTGTTTGAATTGCTCTTTCTAATTAGCATTTTTAGTTTTAAATTGCTCTTTGTAATTAGCATTTATGTTCGTTGTATTGCTTTTATTTGTCGATTTATTAACAAGAATCCCCTTTCAGAACCTGATCTGAAAGGGGAATCTTGCAATTTACAGCCTGATTTTTCTATATATTGACAAGCTGTCTTTCCGTATCCTTATCGTCCATTGTCAATAACCACAGGCGGAGCTAAAGGGATAAATTTCTTTCCGGCCGATTTAACCAGCATATTTGATGCGGCAGCAGCTTCAACGGCAACTTCTCCTCTCTTGTCATTTTCAAGAAACTTCTCAAAAGTCAACTCTTCACCTGCCACCCTGAAGATTTTTTGTACAATATTATATCTGCTCGCAACGTTATAATAATTTATATTGTTGATCATACAGCTTATAGACTCCGACCTCCACACTCCATAGGAGAACAAATATCCGCCCTCTATGACATTTACACCCTCATATCCCGCCCTGCCTATAAATGGTGCCCATGGGACAGCACTCGGATCACTTTTGGTCGAGACATTAAAATACCATCCATAGCTCTGATAATTTTCAAGTTTGGCTTTTGAATCATCATCTATTGTCTTTCCCTTATTGGCAGAAGAGATATATTCATCGGCAAGATGCGAATATCCGTGTCCCGCAGCTTCATGAAGGACAAGACTGTTAAAATGTGTCTGACTTCCCTTTTCTGCACTCAAATCGCTAATAGGGCATATTGCAATAGCCCTTCCGGAAGTCCACATCCAACAAGTGCCGGCATATTTCTGCTGATTTACCACCAAGATGGTCAATACGCTGTCCACATCAATCTCTTCAATCCCCGACACAAAGTCAAATAGCGTTTCATTATCGCATTTCATCCCCGTTCCGTCTCCGGTAAAGGTTGCTGCGAATGCAGTCTTCTTTGAAATGCCTTCTTTGGTCATGGTAGCTCCCTCTTCTTCGGATTCGGCATACATTTTATACACCTTAAAATAATTTCTGTACGTTTTATATGGTTCTATGCTGAAAAATGCCTCGATTGCCTGATCCATATATTTATCGTAAACTCCGTCTTTTTCGGCAAGAGAAACGGCCGTAAATCCGTCACCCACAAATACAAGTGTACTCGGAACAGCTTTATCGCTCTCCTGATATACTGCATACGAACCATGGTCGTGAAGTCCCCCTTTAGTGGTGGTGAATGACCATACATCAGACTTGACTATTCCGCCATGGTCGTCATCTACAGATATATACCAATAGTATTTTGTTTCCGACTTGAGAGCTATCGCCTTCTCCAGAATAAAATCGGATACCGGAGCAAGTGAATCCCATGTCTTGTTGTCTGTGGAGTAATAAAGTGTGCTGTACAGTTCGTCACCTTCTTCATCACTGCTTTTCCATTTGAAGGTCGCTATTCTGGAGACTTCTACAGCCCCATTTTCAGGAAGTATCAATTCCGGTTTCTCCGGTTTTTCATTGTACTGCTGATCCAGAGTTATATTAAGTGTCTCTGCAAATCCGCCGGCGTATGAAAATGTTGCAACGTAATTTTTTATCCTCCTCTGCGGATTGGCAAGGCATTTTATGGAAAGTGTCCCGTCGTCTGTCCCTGTATTGGCTGAAAATGAGATTAATGAATCTCCATCGGAGGTCATTTTCCAATTGACATTTGATTGAATACTGACGGTTTTGGTCTCACCGTTTTTATCGAAAAACAGTTCTTTGTCCGACAGTGTGAGGTAGGACATCGGCTGACTTACCGCTACGGATGAAGTCAATGGATGCTTATCGGCAGTGGTAACTGTTATGGTCGATTTCCTCTCCGTGCCGGTGTTATTGTATGATGAAGAGATCTTTACATCCATCTCTCCAATCCCCGTTTTGGGGGATATTTTAACCCAAGCTTCGGAGCAGGTTATTTTCCATTCCGATTTGGTCTTTATGGTAATTATCTGTTCGTTTGATTCTTTATTGGTAAGATTGGCCACAGAGGGCGCCACATCCAAATATTTTTTCTCAAACAAACTACATGATGCCACCGTGATTAAAGCTGTAAAAAGTAATAATTGTGCTGCTATTCTTCTCATATTTTCCAATTTTAAACGAGTACGGATAATTATTCCCATTTCTATCCGTACTCGCGGTTAAAGTTCTATTTATTTCAAAGTTTTCCGAGAAGAGACCTCAGATTGACCTTTTCGTCCATGATTGTTCTCAAAGCATCAATCGGAACTCTTTCCTGTGTCATTGTGTCGCGATATCTTATCGTCACACAATTATCGTTAAGTGTGTCATGATCGACAGTGATGCAGAATGGTGTCCCGATTGCATCCTGACGGCGATAACGTTTACCGATGCTGTCTTTTTCATCGTATTGGCAATTGAAATCGATCTTCAGTGTGTTCATTATTTCGTGTGCTTTTTCAGGAAGACCGTCTTTTTTTATAAGTGGAAGTACAGCCATTTTGACGGGAGCGATTGCAGGAGGTATTCTCAAGACAACTCTCTCTTCTCCGTTTTCAAGTTTCTCTTCCGTATAGGCCGATGACAGTATGGCTAAAAATGTTCTGTCCAATCCTATTGATGTCTCGATTACGTAAGGAACGTAGCTCTCGTTGGTTTCAGGGTCGAAGTACTGCATCTTTCTTCCGCTGAATTTCTGATGCTGGCTCAAATCGAAATCGGTGCGCGAGTGTATTCCCTCAAGCTCTTTGAAGCCGAACGGAAATTCAAATTCGATATCTGTCGCAGCATTGGCGTAGTGTGCAAGCTTCTCATGGTCGTGGAATCTGTATTTTTCATCTCCGAGACCAAGAGCTTTATGCCATGCTAAACGCGTTGCTTTCCATTTTTTGAACCATTGCATCTCATCTCCCGGACGGACAAAAAACTGCATTTCCATCTGTTCAAATTCTCTCATCCTGAAAATAAATTGTCTTGCGACAATCTCGTTTCTGAACGCCTTACCTATCTGGGCGATGCCGAAAGGAATCTTCATTCTGCCGGTTTTCTGCACATTCAGGAAATTCACGAAGATTCCCTGTGCCGTCTCCGGTCTCAAATATATAATGCCCGACTCGTCCGAAATATTTCCCAGCTGAGTGCTGAACATGAGGTTGAACTGACGTACTTCTGTCCAATTTTTAGTTCCCGAAATTGGGCATGCAATCTCGCAGTCGATAATCAGCTGTCTCAGTGCAACAAGGTCGTTCTGATTGAGAGCTTCTGTCATGCGCTGATGCACTTCGTCCCATTTGGTCTTGCTTCTGAGCACATTGGGATTGGTAGCCCTGAACTGTTCTTCATTGAAAGAGTCCCCGAATTTCTTGCGACCCTTTTCCACCTCTTTGTTCATCTTCTCTTCGAGCTTGGCCAAATAGTCCTCTATCAATACGTCCGCGCGGTATCTCTTCTTGGAGTCCTTGTTGTCGATAAGAGGGTCGTTAAATGCCCCTACGTGGCCTGAAGCTTCCCATATACGCGGGTGCATGAAGATTGCCGAATCAATTCCCACAATGTTTTCATTAAGACGGACCATCGATTCCCACCAATATTTTTTGATGTTGTTTTTCATTTCAACACCCATCTGTCCATAATCATAGACAGCGCTCAATCCGTCATAGATTTCACTTGACGGGAAAATAAATCCGTACTCTTTTGCATGAGCAATCAAATTTTTAAATACTTCTTCTTGTGTCATATTGTTAAATGTTTATTCTATTTCTTGTTTCTTGTGGCAAGGTGTTGAATAATTCGATTATAAACGGTCTCTGATATACTTGCGGATGAGGCACCGTAAGTCTGTCACTCTTAATGGTGCAGTCGTTATAAAGGAGAATGTCAATATCAATTATTCTATTTTCAAATATTCGGTTCCCGTATTTATCATATTGAGCCACATGTTTCTTTCTACCCATCTCTATTTCAATTGATTGACAAATATCAAGCATCTTTTCGGGTTCAATATTGGATTCAAATGCAGCAATCTGGTTTAAAAAATCATTCCCATTAAATCCTATTGCTTTGGTTTCCAATATTTCAGAATACTCAATCTCAACTTCTGCTCCAATCCTCCGAGACAACTTTTCACGGGCAATTATCAAGTTGTTGCTTCTATTTCCGAGGTTGGTCCCCAATGTCAGAACAATCATATCTTCAGTTTACAACATATTTAATTCCAACTTGGCTGCTTCGCTCATCATATCTATATTCCATTCCGGCTCGAAGACGAGATTTACTTTCACATCTTTGGTTCCCGGAACATCAAGTACGGCTTCTTTCACATCTTCTATAACCTGATCGGCTATAGGGCAATTGGGAGCGGTAAGTGTCATTGTGATAGTTACATTGTTGTCCTTGTCTGTATCTATTCCGTAAATCAGCCCCAACTCATAAATATCGACAGGCACTTCCGGATCATACACCTGATGCAGAGCCGTGATTATATCCTGTTCCAGACTATTTGTCTCCTTATTTTCCATAATCTGCTTGTTCTTTGTTATTATTTTCGGCCTCGTATGCCAATGCATACATTTTAATCTGCTTTATCATTGATAGCAGACCGTTTGCACGGGTAGGAGAAAGATTCTCCTTCAAGCCTATTTTTTCAATGAAAGAGAAATCGGAATTCAATATCTCTTCCGGTGTCTGTCCGTTATATACTCTTATCAGCAGAGAGATAATACCTTTGGTGATAATCGCATCGCTGTCGGCCTTGAAATACACCCTCCCATCTCTGTATTCGCTTGATAGCCATACTCTTGACTGACACCCATTAATCAAATTGGAGTCGGTTTTATCTTTTTCCGGAATGATTGGCAGACTTTTGCCGAGCTCTATGATGTATTCGTACTTGTCTAACCACTCATCAAAGAGAGAAAACTCTGAAACAATCTCTTCCTCTAACTCTTTGGAACTCTTTATAGTGCTATTTTCCATATTGTTATGATTATCTTAACATCTTTATCGCCCTTTTCAGTCCGGCAATAAATATTTCTATTTCTTCTTTTGTGTTATATGGGGCCAGCGAAGCTCTCACCATCCCCACTGCTGAAAATTTGCGGATTAACGGCTCTGCGCACATAAGTCCCGACCTCACGGCAACTCCCATTTTATCAAGTAGTTGAGCCAAATCCGAAGGATGAGTTCCCTCTACCGTGAATGAAAATACAGGGATTTTCAACTCTCTGTTTGAAGGATTTCCCCAAATCGTCAATCCTTCGATATTCTCCAACTCCTTTATCATATATGCCGTCATCTCTCTTTCATACAGCTTTATTTCAGCACTTTGTCTCACAGAAGATGCAAATTGAAGGGCCGGTGCAAGACATGCGGCTCCTATGAAATTGGGGGTTCCGGCTTCAAATTTGAGGGGAAGTGGAGCGTATGTGGTCTTCTCAAAAGTAACAGTATCTACCATATCTCCGCCCCCCATGTATGGAGGCATCTTCTCCAACAGCTCTTTTTTACCGTAAAGAATCCCTATTCCGGTGGGGGCATATATTTTATGTCCTGAAAATACATAGAAATCACAATCCAGATCCTTCACCGAAAAATCGCAGTGAATAATCCCCTGTGCTCCGTCAACTAATACAGGAACTCCTTTTGAATGAGCAATTTGAACAATCTCTTTAATAGGATTTACAACTCCGAGCACATTGGAAGCATGAGTAATGGCGACTATTTTCACCTTTTCGTCAAGCATTTCGGAGAACTGATCCACTGATATTTCACCCCGAATGTTGACAGGCAGCACCATTATTTGCGCTCCGACTCTTTCACATATAATCTGCCACGGGACTATGTTTGAGTGATGTTCGGCTTCGGACAGTATGACCTTGTCTCCGTTTTTCAGAAATTGGTGTCCGAAAGAAGAGGCGACAAGATTGAGGCTTGCTGTTGCTCCCGAAGTGAATATTATCTGTTCGCGAGAGTCGGCGCCGAGATATTTTCTGACCTCATCCCTCCCTGTTTCATACAATTCGGTGGCATCTGCACTCAACTTGTGAACGGCTCTGTGAATATTTGCATTTATGCCTGAACTCATCCTCTGCTGTAACTCGAGAACTGTCAGCGGTTTTTGTGAAGTGGCAGCGTTATCGAAATACACCAGCGGCTTTCCATACACTTGCTGCTGCAAAGCCGAAAATTGTGCTCTTATTTGATTTATTGTCTCCATTTCAATATTTCTTACTCATAATAATTTGCAAAAATAGCAAAACAAACTTGGTTATTTTAGCAGAAAGCTATATTTTTACCTCAATTAATATCAATTATTCAAAAATGTACGATTATATCAAAGGTAATCTGGCGGAATTGACCCCTACCGAAATCACAGTCGAATGTTACGGCATCGGATATAAGATTCTGATTTCGCTGGGCACTTATTCCAAACTGCAAAAATCGGGCAACAATCTCGTTACAGTCTATCTCTATCACCATATACGTGAAGATGATGAACTGTTTTACGGCTTCTATGACAAGGAGGAGCGCGAAATATTTATTCAGCTGATTTCTGTTTCGGGTATCGGTCCCAATTCTGCACGTATGATGCTCTCATCCCTGAATTCTGATGAGATAAGAAATGCCATCATCTCTCAGGATGTCAATAAAATCAAGAGTGTCAAGGGTATAGGCCTCAAAACAGCTCAACGTGTCATCCTTGAATTAAAGGATAAAATCATCAAAGGATCTTCAAAAGACTTTATTTTCGACACGGGAGAGTCCTCTTCAACAAGAGATGAAGCCATGAGCGCTCTGGTTCTACTCGGATTTACAAAACAAAATGTAGAAAAGGTTTTAAACACACTTTTTAAAGAAAATTCTGGGTATTCTTTAGAAGAATTGATAAAAAAGGCATTAAAATTGCTGTGATTGCAATAAAATTACTATATTTGTGCTTGTTATTTAAGTAATTTTACTAATTATAAAACAAATTTAAATATTTATGATTCCTGCTAATTTAAAATACACAAAAGACCACGAATGGATTAAAGTTGATGGCGATATTGCCACCGTTGGTATTACAGATTTTGCTCAGAGTGAATTGGGCGATATCGTATTTGTCGATGTTCAGACACAGGGCGAAACTCTTGCCAAAGAAGAGGTGTTCGGAGCTATTGAGGCTGTAAAGACTGTTGCTGATGCATTTATGCCTGTTTCAGGGGAGATTGTCGAATTCAATGCCGAATTGGAAAATTCTCCACAACTTATCAACGAAGATCCATACGGAGCAGGATGGATGATAAAGATCAAGTTGTCCGACGCTTCGGAATTTGATACTCTTCTATCTGCAGCGCAGTACGAGGAAATAATCTGATTTGTAAATCAATGTGATGTGTTAAGGGGATTAAAAGCGATTTAATCCCCTTGTTTTTTATAGATTATTGTTTTTTTGTATTTTTGCAACACTTAAATTGAAACAACTTCTTAATTTATAATATGGAAATTATTAGAACTTTTGACCTGCTGACCAATCTTAAAGCATCTTTTCCTCCGAAAGATGATATTTTGGCGCGGAAAATTCACGGAAAATGGATAAAATACAGTATTGACGACTATATCGAATATTCATATAATGTAGCTTACGGTTTGTTGGCTCTCGGATACAGGGAGGGGACAAAGATTATCACTCTATGTAACAATCGTCCTGAATGGAATTTTATCGACATGGGCTCCAATTTGGCAAAAATGGTTCACATACCTGTTTACAGTACATTAAGCCATGATGACTATACCCATATTTTTAACCATTCCGATGCCGAAATCATAATAATCGGCAATATCAACCTTTACACTAAGGTTCGTCCGGTGATTGAAGAGATAACTCGTCCTGTCAAGGTCATATTGATGGATGATTCGACAGAGCTTTATTGCATGTCTCAACTCTATCAGTTGGGACGCGACAATAAGGACAAATTTGCTCCCGTTGTGGAAAAGAACAAGCAGGAAATCGGACCTGATGACCTGGCCACCATCATTTATACATCCGGAACCACCGGTACCCCTAAAGGTGTGATGCTTTCACACTACAACATGATGTCCAACTCTCACGGTCATGCCATAAGACAGACCAAAAACAGCAGCCACAGGATGGTCAGTTTCTTACCTCTCTGCCATATCTACGAAAGGACCATGAATTATGAATATCAGGAACTGTGCATTAGTATTTATTACGCCGAAAGTTTGGCTACAATAGCAACGGATCTCGCTGATTGTCACGCAGATGGCTTCTGTGGAGTGCCTCGTGTCCTTGAGATGATGTATAGCAAGCTTGAATCTGCCGGGAAAGCACAGAAAGGATTCAAACGTATAGTTTACAATTGGGCATGGAATTTTGCCAATAACTTTGACAATTACAATACTCACAAGCTGTATTTAGCCAAACAGAGACTTGCGGACAAACTTGTTTACAGCAAGTGGAGGGAGAAGTTCGGAGGGCACGAAATGCTTGTAGTTTCCGGAGGTTCATCTATTCAGGCCAAGATTGTAAGGACATTCAATGCTGCCAAACTTCATATTTTTGAAGGGTATGGTATGACTGAAACCTCTCCTGTAATTGCAGTAAACAGCCCTGCTGACGGATACAATATTATAGGTACTGTCGGCAAACCGATGGGTGGCACTGAATTGAAATTTGCCGAAGACGGTGAAATTCTGACACGCGGTCCTCATGTCATGCTCGGCTATTATAAAGATCCGGAATATACTAAACAAGTCATTGACGAAGAGGGTTTCCTCCACACAGGAGATATAGGAACTCTCGTTGATGGCAAATATTTGAAGATTACGGACCGTAAAAAGGAAATTTTCAAACTGTCTGCCGGCAAATACATAGCTCCTCAGGCTATCGAAAATCTTTTGAAAAATTCACCTTTAATCGACAACTGCATTGTCATCGGCGAAAACCAGAAATTTGCTTCCGCCATTATCGTTCCGCACATTGCTGCACTTAAAGAGATTGCCGCCAGACAAAAAATAGCATATAAGGATGATGATGATTTGATTACAAAAGAGCCTATCATCAAAAGAATGCACAAAGAAGTCGAAGCTGTCAATTCCAAACTTGCGGCACATGAGGCCATCAAATTTGAAAAATTGGTCAACGACGAATGGAGTGTTGCCAACAATATGCTTTCTCAGACATTGAAGCTCAAGAGAAGTCCTATTCATAAGAAATACGCTGCTTTAATCAACACTATTTATAAAATAGACACACAGGTTTCTCAATGATAAGGCCGGCTACCAAACAAGATTATCCGAGTATTCGCGCTATCTGTAAAGAATGTTTCACGACAGATGCCAAATACTTGGATCTTTTTTTTAACCACTGTCCATCTAAAGCCTCCTTTGTCTATGAAATGGATGGAAAGATTGTATCCGCCCTTCATACCATAGGCATTTCTTATGTATCTTCCAAAAGGACAAACGGTCTGAGAACCTATTATCACGGTTTGTATATTTATGGTGTAGGTACACTTAAATCGTATAGAAACAAAGGCTATTCTTCGTCATTAATCAACTATATCAGCGCAGGTGCGTCTAAGATTGGCTGGGACTTTTTACTGCTTAGACCTGCCGAACCGCGTTTGATAGACTTCTACCAAAACGTCGGATTTACAACCCCCATTTACAGATCCAACGACCTCCCGCTATTTGAAAACGGCGCTCACATCTCAAAACTATCGGCAGTTGAATTATTCAAATTGAGGGATTCACGATTGAAATCAAATTACTTTCAATGGAGTCACATTATGCTTGACTACATCATCAGGGAAGCCAAAATCAATCCCCCTCTGCCCTATCAGACCAATCCCACCAACATTCCATATACCCTATTGAAGCCTTTATCCAAAGATTTCAAATTGGACTCCAATAGTGCAATATTTAGTTATCCTATGGAATAATTATTTGTTCCACGTGGAACAAAATTATGAAATTACCTGCCAAAGTAAATCAACAGAACAGAAATATCGGCCGGAGAGACACCTGAAATACGTGAAGCTTGTGCTATGGTCTGGGGTTTATATCGATTGAGTTTGATTCTGCATTCAATAGATAGTGAGGTCACCTTTGAAAAATCAAAATTATCCGGAATAGTTAAGGATTCAAGTCGCAAAATCTTATCTGCTATTCTTTTTTCCCTTTCAATATATCCTTGATATTTAATTTGTATTTCTGCCGATTCAATAATCTCGTTTTTTAAATAATCATTGGCTCCTACGATACCGTTAAATTTCATGGCAGACCACGGAAGAGCAATCAGCACTGCAGACGTATTGGTAGAAACCATGCCATTCTCTAATACATTATTGATTTTATCATCAAAATCATCCTGAAAAATAAAAGATGTTTCACGTGGAACATTTTTTAACAATTCGGAGATAGAGACATCCGGACGTGTCAATATATCGGAAAGTTTCTTTTTAGAAGAAATAGGTGCAGAATTAATGGATGACAAATATGTATTTATCTCTTCCGGTTTGACGGATGTACTATTTGAAAATGAAATTATATCATTTGTCAAATCGTATTTTCTCATCGTATATTGGTATCTGTATTCATCGACAAGACCAAGTGAATGCCCCGGTTCGGTAAGGCGGAAATCGGCATTATCCTGTCTCAACAAAATTCGGTATTCTGCTCTTGAGGTAAACATTCGATATGGTTCATCAACCCCTTTGTTAATCAGGTCATCAATCAGCACTCCTATATATGCCTTATCACGACTGAGCACAAATGGCTCCTTTTCGTTAATTTTGAGATGTGCATTTATTCCTGCCATCAGACCTTGAGCTGCCGCCTCTTCATATCCGGTAGTTCCATTAACCTGTCCGGCAAAAAAGAAATTGGGAATCACTCTTGACTCAAGAGACGGATATAACAGCGTAGGGTCAAAGTAATCGTATTCGACTGCATACGCAGGTCTGAATATTTTTACATTTTCAAAACCTTTGATTGCTCTGAGAGCTTCGAGTTGTACGGTCAATGGAAGAGAAGAAGAGAACCCTTGGAGGTAATACTCATAAGTGTCCCACCCTTCCGGTTCTAAAAATAATTGATGTGCATCCTTACCGGCAAAAGTTCTTAACTTGTCTTCGATAGAGGGGCAATAGCGTGGACCGATGCCGTGTATCTTTCCGGTAAAGAGAGGGGAGCGATCAAAGCCTGTTCTAAGAATATCGTGAACCTCCTTGTTGGTGTGCACGATGTAGCAATTTTTCTGAGCAACTCCTGATTGAATCGGAGAAGGAATCGGCAGATATGAAAATCTCGAAGGAACATCATCTCCTTCCTGCAACACCAAAGAATTGAGATCCAAAGAACGGACATCTATTCTCGGAGGTGTTCCCGTTTTCATTCTCGCAGTGGTACATCCTTTAGATTTAAGTAACTCGGTCAGTCCGTATGAAGACAACTCCCCTATCCTACCCCCCTCCGCCATTTCATTTCCTATAAAAAGTTTGCCATTGAGAAATGTTCCGGCAGTCAAAATAACCGCTTTACATTTAAATATTGCACCCATTGATACGTGAACTCCGAAAATATTCGATTCTAAGAAAGATATTGAAGTCGCAGAATCCTGCCAAATATCTAAGTTACAGGTGTTTTCGAGGATATACCTCCAATTCAGAGAATAGTATAATTTATCGCATTGTGCACGAGGACTCCACATTGCCGGACCTTTTGACCGGTTCAACATCCTAAATTGAATTGTGGAAGCATCCGTGACAATTCCGGTGAACCCGCCGAGTGCATCAATCTCTCTGACGATTTGACCTTTCGCAATTCCTCCGATAGCAGGGTTGCAAGACATCTGGGCAATCTTGTTCATGTCCATTGTAACAAGCAGCACTTTTGAACCAAGTCTTGCCGAGGCAACAGCAGCTTCACAGCCGGCATGCCCTGCCCCTATTACTATAATATCGTATATGTTATCCATTATCGGCAACTTTATGGGAAAGTTCATCAAATAAAAGCAAAGCTTTGTTTTCCTGCTCCGTCATACTCTTCTGAAGCGATTCGGAAGTATCATCAAAGCCAATCAAATGAAGCAACCCATGTGCTATCACCCTAAGCAGCTCTCTTTCAAATCCTTCCTTATATGTTTCCCCATTAGCCCTGACCGTATCTATACTTATATATATATCACCGCTGATATATCCTGTCGGGAATGTCTCATTATAATCGGCAGAGTAGTCAAACGTAATAATATCTGTAAAATAGTTGTGTCCGAGAAACCGTATGTTGATGTCTAAAAGATACTTATCCGAACAAAAGATATAATTAAGTGCTCCGATTTTATAATCGTGAGATTGAGCTAACTCCTTTAACCATTTAGAGATAAGCCTCTTTTGCTTTAATACGAATTTAATATCCTCCGAGAAAAAACTAACCATAAAAGAAATACATTAATCGATAAATATAATTACCTTTGCGCCGTTTTGCGCGTGCAAAACTTGGCGCATTATTTGCGGCAAAATTAAATAATAAAAAATATAAAATATAAATTATTGTAAAACAATGGCAAAAGTAACTGTAATAGGCGCCGGAAATGTTGGCGCAACTTGTGCAAATGCTATACTGCACATGAAATATGCCTCAGAAATAGTATTGTTGGACATCAAAGAAGGCGTATCTGAAGGAAAAGCAATGGATATGATGCAAACTGCCAAATTATATCAATTTGATTGCAGAATAAAAGGTGTAACCAATGACTATAAGGCAACTGCCGACTCTGATGTAGTTATCATCACATCAGGTATGCCCCGTAAACCAGGCATGACAAGAGAAGAACTTATCGGTGTTAATGCCGGTATCGTTAACAATGTTGTTTCAAACGCTCTACAACACTCTCCAAACGCAATATTCCTAATTATTGCCAACCCTATGGACCCAATGACCTACCTTACCCTTAAATCGACAGGTCTCCCTAAAAATAGAGTAATCGGTATGGGAGGATTGCTCGACAGCAGCAGATTTAACTATTATCTGTCTCAGGCTCTGAATGTTGCAGCGGCAGACGTAGAAGGAATCGTTATAGGCGGACACGGTGATACCACAATGATACCTCTTATCAATAAGGCAACTTATAAATGCACAAATGTAACAAGTTTGTTATCAAAAGAGGCGGCCGACAAGGTTGTCGCCGATACAATGGTCGGTGGAGCCACCCTTACCAAACTGCTCGGAACTTCTGCATGGTATGCTCCGGGAGCTGCAGCTGCCGTAATGGTCAAATCTATTATCATGGATGAAAAGAAAGTATTCCCTTGCTGCGTATATCTTGATGGAGAATATGGTCAAAAAGACCTTTGCATCGGAGTTCCTGCCGTACTTGGCAACACCGGTTGTGAGAAGATCATCGAACTTGATTTGAATGAGGAAGAACAGCAGCTGTTTGCAAAAAGCGCAGCCGCAGTAAAAAATACTAACAATGTCCTTTATGATATGAAAATTTTAAAGGCTTGATTTTAAGCTTATTATGATTTTAATGAAAATATTTATCAACAAAAATTGTGGGAAATAATTTTTTATTTTTAATTTTACACAATATAACGATTATAACATTAGATTAATTAATAATATGGAAATCAAAAAAACACCAAAAGCAGATCTCACTAACAAAAAGCTATTGTTCAGAGAGATTGGTTTAGTTCTCGTTCTCGGAGTAGTTCTCCTTGCATTCGAATGGTCAACTAAAGAAAAGGCGGTTTCTTCACTTGGACAAGAAACCAAAGTAGAAGTTGAAGAAGAAATGATCCCTGTAACGAATGAACAGCCTGAACTTCCACCGGAAATGCCTAAAATTCCTGTTCTTTCAGATGTCATCGATATCGTTGACGATAATATTGAAGTAAAAGACGATATTATCTTCAATACTGAGGATGATAAGTCTTTGGGTGTTGAGATTATGGACTATAAAGCTGACGTTGGAGAAGAAGTCGTTGAAGAAGAAGCTATTCCGTTTGCATTGGTTGAAGAGAAACCTACCTTCATGGGTGGTGATGCCAACACTTTCTCCAAATGGGTTAACGGCAAGCTCGTATATCCTGAGATTGCAAAGGAGAATGGCGTTCAAGGTCGTGTAACTCTCCAATTTACAGTTAATGTTGATGGTTCTGTAAGTAACGTTGTCGTACTTAGAGGTGTTGACTCATCTCTTGACAAAGAAGCAGTTCGTATCGTATCGAGTTCTCCAAAATGGAAACCCGGTAAACAAAGAGAACGTCCTGTAAAAGTAACTTACACATTCCCTGTTATATTCCAATTAAGATAGTAAATTTCATTTTTCATAGCGCAAACCGCCCCGAAAAGAATAAAATCTTTCGGGGCGGTTATTTTATCCGGCAACATCTGATTTACTTCTTTGCAGCCTTTATATACTCAACTACCTTATCTACAGGTATCGGATTTGATGTATATCCTTTATATCCTGTAACCGGTGTTGCCTTGAACAGAGAGTTCCACAGAGCTTCGGCTGTGGCTTCTATAGTGGCTTCAAACAAAGCCGACATATCTTCGTTGTGAAGCAGGGTAGGCAGGTAGTATTTGGTATTCTCGTCAATCAGGTTGTCTTTGTTGACAGAGAGTGCAATAACATAATCCCCGCTTCCGTTTGAGGCAATACCTCCTGTTTTGGCAAGACCGAGCATCGCTCTCTTTGCCATTCTTTCAAGGTTGCGGGCATCTACCGGAGCATCTGTTATTACAACCATCATACAAGACCCGTCAGGGCTTAAATCGGTCTCTACCGCCTTCTGAAAACTGTAATGATTGAGCAATTTGCCGACGGGAACTCCGTCAATTTCCATTACTCCTCCATAATTGGACTGTACCAGCACACCTACCGTATATCCCCCCAGAGAGGCAGGAATCACACGAGAAGAAGTACCGATTCCTCCCTTAAATCCGAAGCAGATGGTACCTGTTCCTGCACCCACACTCCCCTCTTCTACAGGACCGGAAGATGCTTTTGAGATAGCTTCAAGTATATGTTTGGAAGTGACTACCCTCTTTTGAATGTCATTCAGGCCGCTATCGTTGGTTTCTCCCACAACGGCATTGACGGAACGGACATTTTCGTTACCGTATTGTTTGAGAGTGTAGGTAATCAGCCCCTCTATACCTTGAGCAACAGAGAGTGTGTTGGTCAGAATTATCGGGGTTTCAATGGTACCAAGCTCTTTTACTTGTGAATATCCTGCAAGTTTGCCGAATCCGTTGCCGATATATATGGCAGCAGGACATTTTTTTCTGAAAATATTGCCCTCGTGAGGAACAATGGCGGTAACGCCTGTGCGAATATCGTCACCTTTGATGATGGTAACCTGCCCCACTTTGACACCGGGAACATCGGTTATGGCATTATAAGTACCTGTTTTGAAAATACCGGGAGCAATCCCGTAGTCTCTCAGTCGTCCTTGAGAAAAAGCTGTAAAAGGCAAAATAATTACTATCATTGCCAATAATAAAAGACGTCTCATAAATAATAAATGGTTTATGTTTGTTAAAAAATAATTTCTCATACAAATATAGTTTATATTTTTGTAGAAAATTAAAACAACTTCTAACAGAAATGGAGAATCGACAGGAGACGGCGGTATTTGTTGCCGTTATAGGGCAGCAGGACGATGAGAGAGTGGTCAATGATTATCTTGATGAATTGCAATTTCTTGCAGAAACAGCAGGAGTGATTGGAAATAAGCGATTTACACAACGTCTTGAGAAGCCTAATTCCAGGACATATATCGGAAGTGGGAAGCTCGAGGAAATAGCTTCGTTTGTAAAAGAGAACGAGACCGACTACATCATATTTGATGACGAATTAAGTCCGTCCCAAATGAGAAATGTAGAAAAGGAGACAGGTGTGAAAATTGTGGACAGAACCGGCCTGATATTGAATATTTTTGCACAGAGGGCAAAGACGGCTTACGCCAAGACACAGGTGGAACTTGCTCAATATCAGTATCTTCTGCCGAGACTGACAGGTATGTGGACACACCTTGAAAGACAGAGGGGCGGCAAAGGTGGTCTCAATATGAGGGGTCCGGGTGAAAGTCAGCTCGAAAGTGACAGGCGTATTATTTTAGACAAGATATCCAAACTCAAGGAGCAACTGAAGAAGATTGACAGACAGATGGCTTCTCAGAGGGGCAACAGAGGGTCAATGGTGAGAATCTCTTTGGTGGGATACACGAATGTAGGCAAGAGCACCATCATGAATCTGTTGGCCAAAAGTGATGTATTTGCTGAAAATAAATTGTTTGCAACTCTCGATACTACTGTCAGAAAGGTGGTTATCGAAAATGTTCCTTTTCTTTTGAGCGATACCGTAGGATTTATCCGCAAATTGCCGACACAGCTTGTCGAATCTTTCAAGAGTACCCTTGACGAGGTAAGGGAGGCCGATATTCTGGTTCATGTGGTCGATATTTCTCATCCCAATTTTGAAGAGCAGATTAAAATTGTAAA
This sequence comes from Bacteroidales bacterium, assembly GCA_028686425.1. GTDB lineage: Bacteria > Bacteroidota > Bacteroidia > Bacteroidales > UBA932 > Cacconaster. The sequence continues at coordinate 95,294 of JAQUBZ010000001.1, read as the reverse complement.
CAACACACTTGCCGACATCGGCGCCAAGAATAAGCCTTTATATATGGTATTCAATAAGATAGATGCCTATAGGTACGAAGAGTATGACGAATTTTCGATTGATGAAAAGTCAACCAAAAATTATACTTTGGAGGATCTTCAAAATTCCTGGATTTCAAAGGAAAATACCCCCTGCATATTCATTTCGGCCAAGGAAAAGATACGCCTCGACAAACTCCGCAACGACTTGTACAAGATGGTTGCAGAGATTCACGCGGGCAGGTATCCTTTCAATAACTTTCTGTGGTAGAGGTATTTATCCCAAAAAGTCTATGACCGCTTGAGCAGTAGAGGCAGGGTCCTCGACAAAAGAGTTGTGTCCCGTCTCCGGTATGATGGTGTATTTTACCTTGGGAAATTCGGTTTGCATCTCTTTTACTTTGTCCAAAGGAAGTATTGTATCGGAATCACCGCCTATAAACATAAAAGGTATAGAGGTTTCCGACAGAAATTGTTGACTGTCAGGTCTTTGCTGCATACCCCTGAGGGAAGCCACAATCCCTTGAGGATCGTGGGTTTCGCTTATTTCGATGGTCTCCCTTATTTTCTCGTCAAGTCGGCGCAGATTGCTCTCTTTATACATTTTAGGCAGAGAGCTTGAGACAAGTGCAGCCAACTTTCCGGCCTCGATAATCTTTATTTCCCTCTCCCGGTCGCAGGACTTTTCGGGAGGATCCGAATACGGATTGGAGTTGAAGAGGATTGCTTTCTCAAAAACTTCCGGAAATAGTCTGCAACAGGCCAGCGTGACATATCCACCGAGTGAATGTCCTCCTATATATGCTTTGGAAACACCACATTTATCCAACACACCTTTGACTGCTCCGGCATCAAAATCCATAGAATTGACCTCTGCCGAACCGGATAGGCCGTGACCGGGCAAGTCTATGGTGATAACACGGTAATGTTCGGCCATTAAATCTGCAAAATCACTCCATATATACATGGTTTCCAAATAACCGTGCAGTAAGATGAGTGTTTTATCTCCTTTCTTATAATCAAGTATGTGAACCGGTATGCCACCGGCTGTTGCAAAAAATTCCAAATTCATTATTGTATCCTCAAATCTTGAATAGCAATTGCTTTTTCTTCTCCGCTTCCGTCTATCAATATCCTTACTGCTTTGACTTCGGCGGATATATGTTCTATTGTAACACTGTTATGTATGTCGAATTGTCCTGCATCAATAAAGTTAATGCCGTCATAACTATATTCTACGTGGCCGTCCGTGACTCCCCAGAACTGAGTTACGGGAATATTGGTATTTACTTTGATAGTCTGACACTTAACCGGTTCGGTAAACGTAAACATCAGCCAGTCGCCTTTTACGGGAGCATCGGCTGTCCTGAAATATGTGCCGAAATCCCAATCCTCCAATGTTGTGGTATTGGTGTATTTATTGGCTTTCAATGATGTGGTGACCTTTACTTCGGGGGTCATATATACCTCTACATCGGGAACAGGTACCGTTATACTCTTGTTTGTTGCAAAAAATGTGGCAAACCTGAAATTCTGAGGTGTATCGGTAATAATCTTTCCGCTGAAAACAGGTGAGTTGATTGTAGGTTCGCTCTTATCCATGGTATATCTCACTACAAGTGATGGAGCAGGGGCTTCAACATCTATTGTGTTGTTTTGGTATGTCACCGTAGGATACGGCAGTCTGAAAGCAATCCCCATGTCGTATAATCTTTCATAATGAGAGAGTGTCAATCTATTCTCAAAATCTTTGAAATCCCTCTTATCCTGCAATGTCCATCCTATTTCAGAGAGGATACATAGTCTCGGATATAGTTGATATTCGGAGAAATGAGGTGGAAATATCAACATTTCGGCCCATAGTCCCGCCTGTGGTCCGATGATAAGTTTTTCCTGCTCTTTTGAGAGGTTGAATGATCCTATCGGGTCGAATGAATACATCTTTTCAAGGGAAACTATTCCAGCCCAATTGTGCCCTCTTTCGATAGGGGAATATTTCATATCTATGTAGCAGTATTCTCCTATTTGTGTAACGGTAGGTCTCCCTTTCTGAATTGCAGCTAAAGCAACGTTCATTCTTCTCCACGCATATACTCTGCTGTCTGGCTGAAGTTCGTTGTCTTCTACTATCTCATCCCATCCTGCAAGTTTCTTACCGTATTTTTGGAGTATTTTTTCCATTCTCCCCACAAAATAGCCGAGCAGCTGTTTCTCGTCAGTCATCCCCTCTTTTTGCATAAGCGCCTGACAATCAGGACACTCTTTCCATGCTTTCATTTGAACTTCATCTCCTCCTATATGGATGTATTCACTCGGAAACAGTTTGGAAATCTCTTTCATAATGTTGTCGAGCATCTTGTAATTGGCTTCATTTCCAACGCAAAATACATTTTTCCCCTCACCCTGCACGCTTAAAAATTCGGCAGAAGTCTTGCATAAAACTTCCGGGTAGGTGGATGTCACCGATTTGGAGTGACCAGGCAGGTCTATTTCGGGAATAATTTCGATGTTGCGCTCCGCAGCGTATGCAACCATCTCTCTTATATCGTCTTGAGTATAAAAACCGCCGTATCTTGCTTTTCCGGAATTGAATGAAGGTACGAGCGCTTCTCCATATCCTCTCCATGCACCTCTCTCTGTCAGGAGAGGATATTTCTTAATCTCAACTCTCCAACCGTTATCGTCAGCAAGGTGAATATGAAATTTATTTATTTTATGGTATGCAAGCCAATCTATATGTCTCAAAATATATTGTTTGTCAAAAAATGTTCTCGATACATCCAACATGTTGCCTCTATACACAAATCTTGGAAAATCGGATATTTTAATTTGAGGTAAAGTCCATTGTTTGAGCAACATACGATTAGGACCTTCAAGAGGGGCATATATTTCTGCCGGCATCATCTGCAATAGTGTCTGAATGGCGTAAAATTCACCCGCTTTTGTCTTGGAGGTAATGGTAATACCCTTATTATCAACCACTAACCTATATTCTTCATCTCCCATTGAGCTTTCTCTGACAAAGCGAATATAATTGGTTCCACTCGTTTTGGACGATTGAGATACTGTAAAGTCAAACACCCTGTTGAGATGTTTGGCGAGATAACCTATATTGAATTTGTCCGCATTTGCGGTACATAATACTAACTGATTGTCCATCAGAAATGTACCGTCATTATACGTCACCTCTTGCGGCAGAGGGATGAAATTGACAGGTTTGACGTTGTTACCCATTACTGCATTTGTAACTGCACAAAATAATACGATCAGAATTGTAGTGGTGAGTTTTTTCATAAAAATCCTTTTTAAATAATGGGTAAAGTTACAAATAATTATAATTATCTCTGTTTTTTGAGAAAAATGTGTGATATTTGCAATTCACTATTATTCATAAAGAATTAATTACAAGAATATATGACTAAATTAATTTCACACGTTCCGGATGGACCACTTCAGCAGAAATGGACAGAACACAAGTCCCATATCAAGGTAGTCAGTCCTGCCAATAAGAGAAAATTAGAAATAATCGTCATTGGGACAGGACTTGGTGGAGCTTCTGCAGCTGCATCATTAGGCGAACTTGGATATAATGTAAAGGTATTCTGCATCAGCGATTCACCTCGCCGTGCCCACTCGATTGCGGCACAAGGTGGTATTAACGCTGCCAAAAACTATCAAAACGATAACGATTCCGTATATCGTCTATTTTACGATACTATTAAAGGTGGAGACTATCGCAGCAGGGAAGCCAATGTATATCGTCTTGCCGAAGTCAGCAATAATATTATCGATCAGTGCGTGGCGCAAGGGGTTCCTTTTGCAAGAGATTACGGCGGATTACTCGACAACCGCTCTTTTGGAGGAGCACAGGTATCGAGAACTTTCTATGCCCGCGGACAGACCGGTCAGCAATTGTTGCTCGGCGCTTATGCAGCCCTCAACCGTCAGATAGCAAAAGGCTCTGTTAAATCATATCCAAGGCATGAAATGCTTGATTTGGTGATGATTAATGGTGAAGCCAAAGGTATTATAGCCCGTAATCTGGTAACAGGTAAGATTGAAAGACACGGAGCTCACGCTGTCGTTCTGGCATCAGGCGGTTACGGTAATACATATTTTCTTTCGACCAATGCGATGAACAGCAACGGTTCGGCAGTTTGGCAATGCTACAAGAAAGGTGCTTTCTTCGCAAATCCTTGTTTTGCACAGATTCACCCTACATGTATTCCTGTACACGGAGATCAGCAGTCCAAACTGACCCTTATGTCCGAATCTTTGAGAAATGACGGACGTATATGGGTTCCGAAGAAGAAGGAAGATGTAGAAAAGCTCCGTAAAGGGACGATTAAAGGCTCTCAGATTCCTGAACAGGACAGAGATTATTATCTCGAAAGAAGATACCCGGCTTTCGGTAATCTTGTACCTCGCGATGTCGCTTCGCGTGCCGCTAAAGAGCGTTGTGATGCAGGTTATGGAGTAAATAATACGGGAAAAGCTGTTTTCCTTGATTTTCAGAGTGCTATAGAAAGGTTGGGTAAAGACAAGATTACCGAAAAATACGGTAATTTGTTCCAGATGTATCAGAAAATCACAGATGTCGATCCTTATAAGGAGCCTATGATGATATATCCTGCCATTCACTACACCATGGGAGGTATATGGGTTGATTATAATCTTCAGACCACAATTCCGGGGTTGTATGCCATAGGTGAAGCCAACTTCTCAGACCACGGCGGAAACCGTTTGGGAGCTTCTGCACTGATGCAGGGTCTTGCAGACGGATATTTCATACTTCCTTATACTATAGGTGATTATCTTGCAGGTAAGATTCAGGAGCCTAAGACTGATATTAATAATCCTGCTTTTGAAGAGGCTGAAAAGAATATTCAGGAGCGTATCAATAAGGTATTCTCAATAAAAGGGACAAAGAGTGTCGATACTTTCCACAAGCAGCTCGGACACATCATGTGGGAATATGTAGGTATGGCCCGCAATGAAGAGGGTTTGAAGAAGGCTATTGAAGAAATCAAAGCTCTTAAAGAAGAGTTTTGGAAAGATGTATTTGTACCGGGAGAGAACAACGAATTTAATCAGGAATTGGAAAAAGCGGTCAGAGTTGCAGATTTTATGGAAATAGGTGAACTCATGACGAGAGATGCTCTCAACCGCAAAGAATCTTGCGGCGGCCACTTCCGTGAAGAGATGCAGACCGAAGAGGGCGAAACCAAGCGTGATGACGACAACTATATGTATGTAAGCGCATGGGAGTATAAAGGTGACTCTCAGGAACCTGAATTGCATAAAGAGCCTTTGAAATTTGAATTTGCAAAAGTTGCTACCCGTAACTATAAAGATTAAGGAGGATTATCATGGATTTAACATTAAAAGTATGGCGTCAGAAAGATGCTAAAAGCAAAGGTCATTTTGAAACTTACAAAGTAAACAACATATCTCCGGACTCCTCATTTCTTGAAATGATGGATATTCTGAATGAGCAACTTATCAACGAATGTAAAGAGCCTGTCGCTATTAATAAAGGTTGCAGGGGAGGCGTAGTGGGTCTCGACGGCACTACTCATAGCGGACCTGTCGCATTTGACCACGATTGCAGGGAAGGTATCTGCGGTATGTGTTCTCTATATATTGATGGTCGTGCACACGGACCGGACAACGATATTACCACTTGTCAGCTCCACATGCGCAAGTTTAAAGATGGAGATACTATTACCATCGAGCCTTGGAGAAGTAAAGGTTTTCCTGTTATAAAGGACCTTGTTGTTGACAGAGGTGCATTTGATAAGATACTTCAGGCAGGTGGGTTCATTTCTGTCAATACAGGTGGTGTTCCCGATGCAAATGCCATTCCTATCAAAAAGGAAAATGCTGATGAAAGTATGGATGCCGCTGCCTGTGTAGGTTGTGGTGCCTGTGTGGCCACTTGCAAGAACGGTTCTGCAATGTTGTTCGTTGCCGCCCGCGTAAGTTCTCTCGCTTTATTACCTCAAGGTAAGATAGAGGGTGCTAAAAGAGCAAAGGCCATGGTTGCCAAAATGGACGAACTTGGTTTCGGATCTTGCACTAATACAAGAGCTTGCGAGATGGAATGTCCTAAGGGTATAAAAGTTTCGCATATTGCAAGACTTAACAGGGAATTTTTGTCTGCCAAGTTGAAAGATTAACAATATCTGTTTATTTAGTGTTGATATTTTGTTGAATGTTTTTGATAACTTTTTTCACTTAATAATATTATTGAAAAGTACAAATCGACTTTTACATTTTTTATCATAACTTTATTAACAATAGGTGATGTTGAAAGTTTATTTAAAAAATATAGACAGTTATCAACAACTAAAATACTCATTTATTGTAAAGCTCTGAATTTAAACATTAAAATAAACACTTCAATACTTCGGGAGTGTTTATTTTATGTTAATAAAATATTGATAAATAATTTTTTTAAACTTATTAACATTATCAACACCTCTAAAAATAAAGAAATAAATATTTAAAATTTTAATATTATTTATATTTGTGTTGTTAATACCTTTTAGATATGTCCAAAGAGAAAGATATTCAATTTGATCCGAGGGTGGAGACTCAGCTTAAGGAGAAGGATGTTGATCAGCAGATTCGTCCTAAGGAGTTTTCCGATTTTTCGGGTCAGGACAAGGTTATCGAAAATTTAAAGATTTTCGTGAAGGCCGCTTTGCTCCGTGGTGAGGCTTTGGATCATATTTTGCTTCACGGCCCTCCCGGATTGGGTAAGACCACTCTGGCTTATATAGTGGCTAATGAGCTTGGTGTCAATATGAAGATTACTTCCGGTCCGGTGCTCGACAAGCCGGGAGATCTCGCAGGTCTTTTGACTTCTCTTGAAGAGGGTGATGTACTGTTTATTGATGAGATTCACAGACTTTCTCCTGTCGTGGAGGAGTATCTGTATTCTGCAATGGAAGATTATACCATTGATATAATGATAGATAAAGGCCCCGGTGCTCGTTCCGTACAGATTTCTCTCAATCCTTTTACATTGATAGGTGCCACCACAAGAAGTGGTCTCCTGACCTCTCCTTTAAGGGCTCGTTTCGGAATACAGGCCCATCTCGAATATTATGATTCGGATGTATTGCTTAAAATCATCAAAAGAAGTGCGGATATATTGAATATTGAAATAAAAGATCAGGCTGCCCTTGAAATCGCATGTAGAAGTCGCGGAACGCCTCGTATAGCCAATTCGTTATTGAGAAGGGTAAGGGATTTCGCCCAGGTTAAAGGTACCGGTATTATTGATATTGATATAGCCGAAATAGCCCTCAATGCTCTGAATATTGATAAAAGAGGTCTTGATTCGATTGATAATAAGATACTTTCCACTATTATTGAGAAATTTAAGGGAGGTCCTGTGGGGGCAAGTACCATTGCGACTGCCATAAGTGAAGATGTAGGTACTTTGGAGGAGGTTTATGAACCTTTCCTTATAAAAGAGGGTTTTATTCATCGAACTCCGAGAGGTAGAGAGGTTACAGACCTTGCATATAAGCATCTTGGTTTGAAAAGATATAAAAATAATGACTTATTTTCCTGATTTATAACAATTTATTATTATGAAGAAATTATTATTGGCCGTAGTGGCTCTGTTATTGTTTATTCCTGCCGATTATTCGAGAGCATGTACATCTGCAATTTTTACAGGTAAAGTTACCCCTGACGGAAGACCTTTGTTATGGAAACACAGAGATACAGGTGAATTAAACAACAGAATAGAATATTTTGGCAGATCCAAAGATATAAAATATGCCTTTATTGCATTGGTTAACAGTCCTGTACAATATGGAGAAGCATGGACGGGAACCAATGAGACGGGATTTTCGATAATGAATACGGCATCTTACAATCTTAAAGAAGATGAAGATAAAGCAGCCGACAGGGAGGGAGAGGTGATGTTTCAGGCATTGGCATGCTGCAAGACACTCAGAGACTTTGAAAAATTGCTCGATAAGATGAAACGTCCGTTGGGTGTCGAGGCCAATTTCGGAGTTATAGATGCCGAAGGTGGAGCTGCCTACTATGAAGTGAATAATACCGAATGGAGAAAAGTGGATGTAAATGACTCTAAAATAGCTCCTGAAGGCTATCTCGTATATACCAATCATTCATATACGGGCCGCATTAATGAGGGTATGGGATACATAAGATACACCACGGCAAGCAATATTATATTAAGAAGAGTAGTTGAACATGGAGATATTACCCCTCAATGGATATTCAACTCTCTATCAAGAAGTTTCCATAATTCATTATTAAATATCGATTTGATGGATAATAAGGAAATTACACCTAACGGATGGTTTGTTGATCAGGATTTTATTCCGAGAAGAAGCACTTCTGCTTCAATAGTTGTAAAGGGAATCAAAAAAGGAGAAGCTCCAGAATTAACCACGATGTGGACTATATTGGGTTATCCTCCTGTAAGTGTGGCTGTTCCATTGTTTGTTAAGAGTGGTGACAAACTTCCTGCAGAGGTGGTAAAGAGAGGAAGCAATGCCGATAATATGAATCCAGACAATTGTGTATTGTGCGATAAGGCACTTGAAAGAAGAGCCGAAGTATTTCCGATAAAGAGGGGCAACGGCAGGAACTATTTCAATTTTGCACTCCTATATAACTGTAAAGGAACAGGTTATATTCAAAGACTTGCTCCTGTGGAAAATATTATTTTTGACAAATTTGATAAACAAATAGAACAATGGTATAAACAGGGTTCAATCAATATGGATGAACTGAATGCTTTATACCAAACAATCGATTTTGGTGGAAATATCAAATAATATAACAAAAGCATCATTTATCAATTGTTTTACGATTTCGGCCAAGGCTGTCTATATAGCTTCGGTGGTATCTTCTATCGATACAAGGTCTGTGCATGTAATTGTGGCGGACACCAAGAAGAATGCCTATCTGCTGACAAGTGATTTTGATAATTTTTTTACGGAAGAGTGTATTTATTATCTTCCCACTACGCAGGACAGAAGCGAATTGAAAGAGGCTACAGCCAAAGTTCAACGCACTGCCGTATTGTCTGCAATAGCTTCATTTAAGGGAAAGGGAATAATCAGAGATTGGAACACTGTCGAAAAAGAGGGCAATTTTGTCATTGATGCGAAATTGCTTGACAAACATCACAACTCTTGTCAATCTCCCCTTATTATTGTTACATATCCCGAATCTCTTGAGGAAAAAGTCTTAAAATCGGCCAAAACAAAGGAAAGCATCCTGAAAATGGCGGTGGGCGACAAACTTTCTCACGATTTTATTAAAGAATTGCTGTTCAATTTCAACTTTGTCAAAGTCGATTTTGTGTGCGAACCCGGACAATTTGCTCTCAGAGGTGGAATTATCGATATATTTTCATATTCGGACAATCACCCGTACAGAATAGATTTTTTCGGAGAAGAGATAGAATCCATCAAACAGTTCGACATAAATACGCAACTTTCGATCAATCCTGTCGAAAGTGTTGAAATTTTCCCCAACCTGTATGACAATTTCGACAAAAAAGATTATGTCGATTTTTGGAATATTTTGCCGGAGGGGGCTGTTGTGTGGGATTTGAGGGATGAAATAAATAATAGTTGCGAAGTGATTCCGCAGCCCACGTTCAACAAGAATTTTGAAATACTTTCACAAGATATAAAACAGAAGCAGGAGCTGGGTTATAAGGTTAATATTTTAAGCCCTAATGATGCGCAGACACTGAGACTTAAACAGATATTGAGAGATATAGGGGATGGAGCAAGACCGGAATTTATGCAGGTGCTACTCCATGAGGGATATATCGACAAGGTATCAAAAAATTGCTATTATACTGATCATCAGATATTTGAAAGATACCACAAAATAAAGATAAAGAGGGAGGTTGCAAGGAGCGAGAGACTTACCATTAATGAATTAAGTGCTTTTCAGATAGGAGATTATGTGGTTCACATCAATCACGGTGTGGGAAGATACGGCGGATTGGTCAAGACCAATGTCAACGGAAAGGTTCAGGAAGCCATTAAGCTGATTTACAAGGACAACGATGTAATATTCGTATCTATTCACGGTATTCACAGGATTTCCAAATACAAATCAAGGGACGGTGAGGCTCCGAAGATTTACAAATTGGGTACAAAGGCGTGGGAAACTCTCAAGACCAAGACTAAAGACAAAGTAAAGGATATAGCACAGGACCTCATAAAGCTCTATTCTCAGAGAGAGAAGAGCGAAGGCTTTGCATTTTCGGAGGACTCATATCTGCAGAACGAACTTGAGTCCTCGTTTATGTATGAAGATACCATAGATCAGCAGAAAGCGACAAAAGCCATAAAGGAAGATATGGAGAGCAGTCATCCGATGGACAGACTTGTCTGCGGAGATGTGGGATTCGGAAAGACGGAAGTTGCCATCAGGGCGGCATTTAAGGCGGTATGTGACAGCAAGCAGGTGGCGGTACTTGTTCCGACAACTATTCTGGCACTGCAGCATTATCGCACATTTTCAGAGAGATTAAAGAATTTCCCATGTAAAGTCGATTATATCAGCAGATTGCGTAATACCAACGAAATCAAGGAGATACAGCAGAATATAGAGAACGGCAGGATTGACATCATCATCGGAACACACAGACTTCTCAATAAAAAAATCAAATTCAGAGACCTGGGTCTGCTGATTATAGACGAAGAACAGAAATTCGGGGTAAGTGCCAAGGAAACCATCAAACAATTGAAGTTATCGGTTGATACACTGACACTTACGGCTACTCCTATTCCGAGGACGCTTCAATTCTCCCTTCTCGGAGCAAGGGATCTTTCCATTATAAATACTCCTCCGCCCAACAGACTGCCGGTATATACCGAAGTAATCAATTTTGATGAAGATGTCATAGCGGATATTATCAATCAGGAAGTTGAGAGGGGAGGGCAGGTATTCTTCCTTCACAATAAAGTTGAAGACATCCTTGCCGTAAAGGATATTATTCAGCGGATTTGTCCAGATGTCAATATATGTGTTGCTCACGGGCAGATGGATCCGCAGACTCTTGAGCGGAAGATTCTCGACTTTATAGATGGAGATTATCAGATATTGCTCAGTACCACGATTATAGAGAACGGCATAGATATTCCGAATGCCAATACCATAATTATCAATCAGGCTCAGAATTTCGGATTGAGCGATCTTCACCAGCTGAGGGGAAGGGTAGGGCGTTCAAATGTGAAGGCATATTGTTATCTGATTATCCCTCCTATTATTACCCTTACCGATGATGCTCGAAGAAGAATCAAGGCTATAGAGGCTTTCTCCGATTTGGGGAGCGGATTCAATATTGCAATGCAGGATCTGGATATAAGGGGGGCCGGTAACCTGTTGGGAGCCGAACAGAGCGGGTTTATAGCCGACATTGGATTTGAAACATATATGAGGATTCTGAATGAAGCGATGAGCGAATTGACTGCATCGGGAGCATTGGAGGGGACAGATGGCTCTTCCACAACTATCGAAAAGAAGCGCAGCAGTATCTCTCTCCCTCAATTATTTATGGAAAATATTGATTGTCAGATAGAAACAGACCTTGAAGTATTGATTCCGGATGAATATGTATCCATTCCGGCCGAGAAAATCAGACTTTATAAAGAGCTTGATGCAATGTCGGATGAGAGCAGTATAGTCCGATTTGAATCCGAAATGACTGACCGCTTCGGTCCCATACCTGAACAATTGAGGGAACTCATCAACATTGTAAGATTGCGCAGAGAAGCGCAAAAGATTGGAATAGAGAGAATTGTACTTAAAAATAATGTAATGTTGGCCTATTTTGTGAGCAATCAGATGTCTCCTTTCTATCAAAGCTCCGACTTTACCCAGGTTCTTGACAATCTTCAGAAATTCGGCAGACGTTATACGCTTACGGAGCAGAACAAGAAATTGTACATTAAGGTATCGGGAGTCAACAAAATAGAAAAGGCTGTGCATTTATTGCAAGATATATTACCTTTGCACCCTTAATGAAAATATGAATTTACTGATAGACATAGGAAATACTGCCTGTAAAATAGCTTTCTCAACAGGTAATACCATAGGAAAGATAATCCGTTACGGAGGAGACGATATATCATCATTTATAGTAAGGACCATAAAGAAGGAGTGTAATCGTCAGATTCTCGAAGTTGCGGTATTGAGTAATGTACGAAAGGATGACAGAGAGCTTGAGGAAGTGCTCAGGACAAAATGTTGCCGCCGTCTTGTGGTGCTGGATCTCGATATGGTCCGTTCACTTCTGTCGGAAGAGGGAGATGTATCTGATTTTGAGGTACTTGAAAATATGCCCGATGGTATGGGGGCAGACAGAATGGCAGCAATTCTCGCATCCAACAATTTGTTCCCCGACAAGGATCTGATGGTATTCGATTTCGGTACGGCGACAACGGTGGAGTATATCAACGGTCGCAGAGATGCAGGTCTGTTTGATACCCCTCAAAAGGCGAAGTATCTCGGAGGCACTATTTCTCTGGGGCTGAATACCAGATACAAAGCGTTGAGCTATTATACGCAGCGTATTCCCCTGCTCAATCCGAATGATTTTCTGGAGAAACATAACGTTTTGGAAATAAGTACAATCGGGACCGATTTGGATACTTCTCTCGCCGCAGGAAATATTCTCGGCATAATGTTTGAAATACAGGGATATATGGCATCGCATCCCGACAGGACGGTTATTTTTACGGGAGGAGATGCAATTTATTTTGCGGATTTATTAAAAAGAGAGGGAAAAAACACCATCTTTGTAGTTTATAATTTAGTACTGATGGGTTTGTCCCAAATAGCGCGGCATTATGTTGAAACCAAAAATGTATAAAAAATTATTATTATTTGTCTTTGTAATTTGTTCTGCAACATTATATACGACAACAAATTCATTTGCGCAAACCTCTACGGCCGAAATGGGATTTACTCCGTATTCTCTATTCGGTATAGGGGATTTGGTAAAGCAGGGAACCACCTATAACCGCTCAATGGGAGGCATCGGGATTGGAGACAGAAATGTCAGATATATCAACTATCTCAATCCTGCAGCTGTGACCGCAAGAGAGAAACAGTCTTTTATGCTCGACTTCGGAGTGGAACAGAAGAATACATATTTTTCCGCCAATGCGGCAACGGCTGTCGGATCCGTATCTTCGGACAAGTTGACCACAGTCAACAACACCTTCAATATGCACCACATAATAGCCTCATTTCCAATTTATAAGAGTTCGGCAATGCAGATAGGTATCACTCCTTACAGTAATGTCGGATACAAATTTATTTCGTCCGAGACAGATAAGGAGATTGTAGCCGAAATGGGCAATATAGTTTACAATAAAGTGGGGCAGGGAGGTATTTACAGAGGTTTTATGGGATACGGGGCCACATTTTTCGACAGATTGAGTGTCGGAGCCGAGGCTGTGTGTTATTTCGGCACCATCAACCGTTACAGCAGTGCCTATTTTACCACCAATACCACTTACAGGACTATCAAGTCGGGGTGGACTCATGTGATAAGAGGTGTTTCGGGAAAGTTCGGACTTCAATACGAGCAGCCTCTCAACGCCAATACTTCCATGATAATAGGGGCTACATATCAGTTGCCATCCACATTGAAAGGGGAAGAGACGAGATATGCTTACGGAGTATCGACAAGTGTCACGGATACAATCAATTTCATACGTACCGATATTAATCAATCGGTGCCTCGGGAGATTGGAGTGGGAATCACTTTCAGGGACAAAGACAAATGGATGGTGGGTTTGGACTACGTCCGTCAGGATTGGTCTTCCACGGAGTTTGAAGCCACTCCGGGGATTGATTTCAAGCCCTCGGTATCTCAATCGTTCAAGGTCGGCATGGAATATACTCCCAACAGATACGATGTCAGATACTATGCCAAGAAGTTGACATACAAGGTGGGAGCTTATTACGATAACTCCTATTTTACCCTTAATGGCCACAAGATTGCCTCGCAGGGCATTACATTGGGTATTTCGTTTCCGGTGTTCCGTTATTACAACGCCATCTCTTTCGGAATAGACATGGGGCAGAAGGGGAGCATGACCAATAATATGATAAGGGAAAGGTACTTCCTTTTCACTCTTTCATTTAATTTGCATGATATTTGGTTTATGAAACCATTGTATCAATAAAATAAAAATTATTAACTTTGTCGCTCGATTTAAAAAAAACTGAAAATATGAAGAAAATTGTAGTTATCCTTTTCGCAGTTCTACTTGCAGTTCCATCTTTTTCTCAAGGCAAATATGGAAAAGACAGTGCCGAATGTGTCAAATATCTCTCATACTATGCAGAGTTTGTAAAGCAGAAGAATTATGCCGAAGCAGCTCCTTTCTGGAGAAAAGCCATATCTCTCTGCCCTCCGACCGCAAGCCAGAATCTATTTATCAATGGTCAGACTATCTTGCGTCACGAGATAAAGGGAGAGAAAAATGCAGTGCGCAGACAGGAAATTCTCGACTCCTTGATAATGCTGCATGATATACGCGCACAATATTATCCGAAATATAAGATTAAAAGTCTCGACAATAAGGCAATGGATATAATCAGTTTCAATTGTTACGGTGATAATATCAAAAAGCAATATGATGCTCTTTCCGAGATTATCGGTTCTATCTGCGCCAACTGCAGCCCTGTCGTTTATGTCAAACGGATGCAGCTTGCAGTGGAATTGTACAAAAAGTCTCTTCTGACCGCTGAAGAAGTGATGAGCAACTATACCACTACAATCGAGGATATAGATTGTATTATCGAAGAGAATCCCAAACCCGAATATTATATTTCAGCCAAGCACGATGTTGAATCATTGCTCATGGAGAGCGGTGTGGCTTCATGTGACAACCTTGTTGCCCTATATACTCCGAGATACAATGCCAATCCCGAAGACAAAGATGTTGTATCGAGCATGGTCAAGATGTTGAGCTCTTCGGATTGTCTCGAGACAGAATTGTTCCTTCAGGCAGTCGAGTCTCTTCACAAGATTGACCCTTCTGCAAGCAGTGCGTACTATCTCTACAAATTATACTCTTCACGCGACAAGAACGATATGGCGGCCGCTTCCCTTGAAGATGCCATCAAGATGGTGGAGGGAACGGATGTGTCTCAGGCAGCCGATTACTATTTTGAGCTTGCAACATTCTATTTCAAGAAGATGGGTAAGGCTGCAAGTGCTGTCAATACCGCCAAGAAGGTGATTGATATCAAACCGGAACTTGCAGGAAAGGCATATCTGCTGATCGGCACGGTATGGGGTTCTCAGAAATGCACGGGTAATGAAGTTGAAGCGAGAGCACCGTTCTGGGTAGCAGTTGATTATATGGTGAAAGCACGCAATGCCGACGAGTCTCTTGCAGAAGAGGCCAACAAGCTTGCCGCCCAATACCGCAGCTATTTCCCGATGCAGGCAGATGCCTTCATGTACGACCTCATTGACGGCTCTTCATACACAGTATCTTGTGCAGGAATGAGAGAGAGCACAACCGTAAGAACCCAGAAATAATTGAACAATCATTCAAGATATACAATAATACCCGTTATAGCTGTCAAATTTATTTTGACGGCTATAATGGTTTTTATGATTTATTCGTGTAAGGGGTCGGACGACTATCAGCCGATAGATGCAGAGAAGGTCCCCGTACAGATAGTTAAGGATGTCTCGATCACCCAGTCCGAGAAAGGGAGTGCCACGATGAGGATGAAAGCTCCCACGATGAAGAGATATTCTTATGTAAAGGATTCGGTGCAGGTAGGTTACGAATATTATCCCGATGGATTTAATGTATTTGCATATACGGAGGCGGGAGAGCTTGAGACCAAGATAACCGCCAAGGAGGCCAAACACGTCACGACAGTGGGGCAGGAGTCATGGTCGGTATTCGGTGATGTGGTGATAATCAACTATATAAAAGGGGAACAGATGGAGAGTGACACTATCTATTGGAATCAGGAAGAGAAGAAAATATATACAAACTGTTATGTAAAACTATCATCCGAACAGGGAATGATGCAGGGATACGGGATGGAATCGGATGAGATGGCAAGGAATGCTATTATAAAAAGACCATTCGATTCATACTCGGTTATGCAGGATTCTACACATTTTTATATGGATTCTGTAAATTTTATTGGTCCTTTGATGCAACGTTTTTAACCTAACCTGCATCTTATAATAGATTTTTGTTTACTTTTGCATTTCGTTTCCAAACAAGAGTATTGAAAAGTAAAGAATAATTAACTAAAACTAAACAAAAATGGCGGTCCTAGAGAAAATTCGCGTCAAATTCGGAATCCTAATAACGATTCTTATTGCTGTGGCTCTGTTGTCCTTTATTGTCGATCCGGACACACTGCGCTCAACATTTCAAATGTTTTCATCGGAGAATAAAGTTGGTGAGATGAACGGCAAGGCTATTTCGTATAAAGATTTTTATGAAGAGCTTAACTATTATACAAAACTTTCCGAGCTGACAGGTCAGGGTTCAACAGATGAAGAGGGACAGGCAGCTCTCAGAGATGCTGCATGGCAGTCTATCTTCGACAAGGAGGTATTTATTCCTGCAGCAACCAAAGCAGGTGTTGCAGTGTGTGATGATGAGATAGTAGATCTCAGTCAGGGCAATCAGGTCTCTCCCGTACTTGCTCAGCAGCCGATGTTTATCGGACAGGACGGAGTGTTCAGCAGAGAGCTTCTTGCACAGTTTATTCAATCTGCCGGCAGCGATGCTTCAGGCAATGCCGATTTCTATTGGAATTATCTTGAAAATGCTGTTTACAAGCAGCAGTTATATACCAAATATGCCTCTCTTATCGAAAAGAGCAACATTCAGAGTGCCGTTGAGTTAAGACGTGCCATATTGGAGAATAACGTCATTTCAGATGTCGATTTCGTGATGATACCTGCAGGATTTGAGCAGGATTCGACAATTACCGTCTCAGCACAGGAGATCAAGGATTTCTATAATGCCCGCAAGAGCAATATGAAACAGCCTGCCAACAGGGATATAGAGTATGTATTGTTTGAAGTGGTCCCTTCACAGGAGGATATTGACAATACAAAGCAGAATTTCGACTCTCTTTATGAAGATTTCAAGACAGCCGACAATTTAAAGAATTTTGTCGCTCTCAACTCCGACGGCAAGTGGGATACCTATTATTATAAGAAGAGCCAGCTCGAATCCGTTCCCGAATATGCGGAATATGCTTTCGGTAAGGATAGAAGCGGGGTAAGTGCAATTCATACTACCGATGAGAGTTTCTCTGCGGCAAGAGTTGTTTCCGCCAAGTCGCTTGCCGATTCTGCCAAGATACATTATGCTACATTTCCTCTTCAGAACGAATCTTCTGCCGACTCTCTTGTGGCTGCTGCCAAAAAGGCCGGAAAGGTTACACCTGACTTTACAGAAATGGGATGGATTAATCAGGAAGGTCTGTTGGCCAACGGTCTTGACGCTTTCAACGTAGTATTCGATCCGCAGGAAGGCAAAGTGATAAAAGTCAAATTGACCAATTCTCAGGCGTGGTTCGTGTTGTATGTTGAAGAGAGGACCAAGCCTGTGGATAAAGTTCAGCTTGCCACATTTGTAAAAAATATACTTCCGTCCGAAGAGACATACAGAGATTATCTGATGAAAGCCACCGAACTTGCAGACAAGTGTGCAGGTAAGTTCGAGAAGTTTGCAGAGGCTGTAAAGGCCGATAATCTTCCGGTTATACCTATGAACAACATGGTTGAAAGTACCAAACGCGTGGGAGTGTGCGAGAATGCTCGCGAGCTTGTACGCTGGGTTTTCGACAAAGGGACCAAGAAGGGAGACGTATCCGAAGTGATTATAGTTGACAACAAGTACTACTATGTGGCAGCTGTCACCGAGACACGCAAAGCAGGGATTACCCCTTTGAAAGATGTTCAGGAAGAGATAAGAATGAACCTTGCAAGCGAGAAGAAGATTGAGAAGAATAGAGCCGAAATTGCCGAAAAGATAAAGGATTGCACTACTATTGAGCAGATTGCCGAAGTACTCGGCACTACCGTAAGCCATCAGAACGGTGTATCTTTCGGTTCGTTACAGAATCAGTCGCTGGACCCTAAATTTATCGGAGCCGTTGCCGGAGCCGAGCAGGGTGTAATCTGCGGGCCTATTGCAGGCGATATAGGGGTGTATGTATTCCAAGTGTCTGATAAAGAGACAGGTACATTCTTTACCGAGAATGATGCAAAGACCGGTAATGCACAGATTTCTTCTTACAGGATGAATATTATGCAGACCGTTTTGGCCGATGCAGCCGATATTACAGACAACAGAGTTAGATTTTTTTAAATGATTTTTCAACAAAAAACAACTATTTATTAACAAATTATTTTGAAAAGTTGGATTTTATATCTATATTTGAGGCCGTGAATTACTTTGAATTCATTTATGTTTAACCAATAAATAATAAACACTTAACAAATTTTTTTTTATGAAAAAGATTATTTATTCATTAGTGATTATGATTGCTGCCGGCAGTCTTTTCACTTCTTGTATTGATTATGTTGAGCCTGTTGGTATTCAAGAACTGAGATTGGCTAAGGCCGATTATCTTGATGCTCTCTCTCAACTAAGACTCGCAGATGCAGACTTGCAGAAAGCAAATGCTGTACGTGTACTTGCTGAAGCTGCATTAATTCAGGAAAATGCCAATTTCAGAGCAGTTGAAGTAAAGATTAAGGAGCTTGAGTATGAACTTACAAAAGCTCAAAATCAACTCGAAATTGACTCTCTCACCCTTGAGATCAATAACATGAAAGAACGCCAGGCTGCTGCTCTTGCACAAGCTAAACAGGCACGCGCTGAAGCTGAAGAAGCTTTAAGAGTGGCTTTGGCTAAGATTGAAGTTGCAAAGATGAGACTTACTCCGGAGGAAGCAGCTCTTCTTACTACAGTTATCAGTGAGTATAAGGCTAAATTGGCAGCTTATGATACTGCAGTTGAAGGTGTAACCGCAGCTGAAGCAGCTTTATGGGCAGCTAAGTATTCTCTTAACGATTCAATCGACTGGAAAGCTAAATACACTGCTGACATGAATGATGCAGCTGACGAACTTGCATACTGGCAGGCTTATTTGGCAAGCATTACCAAAGATGCCGATATGGAACAATGGAACAAAGAGCTGAAAAAATATCAGGATTCGATGGATAAGTTGAACTATAACAAGTATCAAATCACTCAGGACAGTGTGTTCTATATGGTTAACACTTTCTGCGAAGGTTTTGAATCTTACAAGGCTGAAGTTGAAGCTGCTGAAGCTGCTCTTCCTGCAAAGGGTAAAACTATCGATATCGGAACTATCAAGAACAATTACACTTTTGACAAGAAATTGTTTGCAGTTCCTTTGTTTGCAAGATTCCTTGCTTATGCTTACCCTTATACCACTTATGCAAGTGTTGAAGGTTCAGCTTGGAACAAGACAGTTCCTCTTGATTTTCATTTTGTTGATGCTGTTGTAGGTACAGAAAGTGATACTCTTAAGATTCATGCACAGTATGCCGACAAGGCTTATGTTCTTGCAGGTGGAAGCAAAAAAGTAAGAGAAGTTTCTACCGGTGATACTATAGCCGCTCCTGTAGTTGTTGCTAATGGTCTTGAAACTATCGTTGCCACTCTTGAAAGAGAATGGGTTGCTGCAAATGCCGCTACCAATATTGAAGCTTTGAAAAAAGCTGCTGACAAGGCAAAGAAAGATTACGAAGATACTCGTGCTTTGATGGAAGACAACTCTATCATTAAGGCTAATACCGCTGCTGCCAAGAAAGCTCTTGTTGATGCTATCGATCAACTTATTTTTGCAGCTAACGACTATAAATTGGGTTATGTAGGTGGTGCAGCTTCAAAAGCTGACTCTCTATCTCTTTACAATGCTCTTGTAGGCTTTGCAAAAGCAAAACTTGCTTACATTGGTAAAGCTGCTGCTGCTCATGACTCTATTACTTACAAAGAAATTACCGTAAAGACTACTTTCGTTGGTGATCTTGTTATCGGTGGTTTCACTCAAGCCAAATTCTCAGGTACTGACGGTGGGGCTGACTTCAGAGCTCGTTCTGCTTATGGTGACGTTGATCCTTGGTTAGGTTATCAAATTGCCAATGATGGTAATGGGGGTAATTATTGGACTCTTCCTTCAGATCCTGATAACGATGCTTTCGTTAAAGTTCTTAGAAGTATGACTGATGGAACTTGGACTGATTATTCAATGGACCTTACAGTTGGACAATTGTATTTCAATGGCCTTACTTATGATGAAGATGCACCAACATTGTTCACTGATCCAGCTTTCGTTCCTGCAACTGAGATTGAATACCAAAAAGCAGTTTGTGCTTTCTGGGGTAAAACATTCTCTCCTGCAAACTACAATACTGTTAAGAGTCTTCCTTTGAACTTCTCTGTTGAAACATTCACTCAACCTGATATGGCTGTATTCTTCGATGGAGCCAATGTAATTTACACTGAAAAATTAGGTATTATCCTTGAAAACCTTCAGAAAGGTGTTACAGGATTTAATAACGACTTTAATGACTTCGGAACTCCTAATGTTGACCCTGCTAAATCTTATTTTGTTGGTTCAATGTTGTTCGACTACTTCAAAGCTCAACAAGCATACGAAGATGTAGCTAATCAGTCAACAAATAAAGAACTTCTCGAAGCTTTGAGAGCATTCGTTGACCAGCTTGCTGTCGATTTCGACGCTCTTGAGACTGCAAGAAAGGCTGCTCAGGATAAAGAAGACGTTAAGACTGCTGCTTACAATGAAGCAATGATTGCTTTGACAGGTAAGAAAGACGGTGTTATCGTTAAGACTGAAATTGCTTTCAATGCTGCAATCAAAGACGGTGCATACACTTTGAAAGGCAAACAACTTGAAATAGCTAATAAGTATTTGAAAGACTACCCAGCTGCTAAGAAAGATTGGGAAGACAGACTTGACAAGGTTAACCATACAATTGGTCACTTGGTAAGTATTAAGACTGCTCTTGATGATGCTTACACTGCTGCCGCTAACGTTTCAGGATATACAGGTGCTGATTTTGAAGCCGTATATCAAGATTACAAGACTGCGTTCAATGCTTATGTAATAGGTATCGTAGCAAATATTAACAACGCTGAAAAAGCTTATCAGGATGCTAAGAGATTGTTGGCTCAGTATGAAGCCGGTTACGATCCAATCCAGACAGCAATTGAAGTTGCAGAAAATAATTTAACTGAAGCTCAGGCTGCTCTTGCAACTGCAGAAAAAGAACTTGCTCTTGCAAAGGCTGAATACGATGCTGCTGTAGCTAAACTTATAAAATAATCTCTAACAAGTGATTAATTTAAAATTGACAACAAAAATGTTAAAAAAATTAAGCATATTACTATTAACTATCTTTATGGTTGTGCCTGCAATGGCACAACCGAAAGAGAGTTGTGAGTGTATGTTTGCTCCGAAAAAGGGACAATGGCAGATAGACCTTGTATTGGGTCAGGGACAATTCTTCAACGATATCACCGGTCTGTACTATCTATTGCCAAATGCTGACGGAACAAGTACGGGTATAGGTCTTTCCAGTGCAATTACCGCATATTCAGGTGAAAGTGAGATTCTTGGATTGGGTAACGACTATATCTCTGCCGATTTGTCAACATACGTTTTGAATACGGGGTCATTGAACGCTAACAGCCTTGTTAACATTGCAGGCCTTCAGGGAAGATACTTCGTTTCCAACAGATTCGATATCAACTTAATGGCTGCTTACAATGTCAACATGCAACCTCACAAGGATTTCATTGAAGGTGTAAGCACAGGTCTTGGTTATCTCAACCAACGTCACCTCGACCCTTCTTATGTAACGCCGACTGTAGGTGTAGGTGATATCTACGCACAGAAAGCTATCCTTGGAGCTGTTACTCACAGTTTGATGACTCAGATTGGTTCTAACTACTATTTCAATGTTAAGAACCCGAGAATAAGCCCTTATCTGGGTATATTCGGACAATTCAAGATGGCCCGTATCGAAGCATATTATCCTTATACAGGACAAACTGTAACTGATGATACCAATTTTGGTGGAACAACACAAAATCCACCTGCGGGATCAGGAGATGCTTCTTCATCAAGCGGAGTCGGATATGACGACATCGCTATGTACAGAGCATCAGGCAGAGCAGGTCAGGTATTGGGATTTGGAGCAGGTATTACTGCAGGTGTCGGCTACTCTATTTCTGAAGGTTTAATCCTCGGATTTGAAGTTGCACCGGTTTGCTACCAATACTCTCTAATGCACTTACAAGTACAGGGACAAGACGCTTACTATGCAATGAATCACAACCTTAGAGCATTTACATTCCCACAATTGAAATTGGGAATCCGCTTCTAACCTGAGATTATTGCAAATACTCATAACTAAAGCGGCTCCATCACGGAGCCGCTTTTTTTTAGTGTATATTTCATTACGGCTTTATCAGCCTTGTAATGATGCAGAAAACAGTTAAATGTTCAGTTCGTAGTTGGTACTTCGTCCCCCCTCATCGGATTTACGGAGGGCACCTTCATCAACCAAAAATGAAATATCTCGCAAAGCCGTGTCTTCGGAGCATTTGCAGATTTTAGCCCATTTAGATGATTTGAGTTTGCCATCGAAGCCATTCCACAACATATTGACCATCTTTGTCTGGCGTTCGTTCATTGGAATGCGGCGACACTTCTCCCAGAATGCAGCTTTCTCTATAACCTTGTCAATTACCTTTTCTGTAGAGTCAACAGCCGCTTCAAGGCATTTCAAGAACCACAGAAGCCATTCAGTTATGTCAAGATTGCCTTTTTGAGTCTTCTCAAGAACATCGTAGTACTCTGTCTTCATATTGTTGATAGAAGCAGACATGCTATAATATCTGTGCGGCATCCCATCGGCTCTGGCAAGAAGCATATCGGTAATGGTTCTGGTAATACGTCCGTTGCCATCATCGAATGGATGAATGGTGACAAACCATAGGTGAGTGATGGCCGCTTTGAGAACAGCATCAATGTCGGTGTTAGAATTGACCCACGTCAGCAGTTCGTTCATCATGGCTGGCACATCTGAAGAAGCCGGAGCCTCATAATGGATCTTCTCTTTGCCGAATGTGCCGGAGATTACCTGCATTGGTTCTTCTCCAATACGGTATGCTGCTACAGTTATCGGGGACACTCCGCTCCTTCCGCTTGGGAACAGTGCGGAGTGCCAATTGAACAGGTTGCTTTCAGTGAGATTGCCATTGTAATTGCGTGCCGCATCAATGGCAATCTGGACGATACCATCAGTATAGTGGTCGCTTTCCCTGATGCCTTCAATTTCAAGACCGAGATGTCTGGCGATTGAAGATCTGACGGATGTCGGATTGAGGTTCACTCCTTCTATAGAAGAAGAGTTGATAACCTCTTCTGTCATGGCTTCAAGCACGGAATTGCTTTGCACCTCAAATCCTAAGGCGCTGATACGGCCTACAAGATGTCCCTGCTTCTGCCGTACTTTTCCAAGAGATGCACTTACGGCATCCTTATTCCAATTGAATACAGGCCAATTATCCTGCTGCCACACATAGATTTTTCTCATAATATCCGCATTATTTGCGGCAAATATACGATTATTCTCCGCATTTTCAAATATATTTCACGTAAATCGTGCGGTGAATATAACCCTATTCTCCGCAATCATAGATCCATACGAAAATTCCGCTCATCGCAAATATACAATACAAATGGTTGCTGACTTTTGTGGTGTTGATGGGCATAAAACCGTACGCGCGTGATCCCTCTACCGATTTGAATTTACCTTTTCCACCCGACCGCAGAAATGAGGCCGGGAGTTTTCTTTCGGGAATGGAGCAATAATCTGTACCTTTGTGTAGTTCATCCAAAAATAAATAATTTGACCAATATGGTAAAGAATAAAACAATCATAGTTAAAGACACTCCTGTCACCATAACGAACATCAATGATTCTGACTACATCAGTTTGACTGATATGATGAAAGCAAAAGATGGAGACTTTTTCTTTTCTAATTGGCTTAGAAATAGGAACACCATTGAATTTTTGGGCATTTGGGAAAAATTAAATAACCCGGAGTTTAATTGTGTCGAATTCGACATAATTAAAAGTCAAGCCGGATTGAATAGTTATTGATTAAGTGCCAAAGAATGGATGGAAAAGACTAACGCAATTGGTATCATCGCAAAAACGGGCAGATATGGCGGTACGTTTGCGCACCGAGACATTGCATTTGAATTTGCTATGTGGATTAGTCCGGAATTCAAAGTGTATTTAATAAGAGAATTCCAACGACTTAAGTCTGAAGAGCAGAAACTGATTGGATGGACTGCGAAACGTGAACTATCAAAAATCAATTATCACATTCATACAGATGCCATCAAGAATAACCTGATTCCAGCTGAGGTAACACAAAAGATGGCAAGCATCATCTATGCCGAATAATTTTGTACCACTGAACGCTTAATCTGTTGATAATCAATTATCCATAATTTTCGCATCGGGGCAAATAACTTTCCCAAAGAATTTATCAATCATTATTCTAAATGATTGTGCCTTCCCACAACATTTTCAGAAATTCCATAGCTGGAAATATGTCGATACCATTAAGTGTTCTGCGATTTCGGTCGAGAGAAACGATTATTGCTCTTGCATCCGGAAAATCTTCACAAAAAGCTTTCAAACCTTTTGTATGTTTGGATTGAATTTCCTCTGAACTTTTGAATTCAATAGCTATGCGTCCGTTGCCAATAATGGCGTCAACCTCGTAACCTCCGGCAGTGCGCCAATATGATAGTTTCTCATCTGACTCGCTATATCCTAAATATGCTATAATCTCCTGTATCATAAAATGCTCGAATGCATGTCCGAAATCTGCAGATCCGGGCATCAGATTTGTTCTGTTAAGCAGGTGATTCACAATTCCGACATCAAAATAGTAAAATTTCGGAGCCAGAATTGCTCTCCGTTTCTTCGAAAGTGTAAATGCAGGTATCATATAGCCGATAAGAGTCTCATTCAGAATATTGAAATACTCCTTTACAGTACTTGCACTTACACCGCAATCTTGTGCGATATCGGAGTAGTTGACAATCTCTCCATCAGATTGCGCTGCAATATCCATAAATCTATTAAAAGAGGCTAATTGCCGCACGTGCGCCTCTTCTTGAATCTCCTCTTTAAGATAGACTCCGATGTATGCCTGCAATCGTTTCTTGGGGTTATCGATAGTGTAATGCCGCGGGATCATTCCGTTGTTGATACCCCGTATCAAATCAAAATCCGGAATCTCAGCACTTACCAAAGGAAATAATGTTTGTGGCAAAGCTCGCCCACCTAAAAGATTTGTTCCTATACGTTTTAATTTTCTTGCACTTGAACCACAAAGAATAAATCGGATGCCCCGATTGACCATCAGCCAATGAACTTCATCCAAAAGTTGAGGGATTTTTTGAATTTCATCAATAATGACCAATGTGTTTTCATCAAGATGCTCAAGTTCCTCACGTAAGAGTTGTGGACGTCGTATTAGCCGACCATATTCATCACTCATCAGAAGGTCATAAATCTTTGCTTCAGGAAAGAGTTTTTTGACCAATGTACTCTTGCCGACTTGACGAGCACCCCATAAAAATAGGCTTTCGCTCTGAGCGTCAGCAAGTTTCATAATTCTTTCGTACTCCATAATACTTTTATTTATCATGATAATCCAAAGTCTTACTTGCAAATATACGAATATTATAAACTCTTGCAACAGTTTGGCAAAAATAATATTGCCGTCAATTGCATTTCATGACAATTTGCGGTCCGAAGCCCACGATTCCACGCCGTGGCCATCATCGCAGAAGCCATCGATTACACCCCGTGGCAATCAAGCCTCCGAAAGCCACGGGGTGGACAGCAGCAAAAATACAATCCCGCGCAGACACACGCCGGAGGTATCCTCCCCGAAACTCACGCTGCATCATGATAAAGCATCTTCATACCGGGTGTATTTATCCAAAAGTTGTCCTGCAGGGTGCCTCGTTAATGAAAAAAGTGTATATTTGCCTACCAAACTTTTATCATGAAACAATATTTAGATCTTCTTCAACATATAATGGATAATGGTGTGGTCAAGAGTGACCGCACGGGAGTCGGAACAAAGAGCATTTTCGGCTATCAGATGCGTTTTAATCTCAACGAAGGGTTTCCGCTTCTGACCACCAAGAAAGTCCATTTGAAGTCAATTATTTACGAATTGCTGTGGTTTATTTCCGGGAGTACCAATATTAAATATCTCAATGATCACGGAGTGACCATCTGGGACGAGTGGGCTGATGCCGGAGGAGAGCTTGGTCCGGTCTATGGACATCAATGGAGAAGCTGGCCTGCGCCGGACGGAGGTACAATAGATCAGCTGACCAATCTTATTGATCAACTCAAACGCAATCCCGATTCGCGCAGACACATCATTTCCGCTTGGAATGTGGCAGAAATCGATTCCATGGCCCTTCCTCCGTGCCACTGCCTGTTTCAGTTTTATGTTGCGGACGGACGCCTCTCCTGCCAGCTCTATCAGAGAAGTGCCGATGTATTTTTAGGAGTGCCGTTCAATATTGCCTCGTATGCTCTTCTTACACAAATGATTGCACAGGTGTGTGGATATGAGTTGGGCGATTTCGTTCATACTCTGGGAGATGCACACATCTATCTGAACCATTTTCAGCAGGTGGAAACACAACTTTCGAGAGAAGTGAGGTCTCTTCCGCAAATGACGATCAATCTGGATAAAAAAGACATATATTCATTTGAATATGAGGATTTTACGCTAACAAATTATAACCCGTGGCCGGGAATAAAGGCCCCCATTGCCGTATGACAAGCAAGAGATATTCATTGATAGTTGCCACTTCTGAAAATATGGCGATCGGTCGTGGGAACCGGATGCCTTGGCATATTTCTGCGGACCTGAAATATTTTAAGAAGCTTACTAAAAATGGAACTGTCATTATGGGGCGGCACACATGGGAGTCGTTGGGTTGCAAGCCTTTACCACTTCGTGAAAATATTATTGTCAGCCGCAGCCTGACCGTGGAGAAGGCTGCCTTTGCTGCAGTTGGGAGTGATGTCGTGGCCAGTGGAAGTGTCGGGGGAAGTGTCGGGGGCGGGGCTGCTGTCGGGGCTGCTGTCGAGGATGTTGCCGGGAGTGTTGTCCGGGGGTCCGTGGCTGCTGTTGGCGCTGCTGCCGGGGATGTTGCTGTTTGTGTCGGTGGAAGTGTCGGGGGTGGGGCTGCTGTCGGGGTTGTTGCCGGGAGTGTTGTCCGGGGGTCCGTGGATGCTGTCGGCGCTGCTGCCGGGGATGTTGCTGTTTGTGTCGGGGGAAGTGTTGGGGGTGGGGCTGCTGTCGGCGCTGCTGCCGGAGCAGCTGCTACGGTCACAATGGTTGCTCCTTCTATTGAAGAGGCCCTGAAAATGGCTTCCCGTGACGAAATCTTTGTCATCGGCGGCGGTGAAATTTACCGGCAGACCATGCCCGGAG
Organism: Bacteroidales bacterium; assembly: GCA_028686425.1. Lineage (GTDB taxonomy): Bacteria > Bacteroidota > Bacteroidia > Bacteroidales > UBA932 > Cacconaster. The sequence continues at coordinate 67,632 of JAQUBZ010000001.1, read as the reverse complement.
CGTATCGTCTCTACATAACCTCCGTCAAGACTATAATAGATGACGCAGATACATATTTTCCAAAGATAGACTCCTCAAAATGGAGGATAATCTGGGAAAGTGAAGTGTTTCACGACACAAAGACCAATTTCGATTTTCAGTTCATACAATACTTAACCAATGAAAACTAACAACATAGAAGTCTCTTCACGCGACAATTTCGGCAGCAGGTTCGGAGTACTTGTGGCCATGGCCGGTTCGGCGATAGGGCTTGGCAATTTATGGAGGTTCCCATATTTGATGGGGGAAAACGGAGGGGCGGCATTTATCATTATTTACCTTGTATTTGTTTTCGTGCTGTGCCTTCCGATTATGTTTTCAGAATTTATCCTCGGAAGGAGGAGCCAGTCCAATGTGTTCGGGGCATTTCGCGTTCTCGCTCCCGGCTCAAAATGGGGGATAATCGGAATTTTCGGAGTGCTGGCATCCATCTGCATATTGTCGTTTTACAGTGTTGTGGGAGGATGGTCGATAGAATATCTGGTAAAAGCGGTTTTGTTCGATTTTACGAGGGCGGGAAGTGAAGCCAATCATGCGACAATGTTCAGCGATTTTGTCTCGTCACCCGTCAAACCTTTGTTGTATCACCTTGCTTTTATGGCTCTTACTGCATTTGTGGTGCTGGCAGGAATCAAGAAAGGTATAGAAAAATATACCAAAATGATGATGCCGATGTTGTTTGTAATGGTGATTATAATTGCTATACGCTCTCTGACACTTGAGGGCGCCGGAGCAGGGGTATCGTATATGTTCAAGCCTGATTTTTCGAAAGTTACATCCGGAACTTTTCTCGCTGCGCTCGGACAGGCATTTTTTTCGCTTTCATTGGGATGTGGCACGATAATGACTTATGGCTCGTATGTGAGCAAGGATGAAAATATAATGAAGTGTTCGGCCTATACGTCTATTGCGGACACTCTTTTTGCAATCATTGCAGGATGTGCAATTATGCCGGCGGTATTTGCTTTTGGAATCAGTCCGGGAGAAGGTCCTGGCCTTGTATTTATAACTTTACCGAGAATCTTTGCCTCTCTACCGCTTGGAGGTGTAATCGCAATACTGTTTTTTGTAACATTGCTGCTTGCCGCTCTGACATCATCCATTTCACTGCTTGAAGTGTTTGTCTCTTACCTGATTGAAGAGTTTAAGATGAAAAGAGGCGGGGCTGTGGCCATTGCTTTTGGAATAATTCTTTTGCTCGGATGTTTCTGTTCGTTGTCTCAAGGGGCAATGAGCGGTGTCAAACTATTCGGAATGAATATTTTTGATTTGTTTGACTATGTTTCCTCCAATGTCCTGATGCCGATAGGGGGATTGCTGATAGTGATTTTTGTAGGATGGAGACTTGGCAAAACGGCTGCCTTTGACGAATTGACCAACCACGGAACGCTCAAGATTCCGCAATGGCTGCTTGAAACGGTCTTCTTTATAATACGCTTCGTCGCTCCTGTTACGATAGCCGTGATAATGATATTCTGATGATGGCTTCGTCGCTCCTGTTACGATAGCTTTTTAATTCACTTCGTGGCAATCAGGGGGTAGAAAGCCACGATGTGGAGGGGGCAAAAATACAATCCCGCACAGACACACGCCGGAGGCATCCTCTCCGAAGCCAACCAATCCACTTCGTGGCAATCAAGGGGTAGAAAGCCACGATGTGAGTACCTTAAAAAAGAAATTTCTTCCAGATCTTCACTTTTATTTGCAGTTAATGTAACTTCTTTTATAACTTTGTTTCTATACAAATTCTTTGTTTAATTTTTAGAAAGATTGAGGAGGTAGATTCATGACAGAATTATTTCACATTTGCTATTCATCTCATAATGAAGTCCTTTTCAGGGATTCAAATGATTATCTTTTTGCCCGGAATAGTCTGGCATTATCACTTTATGCCACTAATTCTAAATTGATTTGTTACGCATTAATGTCTGATCATATTCATCTGATGTTACTTAGCGATAATCCATCTGCTTTTATGAAAGTTTTCAGACTTAGTGTTACCAAACACTTCAATAGTAGATATTTTAGGAAAGGAAGACTTGGTGAAAAAAAGATTTTTTGTAACACTATTGTTGGAGTGCACCATGCCACAGCCGTTGCAAGTTATATTTTAAGAAATCCCATTCATCATGGTGTATGTACCACTTCATTTGCATATCCTTTTTCATCAATCAATTGTTATTTTACAAAAGATTTACATGTTAAAGATATCTTAGGCATTAAACAACAAGACTTATTACCAGAGACTTGCAGGCGTATTCCAAGAAACTATTTGCCTCAAAATGGAAAGATTCCTTCGCATTATAAATTGACTCCGCAGGGTATTATTCTTCCAGAGTCTTTCGTTGAAATAGTAATAGCTGAAAATTATTTCACAACTGCGAGGCGTTTTCTATATCATTTAAATAGGGTGTCGGATGAAGAGTGGTCTCGAGAACAGGAAAAAGATACTCTTCCTTTTCATGAGATATTGCCTCCTATAACTTTAGAAACCATTGAAAATAAACGTCGTTATAATATTTCGGAATTGCTTTCCAATGAACGCGGTCATTTCAAACCAATAGAACATGACGATATGGTTATTTGCGAATACATTGATAATAAGATAGTTCCTCGGTTTCGCAAAAAAGCTTATACGCAATTGACTCTTGAAGAGAAGCAATCTGCTGCCAAAGAACTGAAAAGTATGTTTCATATTAAAGATCGACAAATCAAACGTTGTCTTGCAATGTAAATCCACGACTATGAAAAATCTATATATAATCTTTGTAGCATTTGTATGGCTGCTTTCGACAAATATTCAGATATACATGTCTCCATCGTCTCCAGCGACTTCACCCTGTGGCAATCAGACCCTCGAAAGCCACGGGGTGGACAGCAGCAAAAATCCAATCCCGCGCAGACACACGCCGGAGACATCATCGCTGAAGCCAGCGACTTCACCCTGTGGCAATCAGACCCTCGAAAGCCACGGGGTGGACACCTGCAAAAATCCAATCCCGCACAGACACACGCCGGAGGCATCATCGCTGAAGCTAACGACTTCATCGATTTCACCCTGTGGCAATCAGACCCTTGAAAGCCACGGGGTGGAAAGCAGCAAAGAGGAAAGCCATGAGGAGAAATCCGGCACAAAGGCTACGATGATGTTTTGGAATCTTGAGAATTATTTTGATCCTTTCAATGACGAACTCACTGATGATGAGGACTTCTCTTATGGCGGCAAATATCATTGGAGTTGGAAAAAGTTTATTCGTAAACGTAACAGCATTGCCAAGACAATTATTTCAATATCACAGCAATATGGTGATTTCCCGATAATTATCGGATTTGCCGAGGTCGAAAACAGATTTGTTCTCAATCAACTATTGAAGGAAACGCCTTTGTACAGGCTCAATTATTCGATTGTGCACCGCGACAGCCCGGACAAACGAGGCATAGATGTGGCCATGCTATATAGAAAAGACCGATTCAGAGTGCTGACAGTAGAGGCCATACCTGTGACAATCCCGGAGACAACTACTCGTGATATTCTATACGTGAAAGGAATACTTCTGTCTCCAGACGGCACACTATCAGTCTCCGGCAAACTCACTTCTACGGGCACACTTCCAGTCTCCGGCAAACTCACTTCTACGGGCTCGCCTTCAGCCTCTGACCAACTCACTTCTACGGGCACACTTCCAGTCTCCGGCAAACTCACTTCTACGGGCTCGCCTTCAGCCTCTGACCAACTCACTTCTACGGGCTCGCCTTCCACCTCTGAAAAATATTCCACTTCGGACACATTATCCATCTCTGAAAATAATCCTCACCAGTCGCAAAGTCATTCTCACAAATCGCAAAGCCATCCTGAAACAGGAGCTACACACTTCATGCAATCGGGGGACACACTGCACATCTTCGTAAATCATTGGCCTTCAAAAATAAGCGGGACAGAAGCTTCATCAGGCAAAAGGATGTCTGCATCAAATACTCTGAAAATGAAAATCGATTCTATTGCTAAGGCAGATCGGATCATTTGTTCTGACAATCATATTTTTGGCAAAGTGGCTGATTATCAGACAATACCTGCTTCTCGTCAAGGGATAATCGTGATGGGGGACTTTAATGATACCCCGGACGGAGAAGCCCTGCAAAATGTCCCCCTTAATAATCTTGCGGTCGAAATAGCTGAAAATGGAGAAGGTTCCATCAGGTACAGAGGCATCTGGGAGCTGATCGATCAATTTTTAGTCTCTGAAAATATGAGGCCGTATTGCAACATGGATATTTACAAAAATGAATACATTACTGAAAAAGATAAGACATATCTCGGGTTCAAGCCTTTTCGTACTCATATCGGTCCTCGGTATAACGGTGGTGTCAGTGACCACTTGCCAATAATTCTTCAGGTAAAATATTGGTAAATAAGCAGTTGTCAGTGTATGCAACGAATAATCACAAGGTGCACAAACCCACAAAAGCCCTATGTGACAACAAGAATCAGAAACTTATTGCACAAAACTTCGGCGTAGAAATCCGGGTCCATTTGCAATGTATTTCAGTGATTGCAGCTGTAGGTTGCTGTTGGGGCTGTATCCAAATGGTCCGAGAGTGATTGTAATAATAGTGTCTGTTGATGGCTTTGATGTGTGTCTGGGAGGGATTGGCTTTACGGGGAGAAGCGTCTCCGCGATGACGTATTGCCATCCCGTGGCTTTCGAGGCTATGATCACCACAGGGTGAAATCGCTTGCTTCAGCGATGATGCCTCTGGCGTATGTCTGGCCGCGATTGTATTTTTGCCACTTTCCACCCCGTGGCTTTCAAGGGTCTGATTGCCACAGGGTGGTCGGGGTGAAAGGCTCCGGTGATGTTCCGTGACGGAAGTCCTTGTAATGGTTTCGGGGATGGCGGCTCCGGTGATGTTCCGTGATGGATTGGTTTGTGTTGCTGCTCGGATGTATATTCTGGACGGGAGATACATCGCAGTATGCGTGAAGATACATCGCAGTATGCCGTAAAATACATCGCAGTATGTCGTAAGATACGCCGTTTGTGATGTTGTGATGTCGTGGGATTGGTAATAGTCGTGGGATTGGTAATATGTTATGCTTGGAGTGTCTGACTCAGGAGGATGAAGTCTTCTACGGATAGTTGTTCGGGGCGTTTGTCGAGGAATGGTGTGTCGGGAGGTAGTTCAAGCTGAAGGGGTTTGATGGAATTGCGTATGGTCTTGCGGCGCTGATTAAAAGTGGTCTTGATGATGCGTTTGAACAGGTCACTGTCACAGCCAAGTTGAGTACGGTTGTTGCGTTTGAGTCTTATCACGGCTGATTTGACTTTTGGTGGTGGAAGGAAAGAGCCTTCTCCGACTGTAAAGAGATATTCGATGTCATACCACGTCTGGAGCAACACGGAAAGGATGCCGTAAGTTTTGCTTCCCGGAGGGGCTGCAAGGCGTTCTGCAACTTCTTTTTGCAGCATGCAGACAATTTCCGGCACGCTGTCAATGTAGTCGAGAATCTTGAAGAAAATCTGGGAGGAGATGTTGTATGGAAAGTTTCCTATTACTGAAAATTGTTTGGATGTATTTCCGGACAGTGCTGTTTCAGAAATGCCGGCGTTGATGTAACTGTCAGCGTTGAGTGAGTCAAGGGTATTGTCTGAAAATGGTTTGGTTGTATCCGGCTGCCCTGCTGATTGCATTATACTGTCATCATAATCTGCAGTCGTGGCATTGTCGGCGTTGGCGTCATCTATGGCCGAAACGATGTCATTGTTTGTAGCTACGGTATGATTAGCGGAAGCAAAAGTTGAGATACTGTTGTCGTCATCGGTGGTGGCGGGGCGGTTGGTATTGCTGTCGTTATTGTCAGATTGTTTTGCATGGTGTCCTGAAAATAGTTTGGATAAATCCATTTTAAGGAAGTCTGCTTCATAAAGGTTTGGAGCGAGCTTCGGAAAATGTTCCAGAAGGTATTGGACGGATTCGGTATCTATTTCAATGACCTTCAGTAAAATGTTGTCTTTTTGGAGGAGGTACTGTGTGAGTACTCCCATGCCGGGGCCTATTTCAAGGACGTTGCCGTCTGACTGTAAGGAATCGACAATCTTGCCGGCAATCGCCTGATCTGTCAAAAAGTGCTGTCCCAAGTTCTTCTTGGGACGCACCTTTGAAAAATTACCAATGTAACCTTCACTTCGACCGCAGCCGTTTACAGAGTAATCATCATCACGATTTTCATTGCGGTCACCGCCAAAACAGAAATGGTCATTATCACCGTTGCAATTGCTGCCACGGTTGCCGTCGCGATTGTAATCATCGAAGCCATCACGTTGGAAACCTTCATCAGGCTGGTTATCGTAGTGGCGTTTCTTGGGACGCACTTGCTTTATGTTTCTGTTATTTGACAAAGTATTTATACATTAATTGGATTGGACCTGTCAGAATATCGGTCTTGCCGTCACTTGCAACATCTTTTGAACCGTTGCTGATGACAACAAATCCGTATTTTTCCGCAGGATTGAAAAACATTGCGCTTCTTAGGCCGTAAGCACCTCCCGTATGTCCGACAAGTTTGATTCCCGGAGTATATTCATCGGTTACCCACAAAGCCATTCCGTAGTGTTCCGGATCTGAAAGAGGGGTCTGCATTATCTTTGAGCTCTCTTCTGAAATAATCCTGACACCATCAGGGGAAGTTCCGTAATTCATGTGCATCATCATGTATTTTGCGAGGTCGAGAGCTGAAATCTTCATCCCTCCTGTCGGAGAAAATACAGGAGTGGAGTATCCCATGGTGTAGTTCCTGATCTGTTCGGATCTCGGTGCGTATGCTTCGGGACAAGCTTCAAGAGAGTCTGCCTTGTTGTTGTATTCGTAAAGTGTGGCGAAACGTGAAGTGTCAAGCGAATCTACACAATAACCGCCGTATAGACCGAGAGGGTCGAGTACGTGGTGTTTGACGTATTGGTCAAATCTTTCACCTGAAAGCTTTTCGATGAAAGTTCCCGTCATGTTGAAGTTGAGATTGCAATATTCGTAACCTTTGCCGGGTTCGTAATCGTTGTAGCAGTTGGCCCAGTTGGGATTGGTGGCAGGATTGATGACATCAAGGGTAAAATATCCTTCATTGTCGTTAAGGCTTGAAGTGTGGGACATCAGCATGGCAAGAGTGATGACTGTTTCGGGATATTTCGGGTTTCTGATAGGAAATCCCATAAGTTCGCTGACGTCCGTATCGAGCGATACAAGCCCCTGTTCGCGAAGCTGCATCATTGATGTGGCTGAAAATGATTTGGAGATGGAGGCTATTCTGAATAGTGTTTCATTTGTTACAGCCTCTTGGGTATCAAGGTTTTTGACTCCGAAGGAGTGGTTGTATATAACCTGATTGTCTTTGACAACGGCAACACCCATGCCGACATTTTGAATATCTTTCAGGAAGGTATCCATTTCTTTTTCAAACTTTGCAGTCGGGTCGCTTGTGCAGGCCGTAACGGAAAGCATTAGGAAAAAGGAGAGTAGAAGAGAAGATTTTCTTATCATTATTGTTGTATTTTAATTGATTAAAAAATTGTTTGACAAAGATAACATTTAAAGAGAAAATTATTGGTATTTTTGTCACTATGAATGATAAAAAGAAAGTAGCAGAAACTCCGCTTATGAAGCAGTTTTTCGAGATAAAATCAAATTATCCCGATTCTCTGCTGTTGTACAGGGTGGGTGATTTTTATGAAACCTTTGGTGAAGACGCAATTATTACGAGTAAAGTGTTGGGTATTGTTCTTACGCGTAAAGCCACAGGTTCAGGCACTTATACTGAATTAGCAGGAGTTCCGCACCATGCCATCGACACTTATTTGCCCAAGCTTGTCAAAGCAGGGTATAAGGTGGCGGTGTGTGACCAGCTTGAGGACCCCAAATTGACCAAAAAAATCGTCAAGAGGGGTGTCACGGAGCTTGTTACTCCCGGAGTGGCATACAACGACAATCTGCTTCGGCAAGACGAGAACAATTTTCTGGCAGCTGTCTATTTTAATAAGGATACCCGGACAGGTAACACATCGGACAAGGCCGGAATAGCCTTTCTCGATATATCCACGGGTACTTTTAAGATAGCACAGGGGTCGATGGAGTATATTGAGGTGCTTCTTTCAAATATGTCCCCGAAAGAGATTTTGATTGAAAAAGGGTATCAGGATGGATTTCGAAAGAGATTTGGCAATATCGCGTATATTTCGACTCTTGATGAATGGGCGTTTGTATATGAGTCGTGTCGTAAGAAGTTGTGTACCCATTTCGGTCTCGAATCGCTGAAAGGTTTCGGGGTAGAGCAGCTTCCACTCGGCATCAGTGCGTCAGGTGCTGTTCTTTTTTATCTTGAAATGACACAACATAGCAGTCTGGGACATATTCGGGCCATTTCAAGGATAGATGAGGGCGATTTTGTATGGATGGACAGATTTACTTTTCGTAATCTGGAAATATTCAATTCTTTCGGGGGGAATGAGGGCAGATCGCTTCTTTCGGTCATAGACAGGTGTTCTTCGCCGATGGGGGCAAGGCTTTTGAAGGAGTGGCTCTCAATGCCTTTGAAGGATATTTCTAAAATTGAACATCGTTATGATGTGGTATCGGCCTTTGTCGCCGACGGAGAGTTGAGGGAGAAGGTACAGACGGCGATAGGGAATATCGGAGATCTTGAAAGGATTGTATCTAAGGCGGCAGCAGGGAAAATCGCTCCTCGAGAGGTGCTTCAATTGGGAAGAGGCCTAAAAAATGTTGCCGAAATAAAGCAGCTGCTGAGTGGTAGCGGTGGATCGAGTGCTGACGATGTATTTTCAGAATTTATCTCCTCGTTGGATGGTTGTACGGCATTGAATGAGACCATTACCTGCTCCATTTTGCAGGAGTGCGCCTCTCAGATAGGTAAGGGTGACGTGATTGCCACCGGTGTGAATGAAGATCTCGACAAGTTGCGCAATACCCTCAATCACGGAAAGGATATTCTGCTTCAAATACAGCAACAGGAGAAAGAGAGGACCGGAATTTCCTCTCTGAAAATAAGTTACAATAATGTGTTCGGCTATTACCTTGAGGTCCGCAACACCCATTCGGACAAAGTGCCTTCCGACTGGATTCGGAAACAGACTCTGGTAAATGCCGAGAGGTATATTACTCCGGAATTAAAAGAGTATGAGGAACAAATCCTGGGTGCTGAAGGGAGGATTTTAGAGCTTGAGACACAGTTATATACAGAGTTGGTTGCAGAAATACGGAATAATATTCAGGTCATTCAGCGAAATGCGACAACGATTGCCTCGCTTGACTGCCTTGTCGGATTTGCGCAGCTTGCTGTAACCAATCACTATTGCCGTCCTGAAATGAACGATTCTCTCGAGATCGGGATTACAGGTGGAAGGCATCCCGTAATAGAGACAATGATGAATCCGGGAGAGGAGTATATTGCCAACGACCTCTATTTGAGTAATAACTCTCAGCAGATTATTATATTGACAGGGCCTAATATGGCAGGTAAATCTGCTTTTCTGAGACAATCTGCACTGATTGTGCTTCTTGCTCAGATTGGTTGCTTCGTGCCGGCGCAAAGGGCCCAAATAGGCTTTATCGACAAGCTTTTTACCAGAGTGGGTGCTTCCGACAACATTTCAAAGGGGGAATCGACATTTATGGTCGAAATGCTTGAAACGGCCACGATACTTCACAATGTATCGCAACGCTCTCTCATTCTGCTTGATGAAATAGGAAGAGGAACAAGTACCTATGACGGCATGTCCATAGCGTGGTCTATTGTTGAATATTTGCATGAAGGGGAGGACAATCGCTTCAATCCTTGCCCTAAAACTCTGTTTGCCACTCATTATCACGAACTTAATGATCTCGAATCTCTTTATGAGAGAGTTCACAATTATCATATCTCGGTCAAAGAGGTTGATGGAAAGGTCATATTTCTTCGTAAATTGTGTGAAGGCGGAGTTGCTCACAGTTTCGGTATTCATGTCGCCAAGCTTGCCGGTATGCCTGAGACGGTGGTCAGACAAGCCGAAAAGAAACTGAAATCCCTTGAGGGTTCAAAGGGAAATGAAGCCAAATCAGCGAAAAAGGCTGAAAGCAAGCCAATACAATTGTCTTTGTATCAGCTTGATGATCCTTTGCTGCTTGATATTAAAGATGAACTCAAACGAATTGATATTAACAAAATGTCCCCTTTGGAGGCTTTTGACACCATAAGGGAACTGAAAAGAAAGATAGGATTGTAGGGAGGACTTAAAATGAATAATTTAAAAAAGAATGCTATAAGCATTTTAAAGCTTGTGAGTGAAAGTATTGACTTTGCTCTTTCTCAATTGAAAATTGATAAATTCAGAACGTTTTTATCGTTGCTCGGAGTCTGCATCGGCATATTTTCCATAGTAGCTGTGTTTACAGTGGTGGATTCGCTCCAAAATAGTATCAGAGAGGGGTTTGACTCGTTTGGAAGTGAGCTTGTATTTGTGGATCAATATCCCATGGGGCCTGAAGAGGGTGATGGCGGGGTGTTCAAATGGTGGGAATACAGGAAAAGACCGCGTATTTCGTATTCGGACTATCTGTATCTTAAGAACAATTGTTCAACCTACGACAGAATAACATTCAGCTGTCAGTTTACAAGAACCGTCAAATTTGAGGGTAACTCTTTTGAGTCGGGAAGGGTGATTGGAGCCACAACCGATTGGGAAATGATGGTTATGGATGAGATAGAAAAGGGGAGATCGTTTACAGCCTCCGAACTTCAAAAGGGAACGCATGTGGCCATTATTGGTAATGAAGTTGCCGAAAAGCTGTTTTCGGGAGGAAATAATCCGATAGGAAAGACCATCAAAGTCGGAGCGACAGATGCGATTGTAATAGGTGTGTTTAAAAGTGCAAGAGGTACGACCGTCAGTATGGTCGATACGGATGCCGCCATTGTAATACCTCTTGTAGTCGCAAGAACATTGATCAATATCAATCAGATTTCTGCAGAAATCATAATCAATCCCAAAGAGGGAGTAAATACTGACGACTTTATCGGAGAGTTAAAGTCTCTCATGAGAAAAGACAGAAGACTGAAGCCCGTACAAAAGGACAATTTTTCAATCAATCAGATGTCTTTTGCCATAAAGGAAGTGGGTAAAATCTTCAGACTTGTCAATATGATAGGGTGGATTATCGGTGGATTTTCATTGTTGATCGGCGGATTCGGCATAGCCAATATCATGTTTGTATCGGTCAAGGAACGAACGAAGCAAATCGGAATCCAAAAGGCGCTCGGAGCCAAGAAATATGTTATCACAATGCAATTTCTGATAGAGTCGGCAACACTTGCCATAGCCGGTGGCATAGTGGGAATCCTGTTAGTCTATATCGGAACATTGTTTATCCCGGCAGGGTCGCTTGAAATAAGACTTACCATCGGAAATGTCATTATGGGATTGTTGATTGCCACCGTCATAGGTGTCATATCCGGAGTGGTTCCAGCCCGTGTTGCAGCCAACCTTAATCCTGTTGATGCTATAAATGAATAACTATTGTAAGAAAATTACTATCTTTGTCGGCTAATAGTAAACGCAATAGTAATGGCATTAAGGTGTGGTATAGTTGGTCTCCCGAATGTAGGCAAATCGACACTATTCAATTGTATAAGTTCTTCTAAGGCACAAGCTGCCAACTTTCCGTTCTGCACAATTGAACCCAATGTGGGTTCTACAAGCGTTCCGGACGAGCGGCTCAGTGTCTTGGAAAAGTTGGTCAATCCCAAACGTGTGGTTCCCGCCACGGTCGAAATAGTTGACATCGCCGGCCTGGTAAAAGGGGCAAGCAAGGGAGAAGGGCTTGGTAATCAGTTTCTTGCAAATATACGTGAAACTGATGCGATTTTGCATGTGTTACGCTGTTTCGACGACCCGAATGTGGTACATGTCGATGGAAGTGTCAACCCTGTAAGAGATAAGGAAATAATAGATATTGAGCTTCAGATTAAGGATCTGGATACCGTCAACAACAGATTGTCCAAAGTCCGGAAGCAGGCTCAGACCGGCGGAGACAAGCACGCCAAACGTGCAGTAGATGTACTTCTGAAATATAAAGCAGTTCTTGAACAGGGCAGAAATGCCCGTGAAGTCGCTTTTGATAATCCCGAAGATCTGAAGATTGCCAAAGAACTATGCCTTTTGACCAATAAGCCTGTGATGTATGTGTGCAATGTGGACGAAGCATCTGCCGGAAGCGGCAACGCATACACGGACAGTGTCAGAGAGGCGGTTAAGGGAGAAGATGCTCAGATTTTGATTATTGCAGCAAAGATTGAGTCCGAAATTGCAGAACTTGAGGATTATGATGAGAGAAAGATGTTTCTTGAAGAGATAGGACTTAAAGATTCGGGTGTGGTAAGGCTGATTCAGGCCGCATATTCACTGCTTAATCTTCAAACCTATTTTACCGCAGGAGAGCCGGAAGTGAGAGCTTGGACTATCAACAAGGGAGATAAGGCTCCGCAGGCTGCCGGTGTGATTCATACCGATTTTGAAAAAGGATTTATACGCGCAGAGGTTATAAGATATGAAGATTATATCACCCTCGGCAGTGAGGCGGCATGCCGTGCAGCGGGCAGACTTAACAGTGAAGGGAAGGAATATGTGGTGCAGGATGGAGATGTAATGCACTTTTTGTTCAATGTATAACTCAGATAATATTTAAAAATTAAAGGATATGAAAAGAATTTTTTCGATTTTAATGTTTGCGGCAGTGCTGCTTACTTCATGTAAAGACAAAGAAGTTGTATCAGCATTGGCTCCTGTCCCTGCACCGACCTGGTTTACCAATGAAGACTATTTTAATGAGAAAAACGGCATGTATGTCGAAATGCCTATCGATACCAACTGTATCGTCATGCTTGGTGATGATTATATGGACAGAGGTGAATGGCAGCTGTTTTTCAACAACAAAAAGATCAGAAACAGAGGTATTGCCCTTGACGGTACGGAACATGTAAGATACAGAGTTGACTCCATTGCAGTCAAACACCCTAAAATTATATTTGTAAGTGCAGGTATGAGGGATGTTCTTCACGGAGATGCCGCCGACAGCACAGTTAGCAGAGTTCTCGAAATCATGGACAGAGCCAAAACTCTGGCCCCTAAGACCGCATTATACTATCTCGGTACCATTCCTACCGGAAAAATGGATGCCGGACAGATTGCAAAAGTCGGTGAAATCAACACCAAGCTCTCTGAAGCTGCTCAAAACGGCAAATTCAAATACATAGATATTCCTGCAGTTGTAGTGGGAGACAAAGGGACATTGTCCGACAAATACACATGGAATGGTGTAAACCTCAATGGCGCCGGCTATGAAGTTTATGCAAAGGCTATTGAAGAATACATCGGTACTCCTGCACTAAATAAGGCCAATGACAGAAAATATAAAGAAATAACCGATTACTACAAACACAGAGTATCAATATTCAACTCTCTGCCTAATACATATAATTTTATCATCATGTTAGGTAATAGCTTGAATAACAATGCTTTATGGGTAGAGCTTCTGCCGTTTACGTCTGTTATCAATCGTGGTATCAGCGGAGACGTCATTGAGGGCGTTTATAACAGAATAGACGATATTGCAGAGGAGAAGCCCAACAAGATATATCTTATGATAGGAACCAATGACATCATCAATAACAAGGATATCAAGGTTTCAGAGCTTTGGGCATCATACGAAAAGTTGATAAAGAAGATCAGGAGCGATGTGCCGAAGGCATATCTTTATATTCAGAGTACTTTACCTCTTAATCCAAAATCGAAATACTATGAAGGATTTAATCCTAAAGTTGAGGAATTGAACAAACTGCTTGCAGCCAATACCGGCAAATACAATTATATTTATCTTGATATTGCCGAAAAGATGAAAGACGATAAAGGCGATCTTAAAGCAGAATACACGACGGATGGAGTGCATTTGAGTGCAAACGGATATTTCGTGTGGGCAACTCAACTTGCTCAAGGCAACAGAATGATAATTATGGATGACGTTAATAAATACGAATAATATGTACAGAACACATACATGTGGAGAATTACGTATTGACCATGTAGGTCAGACGGTAACTTTGGCCGGCTGGGTTCAGAGAACCCGCAAAATGGGCGGCATGAGTTTTATCGACTTGAGAGATCGTTACGGTATCACACAATTGGTGATTGACGAGTCTTCCTCAAAAGAACTGAACGATATGGCTTCCGGACTTGGAAGAGAATATGTCATTCAGGCAATCGGAGTTGTTGAAGAGAGACACAGCAAAAATGCCAAAATCCCTACAGGGGATATCGAAATCAAACTCACTGAAATCAATATGTTGAATGAAGCTCAGACTCCTCCGTTCACAATTGAAGACGAGTCTGACGGTGGAGAAGAGTTGCGTGCCAAATATCGCTATATAGACCTTCGCAGAAATCCTTTGAAAAAAGCATTAAGCTTGAGGCACAAAATGGCCCATGAGACACGTAACTATTTGGATAGCAAAGATTTCATGGAAATAGAGACTCCATACCTCATCAAATCTACTCCGGAAGGGGCCCGCGACTTTGTCGTTCCGAGCCGTATGAATCCGGGTGAATTTTATGCACTGCCTCAAAGCCCTCAGCAATACAAACAGCTGCTGATGGTGGCAGGATATGACAGATATTTTCAGATTGTACGCTGTTTCAGGGATGAAGACCTCAGGGCAGACCGTCAACCCGAATTTACACAGATAGACTGTGAGATGTCGTTTGTAGAGAGAGAAGATGTGCTAAATACATTTGAAGGACTTGCCAAACACCTGTTTAAGAATGTGTTGGGTATGGAATTCAAAGAGCAGTTCCCTCGCATGAGCTATGCAGATGCGATGGGCTTCTATGGTTCCGACAAACCCGATATCAGATTCGGCATGAAGATAAACGATCTTACAGGGGTGGCTAAGGGGCATAATTTTTCGGTATTCGATGATGCTCCCTATATCGGAGGTATCGTTGTTGAAGGTATAGCTTCTTATACCCGCAAACAGATTGACGAATTGACAGAATGGGTAAAAAGGCCTCAGGTCGGTGCCAAAGGGCTGGTTTATATAAGAATTTCAGAAGAGGGAATCAAATCGTCCGTAGATAAGTTCTTCACGCATGATGACCTCAAAAAGATTGCAGACGGCATGGGGGCAGGAGTTGGTGACATGATTTTCATTATGTCGGGAATAAAAACCAAGACACAGGTTGCTCTCGGAACACTTCGTATAGAGATGGGTAACAGACTCGGCTTGCGCGATCCTAAAGTGTTTGCTCCTCTGTGGGTGTGCGATTTTCCTTTGTTGGAATGGGATGACGAGACCAATCGTTTCTATGCAATGCACCATCCGTTCACCTCTCCCAAACCCGAAGACCTCGACAAATTTTACAGTAATCGCAAAGAAGACCTCGAATTGGTCTCAGCCAACGCTTACGACTTTGTACTGAATGGAACAGAGGTCGGCGGCGGCTCAATCCGTATCCACAACTCCAATATTCAGAAGAGAATGTTTGAAGTGCTGGGGATGACAGATGAAGAGGCTCAGTACAAATTCGGCTTTCTGATGAATGCCTTCAAGTTCGGAGCTCCTCCTCATGGAGGTATCGCTTTCGGATTTGACCGTTTCTGCTCTTTGTTCGGAGGACAGGATACTATCAGAGATTACATCGCATTCCCTAAAAATAATACAGGAAGGGATATGATGGCTGATGCTCCGTCAAGAATTGATGAAATGCAGATGAACGAATTATTTCTCAAGAGCGTTGCTCCCGAAAAAACCAAATAATAATGAAACCTTACGAAAATATAAAAGGTCCCTACAATCCCAATCAACCCAAGCCTGCAAAGAAGAAGCCTTTGGATTTGGATCAGCAGGAATTGAGTGAAGTGGGCAAAATCATCGCCATTGCTTCGGGCAAAGGCGGTGTCGGAAAGTCAACTGTTGCTGTCAATCTGGCCATTGCCCTTGCAAGAATGGGCTACAAGGTCGGGCTTGCCGATGCAGATGTTTACGGTCCGTCCGTTCCCAAAATGACGGGTACGGAGGGAGCCATGCCTGCTGTCGAAATCTATGATGTTGACGGCAAACCTCTCAATGAGGGGGATCAAATCCCTCCGGACAGTAAGGAAATAATCTTTCCTATCGAAAAATATGGCGTAAAATGGATGTCCATAGGCTATTTTGCCCGTCCCGATCAGGCTCTTATATGGAGAGGTCCTATGGCTTGCAATGCTCTGAAACAGATGATTTTGCAGGTGAGATGGGGAGAGCTTGACTTCCTTTTGATAGACCTTCCTCCAGGAACAGGGGATATTCATATCTCCCTTGTCCACGATATTCCTCTTTCAGGGGCTATTATTGTGAGTACGCCACAAGATGTGGCACTTGCAGATGTAGAGAAAGGGGTCAATATGTTCAGAAATGAAAATATCGACAAACATATTTACGGCCTTGTGGAGAATATGTCATGGTTCACCCCCGCTGAACTACCGAACAACAAATATTATATTTTCGGTAAAGACGGCTGTAGGAAGATGGCCGAAAAGTATGGTCTTGAACTATTGGGACAAATTCCTATCGTGCAAAGCATCCGCGAAGGCGGTGACCGGGGAACTCCTGCTGCCCTGCACGACGGACCTGTCTATGATGCTATGAAAGCAATTTCTTCACAATTGTTGAAATAAGCTTACTGTCAGCCTGCCCCGCAAGGGCCTTTGTGGCTGTTCCCATGACCTTTCCCATAGCGGCAGGGCCTGAGACTCCAAGTTGACTGATGATTTTAGATAATGCCTCCTCGACTTCTGATTCGCTCAGCTGTTTGGGGAGGTATTTTTCCAGAATGGCTGCTTCGGCAAGTTCATTGTCCGCCAATTCCCGACGTGATTGCTGAGCATAGATTTCTGCGCTTTCTTTGCGCTGTTTTACAAGTTTCTGAATAATTTTTACAATGTCGGCATCGGTAATCTCACCTGATGCCCCTTCGGCTGTTTTGGCAAGAAGGATGGCAGCCTTGATACCCCTGATGGAGGCCAAGGCTACGCTGTCCTTTGCTATCATTGCAGCTTTCAAATCTTGTTGAATTTGTGATTCGAGTGCCATAATGTTATACTTTAATGTTGTGTTATTCCGATATAGTCATTTCGTCAAGCAGATATCCGGCTCCTCCGAATTTGTCAACGATAAACAATACATATCTTATGTCAACGTTGATACAGCGTTGAAGTTCGGGTTCAAAAATAATGTCGCCCGACATTGCTTCCCAGTTGCCGTCAAATGCAAGACCGATAAGCTCTCCTTTGGCGTTGAGAACGGGACTTCCCGAGTTACCTCCTGTAATATCACCGTTTGTGATGAAGCAGGCCGGCATTTGTCCGTTGCTCATTGCATAACGTCCGTAATCTTTGGCGGCATGCAGCTCTTTCAGTTTTTCCGGAACGATAAATTCCCAATTATCCGGATCCTCTTTCTCCATTACACCGTCAAGAGTAGTGTAGTAGTTGTAAACCACGGCATCTTTCGGAGAATAAGGGAGGACAGTACCGTAAGTGAGTCTCATTGAGGAGTTTGCATCGGGATAAATAGCTGTTCCTTTACGCATTTCAAGCTGACCTGCAATATATTGTTTCTTGCCTTCGTAAAAATCGTTCTGGCTTGCAGCAATCTTGTTGCGAAGAGCAGGGACTATCTTCCTGTAAGAGAGTGAGTATTTGAGAGCAGGGTCATCCTGTATAGGATTAGCGGCAAATGCAGTCTCATCGGCCGATTCCTGTTTCGGTGCGTTGATAACGTTCAGTAATTTCTCTTTGGAAGCGAATATTGAGTTATCAAACATATTATCGACATATCTGTCGATATTTCCACCAAATTTCTCGTTAATTTCCTGATAGAAAGAAGGATGATAGTCTGCAGATACCTTATCGCGATAGATTTTGATCATTGATTTGATAATCTTCCTGTCGGTAGGTGCCGAATAGTCGGTATAGAATGCATCGATCAAATCCCTGATGTCCTGTTCAAGCTGCTTCTTATCCGCCGGAGAGGCGGCTCTTTGAAGAGCCTGGTAGTATCTGTTGATATAGAATGCGATAGAAGCAATCTCTGCGTTATTGAGAGTTTCACTCAGATAGCGGTTGACATAAGTGGCATCTTTTCTGTCGGCAATGGCTGAGTTGATTTTGTTCAAAGCTTCGCCATATTGTTTCTGTCGCGATTTCTTTTCGGATACCCATTTGGTAAATTCGGCTTCTTCCTGTGCACGGCGCTGCTCCACATTGAGTTTTGCAAAGGTTTCATTCATCCCGATCCATTTCTTCCATCCGTTTGAAGAGCCGCTGTATTTGCTTGCATACTGAATCTTGACTTTTGGAGAGGCAAGCATGTCTTCCATCATCAATTCCTGGCGAATGCCTCTTGTATAAATACTGATGGCATTGGTAATATCGCGTGTCTCGACAAGTTCCGATTGAGTCATGAAGCGGTTGGTACGTCCGGGATATCCCATTATAAATGTAAAGTCGTTAGGTTTCACCCCTTTGAGAGAGATGGTCAGGTGCTGTTTAGGCTTGTAAGGGACATTGTCTGCCGAATAATCTGCAGGATTGTTGTCTTTGTCCGCATATACTCTGAACATTGAAAAGTCGCAAGTATGACGCGGCCACATCCAGTTGTCCGTATCTGCACCAAATTTGCCGATTGATGAAGGTGGAGCACCGACAAAACGGACATCTTTGTATGTTTTGGACACTACCAGATAGTAGGCATTGCCTCCATACATCGAATAGACATTGGCGTTGAGGAATTGGTTGTTTCCAACAGCTTTCAACACAAGTTCGCTTGATATTGAGCGGAAAAGACTGTCTTTGACATGTTGATCATCTGCTTTCCTGAGAGCTTTTTCGATGGTTTTGGTCACATCCGTGAAACTTTCAAGAAAAGTGACCGTAAGTCCCTCTGCAGGAAGCTCCTCATTGCGATTCATGGCCCAATATCCATTGGTCAGATAGTCGTGTTCGACTGTGCTGAGCTTTCTGATGGAGCCGTAACCGCAGTGGTGATTTGTGACGAGAAGCCCTTCGGCAGAGATAATCTCACCTGTGCAGCCCCCGCCGAAATGGACTACCGCATCTTTGAGAGATGAGTGATTAATACTGTAAATATCTTCGGCAGTGAGCTGGAGACCCATCTTCTGCATCGTCTTGATATTCATTTTTTCGAGCAATGGCAACAGCCACATACCCTCATCTGCCCTTGCCGGGGTGAGGATAAGCAGAAAGGCCAATGAAAATAAAAGAGTGATTTTCTTCATATTTAAATATATTTGACTTATTTTTATCTGACACAAATGTAAACAAATGAATTCAAAAAGAGAAATACTGATTGTCCCCGACAAGTTCAAAGGGTCGCTGACTGCTGCTCAAGTTGCTGATTGTCTGGAATCGGCATTAATGAAAAGGATTGTAAATATTGAAAATACGAGGATAGAGAAGTTACCATTGGCGGATGGCGGTGACGGCTCTTTAGAGGTGCTTTCCAATGCAATCGGCACAGAAGGGCATATAGCAGAGGTTGATACATTTGATCCGCTGATGCGAAAAATAAAAGCGCCGATGCTTCTATTTGAACAAGATTATCGCAAGTGTGCATTTATCGAGATGGCAAAGTGCTGCGGGCTTACCTTGTTGCAGCCGCAGGAGCAGAATCCGGAGAAGACCACAACATACGGGCTGGGTGTAATGATCAAGAAAGCGATTGAGCTTGGGGCGGTCAGGATTATTGTCGGGATAGGTGGAAGCGCCACAAATGACGGAGGAGCGGGAATGCTCGAAAACGATATTTCTTCTGACGGAGTCGAATTTCTGGTGGCATCCGACGTGGATAATCCGCTGCTGGGCCCGAATGGGGCGACTATGGTATATGGTCCGCAAAAAGGAGCTGACCGGGATATGCTTGAAATACTTGAGAGACGAATGGAAATTTTTGCCGGGAAAGCAGAAAAGATTATGGAAGAGAAGGGTATAGACAAAGAGAGAATAGCGAGATATAGGACAATCCCGGGAGGAGGGGCCGCGGGAGGCATAGGAGCTGCATTTTACGGTTTTCTCAATGCCGAACTTGTTCCAGGCTGGAAATTGTTTGGGGAGATGGTCTTCCTCGAAGAAAAGATCAAAAAAGCGGATGCGGTCATTACCGGAGAGGGACGATTTGATTATCAGAGCCTTAGCGGTAAATTGATAGATGGAATAGCCTCTTTGTGCTCGAAATACAAAAAGGAGCTTTATGTGGTGTGCGGACAATCTCTTTTACCTCAGAATGTATGGAAAAAGGTGGGAATAAGGGACGTATATACACTGTCCGACATTGAACCAGATATACACAGGTCTATAAATAATGCAGGAGAGGTTATGAAGGGATATTATTTTCAGGCAGGATGCGATGAAGCGGGCCGCGGAGCCCTTGCAGGGCCTGTATTTGCAGCCGCAGTAGTACTACCGGAGGGATTTTATCACCCGTTGCTTGACGATTCCAAGATATTGAGTGAACATCAGCGTGAGGAGCTTAGACAAATAATTGAAAAAGAGGCTGTTGCATGGAGTGTGGCAGCCATATCTCCTCAAGAGATAGACAAAATCAACATTTTGAATGCATCAATAAAGGGGATGCACAAAGCTCTTGACGGACTTGATCTCAAGCATGGAGAGCTCTCTATGATATTTGTGGATGGCAACAAGTTCAAACCTTATCTCAATATAGTCTCTCATTGTGTAGTCAAAGGAGATGGAAAAATGTCTTGTATTGCAGCAGCTTCCATACTCGCCAAGACACATCGGGACGAGTATATGAAAAATATTTCAAAAGAATTTCCACAATACGGATGGGATAAAAATGTTGCCTATCCCACAGCAGAACATAGAGAGGCCATAGAAAAATATGGAGTTACCAAATATCACAGACTTAGTTATAAATTATTACCGGATAAAGATAGATTGTTTTTTTAAAATAAATAATCTAAATTTGCAAGCTATACTTTTTAAGAAAAATCGAGAAAATAATAAATTTTAAATATTTGATTAAATGAAAACTTACTCCACAGAAAACATTAGAAACGTCGTTTTGCTTGGGGGTACGAGGTCCGGGAAGACCACTTTGGCTGAAACCATGATGTTTGAAGGCAAAGTCATCGACCGCAGAGGTACCGTAGAAGCAAAGAATACAGTGTCTGACAACACAGAAGTCGAACAACTTTATCAACGCTCTATCTACTCAACACCACTATATGCTGAGTACATGGACAATAAGTTGAATATAATAGACACACCGGGGGCAGACGATTTTGTGGGTGGCGTTATCTCTGCGTTTAAAGTTTGTGATACCGGAGTAATGGTTGTCAATGCTCAGCAGGGCGTTGAGGTAGGTACAGAGATTCTGGGTCGTTATGCGGAGCAATACAAGATGCCTGTCATTATAGGGGTTAATCAACTTGATGCAGAAAAAGCAAATTGGGAGAATACAATAGAGTCTCTTCATCAGGCTTTCGGAAGCAAACCTGTAATTGTGCAGTACCCTGTTAATCCGGGTTTGAGCTTTGATTGTTTTATCGATATTCTGAAGATGAAGATGTATCGCTTCAAAGACGAAAACGGTACAAGAGAAGAGTGCGAAATTCCGGCAGATCATAAAGATGAAGCTCAGGAGATGAAAGCTGCCCTTATGGAGATGGCTGCCGAAAACGACGAAGCTTTGATGGAGAAATTCTTTGAAGCGGGAGAATTGACGGAAGAAGAAGTAAACAAAGGTCTTAAGATAGGATTTGACAATGGGGATATTTATCCTGTATTCTGCCTCTCTGCAAAGAAAGATATCGGTGTCAAACGTTTGATGGATTTCATCATTGATGTGGCTCCGTCTCCTGCGCAGGATGTTGAAAAGAGCAAAGAAGGTGCCGACATCAAATGTAATGTTGCCGGACCTACTTCAATATTCGTTTATAAGACAGCTGTCGAACAGCATCTTGGTGAAGTGACCTATTTTAAGGTTATCTCTGGTAAAATTACTGAAGGTCAGGATGTTGTTAATCCGGAAACCGGTTCAAAAGAGCGTGTATCGGCCATTTATGCAGTTGCCGGAAAGAAGAAGGAAAAAGTATCCGAAATGTTGGCCGGAGACCTTGGATGTACAGTCAAATTGAAATCAGTCAAGACCAATCAGACTTTGAATCAGGCAGGTAATGATAATGTTGTCGCACCTATAGTATTCCCTCCTTCAAAATATCGTACAGCCATTAAGGCGAAAGTCGAGAAAGACGATGAGAAATTGGGCGAAATCCTCAACAGAGCCAATGCTGAAGACCCGACACTTGTTATTGAATACTCTAAGGAGTTGAAACAGACTATCTTAAACGGTCAGGGCGAACAGCATATCAATATTCTTAAATGGTATATCAATAATGTTCAAAAGATTGAAATAGACTTGTTTGCTCCACGTATTCCATATCGTGAGACCATTACCAAGGTGGCCGTTGCCTCATATCGTCACAAGAAACAGTCAGGCGGTGCAGGTCAGTTCGGTGAAGTTCATCTGTTGATTGAACCTATCGTTGAAGGTGTTGAAGCTAACAACCGCTTCAAGATTGACGGACGTGAAATGGTATTGAACATCAAAGGAAAAGAAGAATATACAATGGATTGGGGCGGCAAGCTTGAATATTACAACTGTATAGTCGGCGGTGCAATTGATGCACGTTTCATGCCTCCTATTCTTAAAGGTGTTATGGAAAAGATGGTTGAAGGACCTCTTACAGGATCATACGCTCGTGACATCAGGGTATTTGTGTTTGATGGAAAGATGCACCCCGTTGACTCAAATGAGCTTTCTTTCAAACTTGCAGCACGTAATGCATTTAAAGAGGCATTTAAGAATGCAGGTCCTAAGATTATGGAGCCTATTTATAATGTTGAGGTACTTGTTCCGGGAGATTGCATGGGTGATGTTATGTCAGACTTGCAGAACCGTCGTTCAATCATCGAAGGTATGAGTTCCGAAAAAGGATTCCAGGTGCTTAAAGCACGTGTTCCATTGGCCGAACTTTATAAATATTCAACTACATTGAGTTCGCTGACTTCCGGTCGTGCTACGTTTACAATGGCTTTTGCCGACTATCAGCAGGTACCTGCCGATGTTCAGGACAAGTTGTTGAAAGCATACGAAGAAGAACAGGAAGACGAGTAGTGATTATCGCTAATCATATAGACAAATCCTTCGGGACCCTAAAGGTCCTGAAGGATATTTGTTTTAAGGCGGAAGAGGCTGAAGTTGTCAGCATTGTCGGGGCCAGCGGTGCCGGCAAATCAACCCTTTTGCAAATACTCGGATCTCTCTCCAGACCCGATAAAGGTAGCGTGGAGATTGACGGAGTAGATATTTTTTCCCTTTCCGAGAGGCAGATGGCCGAATTTAGGAACAAAAAGATAGGATTTGTATTTCAGGCACACCATCTGCTTCCCGAATTTACCGCTCTGGAAAATGTGATGATTCCTGCTCTTATAGCCAATTATTCTCGCAAAACAGCCTCTGATAAAGCTGCTTCACTTTTGAAGGAACTTGGACTTGGAGAAAGACTTAATCACAAACCCTCTGAACTCAGCGGAGGTGAGCAGCAGAGGGTGGCCATAGCAAGAGCTTTGATTAATAACCCCACTGTTTTGTTTGCAGATGAGCCCTCCGGAAACCTTGATAGTAAGACCAAAGGGGAACTGCATCGGTTATTTTTCGATTTGAGGGACAAATTCGGCCTGACAATCATCATTGTTACCCACGATAAAGACCTTGCAGCGCTATCCGACAGGACATTGGAGATGAAAGACGGGGAGTTTTGCAAATAAGCAGACACTGCTATGAGCTTCTTCAGATTCAAAAGATTTTCAGTTAAAAATGATATTTCAGCCATGAAAGTCAATACAGACGGTGTATTGCTTGGGGCCTGGATGCAGATATTGCCGGATGACCGGACACTTCTCGATATAGGTACGGGGACAGGAGTAATCGCACTTATGGCTGCACAACGGATGGCGGATATGGCCGTAAATGTCGGAACACTAAAGTCTGGCAGATCCGAACCTGTTTTCAGCAGTGATTATGCAATATCGGCAATAGATATTGATGCCGATTCGGTTACGGAAGCAGCCGCTAATTTTAAGGCATCTGTGTGGAACTCCGCATTGAGAGCAGAACATATTTCTCTGAAACAATTAATTGAAAGATTTGAATCGGTGCCATTGCAGGTAGAAGCAAGCTCATTATGCCGAAATAAGTTTGATTTGATTTTTTCCAATCCGCCATACTTTATAGATTCACTTAAAGCGCCTCAAAAGAGAAGATCCGAATCCCGTCATACTGATACTCTTCCACAAGAAGAGATTATCGATGGAGCTTTGAAGCTGCTTAGTCCAAAAGGAAGACTTGCAGTGATTTACCCGATAGAAGAAGGAATGGCCTTTATTTGTAAGGCTCGTAAAAAAGGGATGTATCTTATCAGATTATGCCGTGTTTCAACATTTGATGGATGTTCGCCGAAACGTATTATGGCAGAATTGTCCATGACCGATCTGCCATGTGTGGAAGAGTCTCTCACTATTCAAAATGAAAGCGACTATACCGAAGAGTATAAGTCGCTTTCAAAAGATTTTTATCTAAAATTCTAAATTAACGTTTATTGAACCTTTGCTGCACAATCGGAATCAGAGACACAAGGTGATTCCTGCTTGTTGTCATCAGTAGCTTTTGCCTTGCTAATATCTTGTTTGGCAGGCTTTTGCTGCTTACGAAGGTCGTTAATCATCTTCATTCTGAAAAATTCCTCCGCAACATACATTTTGGCTACTTTTGCAATAGGAAGAACCTTGGTAAATGCGGAATAATAATCTGTGTTAACAGCTCTTTCGGCATCTTGAGCCTTGATATAAGCTTTTAAGAGCTGCTCAACTTCTTTGTCACTGAGATTGTCTTTGTCGATGTTCTTCATCTTATGAAAGACTTTCATTGTTGCTCTGTGAGCAGTTTGGGAATCTTTCCAGAATTTGTTGTAAACAGGCCAGAACAACTGGGCCTCTTCCGGAGTCAGGTCAATTTCTGAAGTGAAGAAGGCTATTTTTTCGTTCATAATCCTATTATAATAGGTGTTTTCCTTCTTCTGTTTGGCCTCGTTCTTGGTGTCATTGCTGTTTTGAGAAAAGCAATTAATGCCGAACATGGCAATTAGTGCGATAACAATCAATCGTTTCATATAATACTATTTTAAAACGTCTGCATAAATTAAAGATAACTCTGCCGGAGTAAGTTCGGAAGTTAGGAAAGAGACTATATCCTCTTCGGCGATAGAGTCGGTATCGTGGTTAAACCCTTCCATTCTCGACATCTCCATATCTTCGTTAAAATGGTCGATGAAAGAAGAACTCAAATAGCCGTTCTCAATGATTTCAATAGACTCAGGAGTCTCATCAGACAAAGAACCGGTCATGGATAGTACCCCATAAGCGACACCATATATCAAACCGAAAGAACAAATAAGTCCGAGTGCAGGTTTGAGATAAGTTAACAGGGTGTGGTGACGTTCAGGAACAATAATCTTTGACCTCACGTCATCTTCCATCTTTACAAAATAACCGTCACCGTCCGGAATTGAAAAAGGATTCTTTTTCAACTCGGGATTATCAAGTATGTTGTTAAATTTATCTTCCATAATACTTTTTAGACACTAAATCATCAAAAAGGTTTAATATTATATTTATTTAAACTTCAACAAGTTGTTTCAAACTTTCCTGAACTTTATTGTAAGCATGATGGTATGATGCTTTGAGCGCTCCTACCGAAATATTGAGAATCTCGGAAATATCTTCATATTTCATCTCATCAAAATATCTCATGTTGAACACCAATTTCTGCTTCGGCGGCAGCTTTGCTATGGACTTTTGGAGTGCAAGTTGAAGATAGTCTCCGTTAAAGGAAGAATCGGTCTCAATCTTATTTTCAAGCACCTTTGAATAGTCCGATAGCGAGAGGTTGGCTTTAAGACTTTTCTTCTTTAGAAAAGTCAAAGCTTCATTGGTGGCAATCCTATAAAGCCATGTGTATAGTCTTGAATCTTCGCGAAACGAGCCGAGGGACCTCCATACCTTGATAAAGGTGTTCTGCAGCAGGTCGTTGGTATCGTCATGATCGCAAACAAGTTTGCGGATATGCCAATACAGGCGCTCATTATACTTTCGCATAATGAGGTTGAAAGCCTGCTGCTCTTCACCCGAACGATAGAGTTCCAATATTTCGCTATCTTCCATTTACAGCTATTTGGCCGATGTAAGTTGTTGTGCAGCAGTCACTATATGAGCTGCATCCAATCCGTATGCCTCCATCAGTTGCGCCGGTTTGCCGCTTTGTCCGAATTTGTCGTCAACTGCCACAAACCTCATCGGAACAGGGTTGTTTCTGACTAAAAGTCCGGCAACGGCCTCTCCAAGTCCTCCGGCAATGAGGTGTTCTTCTGCGCAAACTACGCAATGTGTCTTGGCAACCGATTGTAAGACTGCTTTTTCATCCAAAGGTTTAATGGTGTGGATATTTAAAAGATCGACAGTGATACCCTTGTCTTCGAGTATTTCGGCAGCCTTGATGGCTTCCCATACGAGATGTCCGGTTGCAATCACTGTTACGTGATGACCGTCATTCAACTTGATGGCTTTGCCTATTTCAAATGGTTGATTATCAGGAGTAAAATTGGGCACGCCCGGACGGCCGAATCTCAGATACACAGGACCGTCATGATATGCTGCTGCAATTGTGGCAGCCTTGGTCTGATTATAATCGCAAGGATTGATAACCACCATTTCCGGCAACATCCTCATAAGACCTATATCTTCCATGGTCTGGTGGGTTGCCCCATCCTCACCGAGGGTGATACCTGCGTGTGAAGCAGCGATTTTGACATTGGTCTTTGAATAACAGACAGATTGCCTGATTTGATCATATACTCTGGCCGTTGCAAAATTTGCAAAAGTGCCTGCAAACGGAATATATCCGCTTATGGCAAGACCTGCTGCAACTCCAATCATATTTGCTTCCGCAATACCGCTCTGGAAAAATCTTTCCGGATGCTCCTTTGCAAACTCGTCCATTTTCAGAGACCCTATAAGATCGGCACACAAAGCAACCACCTTAGGGTTTGTGCGCCCAAGCTCTGCAAGACCTGCTCCAAAACCGGAGCGTGTATCTTTATTTCCGCTATTGATATATTGTTTCATCTTAATAATCTCCCAATGTTTCTTTAAGTTGTGATAATCCCTGTTCGCATTGCTCCTGTGAAGGATTTTTGCCATGCCATTTGCAAGTACCGGCCATAAAATCGACACCGTGGCCCATTTCGGTACGGAACAAGATCATAATAGGCTTTCCGTTACCCTTCAGCTCCTTTGCCTTGCCGAAAGCCTCTGCAATCGAACTGAAATCGTGACCGTCTGCAACGATGGTTTCCCAGCCGAAGGCACTCCATTTGGCGTGAAGATCGCCCAGACTCTGAACCTGCTCGGTAGTGCCGTCAATTTGCTGTTTGTTCCAGTCCGTCATGGCTATAATATTATCTGCCTTATGATGAACGGCAGAAGCGGCGGCTTCCCATATTTGTCCCTCCTCACTCTCACCGTCACCTATCAGTACATAGACTGTATTCTGATCGTTATTGAGTTTCTTGCCGAGGGCAGCTCCGATGGCAACAGAAAGACCCTGTCCGAGAGAACCTGCAGCCTGATTTACACCGGGAAGACCCCTTTCGATAGAAGGGTGTCCCTGCAGACGCGAACCGAAAGCTCTGAAAGTTGACAATTCCGATACCGGAAAATATCCCCTTCTTGCAAGAATACTATATAGCACGGGAGAAATATGACCGGCAGAAAGAAAAAACATATCACTTCCTTTACCGTTACGTTCCCATTTTTCAGGGACAATATTCATCTCCTTAAAAAAAAGAACAGTAAGAATGTCTGTGCTGCTCATCGATCCTCCCGGGTGCCCGGATGCCGCATTTGTAACCATGCGGAGAATATCCCTTCTGACCTGAGAGGCAATTTGTTCAAAAGTATAAGATATGGCCATAGAATTTATTTTGAGATTAAAAAACAAAGATAATCATTATATTTGCGCCTGAGAAACATATTACAAACTTTTGTGATTTATGCCTTGAAGACAGAGTTGACAATCATACAAATAGTGTTGACAGGTCCGATTTGACAAAAAGATAATAGCAATAACACATATTACCCCGATGAAATATATCAGAAACTTTTGCATCATAGCCCACATAGACCATGGTAAAAGCACTTTGGCAGATAGAATGCTTGAGAAGACAAATACTCTCGATCAGCGAGAAATGGAGGCGCAAGTCCTTGACTCTATGGATTTGGAGAGAGAAAAAGGGATTACCATAAAGAGCCATGCAATACAGATGGAATACAATTATAAAGGTCAAACCTATATACTTAACCTTATCGATACTCCCGGTCACGTTGACTTCTCTTATGAAGTATCACGCGCCATTGCTTCATGCGAAGGGGCGCTGTTAGTGGTCGATGCAACACAAGGTATTCAGGCACAGACCATTTCAAATCTTTATCTGGCCATAGAACACAATCTTGAGATAATACCGGTTCTCAATAAGATTGACATGGACTCGGCAATGGTGGATGTCGTTAAAGATCAGGTGATAGAACTTATAGGGTGCAAAGATGAAGATATTCTGCTGGCAAGTGCAAAGACAGGCGAAGGAGTGCCGGCTATTCTCGACAGAATTGTGGAAAAGGTTCCTGCACCTTCAGGAGACCCTTCAGCACCGCTTCAAGCATTGATTTTTGATTCGGTATTCAATCCTTTCAGAGGAATTATAGCATATTTTAAGGTGGCAAACGGCTCCATAAAGACGGGAGACAAAGTCAAATTTTTCAATACTGGTAAAGAATACGATGCGGATGAAGTGGGTGTATTGAAGATGAAAATGTGTCCTCGCGCCGAAATTCCGACAGGAAGTGTAGGATATATCATTTCAGGAATCAAAACGGCTTCCGAAGTTAAAGTGGGGGACACCATTACTCATGTGGAAAGGCCTTGTGCAGAGCATATTGCCGGATTTGAAGAGGTCAAGCCGATGTTGTTTGCCGGAGTCTATCCGGTTGAAGCGGACGAATATGAAGATTTGAGATCTTCTCTTGAAAAATTACAGCTCAATGACGCCTCGCTTGTTTTTGAGCCGGAATCATCACTTGCCCTCGGATTCGGATTCAGGTGCGGATTTCTCGGATTGCTCCACCTTGAAATCATGCAGGAAAGACTATATCGCGAATTTGACATGGATGTCATTACGACAGTTCCAAACGTATCGTATAAGGTATATACCACACAGCAAGAGGTGATAGATGTACACAATCCTTCCGGCCTTCCCGCACCTACACTTATAGATTATATAGAAGAGCCGTATATCAAGGCGCAGATTATATCCAAGAGTGAATATTTCGGAGTTATCATGAAATTGTGTCTCGATAAGAGAGGGGTGTTGGTCAGTCAGCATTTTCTTACTGCCGAAAGGGTAGAGCTTAATTATGAAATGCCTCTGGCTGAAATTGTGTTTGATTTCTATGATAAGTTGAAATCGGTGTCAAGAGGCTATGCTTCTTTTGATTATCACATCATAGGGTATCAGAAAGCAGATCTTGTCAAACTTGATATCCTTCTGAATGGGGAGCAGGTGGATGCCCTTTCTTCGTTGATACATAGAGATCACGCTTACGACTTCGGTCGCAGGATGTGTGAAAAACTCAAAGATTTGATACCACGTCAGCAATTCGACATAGCAATTCAGGCGGCTATCGGGGCTAAAATCATTGCTCGCGAGACAGTTAAGGCTGTTCGTAAGGATGTGACGGCCAAATGTTACGGTGGAGATATCACTCGTAAGCGCAAGCTGCTTGAGAAACAGAAGAAAGGAAAGAAGCGTATGCGCCAGGTCGGCAATGTTGAAGTCCCGCAATCGGCATTTATGGCAGTGCTGAAACTCTAAATTTGATCTTATCCTGAGTCAGGGACACTTTAAAAAGCCGCTTAAACGCGACCCCAAACTGTAAGTTGATCTTATTCTGACCTTCGACCACTTGCCTGAGCTTCTTTACAATGGATCCCTGCACCTCCGCTGCCTGGAGCATCCCCGAAACCATCCAATTCACCCTGTGGCAATCAAGCCCTCGAAAGCCACGGGATGGAAACCCTCCCATGAAAACAATCCCTGCCGGATATGTGTAACGTTGGATGAGCGACAGGTGTAAGAGTCATCTGGAGGGCGCTTTCGTTCGCTTTGCTCACGGCGCTTGCAACCCTCCATCTGCCTCTCACACCATGTCGCTCTGCATCAATTACTTGTAAATCAACACCGTGTTTGCTATATAACTATTAATCAATTACTTAGATACTGACACATAAATTTGCCATGTTGCTCTACAGTAGTAGAGGACAATTGTTCACGCACTCCTGCCCTTTTCTTCCAAATATATATGAAGTCCACTCTCGTTTTCTATAACTTCCTTTAATTCAAATGATTCATTAATCTCTTGTGGTAATATGTAACTCGTTAACTTTAAATATGGATTCATGTTTTTTTTGCAAAGTTAAAAACTTTTCCAAACACAGGTTTTTACGGGTGAGCCAAGAAGAGCCGCATTGGGAAATATGCGGCTCCATCACTTAACCTAAAGGAAAAACTAACGAGTAGTCTTTTAGGTCTTAGACTATAACTATAATAAAAGGTTTAAAATCACATTAAAAATATTCCGGCAGAGCAGAAAATACACAAGGCAATCACCGCTATAAGCCATAGAATAAAGATTATCAGGCCCGGTCTCCATTTAGGCGACTTAAATCCGAATGTCATCTGAATACCTCCATAGAGAATACCGAGGAATGGGAGGAAATAGACTAACATTATGGTAATCTTTGCCCAGATAATCGGAATAGCAGTCGTCAAAGTTGTTGAATAGTCGGATACCCATTCAAACCATGTATTAATGACATTCACATCCCAATACTCCATTCCGAAGAAAAATGCAATAGCTCCGGCAATCAATCCGGCAGCCCCGATAATAATGAACAACATCCCTATCACAATACAAATCACTCTACCCAATACTCTCCAAAAATCAGATCGACCAATCTCTTTTGCCCTATCCTCAACAACCCTGGCACCTCGTTCAATAGTTTTTTCAATATCATCAAGATTTCCCTTCTCGCCCCTCATTTCACATCTCTGCTGAATGGTTTTCGCCTGAGGCAATACAATCCAAAGAATAATATACACGACAGGGACAAACCATGCCCCAAACCACGGAACAGAGATAAATCCGATAGTAGAGCAGCAGAAAAACAGGATTACCCACAAAATTCTCATTAAAGAAAGATCCATGTTGAAATAGGCAGCCATGCCGCTGCAAACACCACCGAGCACTTTGTGAGAACCATCTCTGTACAATTTTCGTTTAGTGTCATACTGAAATTTCCCGGAGCCATCCTGCGCTGTTTCCCCTTCAATTGTTTCCGGTTTACCTAAAATAGAAATCACATGCTCGACTACGGAAATAGAGACAACACCTTCGGCTCCGCATTTTTCCAAAAACAATTCGGCCATCCTCTCCTCAATTCCCTCCATTATTTCAGAGCCTCCCTCTTTGTCGGAATAGTATCTTTCGAGTTCATCTATATAATTCTGAGTCATCTTGAAGGCATCTTCTTCAAGGACAAAAGCATATCTGCCGATACTTACTTTTTCCACTTTTTTCATAGTTCTTTCTCCTACTTTTTAATAAATTCGATTGTGTCAACTATTTCTTTCCAAGCAGCATCCATCTCCGCGAGTTGGGATTTGCCTTTCTCGGTAATGGCATAATACTTTCTTGGAGGTCCTTGCGGTGACTCTTCCCAACGATATGTGAGAAGTCCCTGATTTTTTTGTCTGATCAGGAGCGGATAAAGAGTTCCTTCCACCACAATCATATTTGCTCCCTTGAGTTCGTCAATTATAGAAGATGCGTATGCATCTTTCTTGTTTAAAATACTCAGAATACAATATTCGAGTACACCCTTTCTCATTTGGGATTTTACATTATCAACTGTATTTTCCATAAATCCTCCTTATTTTCTTTGTGAAAATTTACTCATGTTTTCTGCAGTTACCGGCCATCCTCTCATCTCACATTTCTGTGCTGCCGTTAAAGCTTTAGGTGCAACAATCCAGAATATGATATATGCCCAGAATCCAACACTTCCGAAGAAGATACAAACAACGAATATTATACGGACAAGTACAATGTCGATGTTAAAGTATGCAGCCAGACCGCTGCAAACGCCACCTATTATATTATTGTCAGGGTCACGGTAAAATCTTTTCGGAGCTTTACCCGTATAGTTGTTTGTATTGTTACCATAATAGAAATTACCGTCATCCGCACTTCCGTCAGGCATTCCAAGTTGAGAAATCACCTTATTGACAATAGCAAGATTGACTACTTCGGTCCTTGAACCGAGTTCCTGTTCAAACAGTTCTGCGATTCGCATTTCCAATTCGTTCATAACCTCTTTGGTCTGATAACCCATATCGGTTTTAGTTCGGAATTTATTCAAATAAGCATCCAACTTTTGAAATGCATCATCATCAATTGTAAAACTGCGACCGCCAATACCTACATTAACTACTTTTTTCATTTTGTATGTGTTTTATGTTTTGTTAAATACTTTTTATTACCAATAATTTGGTACTGCAAATATATAAACTTTTTTTAATACATTGTATAGCAAAGTAGTAAATTTTTAAAAAAAGTGCCGAATTTTTTTTCGACACTTTTGTAAGATTTGCTTAATCTCCTGATTATTAATTGCTTGGAGTAGGAGTGGTTGCAGGTGCAGTATTTGTCGGAAATTCCGGCTGACCCTGAACAGGAGCTGTTTGTTCAATTTTTTCTTTAACTTGTGAATGGTGAGCACCTTTTGTCGGAATAACAAAAGTAGCTACCACGCAAAGAATCAAAATTGTAATAGCCAAACCCCAAGTAAGTTTTTCAAGAAAGTCTGCTGTCTGACGAACTCCGAAAGTCTGGTTTCCGGCTGCAAAGTTTGCTGCCAATCCGCCACCCTTAGAGTTTTGTACCAAAACAACAAGAGTTAAAAGAACACTTGCAATGACTATAATAATCGAGATTGTAATATAGGCTGCTTGCATAATTAATTTATTTTATTTTTTTACTTTTTCCATAAGAGATGCAAAGTAAGTACTTTTTTCCGGATATAACAAAATTAGTTTTTTGTAAACCTCTCTGGCTCTTGCATAGAACTCCTGCTCAACATATATTTTAGCAAGTGTTTCAGTGCAGAAATCAAGGTCGTCACTCTCTCTGCAATCATTTTCGACAGGGGCGCTTCCGCGTTGATCCGCGATATTGCTTCCAAAGGATCCCAACGTATGACTTATTGGATTTAAGGATAAATTGACACTGACAGACAGTCCGTCTTTTTCCAACTGCTGAAAATCTTCCTGTCCGAAATAGTCTCCACCTACTATATAATAGTGTTGTGCTTTCAGCTCTGCAGGATTCGTCCTACTCTGAACTGTATTTTGCGGAGCGGACTCTACTTTCACTGTTTCCGCCTCTTGGGCTACTTTTGTGGCCGCCTCTTTATTTGCAGCAATGGTTTTAGAGATGGACTTCTCAAAATATCGTCTTGAAAGGACGTGGATGCCGGCCTTGGATACCGCCTGTTGCAGAGCATCCTCTCCCGAATCGGCACATCTCGAAATATATTCCCTGCGGGCTATTGTGAACCAGGGATAACTTTCAATCAATTGTTCAAGATTATTTATGGTAAGTGAACTTATATCCATGTCCTTTAATATTATAGCTACCAATTGGCAACTGTTGCATTAAATATATCTTCAACTATTTTTTCGATAATCGAATCACAAAGAGTGGCTTCAACCTCATCAAGGGAGCGTTGGGAATCGTAATCCTCAAATCCGGCAAATTGCTTTTCGAAATTCTCTTCAGGGTGCTTTTCGTTGACAAATTTGACCTTGACCGTGACGGTAAGTCTGTTCTGGGCTGCAACTTCATCGGCGGTAACGGCAGAAGGTCTGACATCATAGGACTCTATTATTGCCGAAACATTCAAATCTCCCACATCGCTTACCTGCTCAAGGTTTGTCAGCTTGCGATACTTGTCGTTTAAGGCTTCAGTCAGAGAGTTGGCCAAAGACGGATTTATCTTCAATGCTTTGTTTTCAACAGGTTCAATGCAGATAGTCTTTACATCAGGCTTGATAGAGGTGCCGCTGAAAGAGTAAAACCAGCATCCGCTAATGGAAAACACAGTGATAATCAGTGCAATGGCCGTGGTTATTAGTCTGATAGGTTTCATTATTCAATCCCCAATTCTTTAATTTTTCTGTATAATGTCCTTTCGGAAATGCCAAGTTCTTCGGCTGCCGCCTTTCTTTTACCGGAGTGTTTTTCAAGCGCCTTTTTAATCAAATCGGCATTTACATCCTGAATCGAAAATGTAGCCACATCCCTGACATCTTCGGGATTAATCAGCAAAGAAGGAACCAAACTCTGTTGTGATGTATGTGATGCAGGTTCGTTTCCCTCCATTTGCGACTTCAATTCATCAACATCTTTACGAAGCTGAAACAAAATTTTGAAAATAATGTCCCTGTCGCTCATATATTCAGCATTGGCATTGGCGTCTGCTGCACGTACCGGTAATTTGTCCGGCCCGTCAACGGGTAAATATCTTCTAAGTACCTCTGCGGTAATTTGTCTGTCATGCTCCAGTACCGATATTTGTTCGGCAACGCTCTTCAGTTGTCTGACATTTCCGGGCCATCTGTATGACTCAAGCAACTCTACTGCGTCAGAATTCAATCTTATTGCCGGCATCATGTACCTATCTGCAAAATCAAGAGCAAACTTCTTGAATAACAGATGAATATCCTCTTTTCTTTCTCTCAATGGAGGAACCTTGATGGGGACTGTATTCAACCTGTAAAACAAATCTTCCCTGAAACGACCTATGCTGATAGCGTTCATCAGATTGATATTTGTTGCTGCGATGACACGTACATCAGTCTTTTGCACTTTTGAAGACCCTACCTTTAAAAATTCACCGGTTTGAAGCACTCTCAACAATCTTACCTGGGTGGAAAGGGGCAGTTCCGCCACTTCATCGAGAAATAATGTCCCTCCGTCAGCCTCTTCAAAATAACCTTTTCTTGTCTCCATTGCTCCGGTAAAAGATCCTTTTTCGTGACCGAAAAGTTCGGAATCGATGGTTCCTTCGGGTATCGCACCACAATTGACTGCTATATAAATCCCATGTTTTCGTGGACTGTTCTGATGTATGATTTGTGGAATAACTTCCTTACCCACACCGCTTTCACCTGTAATCAAGACAGACAAATCGGTACTTGCCACCTGCCTGGCAATTTCAAGGGAGCGGTTTAATTCGGGATTATCGCCGATAATTCCAAAACGTTGTTTAATTTGTACCAAATCCATAATATGCAAAGTTATAAATTTTTATCTAAAAAATAAATGTGTTATATTTGCATTTATATGCACTCAAGCGCACATAATTAATAAATAACTAAATAACATATTTTATTATGAAAAAAAATCTACTAAAAGTATTGTTCGTGGCATTTGCAGCATTTGCCATGGTTTCATGTAACAATCCTTCAAAAATGATTGAAGCTGCAGACCAGGTTAAAATCGTCTGCAATCCTGAAGTTCTTGAAGTAATAGCAGGTAACATTGATGCTACTGTCGATGTAACATTCCCTGCAGAATATTTTAATCCTAAAGCAGTATTGGAAATCGTTCCTGTATTGGTTTACAATGGTGGTGAAGTTCAAGGCAAATCATTTGTTTATCAGGGCGAAAAAATCACCGACAACTATAAGACAGTTACCGAAGAGGGGGCTACAATTTCAGAACGTATTCACTTCGATTATGTTCCGGGAATGGAAAAATCACAGCTTGTTGCTCGTGCAAAAGTAATTTTCAAGGGTAAAGATTTTGAATTTCCTCAGGACATCAAGATAGCGGACGGTGCCAACACCACTTACATGCTTGTTGAAAAGTCGGGTGCTTTTGATCTTATGAAAGACAATTATCAGGAAGTTATCCCTGAAACAGCTGAAGCACAGATTCTTTATCTTGTAAATAGTGCTACAGTACGTCCTTCACAAATCAAATCCGATGACATCAAAGCTTTTGAAACCACTCTTAAAGATCTTGCAAAAGATGAACGCAGAGAGGTTAAGAGCACAGACATCGTTGCGTATGCATCTCCTGAAGGAGCGATTACATTGAATGACAAGCTCTCTGCAAATCGTGAAAAATCTGCAACCAAGGCTTTCAATAAAATCACCAAGAAACTTGAAACAGGTGAAGTCAATGCAAAGAGCATAGGTGAAGATTGGGAAGGTTTCCAGGAATTGGTAAACAACTCTACCATTGAAGATAAAGATCTTATTATCCGCGTTCTTTCAATGTACAGCGATCCTAACGTCCGCGAAAGAGAGATCAAGAATATGTCAGCTGTGTATCAGACACTTGCCAAAAATATTCTTCCTGAACTCCGCCGTGCAAGATTTATTGCCAATATCGAATACACCAATTACACTGCAGAAGAACTTCAACAACTTGTTGAAAGCAATATAGACGTTCTTGACGAAGAAGCCCTTCTTCGCGCAGCAACTCTTGTAAAGGAGAACAAAGACAAATTGAACATTTATCAGAAAGCTATCAGCAAATTCAATAGTGACCGCGCTAAATACAATGCAGCTGCCATCAATTTGATGGAGGGCAACAATTCGGCTGCCAAATCTCTGTTGAACAAGATGGACAAAAAGAATTGCTATTACAAAAATGCAATGGGTGTTATCGCTATGCGCGAAGGAAATAACACTGAAGCTGCTAAATGGTTTGCAGAATCACATCGTCCTCAAGCCAAAGCCAATGCTGCTGTTCTTGACATCCTTAACGGAAAATACAACGACGCTGTTGCCAAACTTGCAGGCACAGGTGACGAAAATGAAGGTCTTGCCTACATTTTGACCAATCAGCTTGACAAAGCTTCCGCTGCCGTTACTTGCAAATGCCCACACGCTGCATATCAGAAAGCAATTATCGCTGCACGTAAAGGCGATACTGCAACTGCCAAGAAAGAACTTGAGACAGCTGTCAAGAGAGCCGACTATGCCAAGAGAATTGCCACTGACGTAGAATTTGCAAAGGTCAGATAATTAAAAGTCGAAAGACAATAAATATTCAAAAGAGGTGTAATCCAAGCGATTGCACCTCTTTTTTGTGGAGATGCGGAGCATAGATGTTATTTACTTCGCAAAAATGCGGAGAATAATGTGACCTTGTGACCTTATAAGTAATATCACGTAATTGCATCGATGTATTTTTGATAGTGCTTCAATTTATGTACCTTTGTCAGGTTAATTTGTAATTAAATATTTATAGTCATGAAGAAGATAATCGTATCGTTGTTGATGATGCTTGCAGTCGCTGTTGCAACTGTAAATATTAATGCGCAGACCGTAACCACTCCTCTTCCGGATGAGCCGAATCTTATTATTCCTCAAAGAGAAACAATTGTGGTCGATAATTTTACGAGTGTACCGAATATTACTTTGGGAATGTTCCAATATATCAGAGATCAGTTTATGAATGCGATTAATCGTAAGGGGCGACTTGATGTCATTGATGTTGAAGAATATGGCGTGGGACGTCCGCAATCGGTATTTCCTCCGGTGAGTTACCACAAGAACATTGTCCCCTCACATCCTTACGACATAAGTCGCAGAGAAAATATATTGTCCCAATTCGATCAGGCAAGGTATTATCTGACAGTGTATGTGTCAGCCTATTCGCTGACAAGTGAAGTTAAGGATCAGAAAGAGACATTTCGTTCACGAATCGAACTGACTTTATATGCTTATGATTCTGAAAAGCAGCAGGATATTCCAAGCAGAATCATAATTTTCACAAATACGGGATCTACTGCCGAAAATGCCGAAAGTTCGGTTCTCTACAATATGAATATGTATGTGCAGAACTATATTGAAGCCAATTTCAGATACAAAGCCTCTCTTATCCAATTGAGCAAATTCAACAAAAGGGGGAAACTTGAAGAGTTATACCTTAGTTGCGGTGAAAATATAGGAGTGCGCGACGGAGATGTGTTTTTTCTATTTGCCGTAACCAATATGAGCGGTATCGAGTCGGGCAAAAAGATTGGTAAAGTCAGAGTTCGTGAGATTACCGGGGCTAACAGCTGCCGCTGTACGGTCGCACGTGGTGAAGAAGAGATAGCCGATGCATTCCGCAACGGAGCCACTATTGTCGCCATCAGCTATACGGATTCGTATTTTTAGCCCATTTCATGCTTTTTTGGCTAAATTTGCATCATGAAGTCATTTTTAGCAGCATTGATGTTTTATACGCGGATTCCTGTTCCGCGCATCAGGGATTATTCGGACAATATTGTAAATACGGCTATTCGTTATTTCTCTTTTGTGGGATGGATTGTCGGTGCGATTTCTTATGGAGTGTTCGTTGCCGCCGAGTTGGCTTTTGGTGTCAATATAGCCGTCATACTCTCTTTGGTGGCAGGTGTGCTGACGACAGGGTGTTTTCATGAAGACGGATTTGCAGATATGGCTGATGGATTCGGAGGAGGCACGTCAAAATCCAAAATCCTTGATATAATGAAGGATAGCAGAATCGGCTCTTTTGGTACAATAGCACTGATTCTGCTGTTCGGGTTGAAGTTTTTTGCTTTGGTTTCAATCTTTTCCCGAGGTGAAATAGAAGGGACGACAGCTGTTCCGTTAGTCTTCATTACATACCATTCTTTGGCCAGGTTTGTGTCCGGCAATATGGTTTTTGTATCGAAATATGCCCGTGATGACGGTACAAGCAAGATTAAGCCTGTCGAGAAATCGTGGACATGGAGGGAAGTTGTCGGGCTGTATCTGTTCGGACTTGCCCCCCTTATGGTGTGTGTAGTATATCATTGGCAGTATTGTCTCGTACTTATTCCTCTGGCAATTATTTTGTTAGGTGCTAAAAAATATTTTGAAAGGCGCATCGGAGGATATACGGGGGACTGTCTTGGGGCGATTGAACAAATCTCGGAAATAACAATTCTTCTTTATTTTGTTGTATTATTGAAAATTCTGTAATACATTTGCCGCTGTGATTTTGGTGTAGGGAATCCGGTGTAAATCCGGAACTGTACCCGTAGCTGTAAATTCTATTCCATTTCGGACATTCTTTGCCACTGTCTTTTTGATGGGAAGGCGTCCGAAGAGAACAAGTCAGAAAACCTGCCAAAGTTATTTACTAATTAGACCTCTCGGGTAAAGAGTTCATAATTGCAGGATATAATGCATCTGATTTTCAAGAAAAGGGTTATAACTATGGTGGGAGCGTGTTTTATGCTCTGCCTGTCTTCTTTTGCCCAATCAAAAGGAGATACTGTCGTGGTGAAAACCATTGAATCAAAAGAAGATTCAACCAAAATCAGAACTATTTCCGAGTCAAAAGTAATAGCCACATCCAAACCCGCACCTACTCTTCAAACCGCTCCCGTCCAGGTGGTTGACCGCTCTGCAATTGAGAGAATGGGGATTTCCGAACTTCATGAGGCTCTGAAAAGCTTTTCAGGGGTGAACATAAAGGATTACGGAGGGATAGGAGGTCTGAAAACGGTCTCCGTCAGGAGTCTGGGAGCACAACATACCGCTGTTTCATACGATGGAATAGCAATTTCAAATGTTCAGAGCGGACAGGTGGATATAAGTCGTTTTTCCCTCGACAATGTAGATCAGGTCTCTTTGGTCATAGGGCAGTCGGACAATATTTTCAGGACCGCTCGTCTTTTTGCCTCTGCAGGTGCTCTTGAAATAAGCACAATAAAACCGATTTTTGTGGAATCCGGGATAAATGTGGCGGCTCAGATGAAATTTGCCTCATTCGGGACATATAATCCCTCCCTGACGTATGAACAGAGATTGGGCGAAAAATGGTCTGTGAGCGTGGTGGGAGACTATCTGACCTCCAAAGGGGAATACCCTTTCAAGCTGAAAAACGGAACGGAGGAGACAACTCAGACCAGATTGAACAGCGATGTAAAGACCTTGCGTGGGGAGATAAACGTATATGGAAATTTCAATAAAGGGGGAAAACTCTCATTTAAGGGCAATTATCTCGATTCCGAGAGAGGTTTGCCGGGGTCTGTTGTACTTTATAATATAAATGCCAATGAACGGTTGTGGGATAGAAATGCCTTTGCTCATACCAAATATGAAGTAGATTTGAGTGAAAAATGGGCGCTGAAGAGCAGCCTGAAGTATAGCTATGCGTGGAACAGATATACCGACATAAATGAAAAATACCCATCGGGGAAGGTGGATGACCGATATGCACAGCAGGAATATTACGGATCGGTGGCATTACAGTATGCTCCATATAAGTACCTGTGTTTTACGGCGGCTGAAGATGTGTTTGTCAATACACTTGATGCCACAATACCGGAATGCCCGTTTCCCGAAAGGTTTAATTCCCTGACATCTATAGCTGGACAGTTTAAAAACGAGCGTTTGACGGTGACGGCAAGTGTGCTGGGGACAATGGTATCCGAAAAAGTCAAAATCGGCACTGCCGCTCCATCAAGAAAAAACCTGTCACCTGCCGTGGGAATATCATATAAGTTGTCGAATGACTATAATATCAGAGTAAGAGCTTCTTATAAAGATGTTTACAGAGTACCGACCTTTAATGATTTATACTATTCGAGGGTCGGAAACATCAATCTTAAGCCTGAAAGGGCTACACAATATAATGTTGGAATTACCTGGAGCGGACAATGCCCCGATAAAGGAGTGGATTATGCAAGTATCAGTGTAGATAGTTATTATAATAAAGTTAAAGATAAAATTGTGGCGATTCCAACATTATTTATCTGGAAAATGATGAATATGGGACAGGTGGATATTGCCGGAGTGGATGCAAACATCTCTGCCACTTTCGGAATCTCATCCGGTCTGCAATTGGGAATATCAGGCAATTATTCATACCAATATGCCGTAGATGTATCCGATTATCAATCAAAGACATATAAACATCAGATTCCATATACTCCGCTTCATTCGGGTAACATGAACGTTTCCATGCTAAGCAAATGGGTGAATTTCAGTTATATGCTTTCTGCAGTCGGAGACAGATATGCTTTGCCTCAAAATGTGCCTTCCAATAGGATTGACGGCTATTTTGAACATACCGTTTCGGTAAATCGAGGATTTGAATTATTTGGATTGAGGTTGAAAATTCAGGGAGAGGTTATTAATCTCACTAATCGCATGTATGATGTAATTCAATACTATCCGATGCCCGGAAGATCCTACAGACTGACCTTAAAAATCAATTATTAAAATATATTGTAATGAAAAAAAGAATTTTATTATTTGTAGTTTTTGCTTGTTTTATCGTGGTTTCTTGTGATAAGAAACCGGTACCGGAACCTGATATTCCGGAAGTTACAGTTGGTGCTTTCGTTTTGAATAACGGCAATTTCGGCTCAAACGATGCTTCGCTTACCTTTTATAATCCCGATACCAAGACCCCGACATACGGAGTATTTCAAAGTCTGAACGGGAAAAAACTTGGCGATACCGCTCAGGATATGTTTATTTACGGTTCAAAAATATATATTGCCGTTTTCAATTCGGGAGTTATCTTTGTGACGGATCGCTCAGGAAAGCTGATAGGTGAGATTAAAGCGGAAAAGAGATCTCCCCGTTATTTTACAGCGTATAATGGCAATCTGTATGTTACTTATTATGAGGGGTATCTTGGTAAAATAGATACAACTTCCCTTTCTCTGATGAGTACGGTAAAAGTAGGAGACAACCCTGAAAATGTAGAAGTTGCCAATGGCAAACTATATGTTGCCAATTCGGGGGGGATGAATTATCCAAATTACGGAAAGACGGTTTCTGTGGTTAATCCTTCAACAATGAGCGTAATCAAGACTTTGGACGTTGTTGACAATCCTACATATCTGGCAGCAGACAGCAAGGGGGACGTTTATCTCATTTCCATCGGCAACTACAATGATGTTCCGAGTGCTTTACAAAAGATTGATACTCAATCAGATGTTGTTGCAACAATCAGTAATGTGCAGGCAAATTGGATGTCAATGGGGGCCAATGATAAACTTTATATAATAAGTTCCCAATATGATGCAAATTGGAATACAGTATCGGAATATTATGTGTATGATGCTATTTCTGAGAGTGTTATAGGTAAGTTTATTACCGATGGAACGGCTGTCGAAAAAGCTTATTCAATATCTGCCGACCCTGTCAGCGGAAATGTATATATAGGGACATCGGATTATAAGTCAAATGGTGATATGTATGTATTTTCGGCAGCAGGAGTTAAAATCGACAAATTTGATACGGGAGGATTGAATCCTATAGGTGTATATTTTGTGACCAATAAATAAAGAGTGAAAAAAAGTTTTATAATTTTTATTATAGTGTCGGTATTTCTCGGTTCCTGTATCAACAGGAATCGGGAAATTACTGTTGATATGCCGACCGGTATTGACAGTGTCTATCATGCAAGAGGCTTCAATATAAGTTATTTCGATAATTATATCTCAGTGGATATACGTGATCCGTGGGATACCTTAAAAATGAGGCAGAAATATATTTTGGTAGATAAAGATTCAATACTGCCTGCTAATTTGCCTGAAGGAGTGATTATCAGGATACCTGTGGAGAGAGCTGTGATATATACTTCTGTCCATACTGCTTTGGCCGAGCAGATGGGAGTGCTGGATAAGGTGGTTGGGGTATGTGAGCCGGAATATATTATTTCCAAAAGTGTGCTGGATAAAATAGAGGAGGGAAAGATAGAGGATCTCGGATCTTCCACCTCCCCAAACATTGAGAGAATAATGGACATCAAGAGTGAAATTATAATTGCCTCACCCTTTGAAAACAGCGGGTACGGTGTGGCGGAAAAATTGGGGATTCCTATTGTCGAAGCAGCTGACTACATGGAAAGCCATCCTCTTGGGCGTGCAGAATGGATACGATTTTACGGTTTGCTGTTTGGGGAGAGGGGAAAGGCCGATTCAATGTTTTTTGCAGTAGTGCAAAATTACAACAGGCTTAAACAGCTTACTGCCGAAGTCGGGAAGAGGCCGACTGTGATGTTGGAAAGAAAATATGGCGCCTCGTGGTTTGTCCCTTCGGGAGACAGTTATATAGGGACAATTCATGCAGATGCGGGAGCCGACTATATTTTCAG
Source organism: Bacteroidales bacterium (assembly GCA_028686425.1). Classification (GTDB taxonomy): domain Bacteria; phylum Bacteroidota; class Bacteroidia; order Bacteroidales; family UBA932; genus Cacconaster. Next base: position 24,066 of record JAQUBZ010000001.1, on the reverse strand, counting down.
CAATTACAGGGACTCGGGCAATACTCCGCTTTCTTTTGAAACAGTGCTCGACAAAGGGGTCCACGCCGATTACTGGCTCTTCAAATACGATACAAAACGGGATATGACTTATAGTGATCTGGCAGACGAGTATCCGCCTTATCGCAATTTCGACCCTTTCAAAAACAAGAAAATCTATATTTGCAATACAATTCTTACCCCGTATTATGATGATATAACTCTCCATCCGGATTGGATATTGGAGGATTTGATATACATCTATCATCCCAATCTGCTTCCGGGTCATCAAATGAAATACTATCAGAAGATGAAGTAGCGGTCGCCATATTGGCGGATAAGTGTTATCTTTGCAAATTATGAAGAAGCAGATATTTTTGGGAATCATCTTGTTGCTGTTGTTTGCATGCAACTTGGCGTACGGATCCCTCTCAATACCTCTTAAATCTGTGATTGAGATACTTTTCGGCAGTTTTGAAGGGAAACAGACATGGGCCCAGATAGTGCTTCAATCTCGTCTTCCTCAGGCTGTTACAGCTTTACTTGCCGGATCTTCCCTTGCGATTAGCGGGCTGCTGCTCCAGACTCTGTTCAAAAATCCGCTGGCAGGTCCTTCCATTCTCGGAATAAGTGACGGAGCCAATCTCGGAGTTGCAATTGCTATGATATATTTCTCGGTAGGCAGTTATGTTACAACAATTTTATCCGCTTTTGCCGGAGCTGCTGTAGTACTGATTATTATCATATATTTTTCAAAAAAGGTACAAAACAATGTCATGTTTCTGATAATAGGGATAATGATGGGGTATCTCGCTTCATCGGTCATCTCTATACTCAATTATCACGCCTCTGCAGACAAAGTGCACCAATATGTGATGTGGGGAATGGGGGATTTTTCCGGAGTATCTCTTGAAAAGCTCCCGTATTTTGCATCTTTTGCCATTGCAGGATTGATATTGTCTCTGTTGTTGATCAAACCTCTGAATGCTTTACTGCTCGGGGAAACATACGCAGCCAATCTCGGGGTGAAAATCAAGAGTACACGCATTTTGATTTTGCTCTGTACGGGGCTGCTTACAGCCACTGCAACAGCATTTTGCGGTCCTATTTCTTTTATAGGTCTTGCAGTGCCCCATATTGCACGCCTGACACTCGGATCTTCCAACCACAAGCAGCTCGTACCTGTGACAATTCTTGCGGGAGGATGTGTCGCTTTACTCTGCAATCTGCTTACAGTAGTACCGGGAAGTAACAGTGTGCTGCCTCTAAATGCAATTACTCCTATTATTGGTGCACCGATAATCATATATGTCATTGTAAACCGTAAAAATATTCAATACTTCAATTAACCATGAAACAGCAAATCACACTATCTGCTTTCAATCTGGGTATTGGATATCGACTCCGGGGAGGAAAAGAGAAGGTAATTCATCCCAATCTCAATCTTCAACTATATTCGGGACAGGTTACATGTCTGCTTGGAATGAATGGTGCCGGTAAATCCACATTGTTGAGGACTTTGTGCCGATTTCAGCCCTCTTTGTCGGGAGAAATCGAGATAATGGGCAAGCCTATCAACTTGTTTACACAGAGTGAATTGTCTCTTACCGTAGGGGTGGTTCTGACTGAAAAGACAAATGCCGGCGGAATCACTGTCTTTGAACTTGTTTCTCTTGGACGTCATCCCCACACGGGATTTTTCGGACAACTCAAAGAGGAAGATTACAAGATAATCTCTGCATCGCTCGATGCTGTGGGAATTACTCACAAATCCGATACCTATATTTCAGAACTCAGTGATGGCGAACGTCAGAAAGTGATGATTGCCAAAGTATTGGCTCAGGAGTGTCCAATCATAGTGCTTGACGAGCCTACGGCATTTCTCGATGTCACCAGCAGAATAGAGATTATGATATTGCTTCGCAAATTGGCAAAGGAGCAGAACAAATCGATACTTCTCTCCACCCACGATCTGGACCTTGCTATTCAGATGGGGGATTGCCTGTGGCTTCAGAGTAGAGATAACCCCATGAAGAGGGGAGTTCCGGAAGATTTGATACTTGACAACTCTCTTGAATCCTTTTTCAGAAAAGATGGAATAGTATTTGACCGTACCACAGGTAAATTGAGTTCTCCTCTTTCAAAGATTCCGGTCGGGGTGGAGGGGGATTTCAACACTTCTTATTGGGCAGGAAATGCTTTGACCAGAGAGGGTTATCTTCCATCGACACCAAGTGCTGATTACACAAGCATCAAATGTGTCTCGCCAACGGAAATAGAAATAAAATATGCAAACGGTACAGTCGGACATGCCTGCAGCATAGAAGAAATGTTAAAATGCTTGACAAACAGAATATTATGAATAAATACAAAAGACTTTTATTATCTCTGACAGCAGTTATTGCCATTGTATCATGTACTAAAATCGATCCCGAACCACCGGTTCCCAAACCTCAGCCTGCGGTCGATACATTATCGGCGCTTGAACTGAAAATCGCCAAAATGTTTCTGGTGGGCGTTCCGGGGGTAGGTCCCGCGCTGACCGGAGATATGGTACAACTTGTGGAAAAATTGCAGGTGGGGGGAATTATTCTCTTTGAAAAATGGGGTACAGAGGTGCGAAATGTCGAATCGAGAGAGCAGGTTACTCAATTGGCGGCAAATTTGCGCAAGGCTGCGGCAGGCTACAACCTTATAATTGCCATTGATCAGGAAGGGGGGAATGTTTGCAGGCTGAAGACTCAATATGGTTATCTGCCGACAGTTACAGCTCAGTATATCGGGGCTGCGAATAATGATGATACTACTGCGCTCTATGCCTCCCGTATCGCCGATATGGTTGGGGGATCCAATATTACAATGAACTGCGCTCCATGTGTTGACGTCAATGTCAATCCTGCCTCGCCGGCAATCGGCAAGCTCGGAAGGAGCTTTTCTGCCGATCCGGATCAGGTTGCAAAGATTGCGGGTGTTTTCTACGACAAGCAGAGTGCGCGGAACGTGATATCTGTCTATAAACACTTTCCCGGACACGGAAGTGCATTGAGCGATACCCATAACGGATTTACAGATGTAACCTCTACTTGGAAAGAGTATGAACTAACTCCTTACAAGACACTTATTGCTGCCGGAAAATGCGATGCCATTATGACTGCTCACGTATTTAACAGTAATCTCGATGCCCAATATCCTGCTACTCTCTCATATAATATAATCACCAAGATGTTGCGAGTCGATATGAAATACGACGGACTTGTAATGACTGATGATATGAGCATGGGGGCGATTACCGAAAAATGGACTACAGACGAGGCAATCGAAATTGCGATTAATGCCGGAGTAGATATGTTTACAATGTCTCGCGGAAATTATACTTCATTCAGGAAATTGATAGCCTCAATCGCCGCAAAAGTAAAGTCAGGCAAAATTCCTGAGTCCCGTATTAACGAATCGTGCGAAAGAATAGCCAAAGTGGCACGAAAGGGGGCTTCAAAATAGATTGTCAGATAGTACTAAAACTCTCCGACAAATATTTCTCCATAAGAAGGAAGATTTCCGAATGCCTCTTCGATGGTGCATGCCTTGAAATAGACTTTGGTGCACATAAGGACACCTCCGTGGCAGAAGAGGGCAACACGTTTGTAATCTTTTGTCCTCAATTCATCGAGGAATTTGCTCACCCGTATGTATTGATCCGCGTATGACTCGCCACCGGTAGCTCTTGTGTTGATATAATCGTTATACCATAGTTGCACTCTCGGATCTGTCATCTGGTCAAATCGCTTCATCTCCCACTCCCCGAAGTCGGTTTCAATGATTCTTTTTTCGCGGATAGCATCAGGGTAACCGCAATAGGTGGCAAGCCTGACACATCTGGTCAGAGGACTGACAAATACTTCATCAAATGTAATTCCTTTCAGTTTATCGGCCACTACAGCCGCTTCTTGCGGAAAAGTTTCTTTTAAAGGGACGTCGGTTTGTCCGTAGCACGTCCCCGGTGCTACATCTACGGATGTGTGCCTGATGATGTAAACTTGCATATAGGCAGGTGTTTTATTTAAAATATTTAGTAACGGAAGCGCTTTTAAATGTTTCCATTTCGTTTATCATACGTATGGCCGAATCTACTATAGGGAATGAACAGATAGCTCCTGTTCCTTCTCCGAGCCTAAGACCGAGATTTAGAAGCGGTACGGCTCCAAGAGCATCCAGCACGAGTTTATGCCCCGATTCATCTCCGCAATGCCCGAAGATGCAATAATCTTGAACTTGTGGATATAACTGCTTGGCTGCCAATAGACAATTGGTCATGATAAAGCCGTCAATCAGTATTACAATATGAAGTTCGGCTGCCTGAAGCATTGCTCCGACCGCCATTACCATCTCAAATCCTCCGAAGTGTCCAATTATGCTTTTTGCAGAGCAGTCTCCATGGTAATTGTCTATGGAGCGCTGAAGTACCTCGTATTTATGTCTGATGCCAGCATTATCAAGTCCGCTACCTGCTCCTACACACTCTTTCAAAGGGATTCCCGTAAAATAATGCATCCAGATAGAAGATGAAGATGTATTTCCCATGCCAAGCTCTCCGAAACTAATCACATTACAGCCATATTTGTAACAATCCGTCACAACTTCGGCTCCCCTCTCGATACACATTTCCATCTCTTCTTCACTCATGGCGGGAGCGTTGAGGTAGTTCGTTGTCCCTTTGCGGATTTTTTTGTCTATCAGATTCATCTCCTTAGGGAAATCGAAATCAACTCCGGAATCGACAATTTTCAACGTAAAGCCATGTTGTCTGCATAAGAAGTTGACACCGCCTCCGCCTCTTTTAAAATTGAAAATCTGCTGCATGGTTACCTCTTTCGGAGACAAGCTGACCCCTTCTTCAACAATCCCGTGGTCCGCCGCAAACACAATATTATGGGGATTGTTCAGACAGGGAGATGTTGTCTGCTGAATAAGTCCGATCTGCAGGGCAATCTCTTCGAGACGTCCGAGAGAGCCTTTCGGTTTGGTCAGATTATTGATTTTTTCTACTATGTCAGGCTCAATGGCCTTGTCCGGAGATTGTATGTTGAATTGTTTAAGCATTTTGTGATGTTGTTATTTGATGTTGACGGGAATACCCGATACCATGAGGATTACCCTGTCGGCCTTTGATGCGATATATTGATTGGTCCACCCCTGAAGGTCGGTAAATTTGCGTTGCAATTCATTTTGAGAGGTTTCTCCCATGCCGAGTTCGTTTGTCACAAATATAAACGTGGCATCTTGTGTGGTGAATTTGTCAAATTCCTGTTTTATTTCTTTCAGTGCCGTTTGTGTTTCGGAATTCAGATCATAGAAAAAATTGGTGCACCACAGGGTGACACAATCTATGACTGCGACTTTTCCCGAAATATCTTGTGCCGAAAGGTACTTTTCTTCTTCAATATTGGTCCACTGAGGTCCGCGTGACTGTTTGTGCATGGCCACCCGCTTTGCAAATTCCTCGTCCCAGACCCTTGCTGTTGCCAGATATACCGGATTGGAAGTCAGGCTCAATGCAAGACGTTCTGCATAATTGCTTTTTCCAGATCGTTGTCCTCCTGTAATCAATATGATTTGTTTCATCTTGTCCCGACTGATTTTGCGGCAAATTTAGTGGTAATATCCGTAAGTACGCCATTTTTTTCAACCATATACAGATGCTGGTTGGAGTTTGGATGTTTAAGCCCGCCGAATTGCGCCATATATGGTCCGAGCTTGATATAATCGAAATTAGCAGTGCATATTTCTTTTGGAATATGCTCTCTTCCGGAATACCAGCCGGTTAAAAGGGAATAATGCGTTTTGACATAAGAAGCAAGTCTATCCACCTCTTCGGGGTTGCTGTCTCCCCCCATAAAACACACACAGGTTATCCCTGTACCGTATAGTTGTACGAGTGAATCCAGAGTCTGCCCGGTAAGGGGAGTTCCGATATCTTCCCTCAAATGAGGGCTGTGGCAGCCGGAACATCTGAACGGACATCCCGTAATATTGACGGCAAGGGTAACTTCATCGGGAATCTCTTGAAAAACAATATCATAATTATAAAACTTGAGCATTATTCCACTTTTTGATAATATCGCCTGTCTGCCTCTTTCTGACGTGCTGCAGAAAAACTGCTTACTCGTTTGATATATCCTATCACTCTGGTAATATAGTCTATATTTTCACTCTCACACTTAGGACATTTGTGCAAATATCGTTTGTCTATATGTCCGCAATCATTGCAAATGGTGTTCGGTATATTGAATGTAAAGTAGTTGCATCCCTCTACGGCGGCAACTCTCAATAATTGCCGGTACTGTTGTCTGCTCAAATGTTCTTCGAGATTCATGTGAAGGGCAGATCCGCCTGTCAGGTGTTCAATATATTTTTTACCGTGAAGGCGGAATTTGTCGATAATATTGAGAGATTGGTCTTCAACTACATAGAAATAACTGTTGTAGCAGTCGCGTTTGACGGAATAGCCATCCTCGCGATCCCATTTTGCATGTTTAACTCCCACATTTTCAGCAGGAATCATTTCACAGTTAAACATGATGTCCTTCTTGCGGTATTTTTTGTTGTATCTTTCGATAAGACCGAGTACTTCCCGGACAAAATTGCAATATTCGGGATTATCATTGATTGATATATTCAAAAATTCGGCAGCTTCAACAAGGCCGTTGACACCTATGGTCAGATATTGTCTTCCGAGATTGATGTAGCCGGCATCGAAAAGAGGCAGCATCTTCTTGTCACACAGGTCTTTAAGATTTGCATTATAGGCAAGTTGTACTTTGTGCACCAGATCCACTATCTCCTCAAGATATTTGATGTATGGAATATGTTGAGAAACAGCATATTGAATACATCTGTTGAGATTGATGGTCAGGACACTTTTCGATCCTGTGGATACTCCGCCTGCTCCGAGAGTGTAGCTGAAACCGTTGTCTTGAATTTCATTGCGAAGTCTGCAACAACTGCTCAGAGAGTCTGCGTTGTCACTCAGATATGTGAAGAAGGAGTGCCCTTCAGCATACATTTCGGCTGTAAAATCTCCGTATTCGGAATCTTTTGTATCTCCGTCTTTGGTCAGAAGAGCCATAGTCTCTACCGGAAAAGTAAGCAGAGTTTTTGTCCTCTCACGGTTAAACCATTTCATGAAGCGTTTCTGAAGCCAAGAGAGCGAATCCCAATGCGGTCTGCTCCCATCTGGAAACATGAAATTGCCGAACAAGCTCTCAAAGTAATACCTGTCATAGTATGATATATTCCAGAATACAGCCTGAAAATTACGTGCTCCTGTAGGCTGATTGATAGAATACACAATCTGTTCAAAACAATCGGTGATAATCTTATCGACAGTTCGATGTTTTGAAGATAAATCGACAATTTTGTCACTGTGCAGATAGTAGTCATTGCCGTATTCGAGTTGGATGAAATAGTTCATGTACATCAGAAATTCGGGGGTGGCACATGCTCCGCTCAACATACTTGATACGATAAATACCAGATTGACAAAGCCTCCGCAAAATGACTTGAGGTTGGTCGGTTTGGTAGAATTGCCTCCTACAGAGAGAGTTCCGCCCAGCAGCCACGGATACATGGTGATACTTGCGCAGTAATTGGCCAAACTTGTTTCGTCATTTTTGTAAATGAAATGATTATCAAGTAATTGCAGGTATTTGTCGGCTACCTCTTTCCCGAACATTTCTTTGATTCTGTCTGTAAGAAGCCTGCGATTGAGTCTTATAAAGCTCGATTTGGGGAGTTCCCCCATAAGTGTTGCAATGTTTTTCTGCTCGACATTTGCATTGGCGTCGTACTTACTTCCCGAAGCTGGGTTCTGTGCGGCACAATAGTCAATAAGAAAAGAGAGTCGGTCTCGAATATCCCTGTCTTCAAGATGACTTTGTCTGTAAAGCATGTAGTTTTTGGCTACTGCAAAATATTTTTCGGCCATCAGGGCCACTTCTACCTGATTTTGAATCTCTTCAACGTGCATGCCGCCGGAGATGTCGATTCTGCTCAGAATGGTTGTAAGAATTTCGTCTGTAGCAAAACTGTCAGAAGCCAAAAATGCCTTTTTGATTGCATTCTTGATTTTGTCGATGGAGAAACGTACCTGTTTCCCATCACGTTTAATGATGTAAAGATCTGAATTGTCCATAATGTTTGTGCTCTTCACCCGAAAGCGGTTAATAATTCCGTAATGTGTGCCGGCAGGTCTTCTGGCTTGTTTCAGTAAAATGCGCCTTCCCGATTGTATTAATCAGTGACAGTGATGCAAATACCTTGAGAAACTTACAGCTACGGGGATAGCTCTCGATTATGACGAGATTCCCTTACCGGACTTCGCATGACAAAGATATACAAGCTTTCGATATTATTATCAAAAGTGAAATTAAGTTATCAACATCGGCGGTGAATATTTAAATATTTTTAAAATAAATTTGGTTTATAAAATAAAGTACTTTATCTTTGCAGTGAAATTAAAAAATAAACAATTACTTACTGACAAAAAATCTTTAAAAAAATGGAAGAAAAACAATTAAACGAAAAAGAAAGCCTGGAGGTAATCTCCAACATGATTAAGGCTACTCAGAACAGGTTCACTCAAAATGCGGGTGCTCCGTTCCTTGTGTGGGGCTACACCACAGTACTCTCTTCAATTGCCGTATGGTTTGCGATGGTCCGTACCGGTAATTATTGGTGGAATATGTTGTGGTTTCTGATTCCGATTATTTCATTTCCTGTGATGATGATATACAATCGTAAACAGGAGAGCGGCGCCAAGACATACGTTGACAGCGTAATCAACAAAATCTGGATTGTATTCGGAAGTGTAGGATTTCTTGTATCGCTTGTGGCAATGTTCGGAGGCTACATTAATATGCAGTTGCCGATATTGTTTATCGTAATACTTCTGATGGGTATGGGTACGACTCTCACCGGTATGGTGATGAAGTTTCTCCCTTGTACCATCGGTGGAGCACTTGCAATACTTCTCTCTTTTCTATGCCTTATAGTCCATAATTGGAATGTATGTCTGATTTTTGCCGCAGTATTTGTAGTTATGATGGTAATCCCCGGCCATATTCTGAATTGTAAAGGAAAGTGCGATGCTAAAAGAGCTTAACCCATTGTTACATTCGGAGTTGAGACTTGCCTTAATGAGTATTTTGATTGGATTGGAAGAGGCTGATTTTTCGTATCTTAAAGAACAGACTCAGGCCACTTCCGGCAATCTCAGTGTTCAAATAGAGAAACTCTCAGCTGCCGGCTATATAGCTGTGAACAAGAGTTTCAGGGGTAAAATGCCGAGAACTGTCTGCAAAATCACCGAAGAGGGGAAAGAGGCTTTTGCGGAATATGTGGAAACTCTCAAGAGCTATATCAAATTATAGAATTTGATAAGGGAGTCGGCAAATACTTTCCACGTCATGGTCTGTTTGGCCTTTTGAATATTGGCTGTAAAGTTATCGGAGCCGTCGGCAAAATATTGTCCGATGGCTTTTGCTATGGAATCGGATGTTATATCGTCACACATTATCCCGATGCCCGGTTTCTCAATCGATTCTGCAAGTCCTCCGGTACGAGTGGCTATGAGCGGCAGGTCAAAGTGCATCGAAATAGCAGTGATGCCACTCTGTGTTGCCGTTTTGTAAGGGAGCACGCAAACATCACAAGCAGAGAAGAATACGGGAACCATATCGTCATCTATATAGTGAATGAACTTCTTGATGCGTTGAGGGTGTGTAACAGCAGCAATCTGTCGGTCGTATTTTTCAAAAGAACCGTAACTTTCTCCCGCGATAACCAACTGATACTCATCTCCAAGTAGGTTCATGGCCTCTATCAGCAGGTCAAGTCCCTTATAATCGCGTATCAGGCCGAAAAACAGCAGATTACGCTTGCCGGGCTCTATGCCTGATTGCGCAACAGCCTTTTCTTTTTCCATTTTCAGACCAAAGTGATCATATAGAGGGTGTGCCTGCAGAATATGTGGTTTGGACGGGGTGAGGGAGAGCATGTCGTCAAGAACGGCTTCACTCATGGCGATGCAACCGCTGTTTTGTTTCAAAAACCATTTTGAGAAAGGCCTGTCAAAAAATTTGGCCTCATGAGGAATGACATTATCAAGGATTGTAATCACCTTTATTCCCCTTTTTTTAAGCAGTTTGGCCACCATTCCGAGAGCGGGGGCAAGATAAGACATCCAATATTTCATAATTACCAGATCGGGATGTTGCGAAGCGATTTTATGTGCGGCGCTGAAATACGAGAACGGATTGATGGTGTCTAAAACGGGGACACTATCTATGGGAATGGCCTTATCTTTATCGGTAACGTATTGAGTCTGACCCGGAAACAGAAAATCGGGATATTGCCTTGTAAAAGTGTATGCTGTCACTTCATGCTCTTTTTTCAGCTCAAGGTAGAGATTGGCATTGAACTGGGCGATACCTCCCCTGAAAGGGAAGAAGGTAGATAAATATGCGATTTTCATAAGGGTATAATTATAAATTCTGCAACTGCCTTGCAAAGGTAAGCAAATTAACTTTCCGGTCTATTCTGACAGCAGGGATTCCGGCATTTTGTGCAAACTGCATATCGCTGTCGCTGTCTCCGGCAAAAATGCTTTTGTCCAAATCGATGTCGGGGTAATCCTTTCGGGCCTGCAGCGCCATTCCTATATTAGGCTTTCTGTTCGGACTCTCTTCGTCGAGGTCGGTGCAGACATAGACTCTGTCGATTCTGCCTCCGGCTTTTGTAATCTCTCCAATCATATAATTATGAACATCTTCAAGGTCCCGAAGTGTCATCAGACCTTTACCCACTCCGCGCTGATTGGTGATGATTATTATTTTAGAAAATAGCCCCGACAACATTTTCAGGGCTTCAACGGCTCCGTCAATAAATTGAAATTCACCTACATTCTTGACATAATCTCCCTCGCGAAGCACATTGATAACTCCGTCCCTGTCCAAAAACAGAGTATCGAACGGCTTGTATCTGCCGTATTTGAAATCATCCTGTGCTTTTGCAAAATCTTCAGGAATACCTATATCTATGAAATACCCATCCGAAATATAACCGCGAACAGGGCTGTCCTGTCTCGTCACAATAGCTTCAAAATATTCTTTTTCAAGGGAGAACACCTCCGGAAATTTGTCTAAGTGGCTTTTGCCGATGATATAAACGCCTCCGTTGATATACCCTTTGTCGCAATATTGCTTCTCTCTGAATGAATTGATTGCTGTCGAAGGGCTCTTTCCGTCTGTTTCCACCGCCCCATATCGACTGAAATTATACATTTTCTTGAGGGCGAGAGTGGCTTCTGCTCCAGAAGAGAGATGACAAGACAACATCTCCTTGTAGTTCACCTGAAAAAACGTGTCACCGTTGAGGACGAAGACATTTTCTCCCTCGGCTTTGGTAAGGGCATATCTGACCGCCCCACCCGTACCGAGCGGAGTATCTTCAACCACAAAAGAGATTTTTGCCGTAGTATTCAGATTTTCAAGCCATTGCTCGATATATTCGTGTTTGTAGCCCAAAGAGAGGACTATATGGTCAAATCCTGCATTTTCGAGAGAAGATATGATATACTCTAAAAACGGCTTCCCTGCGACCGTCGCCATACACTTCGGAACATCGGCAACTACACTTCTAAGGCGCGTTCCCATTCCTCCGGCAAGTATGACACATTCCATCATTGCTTATCTGTAAAAATTGCTTTTTCTACGAGTTCGCAGATGATGTGGCCTATCGTGATGTGTCCCTCCTGAATGCGTGGAGTGTCGGTAGAGGGGACATTTATGAGAATATCTGAAAGATTTTTCATTTTCCCCCCGGTGGCTCCGGTCATGGAGATTGTCTTTATTCCGTTTTCTCTGCAAACCTCATAGGCCTTTACAATATTGGCTGAATTGCCTGATGTAGAGATACCTACGAGTATATCTCCTTTGCTTCCGATGCCTGAAATGAGCCTTGCATAGACCATGTCGTATGAGTAATCGTTGGCAACAGCTGTCATATAGGAAGTATTGCAGTGGAGCGCTTCCGACGGAAGTACTCCGCGGTCGATATAAAATCGTCCCGAAAATTCTGCTGCAAGATGCTGGGCATCAGCCGCACTCCCTCCATTGCCGCAAAAATATACTTTGTGCCCGCCTTTAAAGCAGGCAACTATCTCATTTACGGTCTTATTTATGGTTTCAAGCAGATTTACATCCGAGCGAATCAGCGCTATAATGTCTGAATGTTGCTCCAGACGGCTGATGATTATTGATTGACAGTCCATGTAATTAATCCCTCCTTGCAAAATTCAAAATCAAAAATTTCTCCGATATTCAGCTCTTTTAATGCCGTCTCTACACTGTAGCATGTATTTCCCGGACAATAGAAAAACATAAAACCACCGCCTCCGGCGCCGGATATTTTTCCTCCGAGAGCTCCGTTGGCAATAGCGGTATTATAGATTTTGTCGATATATTCGTTGGAAATGTTGTTCGCCATCTTCTTCTTGTTGATCCAACTTGTATTGAGAGCAGTGCCGAGCTCGTACAAATTGTCCTGAAGAAGACATTTTTTGATGCGGAACGCCTCTGCCTTTACCTTGTGCATCGCTTCGAGCGAATCGGTATTGTTGTTCTTTACGTTGGACATCTGCTCCTCAATAATCTTGGAAGAGTTGTGTTTCTTATTGGTATAGAGCAAAATAGTGTTCATGGCCCACTCCTGAAGCACGGCCTCCGTAAGTGTCAGAGGATTGACGATAACCCTGTTCCCATCCTTAAACTCCATAAAATTGACTCCTCCGAAAGTTGCGGCATACTGATCCTGTTTCCCCCCGGCCATGTTAAGTTCAACTCTTTCAATCTGATAGGCATATTGTGCAATATCATATTTTCCCAAGGGGAGATTCAACCACTCCACGTAAGCCCCCAAAATGGCCACAACCAATGTGGAAGATGTGCCGAGTCCCGAACCCGAAGGGACATCCAGCTGGGTGGTCAGTTCAAAAGAGAGTGGCTGCCCGTTGTTGTATTCCCTTACAATAGAGTTATATATGCCGCATTGAAGCATAAGCGGCTCGTATAATTCAATGACAGGTTCGCTTTTGAATTCCTTTACGATGTTGTCGTTGATATGGATAAATCTGATAGTACCGTCATCGGTCGGTCTGATAGTAGCGTGTGCAAAACGGTCGATAGTGACATTCAGGATAGCTCCGCCATATATATCGGAATAGGGAGAAACATCAGTACCTCCTCCCGCAATTCCAAGTCTGAAAGGTGCTTTACTTCTATACAACATATATTTATTACTCCATAAATCACAAAGATATACAAAAAATATAAAGTCAACTATAAAAAAAGTTTACCTTTGCACGCCGAAAATTTCATAAATGAATAAAGTACAACAAATTAATAAAACAGGAAGGGGATGGGGCGTGACATTGGCAACAATTTCTTCCGCCACTTTCGGACTTATTCCATTTTTCTCAATTCCCGTGATGGCTTCGGGAGTATGTCTTAATTCTCTTTGTTTTTACAGATTTCTATTTTCTTCAGTTTTTCTCGGTTTATTCATGATATGTACCGGAAGAAGTCTGAAAATAAGTTTGAAAGAGTTGGGGATGATGTTTCTTCTCGCAATAGTCTATGGAATGACGTCAATGGCACTGACTTATTCGTATGACTATATGCCGAGTTCTGTGGCAACCACCATTCACTTTTTGTACCCGATAGCCGTAGCTGTCATGATGATAGTATTTTTCAAAGAGAAAATCTCATGGAAAATAATAATCGCGGCTTTGTTGGCGGTGTGCGGAGTATATTTGTTGTGTGGAAGCGGGGCGTCAGGTGAAATCAAATTGAGAGGATTGATTGCCGTATTTATAACCATCTTTACATATTCCACTTTTTTAGTGGGGGTAAACAAATCGTTTGTAAGCAAGATGGATGGTATGAAAATGACTTTTTATGTCCTTTTCTGTACCGCCATACTGTTTTTTATAAACATTCTCATTCAGGACGGGGGCCATATTGACAGGATTCCCGATACGGTGAGTTGGATAAGAATGTTGTTGCTCGCTCTTTTCCCGACACTTATATCCGATATGACGGTCATTTACGCCATTAAGATAATAGGATCTACAACTGCAGCCATTCTTGGATGTATGGAACCTCTGACCGCCGTGACGATTGGAATAGTCGTATTCGGGGAACAATTTAGAACATTGCAGATATTCGGAGCTTTTGCTATATTTGTTGCAGTGTGTATTGTTATTTTTAACAAGAAAAATTAAACTATGATTGATAATTTTCAAGAACTCGGACTGAACAGAGAATTGATTCAGGCCGTTACCGAACTGGGATTTACAAAACCCACCCAAGTACAGGAAATAGTAATTCCCAGACAATTGGAAACAGAAACGGATATAGTGTGCCTGGCCCAGACAGGTACAGGTAAGACTGCCGCATTCGGGCTTCCGCTGATACAGGACATGGACCTTGATACTGCTCATACACAGGCACTTATACTTTGTCCTACAAGGGAATTGTGCCGTCAGATATCCGATGATTTGAACAAATATGCTCGATTTTCCAAGGGATTTCAGTTGGTGTCGGTATATGGAGGCAGCAGTATCGAATTGCAAATAAGGAGCTTGCGTAAGGGGGCAAATGTAATTGTGGCAACTCCTGGAAGAATGGTTGACCTGCTTGACAGGAAAGTGGCCGATCTTTCCCATGTCCGCCGTCTGGTGCTTGATGAAGCCGATGAGATGCTCAATATGGGATTTAAGGAGGAGCTTGACACGATTTTGAGCTTTTGCCCTGCAAATCGCAGAACTCTGTTGTTTTCAGCCACATTGCCTACAGAAGTTGAGGGCATAGCCAAAAAATATATGTACAAACCCGAAGTCGTGACTGTCGGAAAAAGAAATCAGGGGGCGGACAATGTAAAACATTACTATTATATGGTTCAGGCCAGAGACAGATACCTTGCCCTCAAACGCATAGTTGACTATAATCCCCATATTTACGGAATAGTATTTTGCAGGACAAGACAAGAGACACAGGAGATTGCAGACTCACTGATAAGAGATGGATATAATGCAGAGGCGCTTCACGGCGAGTTGTCTCAGACCCAGAGAGATTGGGTCATGTCCCGCTTCAGGAACAAAACACTCTCGCTGCTCGTTGCCACTGATGTGGCTGCCAGAGGAATAGATGTCAATGATCTGACACATGTCATCAACTATAATCTGCCTGACGAACCCGAACAATACACCCACAGAAGCGGTCGTACAGGGCGTGCGGACAAGACCGGAGTCTCAATAGCAATTATCAATACCAAGGAGCACTCCAAAATCAGACAGATAGAGAAAATTATCGGAAAAACTTTTGCACAAGCCAAAGTTCCTACCGGTAAAGAAGTTTGTTCAAAGCAGTTGTTCAATCTGATAGACCAGATAGAAAATACCGAAGTAAAAGATGAAATAAATGAATACATGAGTGTTGTTGAGAGCAAATGGGCATATTTGAGCAAGGAGGAGATAATTCAAAGGGTACTTTCCATCGAGTTTAACCGATTTTTGGAGTACTACAAACATGCTCCCGATTTGAATGTGCCTGAACCCGGTACTTCTTCACGCTCGGGAAAGTCTTCTAAAGGGGGAGAGGCAGCTCCTGCGGAAAAGGGATTTACATGGATGGAACTCAATATCGGAACGAGAAAGGGCATTACACCACGTCAGATAATACGCTTGATGACAGCTTGCGGAGTTGGAAAAAAAGGAATCGGCCGAATCGAACTTTACAAAGAATATACACGCCTCGAAGTCAGCTCCAATGTGTCACAACAAATTGCCAAACAGCTGAATGGATCATCTTACCGGGGTAAAAGGCTCATCGCGAAGTAACCTCGGATGGCATACATCTTGTAGCAACGATTGGGTATAAACACTTATTTATACTAAGATGAAGTACGAATGTAAAGTTTGCGGGTATATATATGATCCCGCAGTCGGTGATCCTGATGGAGGAGTTGCTCCGGGGACACGTTTTGAAGATATACCTGCAGATTGGGTCTGCCCTCTCTGCGGGGTAGGTAAAGAGGATTTTGAGCCGGTGAAATAATAAAAAAGCCGGATGAAAAATGATTTCATCCGGCCTTTTTTCTGAATCAATTAAAGTTCTACAACGTCTGCGCCAGGTGCATTTTTAATGACAGATGCAATACCGTTGTCTCTTGTGGTCTCTGAAGCATACATTTGACTTGCTCCGATAACCTGACCATTGGTCGCTTTCAAATTGAAATAAGGTTTGCCGTTTTTAGCGACAGCTTTTTCAAAACGTGCTTCAACGGCACTGTTTTTCTTTACAGATTCAATTCCTTTGATACAAGCGTCTTTGGTTTTGTACCCTTCGCTTGATAGGATGATTTCACCATTTGATGCCTTAAGATTGAACTGGAATTCTCCGTTTTTTCGTGTAGAAATTTCAAATTTTGCCATAATCTATATGTTTTAATGTGTGTAACACCATGAATTTTACAAAGTAATACAAAAAAATCAATATATCAAAACACTAATTCAATGAAAATAGTACTGATCTCTCTGCTCACTTTGATTTCATCGCTCAACATTTATGCTCAAAATAATGCACAAGAGTCTTTGAGGGACCCAGATGACAAGCGTATTCCAAAAGAGCTTATCGAAAATGGAGACAATCCCATATTGCTGATGTTTACCGCTTCGTGGTGTGCTCCATGCCATTATATGCGCAATATTATTTTTAAAAATGAAGAAGTGTCATCCCTCCTTAAAAAATACAATTTGATAATGCTTGATATTGATACTCCGTTCGGATCTTCACTTCAGAGGTATTATTGTGACGAAAATGCTGTACCGTACTATATATTGCTGGATAAAGATCAGAATGTGTTAGTTGCCCAGAAAGGAGCCAATGAAACGCCGGGGCCGTTTGCGGAGTTTTTGAAAAGAGGACTTCCGCAAGATATTGCAGTTTTGAGAGATGCAGTCACACAGACAGATTTCGATACGATGACATCGGAAGACTACAAGGCTGCCTATTCGACTGTAAACGACAAAGTAAAGGCTAAATGGCATTTCGGGGGAGAAATTGGAGCCAATATGTCCAATATTTCATCTTCATCATACAATAAATATAAAGTCGGATATAGTGCAATGATATTTGCACGGCTTGTTTCCTATACATCATCTTTTACTACAGGATTGTTGTACAACTCCATCGGAGGAGTATCGGATGGAGCGGCGTTGACATTGAATTATATCGGGATTCCGATAGATGCGGGCATCAAAATTTATAAAGGATTGCAACTCGGAGCCGGACTTGCAGGAAATTATCTGTTGACAGACTGGAGTGACCATACACTTGATTATAAGCAATATGATATAACTCTTCGTTTCAATGCATCATATCAATTAGGGCACTTCCGCATATCTGCCGGCTACAATCGCGGCCTTGTCAATCTCCTTAAAAACGACCTGTTCAACAGTGCCCACAACAACTGGTTCAATCTCTCAATATCTGCAATGCTGTAATTAATTTTTCCAAAAATTAATGTTGTTAATAATCCGTTAACAGTTTTATTAATGTTTTCAATAATCGATGCCGATTATCTTTATTGAAAATATTAATCATAACTTAATAAATCAATTAAATGAAAAAACGGATAGTAACATTAATGTCTCTTTTGATATTGTGCACTATGTCGGCTTTCGCTCAAACTGTTACGGGCACTGTATTGGATGGTGCCAATAACAAGGAACCGATGATTGGTGTGGCAGTAGTAGTCAAAGGGACAAACGTGGGAGTCGAAACTGATATTAATGGTCAGTTTACACTTCCTGCAAAGAAAGGAGATGTGCTTGTTTTTACCTTTATAGGTTACAAGACATACGAATCGGTTATTAATGATTTTGCACCATTGTCTGTTACCTTAAGTGAAGATACAACCTTTCTTGAAGAAGTTGTGGTTGTGGGCTATGGCGTTCAGAAGAAAAGTGATGTGACGGGGGCGGTTGCCTCCTTTAACAAAGATGCACTCGAAGAGAGACCTGCTCCAAACCTTATTAGTGTACTTCAGGGATCTGTTCCGGGCTTAAAAGTCGAATTATATGGCTCAAATGCCGAAGGAAGTAACAACTCTACGGTCATAAGGGGCAGCAATTCGATTAATGCAAGTAATTCTCCTCTGATTATCCTTGACGGTTCACCTTATTATTTCAGCTGGTCCGAATTGAACCCTGATGATATTGAGTCAATTGAAGTGTTGAAGGATGCTTCCTCAGCTGCAATCTATGGTTCAAGGGGTGCCAATGGTGTAATTATCATTACAACAAAAAAAGGTAATTCCGATAAGGTTAAAATCAACTATCATGGTTATATGACGGTTCTTGATGCCTATAGTCTTCCTGAAATGATGGATGGAGATACTTTCTATTATTATAAGAATGAAGCTGTCGGGGACTTTACTATTACCGAAAGAAATTCTTTCTTAAGCAAAAATTATACGGATTGGGTAGGGTTGGCCTTAAGAACAGGATTTAATCATAATCATACCCTTTCTATCAGTGGAAAGACCGAAACAAATAATTATTTTGTATCTCTCAATGCTACAGATAATAGCGGTATAGCTATTGGTGATGAATTTGGCAAGTATTCAGGCAGAATCAATTTTGAACAGCAGATAGGCAAATGGGTGAAATTCGGTACAACCACTCAGATAAACTATATCGACAGAAGCGGTCACAGTGTTGATTTTCAGTCTGCATATTATATGAATCCTCTTGCACAGGCGTATGATTCTCAGGGTAATTTGAGGCTTCAGACATGGGAGGCGACTACAGATGTTACAAATCCTCTTTGCTCTCTGAATGACATAGATAGTGATTTACGCAGGTCGTTGCTGACAAACAATTACCTCGAAGTAAAATTTCCTATAAAAGGACTTACCTATAAATTGAATACCAACCTGAGTTTTGACTCCCGCAGTCAAAAGACTTATTACGGAAAAAATACATGGACGGGAGCCAAGAATAACGGATTGCTCGACATTTATAATTCGTATTCGTCTAAATGGTTGATAGAAAATATTTTAAGCTATACAAAAGAATTTGGAAAGCATAGTATCTTCTTGACAGCCATGTATTCGGCACAGCATGAGACCAAAGAGACCAATTCGATGGAAGGGACAGGCTTTGGAAATGATGTACTTACTTATTGGCAGCCGGATAAGGCCACATCTCTTACGGCAGATGCGAGCGAGGTGACCGAAAATCACGTGTCACAGATGTTCAGGGCCAATTATTCCTACGATTCAAGGTACTTATTTACATTTACGATAAGAAATGACGGTTATTCCGGATTTGGTGAAGATAGAAAATACGGACAATTTCCTTCAGTAGCTTTGGGATGGAATATGGTAAAAGAGTCTTTCATCAAGAACACAGCTTTTGCAGACCTTTTCAATCAATTTAAAGTAAGACTTTCGTGGGGTATAAACGGCAATGAGGCTATTGATGCATACTCAACTTTGCCAAAATTGAGTACAAGAAATTACCTGAGTGATAATTATACACCTGAATTCGGGTATTATCCCACCAAACTCGAATCTCCTCTTCTTGGTTGGGAAAAGACCCAATCCGTGAATTTCGGTATCGATTATGCGTTATTGAAAGACAGAATCACAGGTACATTGGATATATATGATTCGAGAACTACAGATTTGCTTCTGACTAAGACGATTCCTTCTATCAATGGAGCAAGTTCAATCTGGGAAAATATAGGTTCTACTCATTCTTACGGTATTGAGTTCGCAATCAATTCGGTTAATATCAGTACAAAAGATTTCACATGGAATACTAACTTCATGATTGCAGCCAACAGAACCAGATTGGTGGATGTGGGATTGTATGATGAAGCAGGCAATCCTATTGATGATGTTGCTTCCGGCTACTTTATCGGTTGGCCTACAAACTGTTACTATGATTACGTGTTTGATGGTATTTACCAGATTGGAGAAACAGATGCGATGACTCCTCTCAATTCCAAACCGGGCTATGTCAGATATAAAGACCTGAATGGTGATGGTGATATTACCCCTGAACATGATCAGATGGTAGTAGGTTCAAGAGAGCCGAAGTTTGATGCAAGCATTACCAATACATTCAGATACAAGAACGTATCTTTGTCGATATATGCTACAGGTCGTTATGGTTCAATAACTCCCAACTACTTGTTGAATTCACATACGGAAGGATATAGAATAAATCTATTTCATAGAGCATTCTGGACAGAGACATATCCTAATAATGTATATCCTTCAAATACGAAAGATGCTTCAAGCAATCCTAAACGTGTTCAATTTTACAGAAATGCGGATTTTATCAAAATCAAAGACATAACTCTTTCATACAGATTGCCGGAAAAGACGGTAAAAATGTTGAATTTAAGCAAATTAGAAGTTTATGCCAATGTGAAGAATCTATATACCTTCACCAATTGGGTAGGTTTGGATCCGGAATTTGTCGGCTCATCGGGCAGACAGAGAAATATTCCTCAGACAAGACAATACACCATTGGCTTGAAACTGAGTCTTTAAGATTAATCATACACCCTAAAAATATAAAAGTATGAAGAAAATATTATTTATAACATTGTTATTGGCAGCCGGAATATTCTCAACATCTTGTTCCAAAGATTTTCTGATAGAGAAACCGGTTGATGAAATATATTCCAACAACCTGCTTGTCAATTACACAGGTTTTTACAGCATGATTTCTGCCGAAAGAGGATTGATGAGAAATGAACACGGCAAATTCAGCAGCGGTACAGCAATCAGTCCCAATTCTGCATTTAACGGAGGATCCGACCTTTATTTCGGCAATCAGAGAATTTCAACCGCAACATGGTGGAACTGGCCGAATCTGATAGTACAATTTACGGATGGTTCTGTATTTGAAAATATTTTCGGCGATATGTATGAGATGATCAATTGCAGCAATATGATTATCAATAGAGCTGAAAATAACCCTGACATAGATTGGGAGGGAAACACTGCTGCTCAGGATGAAATCAATAAGACCTCGATTATTGCACAGGCTAAGTTTTACAGGGCATGGGCTTATCGCCATCTGACATATTGTTTTGGAGATGTCCCTTTGTCTCTTGAAAAGATTACAGGTTCAAATTACAGAACAGACTGGAATAGAGACTCTGTTGAGAAAGTAAGAGAAGCTATGATCGAAGACTTGACATATTGTGTTGAACATCTCGGATGGCGCACAGATGGAAATAATACAAAACCTAATCAGGCTATAGCAAGAACCTATTTGGCAGAGACATACCTTGCTATGAACAATCCACAGAAGGCCGCCGATGTGTTGCAGCCATTATGTGAAGGGGCCGACTATTACCTTATGACCTCCCGCTTTGGGGCAAATGCTTCAAATCCGGGCAACTGCTTTATTGACGTATTCCGCACCCCATTGTATTCTGATGGCAATTTTGAGGTTCTATATACCTTCATGAATGCCGAAGAAGAGTCTATTCCTTATGGTACCACAGGAGTATGTGAGGTAAGAAATATGTATAAAAACTACTATTCATATCTTCCTGAAATATCAAGCCTTTCACATCCCGATTATGAGGGAAAGAGTGTAAAGTTGTTCTGGTCTCTGAATGGAGGAAAAGGGGCGACAAGACTTGCAGTCTCTATCGGTGCATGGAAGTTGTACGAATGGGACAATCAGCAGAATAATGATATCAGATATGATGAACATTCAGTGGTTAAGCATCTTTATTTTCTTGATAATAACAACAATACATACGAGGTGCTGAACAAAAATTCAGAACCTCTAATCAATTTGAATCCGACAAAGGCTATGTTTGCCACATCTGAAGGCACCATTAAAAATTATACTTTGCCATCCACTAAAAAGTGGGATAATGTTCACTCGAATTTTGAAAGAGCCGATACAGATTATAGTTTCAACAATGTATCTTATATGAGGCTCTCTGAAGCATATTTTCTATATGCCGAAGCTTTGCTTAAATTAGGGCGTCCCGATGAATCGGCACTTTGGATCAACAAAATAAGAAGTCGCGCCAATGTCTCTCAAATCAATAGTTCAGAAGTCACAATAGATTTCATTCTTGATGAACGCGCCCGCGAATTGCTGTGCGAAGGACAAAGAAGACACACCTTGATGAGGCTCAGTCAGGAAAATAACGGAGATGAGAGGGATATAAACAACTATTTTAAGAGAAGAATACGTACATACAATGAAGTATGCGGTCAGATAGACGGAGGTACCTCAATGTTGGGAACAGCTACAGTAAGCCACGGTACAGATCAGTATGATGTTCCGGTATTGTTTGCAATACCAAAAGTATTTATCGACTCCAACACTAAAGTGAAGATTGAACAAAATCCGGGTTATCCTACATACTAAAAATGGTTGTAACAGAAATTATACTTTGCTGCTTGTTTATTGCAGTTACCTCGTGGTTGTTGTTTAAAAACTACAATCCGCAATGGGTGTTGCTGTTTGCCGGTATCCTCATGATTGCCATAGCTGCGATATTGGGTATTACTCCGGTAAGCCCGTCTCAATCGACAGGCTCAACAATATTTGACGTTTTTAAGATAATAGAAGATAAGTTTCTGACTTCGATAGTTAAACTTGGTTTCATGATAATGACCATCGGGGGATATGTTGCTTTAATGAATAGAATTAAAGCAACAGATGCAATGGTCTATATTGCCACAAAGCCCCTATCTTTTCTGAAAGGAAAGACATATCTTACCTCGGTCATGGTCATTCCGATAGGGATGATTCTATATTTGACAACCCCTTCTGCATCAGGTTTGGGGCTGCTGCTTGTATCAACCATATATCCTATTTTAGTAAATTTGGGAGTAAGCAAGTTGACAGCTCTTTCTGTTATTTCGGCAGCAACCATTTTCGATATGGGGCCTGGCTCGGCAAATACCATGAGGGCAGCCGAATTGTTTCAGAGTGACCACGTTGTGTATTTTATAGGGTATCAGTTGCCACTTGTAATACCTGTTACGATTGTGGTGATGATTGTCTATTATTTTACAAACAGATATTTCGACAGACAAGATATAAAAAAGGGAAAGCAGATATATGCTGAACAAATAGGTAACGTTGACAAACCGGAAGTACCTCTGTTGTTTGCTTTTTTGCCTGTAATGCCGCTTGTGCTGCTTATAGTGTTATCAAAGTATGTCGGATTGTTTGATATTAATATTTCGACAGCATTAGGTATGATTGTATGTGTAGTGATAACAGCAGTGATACTCCTGATTTACAAAAAGAATTTGAAACAGACTCTGGAAATGCTCCGAAGTTTCTGGGATGGCATGGGGAGTGTGTTTTCATCAGTAGTAACCCTGATTGTCACCGCAGAAATATTTGCCGTGGGAATCAATAGCCTCAAATTTATTGATTTGCTCGTAATGGGAACATCTTCAGTGGGTCTTGGGGCAGTTGTGATAACTGTACTGATGACAATTACCGTATTTTTCTCTGCCACAATGATTGGCAGTGGAAATGCGGCATTCTTCTCTTTCGGACCTTTAGTTCCCGAAATATCAAGAATGTTCGGAGTATCAACTATAAGTATGCTTCTTCCAATGCAGCTGTGTGCCGGAATGGGTCGGGCCACTTCGCCTATAGCTGCAGTAAATGTGGCCATAGCAAGAATAGTAGGTGTTTCACCTATTGAAATAGCAAAAAGAAATATGTTTCCGATGATAATAGGAAGTGGATTTCTTCTAATATTACATTTTATCATAAATTGAATAATTAAATAAACTGATAATGAAAAGAGATTTTTTAAAAACTATCATTTGCATCTGTGTATCAAGTATTCTTGTGTGCAGTTGCAAGCAGGATATAAAGCCGGAAGAGATTAATCCCGATGCTTTGAGAGTGCTTACGATAGCCCAATTGAAAGATATGAA
>JAQUBZ010000008.1 GCA_028686425.1 Bacteroidales bacterium | reverse complement strand
TGCAGCAAAACACCGACATCAGTTTGTATCGCAACTTTCTTCCTGACAAATGGAATAAACAATAACAGAATTGTCGATTCTGCTTTTGTATTCATTCTTTGATACGTCATCGCGGAGACGCTTACTGCTTGGCTTCGGCGAGGATGGCTTCGGGGTGTGTCTGCGCGGGATTGTATTTTTGCTGCTGTCCTCCCTGTGGCTTTCAAGGGGTTGATTGCCACGAAGTGAGTTGGATGGGGTTCGTGGATGTTCGCTTTGGAATGTATTTCGGAAATAATGGTCGTCATGAGAGCAATAATTTTTATGTATATCTGAAATTTCCGTATATTTGAACATAAAACTTAAATCATGAAACGGCAATTATTTGTTATTATTTTAATGGTCTTGTCTTTGATGTCTTATGGGCAAGGTAGTGAGCAAGTTATCAAAATCGGGGGGATTGTCGGGTTTAAGTCGGGGAAGGAGCCTGTCATTGATGCAAGGATAGATGTCATGGCACTCGGTAACAGATGTATTGCCACCGCATTCAGCGACAAAGACGGTGTCTTTCTGGTCACTTTTTCAAAATCAGCGTTTTCCCAAAGCGCTACGCAAACCGCTCCGAACATCATTCAATCTGCAAATAGCGCTACGCAATCCACACAAAGTAGCACGCAACAGAGCAACATTCAATCTTCCCAAAGCGGCATTCAATCTACACATAGCAATACGCAATCCATACAGATCAATACTCAAGCAGCACAGAGCGACACTCAAGCAGTCCAAGGCATTACACAATCCGTCAAAAGCAATACTATAACATTAAAGATAACCGGCATCAGTATCAAAGACCATTCAAAAGTCATAAAGCTCTCATCAAAGAGTATAATCAACCTCGGATACATCTTCGTCGAGCCCGGCAATCTTGAAGCCGCTGTAGTCACAGCCGACTCTCATATCAGACCAACACTTGACGGATACATGTACGATGTCGCCTCCGACACCCTCTCTCAGAAGAAGAAAATAAACAATATCATAAGCCGTCTCCCGTTCATTGACCTCGACATAAACAATAAGCCCACCTACTTCGGCATCAAACCGACTTATATCTCGTGAATGGAAAACCGAGCAAAGAGATGTCTAATTCAGGGGTAATGTATCAGCTTGACGGAAAGAACATCAAGAACATAGAACTGATAGTCAATCCTCCGGCAAATTATGCAAAGTATGACGCCGTAATAAATATTACCACAAAAAAGAAATCCCTGTTCGACGGGATGCTCCTCACCCTTTCCAACAGGACATTATTAGGTTACAATTTTACCCCTGAGGCATTTGCCGACATTATCTCAAACAAAAAAAGATTTGGATACACCATCCGCGGAGGCTATCGGTGGGACACCCCGATACACGATTATCAGACAACCATCACAAGGGAGTCGGTTAATCTCAACTCTGTCACAGACAGATTGTTCAATGGCTCAAACAAAAGTCTGTCGGGAATTGTGGATATGAATTATCGAATAAATGACAACAGTAATATTTCTGCCAATTGCAATGTAAACAAGTCCGGAAAAGACGACTATGGCAATTCTTCATTCCTGACAAATGGTGTATTATCGAGCAAAAGCATCACAAATGCAAACACCGACAACTTGGGACTATCTGCCGAAATCTCTTTTTTAACCGGTCAATTCAACAAGCAAAGTTTTACGGCACACTGTTTATACGAATACTCCACTCTGAATTATCTTCAGGAGATAACTAATGAAGGGAGTTATTCCACAATATCGAAACAGGAAAAAGGCGGTCATAGTTCATCTTATACAGCAGATGGAAGCTACTTCATCCCGTTCAGCAAGAAAAGTAACATGAAGATTGAAGCAAAGTTCAGTTCTTCTTCAGAACTGAATACCTCGACATACTTCATAATAGACCCGACTACGCAGATCCTGACACCTCTTCCATCAGAATACACCAACATCGACAATACCATCAATAATGGCGATGCTTCGGTCATTTACAACCACAAATTCGGAAAATCGGCCATAACTATCACCGGGGCAGCACATTACTACTTAAATTATGCAAAGGGTACAAACATCGATATCGACTATACTTCCATAAGTTTTGTTCCATCAATCAAATACAACTTGTTTATATCAAAGGGGACCATACTCAATCTGTCTTATTCGAGAAACACAAAAGCTCCATCGATTTACAGTCTGAATCCTATAGAGACAGTATCGGACCCTTTTAACATATTCGTAGGGAATCCGGATTTGAAACAGGAGATCCAAAACAGCGTATCGCTGAGCATCAATACCAGAATTAAAAAGCACTCTCTCAATGCAATACTGAAAGGAGATTTTATGTCTGACAATATAGAGCAGGTATCTTATCTCAAAGATTCTATATTATATACTTCATTTCAGAACCTTTCAAACAGCAAGACAATCACCGCAATGCTGCTTTACTCATATCGTCCGACAAGAAAGTTGAATTTATCATTGTCCGCAAATACATATTACAACATCTATCCGTCAAGAAACTTATTCTCTTACAGATTGTTATTCACCTCGCTTTATACAATCAAGCCGACATTGAGACTGCAGGGAAATGCAAGTCTTCTTCCTGTCAGTACAAACTCTCAGACCACCAAGGTCTTCAATCTTTTGAAATATGGTATCTCACTTGCGGGAAACAGCAAAAACCAACGCTGGAATTACAACATAACTCTCAACAACATAGGACCTCTCTCCAAAAAGAGCAGAACATATATCGAGACACAATCCTACGCTATCAGCACACTTAACAAGATACAGGGCATGTCATTGACATTCAACATATCCTATACTATCGGAAAAATCTAAAAATGTATCGCCTTTGAATAATAATGTTGGGAATTATAGATGAATTGCACACAATTCAGCTCCTAATTTATGAAAAGCACTTTCAATCTTTTTGACTTGTGCCTGGCGAGGCTTAGTCATTCCAGATGCGTAATGGTGCAATTGTTTTTGATTAATTCCGGTAAGTCTTTCAAGTGCAGACTTGGAAAAAATGCCACTATAATACTTTAATATACTCTGAACATCATAATGATATTCGATTACGTATTCATTTTGAAGAATATCAGGCAAATCTTCTCTCTTTCTGCTTTCAACAAGCAGTCGGAGTCCTTCAAGAGTATTAGCCTTGCATTCTTCAATAGTAGCTCCTGAGCCGTATATTCCGGAACAATTTTCTGCGTATCCTCCAAAAAAATCAGAGCTGGCTCCTATATGAATTATTAATGTGTTCATAAATTATATTACTAAAAGTGATTTATTCAATCCCCATATTTTTTGCTATTTTCTTTCTCAATGGCTCATATATTTCTTTCGCACCATGAAAAGGAATCGGCTCTGACAAGACGCCATTTTTTTTATAAAAATAATGACTTCCTTCGGAGTGATCGAATTTCCAACCATTCTTTTTAATGCTTCTGTGAAATTCCGAATATTTTACCATTAGATAGCTGTTCCTTTAAAAATTCGGTGTAAAGATAACTAATTAGATACTATTTACAAAATATAATTGAGTTATATTCTGTATTTTCTGAAAATAGAACACTACTTCCCTACTGATACGATCTGGAGCCAATTCTGAAGTTTGCCGTGGCGGTCGAAAGTCTCCTGCCTGACACAGCCGAGCCCCTTGACAAACCATGAGACGATTTCCACCTCTGAAGTCATTACAAGCACCTTTATGGTCTGGGTTTCTGATACTTTATAGCTGTCAAACGTCCCCGCCGGTGTTGTAACTTTCTCTATGGCAAGCACTTTTCTATTTTTAAGAGTAATAGTTCCCTTGGTCTTTCCCATCTGAATGTGCATCTTGGTATCTTCAAGTCTGTCTCCGGCCCTCATATCGAGGGGCAGTGCCGCAACATTACCTTTTGCCATCATATCCTGAACAGCCAATGCCTTGCCAACGCTCTCAATGTAAGCACTCAACTCTCCTTCGACAATCGATATTTTCAATTTAAAAAGAGCACCTTCCCTAAATACCGGCTTGCCATCCTTATCGTAGTAGTGTTGATCAAATGTCATTGATCCATTGGTGATATCCCCTACCATCGACACAGTCTTCTCATCATAATGTCCTATTTTGTTGCCTGCAGCATCATAGTTCTGATAAGTAGAGACGTGATGCGGATCGGTACTGAAAAAATAGTCCTGACCAAAAACTGCAACACAGAAAAATAGAGACAGAGCTACAATCATCAAACGTTTTGAAGTCATATATGTTCAGTTTAAAAAGTTTAGATTATTTCTATAGAATTGGCCGGAACCCATCCCTGACGGCCATCTGAAAGCTCGATTTTAATCCACTCTCCAAGGTCGTCCCTGAGAGAAACCTTTGTCCCCTCATGCAGCACGAAAATAGACTTGCCGGCATCTCCGGGAGAGCTTTTGACCGATGAAACAGGAACAGTGACAATCGCATGAGAGCGTCTCTGAGCATCAGATTTTTCACTCAATGAAAAAGCAAAAGTCGAAATTGCGACCACAAAGACGATACATGCAAAAATGAACGAAAGTTTACGTCCTACTGCAGATGAAGCAAATTTGAATCCCAACATCAGAACAGCTGCAGCTATGGCGAGAACAACTGTAATCCACGCCCATACATCGGCTGAAAACAGATATTTCACTTCCCGAATCCATGTGACGAGGATAAAATCGGGAACTTCTTCTATCTTGTCAAGTGTGAAATTTTGAGCGATGGCAAGATTATTAAGCGCATCACCATAAGAGGGATCAAGTTTCAGCGCCTTCTCATAATAGAGAATCGAATGTGCATTGTCTCCCATCTTGAAATATGTATTGCCGATGTTGTAATACAGTTCTGGAGATATAAGTTTCTCACCTTCAATCATCTGATAATAGTTCAGGGCATTATTGTATTGACCTTCACCGTAAGCTTCATTTCCCTGCTTCCACAATCCTCCTATTCCATCGACCTGCTCACTTGATGAGAAATCCGACACAGATTGCGATGGCATAACAGCTTGTGGCTCCGCAACACCCAAAGAATCATTAATAGTCTGTGCATCAGCACTATACAGGCCAACACCTATCAGCAGGGCGACCATGGTCACCTTACCCACTTTTTTATTTTTAGTATTATTTTTCACCTTCCCATCCAATTCTGAAATAACTTTAACTGCCTCATTATAATGATTTTCCATAGCTTCGTGTCCTGCATCGGGAGCATAACGGGCATATTCGCAGGCATCTACGATTGAAAGAAGTGAATCAATCAACTCATTATTAACACCTTTATCGCAAAGCACCTCACGAATCCTCTCTTTCGACAAGTCTGCAACCGGAATAATCAGTTTGTCGGAGACATATCCGAGTACCGCCTTATGTAACTCTTCATAATATGCCGCACTCAGATTCTGCTTCAGATAGTCTCCTGCAAGCTTGAGCTTTGCACGTGCCATCTTATTGGCTTTCCTATTTTTAGAGCCAATGACATCACGTCTGCGCTCGATGCCCTTCTTGAGGATGGCCGAAATCACAAAGAACAATGCCGCCACAGCCGCAATAATTCCGTAGAACAGCCCCGATCCTGCAAAGAATGATCCCTCTTTTTTGAGATTGGCATCACCTGTAATTATATACCGAATGTCTTCTGCCAGATTTTTAACAGATTGTCTGGCAATTCCCGGCATAACCACACCACTTGAAGCATCTTCGCTCCCCCTGCCTACTCCAAGCCTCAAATTGCCGGAACTTATTTCCACATATTTGTCTTTGGATATATCATAAAAAGAGTACTTTACAGGCTCAATCTGAAACTCGCCATGGCTTCTCGGAATGAATGGAAATTCAAAAGATTTACTCCCCGACGTTCCGTCAGACGAGATATTTTCAGTAGTCTTTATGTCATACACCTCAAAATCGGGGGGAAAATTGACTTTGGGTGCTTCAAGCATGGAGATGTTGCCTTTCCCTGAAATGGTAACAGTCAGAGAGGCAGCTTCATGGGCATTAAGAGTATCTTTGCTGAAAGATGTGCTCATCCTGAAATCTCCCACACCTCCTGCAAATGAGGCAGGCGCTCCGGCAGGAAGATTTCTCACATTAACCTTGACTTGCGGGGTTGAAACCCGCTTGCGTACGGTCTGATAGTTATCAAAAAAATCATCAAATATGGAGCGTGAAGAAGACGAAGAAGATCGGACACGAAGCTGGCATATCATCTCGGCCGGCTCAATGGTCAAAGTGCCGCTCTGCTGCGGAATCAACATATATTTGCGCAAAAGTGCCGCATTATAGATTTCACCTCCTACATTTTCACGTACAAATTCCACATTTTGCGGAGTATCAGTCTCTTTGCTCCAAAATCCGTCAAAAGTAGGGAACTTTACATTTTCAAATCCGGCAATATCAACCCTCGTATATAATTTCAATGTAGCGATAACAGGTTCACCCTTGACAACATTGCTCTTATTGATCGTCAGTTTCATAAATATGTCGCTATTGGAGATATTGGTAGAAGATGGCTGTTGTACCCGATTGTCACCCTGAGTCTGCCCTGCATCGGGCTGTGAAGCAGGCTCCCCTTTTACAACTTCTATTGAAACGGACTTTGAGGAGTATGTCTTCTTGTCTATCACCGCCGTTGCAGCCGGAATTGTGAATGTCCCTTCCGCCTTGGCTTCAAGGAGATATGTCATGGTCTCCTGATGGATGGATGTTCTTTTGCCGTTAATGATGTTGGTGCTCGACATTGTCCCTTGCTGAGGTCCCCATGTCACCATAAAATCATTTGAACCGGGCCAGTTAAAATCCGACATCCGGCCGTCAGCCGAAAATACGACTCTGAAAGTTTCTCCCAATGAAACCACTTGCGGAGCCTCAACAGTCAATGAGTTTTGTCCGAAACATATTACTGTACCGAGTAGCAGTAATAAAATTGTACTAAGTCTTCTCATATTTGTCACCTACCAGTTTTTTTCTTTTTGTTTGGATTGCATCAGCAATGCTTTTTCCTTTTTGACCTTGTCCTGAGTCTCTTTTTCCTTGTCCTGAATAGCCTGCAACATCTGCTGTGCAGCTTGCGGAGTTATCTTCGGAGGAGGGGTCTGACCTTGTTGTCGGTCTTGATTATTATTCTGATTATTTTGGTTATTGTTTTGATCTTTATTATTGTCCTGATTGTCCTTGTTCTGATCTTGGTTCTTGTCTTGGTTCTTGTCCTGATCCTTGTTCTGATCCTTGTTCTGATCCTGATCCTTGTTCTGATCCTGATCCTTGTCCTGATCCTTGTTCTGATCTTGGTTCTGATCCTGATTCTTGTCCTGATCTTGGTTCTTGTCCTGATTCTGGTCCTGATTTTGATTTTGGTTTTGATCTTGGTTTTGATCTTGGTTTTGATCTTGGTTTTGATCCTGATTCTGGTCCTGGTTCTGGTCCTGATTCTGCTGCTGGTTCTGAAGCATCTTCTGGGCATAAGCCAAGTTTGACTTGGTATCCATATCGGAAGGATTACGGCGAAGTGCATTTTTATAAGCCTCTATCGCACCCTGATAATTTTTCTGCGCCAACAGAGAATTACCCATATTATGGTATAAATCAGCACCTTTGTCAAGTTTACCCAACGAGTCGGCCACAGCCTTGTAGCATTTGTCGGCCTCGGCATAATTTTCCATCCTGAAATATGTATTTCCAAGATTGTAGTTGGCCGCATTCGAGAGCGAATCTGCGAGCAATGCCTTCTTGTATCCGATTTCGGCTTCCTGATATTTTTCTTTTCTGAAATCGCGATTTCCGCGTCTTACCTGAGAGCGGTCACTCTGGGCAAATGTAATCACGCCTGATGAAAGTACTATCAATGTCATTAAAAGTAATCTCTTCATATCGTTTCCTCCTTTTTAAACAGTTTGCGACCTGTCTTTTTCTCTCCTATCAGCATTTCTACAATCAGGAAGAATAAAGCAATCCCGAAAAAGTACATGTATTGTTCGTCAAAATCCTCAAATACAACCGATTGGAATTGCTGTTTGTCAATCTCACGAATATTTTCTATAATCGGGTTCAGTCCGAATTCGCTATTGCCTGCACGGACATATTGACCTCCTCCTATTCCCGCAATTTCTCTCAAAATGGTTTCATCGAGCTTAGTCACAACGATTTCGCCATTACTGTCCTTCATCAATTCTCCATTTATCGGAATCGGTTTACCCTCGGCGGAACCTACTCCGACACAATAGATTTTAATACCCTCCTCTGCAACAGCTTTTGCCGCCTGTATCGCATCTCCCTCGTGATCTTCACCATCGGTGATAAGTATAATCGCACGGCTCTTCTCGCTCTGGGTACTAAAACTCCTTGCTGCAGAAGTAATTGCATCAGCAAGCGCTGTCCCTTGAACCGGAACCGATTCAGTGTTGATGGTGTTAAGGAATATCTTGGCAGAGACATAGTCTGTGGTAATCGGAAGCTGTACAAATGACTGTCCTGCAAATACTATCAGCCCTATTCTGTCGCCCTGCAGTTTATCGACAAGTCTCGAAATGGCAAGTTTGGCCCTCTCAAGTCGGTTAGGAGAGTAATCCTCTGCAAGCATGGAGTTGGAGACATCGAGTGCAATCATCACTTCAACCCCTTTGCTTTCTCTCTCTTTCAATCTTGCTCCGAGTTGCGGACGGGTCAGACCTATGATAAAGAAAAACAATGCTATGGCAAAAAATGTAATTTTCAGCCATCCGCGTCCCGTAGAGGCCTGCGGCATCAACTGTCCTACAAGTTCCGGATTGCCGAAACGTGCGATGCGCTTCTTCCTTATTTTCAGGTATGCTCCGTAGAATACGAATATTAAGGGGATTATCAGAAGCAATAATAAATATTCTCCCTGTGCTAAATGTAACATATTATGGTATCCTCCTTATAATAAACAATCTGAATATTAATTCAAGCATCAAAGCTATAAGCGCGATGATGGCATATCTCATAAATAACTCCGAATATACCGGAAAACTGTCAATAGTGGTTTTGGTCTTCTCCATGTCGTTAATCTCTCCGTATATTTCGAGCAGTTTGGTATTGTTGGTAGCCCTGAAATATTTGCCTCCCGTCTGTGTGGCAATCTCCTGAAGCAGAGGCTCATCTATCTCAACCTGCATCTGCTGCATCTGTACTCCCCAAGGGGTCATTACAGGGTATGGAGCGGTCCCCATGGCGCCAACACCTATTGTATAAACCCTTACTCCGTATGTCTTTGCTATTTCGGCAGCCATCAATGGAGAAATCTCTCCGCTGTTGTTGACACCGTCTGTGAGCAGTATCACCACTTTGCTTTTAGCCTGAGAGTCTTTAAGGCGGGCAACCGCTGTGGCAAGACCATTACCGATGGCCGTTCCGTCATCAATCAGCCCTGTTTCAATCTCTTTCATCAGATTGATCAGGGTTACGCGGTCTGTGGTAAGAGGAGACTGCGTAAAGCTCTCTCCTGCAAATACAACGATGCCTATTCTGTCTGTCGGGCGTGATGCGATAAATTCAATCGCTATGTCTTTGGCGGCTCCTATTCTGTCGGGCTTGAAATCCCTTGCGAGCATAGAGGTCGAAACGTCCATCGTTAATACTATATCAATTCCCTCTGTATCAACCTTTTGAAAATCTTCCGATGAGCGCGGCCGTGCTATGGCCACGATTATTGCGGCAATAGCTATACTCCTTAAAATAAATGGTATATGCCTGAAATATTTCTTTATCGAGCCTCCCTTGACTTTCCATGGGGTGGAATTAGACACAGTCATGGAAGGAACGGAGCCCTTGTACTCTCTCCAGATGTAAAGGGCGATAATCGGAATCAGTATAAACTCTAAATAGAGAAGATATGGATATTCAAAAAACATACTCTGCTACTCCTCCTTTTTATTGTTTTCAAGTTCCTGCATAAATGTCGCATTGACAAATCTTACAGCTGTCGGAATCGCCTCTTCGTTCTCTTCGGTAGAGGCATTGTGCTTTGCAAATTTGACATAGTCTGCTGTCGTGAAGAGTTGTTTGAGGCTGTCAAACAATCTGGCTTCAATACCTTTGTCTTTGAGCGAATCAAAGATTTCATTGGATGTCTGTTCCATTGCCGAAACATGGTATCTGTCTGAAATATATTGCCTTAACGTGTCGGTTACTGCCGTATAGAACTGTTTCTGTCTGTTGTTCTGCCATAGTTTCTGCCCGCGTATCTTTTCGAGGCTTCTCAAAGCTACGATATGAGGCGGATCCTTGACGATAGGCTTTCCGAAAAATGTTCTGTTCTCCTTTCTATATTTTACAAATCTGCAAATTGCATAAACAATCGCGGCAAGCAGCAAAACAAGCCCGATCCACGGCATCAACTCTCTGAATGTAACAGGGTATTTTATCTGCCCCTTGATATCGAAAGGCTTGAAAGTGGCGGTATCAATCGGAACCGTGGTAACCTCAAGCACCGGGCCGTCAAAAAACATCGTATCGACGCTTCCGTCACTGTTTGAGACCATTGCAAGTACCGGTGGAAGGAAATAGCTTCCGCTGTCAAAGGCAGTCAGGACCATCCTCCCCTCTATGTCAAGCTTTCCCTTTTTCAGGGAGAGAGTATCCATCGTCAGTCTTTCTATGGTCTCGACACCTTGCGCGACAGGGTCTTCAGGCTGCTCAAAATAACATTCCTGCCCCTCTTTGAGGTCGAGGTTCATGCTCCATGTCACCTGGTCGCCGATAAGGATCGTGTCCTTGCTCAACTTTGAAGGGAGCATCCCCTCAGGTATCTCTCTTACATTGCTGTTCTGTGATGTCTGTGCATCCTGTCTGCGATCTTCTGAGCCGAGCCTGTCACCGCTTCCGGCAGAGGGTTCTTTTCCGCATCCTGCCATAAGAGCTCCCAACGAGCCGAACATCAATAATATCATCAAAAATCTTCTCATCTTATCCTCTGTTTTTAAAGAATGAAATAAGTTCTTTAACGTAATCCTGCTGGGTACTGATACTTACTGTATCTACTCTATACTTTCTAAGTGTCTGAACTGTAGAATTATAGGCATCAATACTCCATTTTGCAAAGCTGTTTCGCACATAACTTGAAGATGTGTCCACCCAACTCTGTTCACCGGTTTCGGCGTCCTGTATTCTG
Organism: Bacteroidales bacterium; assembly: GCA_028686425.1. Lineage (GTDB taxonomy): Bacteria > Bacteroidota > Bacteroidia > Bacteroidales > UBA932 > Cacconaster. The sequence continues at coordinate 64,944 of JAQUBZ010000008.1, read as the reverse complement.
ATCATCCCTACATCCGGAATCTCCCTTTCTCTCTGGTCGTAAATATTGATTACCGAAATATCGTGTCTGTTGACAGCGATTTTCAGGGCATCTTCATAACGCGGCTTATTTTGAGAGTTCATATCGAGCATATCTGAAAGAAGAAAGGCGGTGCAGCGCTTCTTGATGGCATTGGTGAGGAAGCGGAGAGCCTCCCCTATGTCAGTTCCCCTGTCTTCCGGCTGAAATTCGACCAACTCGCGGATAATCCTGAGCAAATGGCTTCTTCCCTTCTTGGGCGGTATGAATTTCTCAACCTTGCTGCTGAAAAACAGCGCACCCACCTTATCATTGTTGATAGAGGCCGAGAATGAGAGAACTGCCGCGATTTCGGCCATCAGGTCCTTCTTCAACTTGTCCGTGGTCCCGAAAAATCTGGAACCGCTGACATCAATCAGAAGTACCACCGTCAACTCCCTCTCCTCTTCAAAGACCTTGATGTAAGGCGAACGCAATCGTGCAGTCACATTCCAGTCCATGCTTCTCACATCATCACCATACTGATACTCTCTCACTTCGCTGAAAGCCATACCCCTCCCCTTAAATGCGGAGTGGTATTCACCCGCAAAGATCTGATGGGACAAAGCTTTGGTCTTTATCTCAATCTTCCTGACTTTTTTTAATAGATCATTTTCCATAATTAATTTCTCTGTTGAAATCCGATATTCAAGTAACTACTATGGAACCTCGACAGCATTGAGAATTTCAGATACTATATTTTCAGTGGTGATATTTTCGGCTTCGGCTTCATAAGTAAGGCCGATACGGTGACGGAGCACTTCGTAACATACGGCTCTTACATCTTCAGGAATTACATACCCTCTGCGGCGGATAAAAGCATAAGCCTTGGCAGCCATTGACAGTGAGATACTTGCACGAGGAGAGCCTCCAAATGAAATCATATTTTTCAGTTTGGCAAGGTTGTAATCTTCGGGATTACGGGTTGCAAATACTATGTCAACGATGTATTTTTCAATCTTTTCGTCCATATAGACATCTCTGACCACTTCTCGTGCTCTGATTATATCTTCCGGTTTGAGAACGGTGGAAGGTTTCGGGAACTCTCCGGCATTATTCATTCTGATGATGAGCTTCTCTTCCTCCTTTTTAGGATAAGAAACTACTACTTTCAACATAAAACGATCGACTTGGGCTTCGGGCAGCGGATATGTTCCTTCCTGTTCAATCGGGTTCTGTGTAGCCATTACCAAGAACGGCTGAGGAAGCTTGAAACTTTCGTCACCAATCGTGACCTGACGTTCCTGCATCGCTTCCAAAAGAGCCGACTGCACTTTTGCAGGGGAACGGTTGATTTCATCTGCCAAAACGAAATTGGCGAAAATCGGACCTTTCTTGATTTGGAACTGTTCACTCTTCTGGCTGTAAATCAATGTACCGATGACATCTGCAGGCAAAAGGTCCGGAGTAAATTGAATTCTGCTGAACTTTGCATCGACTATAGATGCCAAAGTGTTGATAGCCAACGTCTTTGCAAGTCCAGGAACGCCTTCGAGCAAAATGTGGCCATTGGCAAGAAGTCCGATAAGCAGGTTTTCGACCAACTGTTTCTGGCCTACAATCACCTTATTCATTTCCATCGTAATGATGTCCACAAACGCACTTTCTTTCTCTATGCGGTCGTTAAGTTCTTTAATGTTTACACTATCCATATTCTATGTTTAAAAATGATTTTGTACTTTTGTCAATTGTAATCTACAAATTTACGTAAAAAAATTAAATGAGATTCTTTGTATCACTATCATTTAAAGGTAAATCATACAGCGGATGGCAAATCCAGAACAACGCCAATTCCGTTCAGGCGGAGCTGGAACGCGCCCTGAGCATTGCTATCGGTGAGCCGATATCCGTCACGGGGGCAGGCCGGACAGATGCCGGTGTCAACGCCGTCAACTATATTGCTCATTATGACACCTCCGACAATAATATCAAAGAACCAAGCGAAATACTTTACAAAATAAATGCCATTTTACCACTTGACATTTATGCAGATTCCATTTTCAGGGTAAAAGATGATGCACATGCCAGATTCGATGCCACAAGCAGGACCTATAAATATCACATACACAATAGAAAAGATCCATTTGCCACATTCTCCTATTTCTACAAATACCCCATTGACATAGATGCCATGAATGAGGCTGCCAAAATGTTTATAGGGACAAGGGATTTTTCGAGTTTTGAAAAAGTCAATGGCGGAAACAAGACCTCAATATGCACAGTTACAGAGGCTTATTGGACCAAGACAGATGACTGCCATTTTGAATACACGGTCACTGCCAACAGATTTTTAAGAAACATGGTCAGAGCCATGGTTGGCACACTTTTGGAAGTCGGAAAAGGTCGCAAATCCCCTTCATGGATAGGGGAATTGCTTGATGCTAAAGACAGGTGCAAGGCGGGACAGTCTGTGCCGGGAGAGGCTCTGTTTTTAGTGAAAATAACATATCCATACACATTGAAATAACTAAAATTTAATTATATGCTACTTACATTCCTTCAAACAAGCTCTCAGGCACTCGAAACAGCAGTTGCTCCGGTTCAGGAAGAGCTTTCATTTTCACTTATAGACATGGCTGTCAAAGGCGGATGGCTGATGATAGTACTTGCCATTTTGTCAATAGTGGCGATTTACATCTTCGGAGAGAGATGGTCCGCAATCAGAAAAGCGGGCAAGACCAACAAGAATTTCATGAAAGATGTCAACGACTATATATTGGACGGCAAAAACAAATCGGCACTTTCTCTATGTCACAAAACAGATACACCCGTTGCAAGAATGATTGAAAAGGGTATCGAGAGGATAGACAAACCACTGACGGACATTCAGGCAGCTGTCGAAAATATAGGCAACCTCGAAGTTGCAAAGCTTGAAAGAGGACTTCCGTTCCTTGCGACAATCGCAGGCGGGGCACCGATGATCGGATTCCTCGGAACTGTAATGGGAATGGTTCAGGCATTCTTCAATATGTCTAATGCAGGAAACAATATCGACATCACCCTCCTTTCCGGAGGTATTTACACGGCGATGGTAACCACTGTCGGAGGTCTGATTGTCGGAATTATGGCATACTTCGGATATAACTATCTGACTTCAAGGATTTCGGATGTTGTCTTCAAGATGGAGAACAGCACCATCGAATTTATGGATACTCTTCAATCAAGACCTTCAGTCAAAACACAGGAATAATCATGGCAATCAAACGGACAACAAAGGTGGATCCATCTTTCTCAATGTCGTCAATGACCGACATTGTATTCCTGCTGCTGATATTCTTTCTGGTGACATCAACTCTGGTCAATCCCAACGCCTTGAAGCTCCTGCTTCCTAAGAGTACGGGGCAGGTGTCGGCCAAAGCCACTGTGAGCGTATCTATAAAGCATTATCCGGAACAGGGGACGGTGTCGTATCATGTCAACGGCAGTTCGACTCCGATACGTTTCGATGAGATCGAGCCTCAGGTGAGAGCACTGCTTGATGGCGAAGACGACCCTACTTTCTCGATTTATGCGGACGAGACTGTCCCTGTCAAGGAGGTGGTGGCGCTGATGAATATAGCTAAACGGAATCATTATAAGGTGATAATGGCCACCGCCCCGGAATAGAGAGATGAGCGAGAACTCAAATAGCAGGACTAAACTATTCGGAATAGTTTTTACGATATGTTTTCATATCGTACTGCTACTGATTTGTGTCGGTTCGGGGCTGAAATACATTTATCCGCCACCGGAGGAGAAATCCATCTTGATAGAATTTGAGCCGGAAAATATTCCGAAACCCATAGATGTGGCCACAGGCATTGAACCACGCACCCCCACACCCGACCCCGACCAAGAGGTCAAACTCGTTCAACACGCAGAAGCTCAACAAGTTGGCGCAAATCTCAACAAAGCCGAAGAAGCAACAGTTTCTACAGATGGCGATGTTGAAGTAAAAGAGCCTCCACGCAAAAAAGAAATAGACAAAAGGGCATTATTTTCAGCAGCAGACAATAATAAACAAGATACCCTTGCCGCACAAACCTCAGACAGAGTATCGGACGCCCTTACAGCAGGTCACTCTCAAGGGAATACCCGTTCAGGAGCCACTGACGGACAACCATCGGCCAAACTTGCAGGACGTACCCTCATGGGATCACTTGCAGTGCCAAGCTATACTGTTCAGAAATCGGGAAGAGTAGTTGTCAAAATCACCGTTGACCGCAACGGCAAAGTCACTACAGCCATCCCCGGCTACCAGGGGACAACCGTCACAGACAAAACACTTTGGGCCGCCGCCAAAGAAGCAGCCCTCAAAGCCACCTTCAACATCAGCGAAACAGCCCCCGCCTCACAAGAAGGCACCATCACCTACATCTTTACACTGAAATAGTCATACAAGCCAGGAACCCAAGACCTATCTTCATGCACGTGCTTGTCGGTGGGCAGCAGGTACTCAGGACATATCACCATGCACATACTTATTGGTTGGCAGTTGCCATTTCCGGAACGCCATCTCTCCACGTCGTGGCAATCTACCATGAGAAAGCCACGAAGTCGCAACCCCTCATCTATGCTATCTGCCCTATACGCACTCCAGAACCATCATCCCAAAAACCATCCTGATCACGTCGTGGCAATCAAGCCATAGAAAGCCACGACATCGCAACCCTTCACCAAGACAATCGGCCCTCAGACACACACCAGAGGCATCATCGCTGAAGCCAGCGATTTCACCCTGTGGCAATCAGACCTTAGAAACCCACAGGGTGGCAACAACTACCACGAAATCGATTCATTCCGGATCTGTATAATGTTGGATGAGCGAATAGTGTAAGAGTCATCTGGAGGGCGCTTTCGTTCGCTTTGCTCACGGCGCTTGCAAACCCTCCATCTGCCTCTTTCACCATTCGCTCTACATTTGTAGAGTGGAATTGCAAACTTTATTGGTACAAAAGTTCATTCCACGGACGGTCTAACTATGATAATGATAAATATTGGTCTGCCAATGTCGATATGCGGATAATGCCGAACTGACAGTGATTTATGATGGGGATTGTTTTGGGGATAGGGAGCGGAAGGGATGTGACATAATCAAGGGCAGCCGCAGACTATTCACGAAGCCCATGACGATGACATATCCCGGAGCTATCTTTGCCTGTCGCCAAAATCACTTCCCCGACGCTGACAGCCAGCGCTCACGATTATCGGCAAAAATGTGTTGTGGTCAGTCGCGTTGGCATTTCGCGGATGGAAATAAAAAAGGCGCCTGAGGGAGGCGCCGTTTATTTTCAGTGTAAAAAGTTAAAGTTCCTTTTTCCAGAGACCATGCAGATTGCAGTATTCATAGACCGCAACCGGCTTGTCTTTGCAGGTGCAGAAGATTGCTTCAGGCTTGTCCGACAGGTCAAACCTGTGGCCACCATTTTCAGTCTCCAGATAGATAAATACGATGTGATGCTCCATGGTCATCGGATGCGGGATGCTCCCCACTTCCACCTTGATGGCGCAATCATCGAGACGGGTAACAACGGGGACATGCTTTTCCAAGCTTGCATCCACGGTATTTGCGACAAGTTCCGTCATCGGCTCTCCGCAGCATACAACAGGTACGCCCGAGTCAGACACTTTTTCGATAACATTGCCGCAATGCTTGCATACATAAAATTTTGGTTTCATTGCCTCTGTGTTTTAATTTATAATAATTCTAAACTACAAAAACAATGCCGCAACAATTTATAATCCATTTTGCCATCTCCAATTCAGCCGAAGACCGTTGATGATTACCAAATTTCAAAATACAATACGACAGTTTACACAAAATGTGAATACTTGCAATTAATTGTAGTTTGGAAGCAGGATAATTTGTAACTTGGTATGCAATATATATTGATTTACCAATTATCGCTATTGTAAATAGAAATAAATTTGTATATTTGCTATTGCAAATAGAAATAAATTCAACATGAAACAATTACTAAAAGACATAATTGCAGACCAGAAATTGTTTTTAAAAAATCGTAAAACAATTGTCAGGTACTTTCCAAAGTCATTTTTACAAGGTGAGGAAATTATTGTAATATCCGGCGTTCGCCGTTGTGGAAAGTCTGTTTTACTTCAACAAATCAGAGATAATTTTTCAAAAAACGATTATTTCTTCAACTTTGACGATGACCGTCTGAGTTCTTTCAATGTGGATAATTTTCAGCAGTTATACGAAATTTTTGTTGAATTATATGGAGAACAAGATACCTTCTTTTTTGATGAAATACAGAACATTGACGGGTGGGAACATTTTGTAAAACGCCTTTACAATAGCGGCAAAAAAGTGTTTGTAACCGGTTCCAACGCAAAAATGCTTAGCCGTGAGTTGGGAACTTTGTTGACGGGTTGTCACTTAACTTACGAATTATTTCCATTCTCGTTTCATGAATATGCAAGATACAACAAACAAGAAGCCATATTGGCAAATGTGGCAGGAACCATTTCCAAAGGCAAAACGTTGGCTTTGTTTAGCAATTATTTGAAAGACGGGGGGTTTCCTATGTATCTGAAATCGAAAGAAACGATTATTCTTAAAACGCTCTACGACAATATTCTTTACAAAGATGTGCTTGTCCGAAATCAAATAACCAACGAAAAAGAAGTTAAAGAATTGGTATTTTATTTGGTAAGCAACATCGGTAAACCATGCAGCTACACTTCGCTGACAAAAGTGATAGGTGTGAAAAATCCGACAACCGTTAAAAGCTACCTGGATTTTATAGAAAACACATATTTGTTGTTTGTGCTAAATTGTTACGATGAATCTGTGAAAACGCAACTTCGGAATCCGAAAAAAGTATATTTTATCGATAATGCAATGGTGCGCCATTTGGGATTTCATTTTTCTAATGAAGCAGGACGATTATTGGAAAATTTAGTGTTTTTAGAATTGCGAAAACGCGGGGGTGATATATTCTATTATAGCGACAATACAGGCGAATGTGACTTTGTAACCCGCAACGGAGCAAAAATTGACAAGGCAATACAAGTCTGCTATGCCATGGAATCGCCCGACACAAAGGAACGTGAAATAAAAGGTTTGTTGAATGCCATGGAGCATTTTGACCTGCAAGAAGGTTTAATAATAACCAACGATCAGGACGAGGAAATACATAAATCCAGTCGGCTTATAAAAGTCAAAGCGGCTTGGAAATGGCTGCTAAATAAATAATTATAGAACAATAGAATAAAGCGTAAAATAATATTCAATTAAGTTCTACTGGAGAAATCGAAGTCAACCACGGCCTTTCCGACGGCCGACATATAGGACAGTTTTTTCAGGGGGTCAATTCAAAACGAAATACGGGGGTCACTAAAGGTGAAATATCCATTAATATTCGCTTGTACGTCTGGTCGACCAGATAAATGGATATCCGACAAATGAACTATTCTTACACTCATATTGCGCAATATATTTGAGAGGCAATTTACATATCCAAACTGTTCGGTTTCAGCAGGAAGTCAAACAGGCTGATGTACAAGATGCCGTCCTCATCATGCCAAGGAGCAATCGGGTCAAAGACCACGATGACCTTTTTGAAGGAATCTTTGAGATTGACGAGTGACTGCTTCTCCTGCTGAATCTTCTCCTGATCCGGCAGTTTGTAGGCCGACTGCACATAATAACGGGTGCTGGCGTTGTTGCAGACGAAGTCAACTTCCAGATGTGCCCGATAGTTATTGTTATTCTCATTTTGACGAATGACGGTTACCGACCCGACATCAACCTTAAAACCACGTATCTTCAGTTCATTGTAGATCAGGTTCTCCATCAGATGGGTATACTCAACCTGACGGAAACCAAGTTTCGCATTTCTCAGACCGCAATCCGCAAAGTAGTATTTCATAGGAGTTCCAATGTACCTACGCCCCTTGATATCGTATCGCTGAGCTTTTGAAATCACGAATGCGTCCTCAAGATATTCAATATAGGTGGCAATAGTATCCCGGTGAATTTTTACATTCTTGACTGAATTGAAGGTATCGGCAATGGTTTTCGGATTGGTAAGACCACCAATGCCGGATGCCAGTATATTCACCAATTCATCAAACTCTTCAGGGTTCCTGATACTATAGCGATCCATTATATCGCTCCGGTAGGTTTTAACATAGAGGGTGTCAAGATAGGCCGCCTTTGCTTCCGAAGATACCATAGTAACAACTTGGGGCATTCCGCCGTACATCAGGTACTCCTGTATCCCCTTTTCCTCAGACCCATCATATACGGACATGAACTCAGCGAAACTGAGAGGATAGATGTCTATTTCATCGCCACGCCCGCGGAATTCAGTAGCTATGTCTTTTGACAGGAACCTTGCATTACTGCCGGTGACATAAGTGTCAACGTTCCTGATATGCAGCATACTGTTAAGCACATCAACAAATTCATCCAGCATTTGAATCTCATCAATCATCAGATAGTACATTCTCCCATCCTGAATTTTGGAATCCACCCAATCACAGAATGCATCAGGGTCTCTCAATGCTTTGTTCTTCCTATCGTCAAGTTCCACCTGAAGAATATGATCATCAGCAGTCCCTTGCGAACGCAGGTAGTCACTGAAGATATTCAAAAGCAGATAAGACTTGCCACTTCTACGCACCCCGGTAACCACTTTTATCATACCGTTATTCATCCGCTCAATGAGTTTGTTCAAATATAAATCACGCTTAATTTCCATAATAAATTAGCATTAACAGCACATTTGTGCAAAAATTACTTGCAAATATAGGCTTTTATAACATATCACGCAAACAATTGATTAAGTATGACCTTCACTGAGAATGGTTGACACTTTAGAGGTTGTTTAACTGATCTTCTTTACAGCTTTCCTGAACTGATTTACATTAGTCCATCGATTCAACTGTTTTTGTTTACAGATTCACTGATTCAGTTTACAGTGTCTTTCTATGCGTGAGTATTACTCCTCAGTCGGTGGCAGCGCGCTGCCACCGACTGGCGCGCCAAAGATAGGCACTATTTCTATTCTATACTACGGCCCATCCAATTGAACAAGACCTGTTTACTGCTCAGTTTGTAGCGTTCCACAACTTTATCCGCTGGTTCGCGGCTGTCAGTGTACTCGGCCACAATCCGCATCTTGTCTTCTTCGCTAAAAATAAATTTTTCATAAGATACCTCGACCCTATGCCCACCACGCTGTTCATCGTAGCGCGGTTCTAACCTTGTCTTTGTTACTGTTTCCATTTTTACTATACGTTTTTGTCCTCGTATAGTGTCAACTTTTTCCAGTTGAAGTCAATATGATAGCATCTAAATTGTAATATTGGACTTTGTATGTTCTACCTTCTTCCAATTCGTCGCTTGGTTTCAATGCTCTCTTCGGAGGTATATTGTTATTCATATTAATTGTCCCATATGTTCGACTAATACTATTTGTATTCTAATGATTTTCCCTTTCCCATAATTATTTGTTTCCAAATAAGCGTCAAAAAATTGATGCTATTTGCAAATATAACATTTATTATCTGAATATACTAATGATGCGATGTCAACACAGGTTGGTAATGCTCCGAAATTGCTATTCATCCTCTCTTCCTTTATATAAATTATGTTTTGCAAGAAATGTTAATGCAAATAATGTGATACCAATAAAAATAAATGTAGGTCTCATACAAATCCCTGCAATTCACATCGCTTAAAACATACTCCCATCCTCTCATAAATCTCACATATTCACCTGTCAGGGAAAGAAATACCTGATAATCCGAATTATTGTCAGTAATTCGGATAACTGCTTCTTTAACGGCTTGTAAATCTAATTTATTGTTTTCCTTATATTTACTGAAAATGAGATTAGTTCTGACAAATCAATTCTAATTCCACAAAAATAGGACACAACTATGCGAAACATCTGCACAGATATAAAAAGAATTTAGATTATAGGCAATTATTTTTCAGATATTGTATCACTCAACTTTTTCTCCATTTCTTCAAAAATCGCTGCTGCCTCTTTCTTATTGAGGCCGGATTTTACCGCAACGGCAAAAAGGTCCTCAGGCTCAGGATCAATGCTATCGTTGATTGAAGTTGTGCGAAATCCATTGATGCCATCGCTTGGAAGCAAATCGAAAGCCGGTGCGAAATGCCACTCACCATCACGATAGATAAAGGCGAAATTTTTAGCATGATCGTCTTTGTTGCCTATCAGATAGTTGAACACCATCAGACGATATACTCTCCATAACTGTGCTACATTATGGGTCAAGGCCGCACATACCCGAAAGATATGTAAATAGTCAATACTTGGCAGACGATAATCGGCACCGATGAGTCCTGCAACGCTTACCACATGCAATTTCCCGCCCGGGGTACGGTCAAAACGCTCGACACCGAAATATTTATTTTCAAACAGTCGTGTCTGCGGCATTTCCACTCCACACTTCTTTGCAAGCAGAGAGTAATGATATTCCTCCTCACCAATGCGTCTGGAATCCATTTTAGCGCGAAATTTCACCAACCACTCCTTACCATCATAACGAGCAGATATCTTTGGACGGGCACCACCAGGCGAACCTCCTCTATTTTGAAACTCATCAATACCCTTTCCGGTATAATCTTCACTATCAAAAATTCGCTCAGCCTCCAACGCCAACTTTTCAAAATCCGAGCACTCTTGTTCAGAGACAACGCTTCTGTCCGGGCGGAATTCCATAGCACCACGCCCAGTCGAGCCGACCAGCGCAAGACGATCCAGCAGAGAAAGCGATTGCAGATTTATATTGTGCTGTTGCAGATACCGATTAAGAACAAGCAATCCCCACCCGTCCGGCAGACAATCGTCAAATACTCCGAAACCTCCTTCAAAAGGTCTCGACTTTGCAATAAACACCCCGCTGCGCAACGGCAATTCAAACGGAGAGATTGAAAAACCGCATTTGAGCCACTCAGCAGAGTACTCGAATGCACATAAGCTATCTTTGGTCAGAGCTATCCGACCAACCGGTTTGTCATAATAGACCACTTCAATCTGCTTAATACTATTCATTTTTCTTACCCCTTTTGCGGTTAACACTTTGCTCGTTCAATACATCATCAAGAGTACGATATTGTCTTTGCGCAAAGAGAACATCAAAATCCGAAAGTGCATTCAGGGCAAATCCGATCAGTAGCAATCCTCTCAGAGAAATTTCACCTGTCTGCTCAAATCTGCGATAAGTAGCGAACTTGACACCTGCTCTTGTCGCCAATCCCTCCTGAGTCAAATCCAATTCAAGCCTACGTGACTTAACCCTCGCTGCTATCTGCAAAGCCACGTCATTTGGATTATTCAGATTAAACGCTATTATATTATTCATAATACTACTATTTTTACAAAAAGAAATAAAATATTATTTATTACAAAGATAACAAATAATTTTTAACTATTTCAAAACAATACCATTTTGTTGGAAAAATCCCTAACATGTTGCATTTTTGTGTTGGAAAAATCACAATAGTATGAAAAAGTTTTTTGCCCTGATAATCATGACACTCTGTTGTTGTACCAATTGCGGCTCTAATGGCTCTCAAAATAGTACCGACACGACAGGTGACGATTCCTCTGCTGCATCCGGAGAAGTCAAACTCCACGTGATTGACGCGTCACGTTATACTGTAGGGGAGATCAAGCTCTCTTCCATCGCCGAAGGAAAGCCTGCACAAATTGCTCTCGGCACTATTTCTGACGGAACTCTTCTTGGCTCCATCAATCAGATAGAGATGTCCGGAGATTATATTTTCATACTCGACATTCAAAGCTCTTCGGTTTCCATGTTTTCAAATGACGGTACATTTATCAGAAAGATAGGGAGATGCGGGCGTGGTCCCGGAGAATATGTCAATCTTTCCGGCATGGCTATCGACTCCCTACAACAGCTTGTCTATATCCTCAGCAGCAGAAAACTCACCTGTTACGATTATAATGGGAAGTTAGTGAAAGAGGTTCCCCAGAAGGGTTGGTTTTCATACCTGAAAATAATTGACGGCAAGTTGTTTGGCAATTGTCACGATATGAGCAACAAGGAAATCAGATTATCACCAATTCTTATTATTCGATTTTGGGTAGAGACATGGAAGAAGTTGACAGACTGGATTTTGCAAGTATCACTGTCCCATCCGGACGTCCGATGATAATGTCACTCTACAACGATTTCATCTCCGCTGCGGATGGTGGATACTATGTGTACAACGCCATCCCGGTTGTTTCGGAAAAACGCAGGGACACCCTCTATCGTATGATGTTCAGTCCGGACACACAATCCGCATCATCTGACAATTCTCGCGGAGGCCTTTCAAATGGTTCGTCCTATACAAATCATGGCCTCTCAAAAATATCTCTCGCTCCCGAATTTGTGGTCAAATTTGATTCCTCAAAATATTCCGAACAATCTTTCCGTGTAGAATCGGTATTTCGCAGCAACCGTTATCTCTTTGCAAACTTTTGCGATGCCGGGTCTTATCTTTTATGTTATGACCTGAAAATGAATACCTTTCAAGTCGGCAAACAATGGATTACTGATGACATCTGCAACACCGGAGAGTGCAAAATCCGGCCATTGGGACCAGACACTTATTGGTTTGCCGACTATCCTGACACCGACAAACCCGTAAATCCAATACTTTACATCGGCTCCCTTAAACACTGAAAATCAGCCTTGTCTGACCATCAGCGTTACTCGTACCTCAGGGCATCTATCGGATTGAGGGCGGCAGCTCTTCGAGCAGGCATATATCCGGACAATACACTTACTACCAAACATATAACTACCGATATAATAAGCCATTTCCAAGGAACGGCAAACGAAGCCTTCATCGAGATTGCAACGATATTCCCCACAATAATTCCTAAAATTATTCCAAAAAATCCTCCAATCTGCCCAATCACTATAGCCTCCATAAAGAACTGTTGTTCAATAGTTTTAGAAGTAGCACCAAGAGTCTTTCGAGTACCTATCTCTTTAGTTCGCTCCTTAACCGACACAAGCATGATGTTCATCAAACCTATAGCTGCCCCAAGCAAAGTTATCAGACCTATAACCAAAGCTGCAGAAGAAAGCTTTGCCTTCATATCATTCAAATCCTGTTCCATGGCATCACTGCTGAATATCCTGAAATCATCAGCATCCCGAGGCCCGAGGCGCCTTATAACCCTGAACAGAGACTTGGCCTTCTCCATGATAACCTCCCTATCCTGATTGGCACCCGGCACAATCCCGATATTGTAATATGTATCATTCGACAGGAAAATATAACGGGCATTTGTATATGGAATCACTACCATATCATCAAGACTTGTGTCAAAGGTATTCCCTTGAGGCTTGATTGTACCTATCACTTTATATCTTACGGAACCAATCGTAATAATTTTATCAATAGGAGCCTCATTCGGAAAAAGAACTTTCCTTATATTCTCCCCAATCATACACACATACGACCCGTTATCCATATCACTGCTGTTAAAATTACGCCCCAAATCAATATCCCCCATCCTGTAAAGAATATAATTCTCATTGGCTGCAATAACTACAATATTCGGATCTGTCTTCAAAGAGCCGCTCTTGACCTCAGTATATCCGGAAAAAGCATTTGCATGAATGCTCTTCACACACGGAACATCAAATTCCTTAACAAAACGTGTCACCTGCTCATAAGTCAGTTGCCTGCGGTTAATTCCGCGTTTGTGTTGAACCGACTGTCCATAGTACTCGGCGTTAATCGAAAAAGCGCTGGCCCCCATGCGGCCATAGCTTTCAGAAACGCTGTTGGATAGCACTTCTATCGCTGTCTGAATGCCTACAAGCGAAGTAATTCCGATAGCAATAATTGTAATGGTCAGTATTGACCTGAGGCGATTATTCCTTATAGAATTCATCGCAACGTTGAAATTCTCTCTAAATAAGGGAGATACTACTTTTAATCCTTTCATCCTCGTTCTAAATAAATAGTTGCTCAAAAATAGGAAAATAAATTTGATTACTTTACCTTTGCCGCCAAATATTACTAAAGATATTTTTAACATCATTTTAAATGGAACAAAAATTCAACAGACGTCCCCCTGTGAAAGGTAAAAGGGACGAAAACCCCGTGAGGGAGAGAAGAAGCTACGCTCGTAGAAGCGACAGCGAAAGCGAAAGACCACGCAGACCTTATACAAGAAGGTCGGACAGCGACAGTGAAAGCGAAAGACCGCGCAGACCTTATACAAGAAGGTCAGACAGTGACAGCCAGAGCGAAAGACCGCGCAGACCTTACACGAGAAGGTCTGACAGTGACAGCCAGAGCGAAAGACCGCGCAGACCTTACACGAGAAGGTCTGACAGTGACAGCCAAAGCGAAAGACCACGCAGACCTTACACGAGAAGGTCTGACAGTGACAGCCAAAGCGAAAGACCACGCAGACCTTATACGAGAAGGTCAGACAGTGACAGCCAAAGCGAAAGACCACGCAGACCTTATACAAGAAGGTCAGACAGCGACAGCCAGAGCGAAAGACCGCGCAGACCTTACACGAGAAGGTCGGACAGCGACAGCCAGAGCGAAAGACCGCGCAGACCTTACACGAGAAGGTCAGACAGTGACAGCCAAAGCGAAAGACCACGCAGACCTTACACGAGAAGGTCGGACAGTGACAGAGGATACGACAGACCTCGTAAAAGAGCGACCGCTCCTACACCTTCAAGAGAGACAAACCCTAACGTTGTCCGCTTGAACAAATTCATTGCAAACTCAGGAGTTTGCTCAAGAAGAGAAGCAGACAACTACATTCAGACAGGACTTATCACCGTCAACGGTGTAATTGTCACAGAGCTTGGCTCCAAAGTCAATATCAATGACGACATCCGATTCAACGGAGAGCGTCTGAAAGGAGAAAAAAAGGTCTATATCATCATGAACAAACCTAAAGATTACGTGACCACCATGAGCGACCCTCATGCAGACAGGACCGTAATGGATCTGATTTCTACCTCAAAATGCAAAGAAAGGGTATTCCCTATAGGCCGACTCGACAAATCCACCACAGGCGTATTATTGTTTACAAATGATGGGGAAATGGCTGAAAAACTGACTCATCCGTCATACCAGATCAAAAAGATATATCACGTATTTCTTGACAAGAATCTTATCAAACAGGATTTTGATGCAATATTGAAAGGTATCGAACTTGAAGATGGCGAAATTCACGCAGACTCACTCTCATACGTTGATGATGACCTCGCTCAGGTCGGCATAGAGATTCATTCCGGCAAAAACCGCATCATACGCAGACTATTTGAACATCTCGGATATAATGTCAGGAAACTTGACCGCGTATTTTTTGCAGGTCTGACCAAAAAGAATCTCCGCCGCGGAGAATGGCGTTATCTTACAGATCCTGAAGTTGCAATGCTTCAAATGGGATCATTTGAATAGAACCGTCAATCCATGACAGAGCAGAAAAAACACAGAGCTGGATTTGTCAACATCATCGGTAATCCGAATGTGGGCAAATCCACTCTTATGAATGCGTTAGTCGGAGAGAATCTCTCCATAGTGACAGCAAAAGCCCAGACCACACGTCACAGAATCATGGGAATAGTCAACGGAGAGGACTATCAGATAGTCTATTCGGACACTCCCGGTATTCTGAAACCGAGTTACAAGCTGCAGGAAAGCATGATGGATTTTGTCGAAACAGCCATTGGAGATGCCGACATCATTCTATACGTAACAGATGTCGTAGAGAAAAAGGACAAGAACATAGAGTACATCAACAAACTCAACAGGTTGACTTGCCCTATCATAGTTGTAATCAACAAAATCGACATAAGCAATCAGGAAGCGGTATTACAATTGATTGCAGCATGGAAAGAGTTTGTTCCGAATGCGGAGATTTATCCTGTATCGGCTCTTGAACGTTTCAACGTTGACAATGTATTCGGCAGAATAGTCGAATTGCTTCCCGTAAGCCCTCCGTGGTACGACAAAGATGTGTTTACCGACAAGAGTATGAGATTTTTCGCATCCGAAATACTTCGCGAGAAGATTTTGCAGAATTACTCAAAGGAGATTCCATACTGCACCGAAGTTGTTATTGAAGAATTCAAGGAGGGAAATGAACGTTACGATATAAGCGCCGTAATCAATGTGATGCGCGATTCCCAAAAAGGAATTCTTATCGGAAATAAAGGTCAGGCACTCAAGAAAGTAGGGACTCAGGCACGAATTGAAATGGAATCTTTTTTTGAAAAAAAAGTATTTTTGCAGATATTTGTGAAAGTGGAACCGGACTGGAGAGAAGACAGAAGAAAGCTCAAAAGATTCGGATATATTCTTGATTAACAATATTTTAACCATTTTTTAGATGATTTCAGACGATTTTGACAATTTTGAAGATGATTCTCAGGATGAAATAAATGAGACAGGCGATCAAAAACAGACAGATGAGGAACTTGATGAGGTGGAAGATGCAGAGGACACTGAAGAGTTAGACGAAACACAGCAGCTCAAATACGACAAACTCCTCGCAGACGGAAGCAAAAGATACAAACTTGCGGGCATATACCAAGATTGGTACCTCGACTATGCGTCTTATGTAATCCTCGATAGGGCCGTGCCTTACCTTGATGATGGCCTCAAGCCCGTCCAGCGCCGTATTCTTCATGCCATGAAAAAAGTCGAAGACGGAAGATTTCATAAGGTGGCAGGAATTGTCGGCGATACCATGAAATATCACCCTCACGGAGATGCCTCCATCAAAGATGCTTTAGTCCAACTCGGCCAGAAAAATTATCTGATTAACTGTCAGGGTAACTGGGGAAACATCTATACAGGTGACTCTGCCGCTGCCTCCCGTTATATTGAGGCAAGATTGAGCAAGTTCGCCCTTGAAGTATTGTTCAATCCTAAAATAACAGAATGGACTCCTACATACGATGGAGCCAATATGGAGCCTGTATGCCTTCCCGTCAAATTTCCTCTTCTGCTGGCTCAGGGTACCAAAGGAATCGGAGTGGGACTTGCCGTCAAAATACTTCCGCACAATTTCAACGAATTGATTGATGCAGGCATTGCCGTTTTACGCGGCAATGAATTTGAGATTTATCCCGATTTTCCGACCGGAGGAAATGTGGATTGCTCAAAATACAATGACGGGCTTCGCGGAGGAAAAATCAAGATACGTGCCACCATCGAAAAAGTTGACAAGAGGACACTCCTCATCACTGAAATACCATACGAGCAGACCACTGAAAGTCTGATTGATTCAATCATTGCTGCAAATGACAAGGGTAAGATAAAGGTGCGCAAGATTGATGATATGTCGGCCGAGAAAGTTGAAATTTACATTCACCTCAACCCCGACACGTCCCCGGACAAGACTATTGATGCCCTATACGCTTTCACCAACTGCGAAGTATCAATATCTCCCAACGCCTGCGTAATCCACGACCGCAAGCCTCATTTCATGGGAGTAAGCGATATTTTGAAATACAACACTTTCCACACAAAAGATCTGTTTGAACAGGAGCTGAACATAATCCTTTCCGAACTGGAAAACGAATGGCACTACTCTTCTCTCGAAAAAATATTTTTTGAAAAGAAGGTATATCGCATTCTCGAGAATGAAGCCGCATCGTGGGACAATCAGCTTGCCGATGTGGAGACCGGAATGAAGCAGTATCAAAACCTTGTCCGCAAACCGATTACATCTGAAGACATAGACCGTCTTGTAGAAAAGCCTGTCCGCAAAATATCCAAATTCGACATAAAGGCCGCAGAAGAGAAAATCAGAGGCATAGAGGGAGACATTGACGAGGTAAAGAACAATCTTGAACATCTTACCGACTTCACCATAAGGTATTTTCAGCAGTTAAAGAAAAAATACGGAAGCGCATATCCGAGACTTACCCAAATCTCCACTTTTGAAAAAATTGAAGCGGAGAAGGTGGTTGTGTCAAATGCCAAGTTATATGCCGACAAATCGGAAGGTTTCATAGGTACGGACCCAAAAAAGGTTGAAAACGCTGAATATATATGCGACTGCTCGGATATTGCCGAGATTATAGTATTCCTCAAGAGCGGCAAATATGTTGTTACTAAAATCAAAGACAAACTATTCATTGATAAGGATATAATTCATGTTGCCGTATTCAACCGAAATGACGAAAGGACTGTCTATAATGTCATATATCGCGATGGAAAGGGAGGACAGTATTTTGCCAAACGATTCTCCATAACGGGCATTACGAGGGACAAAGTTTACGATTTGACACAAGGTAAGAATGGCTCTTCGGTAATCTGGTTTACAGCCAACTCCAACGGAGAAGCGGAGGTCCTGAAACTTCACTTCAAGCCGAAGCCAAAGATTAAAAAGCTTGTAGATGACTTTGATTTCTCCAAGCTGGCCATCAAGGGACGTTCTTCG
This sequence comes from Bacteroidales bacterium, assembly GCA_028686425.1. Lineage (GTDB taxonomy): Bacteria > Bacteroidota > Bacteroidia > Bacteroidales > UBA932 > Cacconaster. The sequence goes on along the minus strand of JAQUBZ010000008.1, from coordinate 46,459 downwards.
CGAGGCAACATCGTGGCTAAGAACAACATAATTCAGAAAATACACCTCAAATCCAAGGGAGTATCGACCATCGGCGGCAAATCTATATGGTTTGACAGCGACATCAGCAGGCTGAATGACGCCTCACGAGGGATATTTCTCGGCGAATTTCTTCAGGGAGAACATATTCTCGCCATCTGCAACAACGGCACATTCTACACGACATCATTTGATTTGAGCAACAGATACCAGGGAGACCTGAGAAAGGTTGAGAAACTCGACCTGAACAAGACTTTCTCTGCAGTATATTACGAAAGAGCACTCGAAACTTATTACGTCAAACGTTTCAGTTTCGAGGTAAGCGACAACAACGTACAATGCTTCATATCCGAAACTTCCGGGTCCAAACTGATTGCACTGTCCGAAGACAGGTATCCTCAACTTAAGATTACATTTACGGGGAAAAACGCCAAACGTGAGCCTGAAATTATTGATGTTGAGCAGTTTATAGGCAAGAAGGGGATTAAGGCCAAAGGTAAACGCCTTAGCAATTACGAAATAGGCACCATTCAGTTTGTAGAGCCTCTCATTAAAGAGGAGGAAGAACCGGTGGAAGAGATTCAGGCAGAGGAGCAAAATGTTCCAAATGCGGAAGACCAATCTTTACAAACATCTGATAGTAAGGAAATTAACCACAAAAGGAGCGGGCTTGGAAACGATAAAAAGTCCGATGACGAGAATGACAATACCGCAGGTGAAGTCATAATCGAACCATCTTCAGATCCTTCGGAACCTACACTATTCTGATGATAGTTGCCCTTACAGGTTTCATGGGGTGCGGAAAGAGCACATTCGGCCGAAAAGCAGCAGACACTTTGGGCTGGTCGTTTTATGACTTGGACAAGGAAATAGTCAGGCAGTTCGGTCCGATTCAGCGAATTTTCGCCATACACGGTGAGTCTTATTTCAGGGAAAGGGAGACCATTGTGCTGAGACAACTGCTCGAATCAGCCGGAAACACCATCATAGCACTTGGGGGAGGAACGATAATTCAACCTGAAAACAGATTGATGCTCAAGGAGAAAGCCACTACTATATGGATTAAAGCCCCTGTCTCTCTCATGCTCTACGAAATATCTCTCAACCGCAAACGCCCTTTAATAAAGGGCAGAAGCAATGATCAGATAATAGAGTTGTATAATTCAAGAGTACCTATGTATCAGGAAGTTGCAGATGCTATAATGGAGGTTGACGACACAGATTCGGATTCAAACGCAATAGAATTATCGGCTAAAATAAATCTTCTCTGTTCCTGATATCTTTCACGCGAAGCTGAATGTTGGCAATCCCTCTGTAATAATTTTCGGCAATGGAATAACAAATATCCACAGGGTTGCCCGCCTGCATGTGGTCGAAATGTTCCGATCTGTTGAATGCAATGGCCGAAATATGTCTGTACGGCTCATCTTCCTGAATCAATTCCAACTTCAGATGACCCGATTCCGAACCCACCTTGCGACCATTACCGTTGTCATATACATTCTCTGTGATAAACACGGGAGACAGATTGCCCGGGCCGAAAGGTTGGAATTGTTTAAGCAATCTGAAAAATTTGGGAGTTATCTGTTTGAAATCGAGATATGAATCAATGGTGACAATCGGGGTGAGCATCTCATTGGTAATCTTGGAACGGACATATTGCTCAAAACGTTCACAGAACAAATCATAGTTCTCCTCTTTCATGGTCAGACCTGCCGCATACATGTGCCCTCCGAAATTTTCGAGGAGGTCGGAACAAGACTCGATGGCATCATAGAGGTCAAATCCCGGAATGGATCGGGCCGAACCCGTAATGAACCCATTGGACTTGGTCAGCACGATGGTTGGCCTGAAATATGCCTCGACAAGGCGTGAAGCCACTATTCCTACAACTCCCTTATGCCAATCCGGATTATATACTATAGTTGACTTTTTAGTCTTAAAACCGGGCATCTCCTTAACCATATCAATTGCTTCCATGGTAATCTCCCGGTCAATATTTTTGCGGTCATTATTGTGGATGTTGATGGCCTCCCCTATCTCTTTGGCATCTTCATCATCTCTCGAAGTGAGCAGATCCACAGCCGTCCTACCGGACTCCATCCTTCCAGCCGCATTAATCCTCGGACCTATCTTGAATACTATCTCATCAATTGTAATCTTATGTTTTTCCAGTCCGGATAGCTTTATAATGGACTGCAACCCCTTTCTCGGATTCTCATTGAGCTGTTTCAAACCATAATATGCAAGCACCCTGTTCTCCCCTGTAACGGACACCAGATCGGAGGCGATACTCACAACAAGGAGGTCCAAAAGGGAGACTATTTTTTCAAATGGAATATTATATCTCTGAGAATAGGCCTGAACCAGCTTAAAGCCGACCCCGCAACCGGAAAGGTCATCGAAAGGATAATTGCAATCCTCTCTCTTGGGGTCGAGAACGGCAACTGCCGGAGGCAGATCGGCATCGGGCAGATGGTGATCGCAAATAATCATGTCTATTCCGAGATTACAGGCATATTTCACTTTTTCAATAGCCTTAATTCCGCAATCGAGGGTTATTATCAGCTTGCACTGATGTTCATGAGCACATTCGATTCCCTTATAGGAAACTCCGTACCCTTCATCATATCTGTCTGGTATATAATATTCTATATTGTTGCCGTCCGTCTCTTTCCTTATAAAAGAATACATCAGAGCCACTGCGGTGGTCCCGTCAACATCATAATCTCCGTAAATGAGAATCTTTTCTTTATTGGCAATTGCAGTGTGAAGACGTTCAACGGCACGATCCATGTCTTTCATCAGAAACGGGTCGTGAAGCATAGACAAATCGGGGCGAAAAAACTCGCGAGCCTTTTCAAATGATGTAACCCCTCTTTGAACCAACAGATTGGCTAATACATGGTCTATCCCCAACTCTTGTGTCAACTGACTTACAATAGCAGGGTCCCCCTGTTCTCTGACTATCCATTTCTTATCAACGCTCATATCTTTGCAAAGGTATGGATTTTTGTTTCATTATCTGCAAAAAAAGGTTATTTTTGCAATTCATTAAATAATTTTAGGAATGGAAAATTTAGACCTTAACGAACAGGAATTAAATCGCCGCGCTTCACTGCAGCAGATGAAAGATCTGGGTATCAACCCATATCCTGCACAGGCATATAACGTAAACACAACTACCGAAATCATCAAAAACGAATTTGATCCCGAAAAAGGCAATTTCAAAGAGGTTTCGATCGCCGGAAGAATTATGAGTCGCCGCATCATGGGGGCTGCTTCATTTATAGAACTTCAGGATGAGTTCGGCAAAATTCAAGTTTACATCAAACGTGATGAAATCTGTCCGGATGAGGACAAGACCATGTACAATACCGTATTCAAGAAACTGCTCGACATCGGTGACATCATCGGCATTGAGGGATATGCCTTTATCACACAGACTGGTCAGCTTTCCATCCATGCCAAATCACTTACGGTATTGAGCAAATCGCTCCGTGTGCTTCCGATTGTCAAAGAGAAAGAGGGAGAGATTTATGACGCATTTTCAGACCCAGAATTGCGCTACCGTATGAGATATGTCGATCTGATAGTCAACCCTCAGGTCAGAGATACCTTCGCAAAGAGGACCAAGATTATCACCACCATGAGAAATTATTTCAACGAGCATGGGTATCTTGAGGTAGAAACACCTATTCTTCAATCCATTCCGGGTGGAGCCACTGCAAGACCTTTCATCACACACCACAATACCCTCGATATTCCTCTCTACCTCAGAATAGCCAACGAGCTGTATTTGAAGAGACTGATTGTCGGAGGATTTTCAGGAGTATATGAATTTGCCAAAGATTTCCGTAACGAAGGGATGGACCGCACCCACAACCCCGAATTTACCTGCATGGAGATTTATGTGGCATATAAGGACTACAAATGGATGATGGAATTTGTCGAAGAGATGATGGAGCGTGTGGCTTTGGCAATTAACGGCAAGACCAAGTTTGATGTATGGGGCAATGAAATAGAGTTCAAAAAGCCTTATCGCAGACTTCCTATGCTTGACGCCATTAAAGAATACGCAGGAATTGACATCAGCAACATGGACGAAGCCCAATTGCGTGAAGCATGCAGGCAGCTTCACATTGATGCGGACCCTACAATGGGTGTAGGTAAGCTGATTGATGCTATTTTTGGAGAGTATTGTGAAAAGCATCTTATCCAGCCTACATACATCATCGATTATCCCGTAGAAATGTCACCTCTGACCAAGAGACACAGAGACAATCCGAAACTTACCGAAAGATTTGAATTGTTTGTAAACGGTAAAGAGATGGCTAACGCATACAGTGAATTGAATGACCCTATCGATCAACTCGGACGATTCCAAGACCAATTGAAACTTAAAGATAAGGGAGACGATGAAGCAATGTTTATAGATATGGACTTCGTGCGCGCCCTCGAATTCGGCATGCCTCCTACATCGGGACTCGGCATCGGAATCGACCGCCTCACTATGTTTATGACCAACTCCACATCCATTCAGGATGTCCTCTTCTTCCCTCAAATGAAGCCTCAGAAGAGCGCTCCTAAAGAAGAAGAAAGCGAACAGGAATAATGTACATCGACCCGATTACCTCCGTCCAAAATCCAAAAATAAAGGATTTGACCGTACTCCAGTCCAAATCAAAGGAGCGCAGGACGAGAGGGTTGTTTGTGGTTGAGGGCAAAAGAGAATTTGAGCGCTCTATTCTCGGTGGGTATATCGCTGAAAATATCTTTTTTTGCGAAAATTACATATCTGTCTCCGAAATAGAAAAGTTGCTTGAGCATAGTACAAATCCGCCCGGCAGTATTTATTCTGTGTCAAAGCAGGTTTATGAAAAAATAGCATATCGGGAGAGTTCGGAAGGGATTGTTGCCGTGTTGCATGAGAAAAGGCACACTCTTGACGATATTGTATTGTCGGACAACCCTCTCGTTTTAGTACTTGAATCTGTCGAAAAGCCGGGCAATCTCGGAGCCGTATTGAGAACTGCCGATGCGGCGGGAATAGATGCGGTCATTATTTGCGACCCGCTTACAGACGTCTATAATCCTAACCTGATTAGAGCCAGTGTAGGCGGAGTATTTACAGTACAGACAGCTGTCTGCACCTCTCTCGAAGCCCTGCATTGGCTCAACAGCCGCAACATCTCCATATATACGGCGCAACTACAAGACTCCGAATTATATTACGATACCGATATGGCCTCCCCTACCGCCATAGTTTTCGGAACGGAAGATACAGGTCTGAGCCAATTATGGAGAGAACACTCCGACCGCCGTATCCGAATCCCCATGTCGGGAATACTCGATTCGCTCAATGTATCGGTCTCTGCCGCCATTCTTTGCTTTGAAGCTGTACGTCAGCGAAATTCAAAATAGAGCATTATGCGCTTCGGACTCATAGGCTATCCAATATCACATAGCAAAAGCCCTGCACTATTCAAGGCTGCCTACCCGCAATTCAGTCGGCAAGGGACCTTTGAAGATTGCTCATACAACCTGATTGAAACACCCGATTTTGCGGAGGCTTTTGAAACTTTCAAAAAATACTACGATGCCGTCAATGTCACTGCTCCATTCAAGGAGCTTGCCTTCAAGGCTGCAGACAATGCCGACGACATCACCCGCAGGATAGGAGCCTCAAACCTGCTCATCAAACAAAACGGGGCTGTATCAGCTTATAACACAGACTTTTGGGCAGTATCACAAATATTGCGTTTGTATATTCCGGATTACGAAAAGCCTGAAGTCCTTGTAGTCGGGTGCGGAGGGGCAGGAAAGGCGGCAGCTGCTGCGGCACTAAGCCTCCACCTGAAAGTCACAATTGCCAACCGCGATTTCGACAAGGGGCAACAATACTCCCTCAACATGGGAGAGGACTCTTCCGCCATCCCTCTTGATCGGATCGCAGAGTGTGTCGATCATTTCGGAGTTGTCATATACACCATTCCCCTCTCTATTCCCCAATTGTCCGGATTAAATCTTTCTCCCTCAAAATTGATTATCGAAGCCAATTACAAAGATCCCTGCCTCTCCGGAGAAAACTACATTTCAGGATTAGAATGGCTTAAATATCAGGCTATTATCAGTTTTAATCTAATGACTTGTCTATCATCGGACGAAGAATCTGTCAACAATTTTATAGCTTCTCTGTAACATTTATTCCACGAATTGTTAATAACTATTTTTATGTCTGTGCAACATTTCAGGCAGTTGTTGCATCTATACTATGAAAGTTGGTTAAACAAAACTTTAGCATGAAAACGGTTTATTTTACTTTTTTACGCAGTAATTGCGAACAATTGCATTTTTAATATAGTTGATATGAAACAGAAAGAACTTATACTGATACTGCTTACAGTCGTACTGACGTTGAGCAGTTGTGCAAAAAGTCCGTATGATGCAAAAGATGATAAGGGATACAAAGATACGGATGTGCTTCTTACTGTAGCTTCACAAAAGGTTGAAGTTGCCGGATTGTCTCAGTATGGAACTTTTCTGGCAGTCAAATCGTCTGCTGACGAAGATGATTGGTTGCCGTTTTACAATGTCATCAACGGATTTGATTACGAATCGGGATACGAATATATTATTACTGTCTATATGAGGACATACGATGTTGACGAGAACAGGACTGAGACGGAACCCGAATATTTTCTGAAGAATGTGATTTCCAAGGTTGAAAAACAGTCGGATGGACTTCCACGGGTATTAGACTGACTATTAATCGATTAATATAAAATAAACAAATATCGTAATTATGAAAATGAAAAGACATTATGGAATTAAGGCATTGTTTCTAATGCTTTTGTCGGCAATAGGAATGACGAGTTGTAATGGTTTAATAGAGACTATAGGCGGTCAGCTGCTGATGTACGGCAGTCCGACAGCTAATTATCGCATTTCCGGTAAAGTCAAGGATGAGGCAGGAAAAGGAATCAATGGCATTCAGGTCGTTGTAGGGTGGCCTATGACATACATGGAAAATATTAATTATTTCCGCCCTATAGATACTCTCTATACAGATTCGAATGGTAACTATTCTTTTTCGGAAACCATGCCTCAAACCAACATTCGTATATTAGCCAATGATGTTGATGGAGAGGGTAACGGAGGCAAGTTTAAAAGTGATTCCATCAATATTAGCAATATTAAATTCACCGGTGGAGACGGAAGTTGGTATAAAGGCGAGGCAATCCTTGAGAATCAAGATATTACACTTAAAAAAGAATAATAATTCATAATTATGCGCACAAAAAGACACCTTGGATTAAAGAGTTTATTTTTTCTGGCCATATCGGCCATAGGACTGACAAGCTGCGACTTCATTTTAAATTTACTTCCTATTCCGAAATGTATGTATGGAACCCCTTCTGCTGATTATAAAATATCAGGCAAGATTAAGGACGAATCGGGCAACGGAATCAATCAGGTCAGGGTTGTGGTAGGTTCTGCACAAAAGAACACATCCTCCGTCATTTACGATTATCCTTTCATCCCATACGATACCCTCTATACAGATTCTAAGGGCAATTACTCTTTCGTCAGAGAGAGGGAATTTCCTGCCGCCACATTGCGCATAATTGCCGAAGATGTTGACGGAGATGAGAATGGCGGTACATTCCTGAAAGATTCACTTGACATCAAGATGAAATACACAGGTGGAGACGATTCGTGGTATAGCGGCAAAGCAGTACTTGATAATCAGGACATAACCCTCAAAAAAGAAAAATAATCCGATAATTATTTTCGATTGTTGCTATTAAATCGTATTTTAGCAGAAATTTAATTTTTATGTCAATCAACAAAGTAATACTAATCGGAAACGTAGGGAAAGATCCTGAAGTCAGACATCTTGAAGGTGGTGCATCAGTGGCAACCATCACATTGGCCACCTCTGAAAGATACAAAGACAGATCCGGAGAGACCAAGGAGATTACCGAGTGGCACAATGTCGTCGCTTGGAGACAACTTGCAGATCTTGCCGGCAATTATATCAGAAAAGGCACTCAGATTTATGTCGAAGGCCGTATTCGCACCCGTTCATGGGATGACCAGAATGGTGTCAAACGTTACACAACAGAGATTTTGGCAGATACCATCCAATTGCTTGGAAGAAAAGCGGACAATCCTGCAGGTGGTTCGGGATATGCTCCATCTCAACAAGGCTATCAGCAGGGCGGCAACCAGCAGTCGGGCTATCAGCAGGGCGGTTATCAGCAGCCTGCACAGCAGAACTATCAGCAGACACCATCACAGGCACAGCCTGCCATGCAGCCTCAGAATCCTGCCAACGATTTTTCAAGTGACGAAGGCATCGACGACCTTCCATTCTAAATCTCAGATGATTTATGCGTAGTCCTGTCGATCATATCCGACCATGCAGGTTGCATCGACGACATTTCTAAATCTCAGATGATTTATCCTTAGGTCCCGTCGGCAAGCTGCATAGACGTGTCCGTTACAAACTCATCTGACAACAGTAAGACATGACAACCCCCGAAAGAGACAATTTCTTTCGGGGGTTGTCATTTACTTTCCAAGAGATTTCACCATTTTATCAATACATTTCTGCTTCTGCTCCATATTTGGATGTACAGATTTAATGTGGGAAATGTACTCCACCCCATAAAGCAAAGCTAAATCTGCGTCGTTTGTTGAGCAATAATGTCGCTTCCTATTAAAACGGCACAAATATGTATCCTTTTCAAGGACCAAAATCAGGACAAGACAATGTGTCAACTTTTTTCAAGACACATGGGGAAAGCATTCTTGATGGTGTTCGGAGGATTGTATGGCAGTAGGTGAAATGGTTATATTAAGGGTGATACCTACGGCGGGGGACGGCAACAGAGATAACTTATTGATTGACAGTCATTATTCTTTCAAAAATCAGCGAAACAAATCGCAATCTTATCCCGGATAAATGGTCAAAAGAATAAATGATAATAAATCTACAACGTTGACGCGGAGGCTCTTACGACAAATCTTCACAAAAAACCCGGAAAGTTCTAATAAACACTCCGGGTTTAAATTATGAATAGATTACGTCTATTTTCTTGTCTGCAAATCGATTATGACTCGACGCCTATTTTTTCTTGTTAGGCAGGTCGATGCCGAGCTGAGGGTTCCTCTTCGATGAACGGGCAAGAAGTATTGAAACGACAATTGCAACAATACCCAGACCTATGAAGATGTACTCTGCACTTACAGCTGCATTTATCTCCTGAGTGTGATTACCTGCTTCCAGAACATATTTTTTGAAGATGCCGCCCACGAAAATCGGAACCAGCAGCATTCCCATATTCTGAATCCAATAGATTAGAGAATATGCAGTACCGAGATTCTTTTCGGGAACAATCTTCGGAACTGACGGCCACATTGCAGCTGGGACGAGAGAGTATCCTATTCCAAGCAGTGAAATGCCGAGATAGCCGAAGAAAGTGACCCCTTCCGGAGCAAACGCTATAATCAGGTGAGCTGCAAGTACAAGACATGAACCCGTAATCATCCATGTGGTAGCTTTACCTATCTTATCGACAAGGGAGCCGAACAAAGGGGTAAATATCACCGTGAAGAAAGGTATCATGGCTACCATCCATTTTGCAACCTCGACATCGATGTCAAAGCGCGGTATCAGAATAGATGTTGCAAATTTCTTGAACGATATTATACAGCAGTAGAAGAATACACAAAGTAGTGAAATCAGCAGATAATGCTTGTTTGTCAACACTTTAAATATATCAGAGAACTTGAATTTATCCTCTTCTCCAACCTCTTTTTTGTCTGTTTCTCCAACTTGTTTGTCAAAGCGGGCGTCCATGGTGATGAACACACTCCAGACAATAACTCCAATCAACAGAAGTCCCACGCCTACAAGAGCAGGCTTGTTGGTCTGGATAAACGGATAGATGATACCCTGAAGATCAGGCTCTTGTGCTGCTACAAGCATAGGGGACACCACAAAAGCGGTAGCTGTACCGAGTCTGGCGATTGACAATTGAAGTCCCATGGCTAAAGCCATCTCTTTCCCTTTGAACCATTTTGCAATGGATCTTGTCACCGCCACACCGGCAATTTCACTGCCGAGACCGAACAGCATACATCCTATATATGCGAGAATCAGAGAAGGTTTACCCATAAATCCGCCCATCCACGAGCACAGGGCGCTATCGGCAAAGCTTCCGGAGATGGCGTATGCAACCAAAGCCGCACCGCCTACCATCATCCCTACAAACAGAGAGCCGGTAAAACGAACACCCCACTTGTCAAGTAGCATACCGCAGATAATCAGACCTCCCCATACGCAAAGGAAAGAATAACCGCCGGCATAAAATCCATAGTCCTGGGCATTCCATCCCAAAGCAAGCAGTTCGGGAGTTTTGAAAATATGTGACAATGTCGAAAACATGTCATCAAAGAAGTACGACGCAAACATCGGGACAACAAGACACGCAAGTACTATCCAGCGTGCGCTTTTGGAGTCCCTCAGCAATTTAATAGTTTTGTTCATAGATAGAAGTAATTGATATTGTAATTAGATTATTTCTTTATGTTAGGCAGTTCCAAGCCATATCCGCGCTTATGATCAATTGCTTTCAGCCAGAATCCGAAGATCAGGGCAAGAAATCCCAAAGAAGAGAATACAATCATAGGAACCGTATAATTGTATTGCAGAGGATCGGTCACTCCCGGATTGACATTGGCAAGTGTCCTTCCTATAATCATCGGGAACAGATACAGTCCTATATTCTGTATCCAGAAAATAACTGCGTATGCAGAACCGAGATAACGTTCTTCCACAAGTTTCGGAACCGACGGCCACAAGGCTGCAGGGACCAGAGAAAATGATATGCCGAGCAATATGATGGCAGCGTAAGCAACAACAGCCGACTTGGTGGCAGGAAGCACGAATGCAAATGTAAGGTGACATACTATCATCAGCAACGCTCCGTAAATCAACATTGTAGCCCCTTTACCCTTCTTGTCGAGAAAGTTACCGAGGAACGGAGTGATTGCGGCAGCTCCAAGCGGGAACCAGAAAAATATCTTTCCGGCAGCACTTGCAGTCAGCTGCAGGTTGCATTGAAGCATGTTGATTGCATATTTCTGGAACGGAAATATTGCCGAATAGTATAATACACAGAGAATTGCCACAATCCAGAACACTTTGCTTCCAAACAATTTGCCCAAATCGGAAAATTTGAAAGGATCATCTTTCTCTTCACCGCTCTCCCCCATCTGTTTCTCAAGTTTCTTGTCCATGAATGCATATACGATAAACGAAATCAGGCCGACAAGAAGCAGAAGCACTGCCAATAATACAGGACGCGACACTTCGGGAGCAGCTCCAACTTTGGTTGCAACAATCGGTGAACATACCATTACTACCGCAACACCTACACGGGCCAGAGCCATCTCCACACCCATTGCAAGGGCCATCTCATGACCTTTAAACCATTTGACTATTCCTCTTGATACAGTAATTCCGGCCATTTCGACTCCGCATCCGAAAAACATGAAACCGATGGCGGCCATCTTTGCAGAAGCCGGCATTCCGGCACAGAATGGTGTAATATTCCATGCTGTATCGGGCAGATTCATAAAGTTGTTCATGGCTGTCTCCATACCGCTTCCTATAAATGCGGGAGATACGGCATAATAGTTAACGGCGGCACCGAGGAACATCACCGTTCCCGAAAGTATGGCCGTAAACCTCACACCCATTTTGTCGAGAATAATACCTGCAAATATCAAAAAGAATACAAATACGTTGAGAAATGTCTCGGAACCGGCATATCTTCCGTAAGATGCAGGGGCCCACCCTCTTGTATCAACAAGCATCTCCATTAAAGGAGAGAGAATGTCCATGAATATGTATCCGAAAAACATAGCCATGGCCAATAAGACGAGAGCAGTCCATCTGGCTGCTGCTGAATCTTTTAGCAGTGTTCTAACTTTTTCCACTATGGTGTTTTTTAATTGATTTGTATTTTTAAAAATAACAGAGCAATATAGTGTATTTTCGGCAAAAAGCAAAATCAATTTGTTTTATTTTTTCATATCATATTTAAGTTGTAACTTAGCGTGTTTTTTGAAAGACAATAATTATTAATTATTTTATAAATATGAAACTTGACGTTGTATTGGGTCTCCAATGGGGAGACGAAGGAAAAGGGAAGATAGTTGACGTGTTAGCCGACACATATCCCGTAATAGCTCGCTTTCAGGGTGGTCCGAACGCAGGACACTCTCTCAATTTCGGAGATACCAAATTCGTACTGCATTCGATTCCTGCCGGTGTATTCAGAAAGAACACCATCAATATCATAGGCAGCGGTGTTGTACTCGACCCTATTATTTTCAGAACAGAATGTATGGACATCGAAAAGCTCGGTGTTCCAATCAGGGAGAGACTTAAAATCTCAAAGAAAACTCACCTCATACTCCCTACCCACCGCATTATAGATGCAGCATCCGAAGCTTCAAAGGGCAAATCCAAGATAGGCTCCACTTTAAAGGGAATAGGTCCCACATACATGGACAAGACAGGGAGAAACGGACTGAGAGTCGGAGACATACTTGCCACGGATTTTATCGAGAGATTCAATGCCCTTAAGACCAAACATATTTCCTTTCTGAAACAATTTGATTTCCAGTACGATCCTGATCAGAATGAAAAGGAATGGCTTGATGCAATCGAGTACATGAAGCAGTTTGAATTTATCGACGGAGAGTATGTTATCAATGAATTTTTAGATAAGAACAAAAAAATACTTGCTGAGGGAGCTCAAGGTTCAATGCTTGACATTGACTTCGGGTCGTATCCTTTTGTTACATCATCATCTACAGCTTGTGCAGGTGCATGTATAGGACTTGGAGTAGCCCCTTCAAAAATAGGGAGAGTTTATGGCATTTTCAAGGCTTATTGTACAAGAGTGGGAAGCGGTCCGTTCCCTACCGAATTGAACGACAGCGTAGGAGAAGAGCTTAGACAGCGAGGATTCGAGTTTGGTGCAACTACCGGACGTCCGCGCAGAACGGGATGGCTTGACCTTATCGCCCTCAAATATGCAATCATGCTGAGCGGAGTGACAGAACTTATCATGATGAAAGCCGACGTGCTCGACACATTTGATACTATCAAAGTTGCTACAGGATACAAAGTCAACGGCGAATACTCGGAGCATGTCCCTTTCGACACTTATGCCGAAATCGAGCCTGTTTATAAAGAGTTTGCAGGTTGGAAAAAGGATCTTTCACAAATTAAGAAAGAAGAAAATCTTCCTTATGAATTTATGAAATATGTCAAATTTATAGAGGAAGAGACAAAAGTTCCGGTCAAGATCATATCACTCGGACCGGACAGGGAACAAACCATTATCAGAGAAGACTGACGTGTCAATATTAAGCAATATCAATAGTCCCGCAGATGTGAAACAATTATCGGCTGAGGACCTTAAACAGTTGTGTTCCGAGCTCAGAGAGTACATCATAGAGTGTTGCTCGGAGAATCCGGGGCATATAGGATCGAGTTTGGGGGCGGTTGAGATTGCCGTGGCTCTGCATAAAGTATTTGACACTCCTACAGACAAGATTGTATGGGATGTGGGGCATCAGGCTTACGCTCACAAAATAATCACGGGAAGACGCGAATCTTTCAAACTGAATAGGAAGTATCACGGTATCAGCGGATTCCCAAAAAGATCCGAAAGTGAATACGACTGCTTCGGCACCGGGCACTCGTCAACCTCTATTTCAGCCGCTCTCGGAATAGCTGTTGCCGCCGAATTGCAACAAAAAAAAGAGCACGTCATCGCCGTCATCGGTGACGGAGCCATGACCGGAGGACTTGCTTTTGAAGGGCTGAACAATGCCGGTTCACTTAAAACCGACCTTCTCGTAATTCTGAACGACAACCAGATTTCGATAGACACGAACACCGGAGCTCTTCACAACTATCTGATCAAAGTTGCTACAAGTGTCAGATACAACAAATTGAAGAAAAATGTCTGGGATAGGTTGGGTGCGAGCAGAATAAGGCGTTTCATCCAGAAAAATGTAAAGAATCTCAAGAGATCGCTTATCAAGACAAGTGAGCAGGGATCATTTTTCGACTCCCTCGGATTCAGATATTTCGGTCCGATTGACGGAAACGACATCAATCAGCTTGTTACCACACTTTCCCGCCTTAAACATATTCCGGGGCCTAAATTGCTTCATGTCATCACTATAAAGGGAAAAGGGTACAAACCTGCCGAAGACAACCAGACTATCTGGCATGCACCCGGCACTTTCGATCTGAAAACAGGAAAAAGAACCTCCAAAAAAGCAACCGAGATTTCCAAATTTCAGGATGTATTCGGGCAGACACTGCTCGATTTGGCAAGGATAAACGACAAAATTGTCGGAATCACTCCCGCCATGGCCACAGGATGCAGTATGAATATAATGATGGCCCAAATGCCTGAAAGAACGTTTGATGTAGGCATTGCCGAGCAGCATGCAGTCACTTTTTCGGCAGGACTTGCAGCCGAGGGGCTTCTCCCTTTCTGCAATATCTATTCTTCATTTTCACAGCGTGCATACGACAATATGATTCACGATGTGGCCCTTCAAAAGCTAAAAATCGTACTTTGCCTCGATCGTGGAGGTCTTGTCGGAGAGGACGGAGCAACTCACCACGGCTCTTTCGATCTGGCCTGCTTCAGAGCTGTTCCGGACATTTGCATTGCCGCCCCACTTAACGAGCTCGAACTGAGAAACATGATGTATTCCGCTTCATTGCCGAAATATGGCCCTACTATTATAAGGTATCCCAGAGGCAACGGCAACGGCACAAAATGGAAAGATGTCAAATTTGCAGAAATAGAATTAGGAAAAGGGACGAAATTGCACGAAGGTCAGGGGATTGCCCTCCTAAGCATCGGAGCCATAGGAAATAAAGGTACAGAAGCGGTCATTATGGCAGAGAAGGATGGAATATCGGTTCTTCACTATGACATGCGATTTTTGAAGCCTTTAGATACCGACATATTAAAAGAGGTATGCAGTAAGGTTCACACTATCATCACTCTCGAAGACGGCACGATTATTGGAGGGCTGCATAGTGCTGTTTCTGAATATGTTGCAGACAATAATGTTAATTGCAAAGTCATCGGGCTCGGCATCCCCGATAAGTTCGTAGAGCAGGGTACGCCTTCGGAGCTCTATTCCGAATGCGGATACAACACCGATGACATATATAATGTAATTGTAGAAAATAATAATTAAAAATATGAGAAATAACAGACACAATCACACAGAGGGCATACATCATGGCGGAAACAGCCACGATGACGACTCGAATCATTCAAATCACACTAATCCCCAAAACTCGTTGGATGCCGTACTTACTAACAGGTTTTGGGGATTACTTATTTTTATTGCCATTATCTGGCTTATGTTCTATTGCACTTTCACGCTTGGCTCCTATCCTCAACATTGGATAGAGTCTCTTATGGGAAATCTGTCCGGTTTGGTCGCCGGCAATTTAAATACAGGATGGTTTTCCAATTTTCTTCAAAACGGTCTCATAAATGGAGTAGGTGCAGTATTGGCATTTTTACCCAACATCCTGATTCTATTCTTTTTCATCTCACTCCTTGAAGAGACACAGTATCTTCCGCGGGCAGCAAGGCTTATGGATAAATATATGCACGGCATAGGTCTTCACGGCAGCTCTTTCATCCCGCTGCTTATGGGATTCGGCTGCAACGTACCTGCAATCATGGCTACCCGCAGCATTGAGCGCAAAAATGACAGAATACTGACCATGATGATGATACCGTATATTCCATGCAGCGCAAGAATACCTACGTTTCTACTTTTCAGCGGAATATTTTTCCCGGATGACAAAGTACTTGTCATGATGCTGCTCTATTTGACAGGTATAATAATCGGCATCATTATAGCCATACTTAATAAAAAGGTATTTTTCAGGGAGAAATCGGAAGACTACGCCATATTTCTTCCTCCACTTAAAGCCCCTAAAATGGCGATGGCTCTCAAAGGGATGTGGAGCGCGGCGGAAGAGTATTTGAAAAAAATCGGCACGGTGGTGCTGCTTGCCGTCATTATAGTTTGGGCATTGGACTATTTTCCTATCAAACAGCACAATCCTGAAGTACCTGACAAGCCTTCTTATCTTCAACAATTCGGCAAAGCCATCGAACCTGTAATGGCCCCATTGGGGTTTGATTGGAAGATGGGGGCCGCACTGATTACGGGTGTTACTGCCAAAGAATTTATAGTAAGTACATTAGGTGTACTTTATCAAGAAGAGAACGATGGTGAGAACAATGCTTCCCTTGCAGAAAGAATAAAGGGTGAAACTTATGTTTCGGGGCCAAATGCAGGGCAGAAAGTATTTAACAAGCAGAATGCCCTCTCATTTATGGTATTCGCACTTTTGTATATTCCCTGCGTTGCTGCTGCCACTACCATCAGGAAGGAAAGCGGATCTTGGAAATGGGCAATTATCTCAATATGTACCACTTTGGTTGTTGCATGGATAGCGGCTTTTGCCACCTACAACATAGGTTTTTTGATATGGCGCTAAAAATAATTGATTAATTTATCAAAAAATTTTGCCGATTAAGAGAAATCGTCTATATTTGCAGTCCCAAAAAACAAATCTCACTACGGTGAATTTGCAATTGCCGACGTAGCTCAGTTGGTCAGAGCAGCTGATTTGTAATCAGCAGGTCGTGGGTTCGACTCCCTCCATCGGCTCCATATTGAAAGAATGTGAAAATTTGGGGAGATACCAAAGTGGCCAACTGGGGCAGACTGTAAATCTGCTGGCGTACGCCTTCGTAAGTTCGAATCTTGCTCTCCCCACTTTTTTTTTGAATATGCGGAAGTAGCTCAGTCGGTAGAGCATCAGCCTTCCAAGCTGAGGGTCGCGGGTTCGAATCTCGTCTTCCGCTCTATTTTAAGGCCAGTGTAGCTCAGGGGTAGAGCGCTTCCTTGGTAAGGAAGAGGTCATGAGTTCAATTCTCATCACCGGCTCTAATAAGAAAATAATACTCATAAAATAAAAATTTTTATTATGGCAAAAGAAACTTTTAAAAGGGATAAACCGCATGTAAACATCGGTACCATCGGTCACGTTGACCACGGTAAGACCACTCTGACTGCAGCTATCACCACAATTTTAGCTAAAAAAGGTCTTTCAGAAATCAAATCATTCGATCAGATTGATAACGCTCCTGAAGAAAAGGAACGTGGTATTACCATTAATACTGCTCACGTTGAGTATCAAACTGCAACACGTCACTATGCTCACGTTGACTGCCCGGGTCACGCCGACTACGTAAAGAACATGGTTACAGGTGCTGCTCAAATGGACGGTGCCATCCTTGTAGTTGCTGCTACAGATGGTCCTATGCCTCAAACTCGTGAACACATCCTTCTTGCACGTCAGGTAAACGTTCCGAGAATCGTTGTATTCTTGAACAAAGTTGACATCGTTGAAGATCCTGAAATCGTTGAATTGGTTGAAATGGAAGTTCGTGAACTTCTTAATTTCTACGAATTTGATGGTGATAACGCTCCTGTTATCCGCGGTTCGGCTCTCGGTGCATTGAACGGTGACCCTCAATGGGAAGAAAAAGTTATGGAATTGATGGATGCTGTTGACTCATACATCCCTGTTCCTAAACGTGATAATGAGAAACCATTCCTAATGCCTGTTGAAGACATCTTCTCTATTACAGGTCGTGGAACAGTTGCTACAGGTCGTATTGAGACAGGTATCGTTAAGACAGGTGATGAAGTACAAATCATCGGTCTTGGTGAAGAACCTAAAAAATCTGTTGTAACAGGTGTTGAAATGTTCCGTAAGATTCTTGACGAAGGTGAAGCAGGTGATAACGTTGGTTTGCTTCTTCGTGGTATTGATAAGAAAGAGGTTAAGAGAGGTCAGGTTATCGCTCACCCTAATACTATCACTCCTCACAAGAAATTCCAAGCTTCTATCTACGTATTGAAGAAAGATGAAGGTGGTCGTCACACTCCATTCAAGAACAAATATCGTCCTCAATTCTTCATCCGTACACTTGATATCACAGGTGAAATCGAACTTCCTGCAGGAACTGAGATGGTAATGCCTGGTGATAACGTATCAATCACTGTAGAACTTATCTACCCTGTTGCTCTTAACGAAGGTCTTCGTTTCGCAATCCGTGAAGGTGGTCGTACAGTAGGTTCAGGTCAGGTTACTAAGATTTTAGACTAATCTAATATATCATAGTCGGAGTGATTATTCGCTCCGGCTATTTTTAGGGGCATAGTTTAATGGCAGAATAGTGGTCTCCAAAACCATTGATGGGAGTTCGATTCTCTCTGCCCCTGCAATATCGGTGGTTACGCGCCGGTACGTTATTAACCGACAAACGCAGAAGCTTCCAAGTTGCATTTGTCATAATAAAATAACAATGAGCAAAATAGGAACTTACGTAAAAGAGTCTTACAAAGAACTCACAACTAAAGTAACCTGGCCTACATGGGACAAGCTTCAAAGCTCAGCCATTTTGGTTATGGTTGCCTCACTGATTTTAGCAATTGTAGTCTGGATAATGGATTTTGCATTCAAAACCATTATGACAGGTCTTTACCAATTATAAAATTATGAGTGATATTGCCAAAAAATGGTATGTAGTTCGCTCCGCAGGCGGAAAGGAGAAAAAGGCCAAAGAGTACATCGAAAAAGAAATCGATGCTCTCGGTCTAAGCGATTATGTATCTCAGGTTTTAATTCCTACTGAAAAGTATTTTCAGGTAAAGAACGGAAAGCGTGTTAGCGCAGAACGTATTTTTTACCCCGGATATATTTTGATTGAGGCAAACCTGACCGGAGAAATCCAACACATTATCCGCAATCTTCCCTATGTATCCGGCTTTCTTACAGAAGGCAAGGACAAGGTCCCTGTGGCAATCCGTATGTCTGAAGTAAACAGAATTATGGGTCGTGTCGATGAAATTATCGATAAGGATGAAGAAACTATTATTCCATTCGTTGTCGGGGAAGCTGTCAAGATTGTTGACGGTCCTTTCAACGGATTTGACGGTACCATTGACGAGATTCTTGAAGACAAGAGGAAACTCAAGGTAATGGTTAAAATCTTTGGTAGAAAGACTCAACTCGAGTTAAATTTTGTTCAAGTAACTAAAGAATAAACACAAACATTATGGCTAAAGAAATTGCCGGGCTTATCAAATTACAGATTAAAGGCGGAGCTGCCAATCCATCACCTCCTGTAGGACCTGCTTTAGGTTCAAAAGGTGTTAACATTATGGATTTCTGTAAGCAATTTAACGCCCGCACTCAAGACAAAGCCGGCAAGGTATTACCGGTGGTAATTACCGTTTTCAGTGACAAATCATTTTCATTTGTTGTAAAACAGCCTCCTGTTGCGATTCTTGTGAAAGAAGCCGCAAAAGTACAGACAGGTTCTGCTGAACCTAACAGAAAGAAAGTGGCAAGCATCACTTGGGAACAAGTTCGCGCTATTGCGAAAGAAAAGATGCCGGATATGAATGCATTTACCGAGAAATCAGCCATGTCAATGGTTGCCGGTACTGCACGCAGTATGGGTATTAACGTTGAGGGATCATTTCCTGCCGATGTACAATAAAATCACACGCAATGAGTAAGTTAACTAAAAATCAAAAATTAGCGTATGCTAAAGTAGATTCAAGCAGACAGTACAAGTTGTCAGAAGCATGCAGTTTGGTAAAGGATATTACTTATACCAAATTCGACTCTTCGGTTGAGCTTTCTGTCCGTTTGGGTGTCGATCCTCGTAAAGCGAACCAAATGGTACGTGGCGTTGTGACTCTTCCTCATGGTACAGGTAAGGTTACCCGCGTTTTGGTTCTGTGTACGCCTGACAAAGAAGCTGAAGCTAAAGAGGCCGGAGCTGATTTTGTCGGACTGGACGACTATATTGAAAAAATTAAAGGCGGTTGGACTGATATAGATGTTATCATCTGTACACCATCAGTGATGGCCAAAATCGGTGCAATCGGCCGTATCTTAGGTCCGAGAGGTCTTATGCCAAACCCTAAGACAGGTACGGTTACTATGGAAATAGCTAACGCTGTCAAAGAGGTTAAAGCCGGTAAGATTGACTTTAAGGTTGATAAGCAGGGTATTGTTCATGCTGCAATAGGAAAAGTTTCTTTTGAAGCCACTCAAATTGCCGACAATGCAGTCGAACTGCTTAATTCAATCATCAAGTTGAAACCGCAAGCATTAAAGGGAACTTATATCAAGAGTATTTTCATCTCTTCCACTATGAGTCCGGGTATTAATATCGATAGCAAGTCATTCAGTGCTGCCGAATAAATAATTTAGGTTATGAGAAAAGAAGAAAAATCACAAATTATTGAAAGTATCGCAGCACAGATAGCAGAGACTCCTAATTTCTACATTACCGACATTGCCGGTCTGAATGCAGAAAACACATCAGCTTTGCGTCGTGCCTGCTTTGAAAAAGGGATTAAACTTGTCGTTGTCAAAAACACTCTGTTACACCATGTACTTGAGCAGAATGGCAATGAAGAATTGAAATCCATCTACCCTACCCTTGAAGGTCCTACGGCTATTATGTTCACAACTACTCCCAATGCTCCGGCCAAGCTTATCAAAGAAATGGCTGTCAAATTGGGCAAGCCGACACTGAAGAGTGCATACGTACAAGAATGTGCATACGTTGGTGCCGATCAGCTTGAAGCACTTGCGAACATCAAGTCTCGAGAAGAACTTATCGGTGACATCATCTTATTGTTACAATCACCTGTCAATAACGTTATCTCCGCTTTGCAGTCAAATGCCGGTGGTAAGATTGCAGGTCTTGTAAAGACTTTATCAGAAAAAGAATAAAAAATAATAAACAATTAAATAAAATTTATCATGGCAGATATCAAAAAATTTGCGGAAGACTTAGTAAATCTTACTGTAAAAGACGTTCAGGAATTGGCTCAAATTCTTAAAGACGAATACGGAATCGAACCAGCAGCTGCAGCAGCAGTTGTTGCAGCTCCGGCAGCAGGCGCAGGCGCAGCTGCAGCAGCAGAACAAACTCAATTTGACGTTATTCTTATTTCAGCAGGACAAGCCAAACTACAAATGGTTAAATCTGTAAAAGAAATTACAGGGCTTGGACTTAAAGAAGCAAAAGATCTTGTTGACCAAGCTCCTAAAGCAGTCATCAAAGAGAAAGTGTCTAAAGCAGAAGCTGAACAAGTAAAAGCAGCTCTTGAAGAAGCAGGCGGAGAAGTTGAAGTTAAATAAACTACTCCACTCCCGATATAGGGAATAAAAATCTTGGGTTTAGGGCCGTAGAAGGCTCTAAACCTTTTTGTCGTTTTTTTAAGTTTATTTTCAACCAAGCCAAAAACAATGTCGCAAAAAATTAATAATCAGCGGATTACATTCGCGACTTCTAAAGCCCTTCTTGATTATCCAGATTTTCTTGAAGTCCAACTGAAGTCATTCAAAGACTTTTTTCAACTGGACACCACAGCGGAGAACCGTAGAGACGAAGGTTTATTCAAGGTTTTCCAGGAAATATTTCCAATTACCGATACTCGCAACAATTTTGTGCTGGAGTTCATTGACTATTTTGTTGATCCTCCGCGCTATAGTATCGATGAGTGTCTTGACAGAGGACTTACCTACAGCGTTCCTCTCAAAGCCAAGTTAAAGATTTCATGCAAAGATAAGGAACACGAAGATTTTGATACGGTTATACAGGATGTCTATTTGGGAACCATCCCTTACATGACACCAAGGGGCACATTTGTCATCAACGGATCTGAGAGGATTGTCGTATCGCAGCTACACCGCTCTCCGGGTGTATTTTTCGGACAGAGTATGCACGCCAACGGCACAAAATTGTACTCTGCACGTATTATCCCGTTCAAGGGATCATGGATCGAATTTGCAACAGACATCAACAATGTGATGTATGCTTATATCGACCGTAAGAAGAAACTGCCTGTAACCACGCTTCTTCGCGCCATAGGCTATGAAAGTGATAAAGATATTCTTGATATTTTCTCACTTGCGAATGAGGTTAAGGTTAACAGAGCCAATTTGAAAAAATGTATCGGCTGTAAATTGGCAGCCAAAGTATTATATACGAAAAATGAGGATTTCGTGGATGAAGATACGGGGGAAGTTGTATATATCGAGAGAAATATTACAGTCATTGATCGTGAGACAATACTTGAAGAGAAGCATATCGACACCATTCTCGAATCCGGTGTCAGCACTATTCTAATACACAAAGATGAAGCTTTCACTTCCGATTTTGCTATTATTTACAACACTTTGCAAAAAGACCAATGTGACTCGGAAAAAGAGGCTATTTTATATACATACAGACAATTGCGCAATTCAGAACCACCTGATGAAGCAACAGCCCGCGATGTAATCGACAAATTGTTTTTCTCCGACAAGAGATATGACTTGGGACAGGTAGGAAGGTATCGTTTAAACAAAAAACTCAACCTTAATACTCCTGCCGATGTGCGAGTTCTTACAAAATCGGATATTATCGAGATTATCAGATATCTGATTCAACTTATCAATTCAAAAGTTACAGTTGATGATATTGACCACTTGAGCAACAGACGTATCAGAACAGTCGGTGAACAGTTGGCCAACCAATTCAGCGTAGGCTTGTCACGTATGGCACGTACCATCAGAGAGAGAATGAACGTGAGGGACAATGAGGTATTTACCCCTATCGATCTTATCAATGCCAAGACTCTTTCATCCGTAATTAACTCATTCTTCGGGACCAGCCAGCTGTCTCAATTTATGGACCAGACCAATCCTCTTGCAGAAATGACTCACAAACGTCGTCTTTCGGCTTTGGGACCAGGAGGTTTGTCTCGAGACAGAGCCGGATTTGAAGTTCGTGACGTTCACTACACTCACTATGGACGTCTTTGTCCTATCGAGACCCCTGAAGGTCCGAACATCGGTTTGATTTCATCACTCTGTGTCTATGCAAAAATCAATGATCTCGGATTTATCGAGACTCCTTATAGAAAAGTAGAAAACGGAATAGTCGATATGACTCCGGAAGGATGCATCTATATGAGTGCGGAAGAGGAAGAGCTTAAGATGGTAGCACAGGCAAATGTGCATTTGAGCGACACCGGTGAGATACTTGATGACCGTATCAAATGTCGCCTTGAAGCCGACTACCCTGTAGTGACAAAGAATGAGGTTCACTTGATAGATGTCGCACCTAACCAGATAGCATCTATAGCCGCTTCATTGATTCCTTTCCTTGAACACGACGATGCCAACCGTGCATTGATGGGGTCCAACATGATGCGTCAGGCAGTTCCTATCATCAAACCTGAAGCTCCTATCGTAGGTACCGGTCTTGAAGGCCCCGTAGTTCGCGATTCGAGAACTCAAATCGTTGCAACAGGCAAAGGTGAAGTGGTATTTGTTGACGCTCGTGAAATTCATGTCAAATATGAACAGACGGAGGCTGAAAAATTTGTCAGCTTCTCGCCTGAAATCACCATATATCATTTACCTCAATATAGAAGGACCAACCAGGATACTTCAATCCACCTCACTCCTATCGTAAGAAAAGGTGAAAAGGTGGTCGAAGGTCAGATTTTAACAGAAGGATATGGTACTCAAAATGGAGAACTTGCTCTCGGACGCAATCTTAAAGTTGCATTCATGCCTTGGAAAGGGTATAATTTTGAGGATGCAATCGTACTTTCCGAAAGAATCATTAGAGAAGATATCTTCACATCTATCCATGTTTCTGAATATATCATGGAAGTTCGCGATACCAAACGCGGTATGGAAGAACTGACATCCGATATTCCAAATGTGAGTGAAGATGCCACAAAAGATCTCGACAATAATGGTATCATCCGAATAGGTGCAAACGTTGAACCGGGTGATATACTGATAGGTAAGATTACCCCTAAGGGAGAAAGCGATCCTTCTCCTGAAGAGAAATTGCTCAGAGCCATATTTGGAGATAAGGCAGGAGATGTAAAAGATGCTTCTCTTAAAGCCTCTCCTTCTCTATCGGGGACTATCATTGACAAACGTTTGTTCTCGCGCGTAGCTAAAGAGCCTAAGAAAGGCAAGAGTCTTATCAAGGAAAAAGTGCAGGAAGCAAAGGAAGAATTCGACAAGAAGGAGGCCGACCTCAGAGCACTGTTTATGGACAAGCTCTGGACACTTGTTTCCGGTAAAAAATGTAACGGAATTACCGACTTGTATGGTGCAGAAATCATTGCAAAAGGGGAACCTTTTGTACGTGAAATACTTGAAGGTATAGAATACAACAATATCAATAGTATCAAATGGACTACGGACAAGGTTGTCAATAATCAAATCAAGAAGTTGATCAACAACTACCTGATAGCATACAAAGAGTATGACGCCGAATACAAGCGCATCAATTACAACCTGACTATCGGTGACGAACTCCCTTCAGGCATCATGCAACTTGCAAAAGTATATGTTGCCAAGAAGAGAAAAGTAAGAGTCGGTGACAAGATGGCCGGACGTCACGGAAACAAAGGTATTGTAGCAAAAGTGGTTAGAGATGAAGATATGCCGTTCCTTGAAGATGGAACTCCTGTCGATATTGTTCTGAACCCTCTTGGCGTACCTTCACGTATGAACCTTGGTCAGATTTATGAGACTGTTCTCGGATGGGCAGGTAAAGAACTCGGATTGAAGTTCAGCACCCCTATCTTTGATGGTGCAAGTCTTGAAGATATTTGCAAATATACCGATCAGGCAGGTTTGCCGAGATATGGCAGAACCTTCCTTCGCGATGGTGGTACAGGTGAATTATTCGACCAGCCGGCTACAGTCGGAGTCATTTATATGATTAAGCTGGGCCACATGGTTGATGACAAGATGCACGCCCGTTCAATCGGACCGTACTCTCTGATTACTCAACAGCCTCTTGGCGGTAAAGCACAATTCGGAGGACAGAGATTTGGAGAAATGGAAGTTTGGGCGCTTGAAGCGTTCGGAGCATCAAATGTTCTGCAAGAGATTCTGACTATCAAGTCAGATGACGTTACAGGACGTTCGAGAGCTTACGAAGCCATAGTTAAAGGTGACCCAATGCCGACACCGGGTATTCCTGAATCGTTGAATGTGCTATTACACGAACTACGCGGTTTGGGTCTAAGCATCAACTTAGATTAATTCACTGATTGTTTGACTATTAAAACACAAATATATGTCTTTTAAGAAAGAGATAAAGGTTAAAAGCAATTTCAACCAAATAACAATAGGCTTGGCCTCTCCTGAAGAAATACTTGAACGTTCTTCAGGGGAAGTCCTAAAGCCTGAAACTGTCAACTACCGCACATACAAGCCGGAAAAAGACGGATTGTTCTGTGAGAGAATATTCGGACCATCAAAGGATTACGAATGTCATTGCGGAAAATACAAGAGAATCCGTTACCGCGGCATTATTTGTGACCGTTGCGGTGTAGAAGTTACTGAGAAAAAAGTACGTAGAGAGCGTATGGGACACATCACTCTTACAGTGCCTGTAGCTCATATTTGGTATTTTCGTTCAACACCGAACAAGATAGGTTACCTTCTCGGTATTCCGTCAAAGAAGTTTGAAGCTATCATCTACTACGAGAAAAACGTTGTAATGCAGGCAGGAGCGGCCTCTGAACAAGGTATCAAGAATTTGGACCTTCTTTCGGAGGATGAATACCTAAAAGTACTTGAAGGTCTTCCAAAAGACAACCAGCTGCTTGACGATAGCGATCCCAACAAGTTTATTGCGGGGATGGGAGCAGAAGCCATCTACTCAATGTTGAAAAATATTGATTTGGATGCGCTGTCATACGATCTTCGTCACAAGACTGAAAATGAAACATCTCAGCAGAGAAAAGCCGAAGCTCTGAAACGCTTGAGCGTGATTGAAGCTTTCCGTGAATCCAAAGATATAAACAAACCTGAATGGATGATTATGAAAGTTATTCCTGTCATCCCTCCCGATTTGAGACCTCTTGTTCCATTGGATGGCGGACGTTTTGCAACATCGGATTTGAATGACCTTTACAGACGTGTCATCATACGTAATAACAGATTAAAGAGATTGATTGAGATCAAGGCTCCTGAGGTTATCCTCCGTAATGAAAAGCGTATGCTTCAAGAGGCCGTTGACTCATTGTTCGATAATTCACGCAAATCAAACGCAGTAAAGACAGAAGCCAATCGCACACTGAAATCATTGTCAGACAGTTTGAAAGGTAAACAAGGACGTTTCCGTCAAAATCTGCTTGGTAAGCGTGTCGATTACTCTGCCCGTTCGGTAATTGTTGTAGGTCCGGAACTGAAAATGCACGAATGCGGTCTTCCAAAATATATGGCTGCCGAACTATACAAACCTTTTATTATTAGGAAATTAATAGAAAGAGGAATCGTCAAGACCGTTAAGTCTGCAAAGAAAATCGTAGATAGGAAAGATCCTGTAATCTGGGATATTCTTGAAAATGTGATGAAAGGACACCCTGTACTCCTGAACCGTGCTCCTACATTGCACAGACTTGGTATTCAGGCATTCCAGCCTAAAATGATTGAAGGAAAAGCCATTCAGCTCCACCCTCTTGCATGTACGGCATTCAACGCCGACTTTGATGGTGACCAGATGGCAGTCCATCTTCCATTGGGAAATGCTGCAGTGCTTGAAGCCCAGCTTCTGATGCTCGGATCTCACAACATCCTTAACCCTGCCAACGGAGCTCCTATTACCGTACCTTCACAGGATATGGTGCTTGGTCTTTATTATATTACAAAGGAGAGAAGCGGTGCGAAAGGAGAAGGAATGAAATTTTATGGACCTGAAGAGGCAATTATTGCGTATAACGAAAAGAGAGTGGAACTCCAGGCAAAAGTACAAGTTCGTCTTCCAATCGATATGTGTGATGAAAGTAAAGGTTTCCATCTTGTGAATACAACAGTTGGAAAGGTAATGTTCAATCAGGTGGTTCCTAAAGAAGTAGGATATATCAATGAATTGTTGAAGAAAAAATCACTGAGAGATATTATCGGCACAGTACTTAAAGCAACAGGAGTTGCGAGAACAGCTCAATTCCTTGACGATATAAAGAATCTCGGTTATCGAATGGCATTCCAGGGCGGTTTGTCTTTCAACCTCGGTGACGTAATTATCCCTGCTGAAAAAGCACAACTTGTCAAGGCCGGGTACGATGAGGTTGAATCCATCCAATCAAGCTTTGATATGGGTCTTATCACCAACAATGAAAGATACAACCAAATCATCGACGTATGGACCAAGACCAATAACTCCCTTACCAAGATTGTGGAGGAACAGATTAAAAATGACAATCAGGGATTCAACCCTGTATATATGATGTTGGATTCCGGAGCCCGTGGATCTAAAGAGCAGATTCGTCAGCTGTGCGGTATGCGTGGTCTGATGGCAAAACCTCAGAAATCCGGCGCTCAGGGAGCAGAAATTATCGAAAACCCTATCTTGGCCAACTTTAAAGAGGGATTGTCGGTTCTTGAATACTTCATATCTACCCATGGTGCACGTAAAGGTCTTGCCGATACCGCTTTGAAGACAGCAGATGCCGGTTATCTGACACGCCGTCTTGTTGACGTGTCGCATGATGTCATCATCAATGAAGAAGATTGTGGTACATTGAGAGGCCTTGTTGCAACAGCCATAAAGAACAAAGATGAAATAGTTGAATCTTTAGGTGAGAGAATCCTCGGCAGGACATCTGTCCATGACATTTACAACCCTCTTACCGCTGAAAAAATATTAAGTGCAGGAGAGCAGATTACTGAAGATATTGCAGACCAAATCGAAAAACTTCCAATCGAACAGGTGGAAATCCGCTCGGTATTGACATGCGAATCTCGTAAAGGTGTTTGCGCCAAATGTTACGGACGTAATCTTGCAACCGGCAGAATGGTTGAACAAGGTGAAGTTGTCGGAGTAATTGCTGCACAATCAATCGGTGAACCGGGTACACAGTTGACATTGCGTACATTCCACGTCGGTGGTACCGCTTCCAACATTGCTTCCGAAAGTGAAATCAAATCGAGATACGAAGGTAAGCTCAAATTTGAAGAGTTGAAGACCATCACCAAGGTTGACGACTCCGGCGAACACGAAATTGTTGTCGGACGTACCGCAGAAATGACCATCTCCGATATTAATACTGACATTACCCTTTCTCAATACAACATCCCTTATGGTGCAGAGTTGTTCCAGAAGAATGATGCAATTGTGAAGAAAGGTGATTTGATTTGTAAATGGGATGCCTACAACGCACTCACCATTTCGGAAATATCAGGTCAAGTTCAATATGACAGCCTGATTGATGGTGTTACTTTCAGAGAAGAGGCTGCCGATGAATATTCTATCCACCGTGAAAAGGTAATCATCGAGTCTCGAGACAAGTCAAAGAACCCTACCATCAAAATTACAGATGGTGAAGGCAATGAATTGAAACAATACAACCTGCCTGTCGGTGCTCACATCATGGTCGAGAATGGACAGACCATCAAGACAGGGGATATTATTGTCAAGATTCCACGCGCCATCGGTAAATCGGGCGATATTACAGGTGGTCTTCCACGTGTCACCGAATTGTTTGAAGCAAGAAATCCTTCCAACCCTGCAATTGTATCCGAAATCAACGGTGAAGTTGTAATGGGTAAGAACAAGCGCGGTAACAGAGAGATTATCATCAAATCGAAGAGCGGCGAACAGAAATCATATCTTGTACCTCTGTCAAAACAGATTCTTGTACAGGAAAATGACTATGTCAGAGCAGGTATGCCTTTGTCAGACGGAGCTATTTCTCCTACCGATATTCTTAATATTCAGGGACCTATCAAAGTTCAGGAATATATCGTCAATGAAATTCAGGAAGTCTATCGTATGCAGGGGGTAAAAATCAACGACAAACACTTTGAAATTATTGTCAGACAGATGATGCGCAAAGTGCAGATTGTAGATCCGGGCGATACCCGCTTCCTGCCTGAACAACTCGTTGACAAATGGGAATTCATGACTGAAAATGATGATATTTTCGACAAGAAAGTCGTCCTTGACGCAGGTGATTCCAAAGAATTACATCCGGGACAGATTGTTTCGTTGCGCAAATTGCGTGATGAAAACTCTATTCTGAAACGTCAGGATCTCAAGACGGTTGAAGCTCGCGATGCCATCCCTGCAACATCGGATCAGGTATTGCAAGGTATTACGCGTGCCGCTTTGAGGACTAACAGCTTTATGTCGGCTGCATCATTCCAGGAGACCACAAAAGTCTTGAGTGAGGCTGCTATCCGCGGTAAAGTCGATACTCTTGAAGGTTTGAAAGAGAACGTCATCTGCGGGCACCTTATTCCTGCCGGAACAGGTCAGCGTGCATTTGACAAACTGATTGTCGCCTCTATGGATGACTATCAGAAAATGACCAAATCCAAAAAAGATTAAGTTGAATCTATATTGATTGATAAGACCCCGGAAGAGAAAAACTTTCGGGGTTTTATCTTTATTGAAAGCTCTTTTTTATATTTTTGCACAAATTTTTAGAAAATGGCAATTATTAGAGAACTGAACGGCATTACTCCAAAAATAGGAGAACGCTGTTTTATAGCTGAAAATGCTGTAATCATAGGAGATGTAACTATTGGAGACGACTGCAGTATATGGTACGGAGCAGTGCTCAGAGGTGATGTCAATACCATTAAAATAGGCAACAGAGTCAATATTCAGGATGGAGCCGTGGTTCACACACTATACAAAAGGTCGATCGCCGAGATTGGCAATGACGTATCTGTAGGGCACAATGCCGTAATTCACGGTGCAAAAGTGGGAAACGATGTACTTGTGGGAATGGGCGCCATATTGATGGACAATGCCGTAATCGATGACAATACTATCATTGCGGCAGGAGCTGTCGTACTGAGCAATGCTCAACTTGATTCGGGAGTATATGCAGGCGTTCCCGCCAAAAAAGTCAAGGAAGGCTCTGAAGAAATTGCAGCTGCAGCGCACAAAAATGCTCAAGGATACATGATGTATAAAGAGTGGTACAAATAGGCGGTTAGCAGCACATGTGGCTGTAAGCACAATAAAAAACCCTCCGAGTTTTCGAAGGGTTTTTTAATGCGCGATAAATAATTACATTAAGCTGAATGCTACTGTCAAACCTGCCATCACTATTGAGACCATTGACATAAGTTTGATCAGGATATTCAATGAAGGTCCCGAAGTATCTTTGAAAGGATCACCTACCGTATCTCCTACGATAGTTGCCTTATGAGATTCTGAACCTTTGCCGCCGAGATTGCCCTCTTCAACATATTTCTTTGCATTATCCCACGCTCCACCTGAGTTGGCCATGAAGATTGCAAGAACAAATCCTGAACTCAATCCACCGACCAGAAGTCCCATAACACCTGAAACTCCGAAAATAATACCTGTTAAAATAGGAGCAATAATTGCAAGAATAGATGGGAACAACATTTCATGCTGTGCCCCTTTTGTAGAGATTTCCACGCAACGTGCATAATCCGGGGTGGCATTCCCTGTGAGAATACCTTTAATTTCACGGAACTGTCTTCTTACTTCCTCTACCATCTTTTCTGCAGCACGTCCCACGGCGTTCATTGTCAAACCGCAGAACAGGAAGGACATCATGGCTCCGATAAACATTCCGACAAGAACTTTCGGATTCATCAGGTTGACCTGATAGTATTCCATCAGATCGGGAATTGTAGCCTGTACTACCTCAATCTGGCGGCCGGCAACATCAATGACTGTCTGTCCGAGATGTACAAGGCCTATTTTGATCTCTTCAAGATAAGAAGCAAGCAGAGCCAAAGCTGTAAGAGCTGCCGAACCGATTGCAAATCCCTTGCCTGTTGCAGCTGTTGTATTTCCGAGAGCATCAAGCACATCGGTCCTTTTGCGAACTTCCGGGTCAAGTTTGCTCATCTCCGCATTTCCACCGGCATTGTCGGCAATCGGGCCGTAAGCATCCGTAGCCAAAGTTATACCAAGTGTTGAAAGCATTCCGACAGCGGCAATACCGATACCATAAAGTCCCAAACTCAGATTTTGAGCAGTCAGCATATTGGTAACGTCAAAACGAATCGCAAACAAGAATGCAAAAATAATTGCAAGACCTATAGTGATTACAGGAATGGCGGTCGAAATCATACCGAGACCGATACCCGAAATGATTACGGTAGCAGGACCCGTTTTAGAGCTGTGAGCCACTTTTTGGGTAGGCTTATATGAGTGAGATGTATAGTATTCGGTTGATTGTCCGATAATTATACCTGCAACAAGACCGACAATTACGGAACATGATATCCACTGCCAATTTTCAAGTTTTAGCAGATATAGGATGCCGAATGTTGCAACAGCAATCAGTACGGAACTCAAATTAACTCCAAAGCTCAAAGACTTGAGAAGCTGCTTCATGCCTGCATTTTCCTTGGTACGGACAGTATATATACCAATGATTGAAAGTATTATACCGATTGCAGCAATCAGCATGGGAGCGAACACGGCATTCATTTGTACCCCATAACCTCTTGAATAAAAAGCAGATGCGCCAAGAGCAGCAGTTGCAAGCACCGAACCGCAATATGATTCGTACAAGTCGGCTCCCATTCCTGCGACATCACCTACGTTATCACCTACGTTATCTGCGATTGTAGCGGGGTTACGCGGGTCATCTTCAGGAATACCCGCTTCAACCTTACCCACAAGATCGGCTCCCACATCGGCAGCCTTGGTATAAATACCTCCACCGACACGGGCAAACAGGGCCTGAGTAGAAGCTCCCATTCCGAAAGTCAACATTGTGGTGGTAATGACAACCATTTTTTGTTCCGGAGTAGTCTCATGAACAAAGAAATTAAGTACCAGATACCATACGGAAATATCCAACAATCCAAGTCCCACAACTGTGAGCCCCATAACTGCTCCCGAACGAAAAGCAACTTTAAGTCCGGCATTCAGAGAATTTTGAGCAGCATTGGCAGTACGTGCAGACGCGCTTGTAGCGGTACGCATGCCAATAAAACCGGCAAGTCCCGAGAAAAAACCTCCTGTCAGGAATGCAAATGGAACCCAGGTGTTCTGAACATGAAATCCATACGCCAACACGGCAAAAAACAGTGCAAGAATAATAAAGACAATAGTGACAACTTTGTACTGTTGCTTCAAATAAGCCATTGCTCCTTTTCTAACGTGTGCTGCAATCTCTTTCATGGTCGGAGTACCTTCACTCTCTTTCTTCATCTGCCTATAGAAGATGTAGGCAAACACTAAAGCCAAAATTGCGGCAACGGGAACTAAATAAAATAGTGTAGTCATAAAATAAGTTAATAATTAAATAATAATATTTTGAAAATCTGATAGCGGAATGGAATCGTTTATCTTACGTGCCAGAAGTTGTAGCACCTTGACATCTCCCGTTGAATAGAATTCAATATTACCGATATGATTATTGTTAATAGGTCGTATTTGTGACAATACCTTTTGAGCCTGTCTGGCTACTGCCGGAGCAGGATTGACAAGGACGACTTTATCACCTGCGATTTTTCTCATCGATTCCATCAGAAAAGGGTAATGTGTGCATCCCAGCACTATGTGATCTGCACCCGCCTCAAGCATTGGGTCCATACAGTGATGCAAAAGGGTCTCCACCTGAAGACCCTCTAATATTCCTTTTTCTACCGATTCGACCAAGCCTTCTCCGACTTGTGAAATCACTTGAACCTCGTTCGCAAAGCGCGCCAAAGTGTCAAGATAAAGCTTCCCCTTAAACGTTCCCTTAGTTGCTAAAACCCCTACCACTCCACTCTTGGAGCATAATGCAGCAGGTTTCAGCGCAGGTTCCATCCCAACAAACGATATTGAATAATGTGCTCTCAAATAAGCAATGGCACCGGCTGTGGCCGTATTGCAAGCCACAACAATAATCTCCGCTCCGCGTTTTATCAAAAATTCAGTGATTGCAGATGCCCTCTCTATGATAAAATCGGCCGATTTGGGACCGTATGGACAATTACCGCTGTCGGAAACGTAAACATAATCCTCTCCCGGCATAAGCGTAATGAGCTCACGCCAAACGGATAAACCGCCAACACCGGAATCGAAAATGCCTATCATTGCTTTTTTATATCTAACAAAGATAGCTATTTATTGAAAATAAACGCTAATTTTTTCGTTTTAATTTACAATTCGTAACTGAGCGTTATCATTATTGTATTTTTAAGTATGTCATTGCCAATAGGAAGCAAATATGAACCATTTACGGCTATACCATACAATTTGAAGCCCATTCCGACTGAAGCACAGCTCGGTACAGCCTTATCATCAGCCCCATAATGGTATCCTGCTCCGATTGAAATCATATCATTATAGGAATATTTTACTCCGAGACCGGCCATAAATGCACTACTATATAGCAGGTAATCCCCTTCTACGCTCAATGTGACATTATGCTTTTGAGACAAATCTCTGCAGTAAGAGACTCCCCCCTTTATCATGGACGGAAGGGAATAATCGGCCGAACCGTAATTGATTTTAGTTCCCAGATTAGTTGCTGCCAATGCAATGTCAAGTTCTTTGATTTTGTACATAATTGCAACATCGGCCCCGATTGCATTTGTAGCCTTTGTTCCTCCAAGATCGGAACTTATGTATCTTATAGTGGCTCCCACGGAAAGATTTGAAACAATCGAATACGAAACACCCAAATCCACAGAATAGTCCTTAGGTGAGTATGTTCCTTTGACGTAACCTGTATTATCTGTAATATTATACTCCGGAAATGTAAAGTATCTTCCGCCCAATCCTATACCAAGCCTCTCTCCTATTTTATAATATCCTGAAAATGACATTATCGTGTTATTATTGACTTTTGGCTGCCACATTCCGTAAGAAGCTCCTACAGCAAGCGTTCTCGTTGACAACGACATAGCTGCCGGATTGTTGTAGATTGCAGCATAATCACTTTTCATTGCAACCGATGCACCGCCGATGGCAGACATTCCGGCATCTGAAGTAATATTCAAAAACGAAAGAGATTGACCTTGCATCGATACCACTGCAAGAAAGAGGGTTAATGTTATTATGTGTTTTTTCATATTATTCATGTTTATAGTTTGACAATATTTCTTTTAATCTGCCGGTCGCCGAGGTCAATAACCACGACATAGTTGCCGGATTGAAGTGATTTAACGTCAATTACAGCCGGCACAAATAGCGAAATCGATATATCTTGCTCGATAACCTTGCTCCCGTAGGTTGAATATATAGTCACCTTTGCATTTTCAGACTCCGCCATGCGGATATTCAATCTATCCGATACAGGATTAGGATATAAGTCAATCTCCTGTGATCCATCCCTTACGAGAACGTCAAGTGTGGCGCTGCAACTTGCATTCAAACCGTCAGTCGCTATAACGCTGATGGATGCAGTACCATACCAATTGCCCGTTACATTCAGAATATTATTGCTGAATGCGGTTTTGACGACAGTAGTTGTCGCCAATGATTGAGCGGTAAATGTCAAAACTTCCCCGTCATCATCGACAAAATAATCATTCATGTTAAAATCGACAATCTTGCCTTTACTGTCTATATACAGATTGTCAAACTGTTTAATCATGCGTGGAGCATGATTGGGTAACACCTCGTATGTCATATTGACAGAAACTTCATCATACGAATCGGAAAGAATAAGTTTGGCCGAATATTTTCCGGCAGCTATGCTTTTACCATTTATAGAAATGACAGCTGTAGTATCATTGCTCTTTTTGGCTCTTATCCCTTTTGCATCAGGTTCCGTCTCCAACGATATTGAAAGGGGATGTCCGTCTGCATCAAAAAGTCTGAATGCCATCTCTTTGGACTCGTGAGCTTTTAGCACGATGTCTGTCCCGTCAAGAGGAGTAATCACAGGGATGGTATTGGTCTTTGTTGATGCGGAAACCTGTTTTGACAACCCTGCATGGTTGTTTGAATTGTCGTAAGCATCTATCCTGAAATAGTACTCTCTCATAAATTCGAGCTCTGAAATCGTGGTTTCAATCTTCTCTCCGGCATGACGAGTTCCTGCACCTATTTTCACTTTTGTGACTCCTTCGGGAAGTTCCTGTGTCAAATCGAGTTTGGATAGAGATGATTTGCTGTAATATATGTCGAACCATGATGCTTTATTACTATCTTCATCCGTAGGGACAATCCAATCCAAAGTAATAAAATTGGATTTTACCGATATATTTATATTATCGACCGGAAGAGGAGGAATCTGCCCTTCAGAATAAAGGACAGCATGAGCATCTATCAACCCTGCACCAAGTTTCCCTATATATCCGGGATTGTATTCATCAATATTACGTGTACCGTTGATTAGCAGATTCCACAACATATCGCGCGTAAATCCGGGTCCCCCGAAATGTTCGACAGCAAGGGCGGCAATTCCCGATACATGAGGACAGGCCTGTGATGTACCTCCCATTCCGCCATATTTGTCTTTTTCAGCTAAACAACTTATTACCAGTCCGTAAGGATTTGAATCTCCGCCGGGAGCAGAAATGTCAACCCATTCCCCGAAGTTGGAATAAGAGGCCTTGATATTGCTTGCTCCGAGAGCAGCGACAGCCATTGTCCCTTCATACATTGCAGGATAGCACTTATCTGTATTTTCATTGCCTGCCGCAAAGATTACTATTCCCCCCTTCATCGGGCCTGCCTGCTTGCCGGATTCGTCAACTCCTGCATACTTATTAAAATAATCTATGGCTTCACGAACAGATGACGCAAGTTGACCGTCATCGGCTCCCCAACTGTTTTGAGCAATGATGGCCCCATTATCTGCAGCATATTTGATGGCTCTCTGAGGATATGCAGCGCCGGGCATCATCTGACAGCACATAAGCCTTACCCCTTTATGTACACCATCACCGCCGGCAATGCCGCAACCGCCTTTTCCGTTATTATTGACAGCCCCTACGGTTCCGGCAACATGAGATCCGTGATCTCCGGGGGAAATCTGTCCGTTCATTGTCACATTGTCGGTGGTAACGGTAAAGTTATATCCATATACATCATCTATATATCCGTTATTGTCATCATCCACACCATCCCGACCATTTAATTCAGCCTCATTCACCCACATATTGTCCTTTAGATCTTCGTGTTCGTATTGGACACCGTTATCGACAATTGCAACAATAATATCTTCACTTCCCGAAGCTATTTCCCATGCCTTGAAAAGATTAATATCGGCACCGGGTAAAAATCCATCTTTCTGTCCCGAATTGTTGTAATGCCACTGATCCGGAAGACGAGGGTCGTTGAAAGGGTATGTTACCGTCTGCTTTGGAGATGCAGGAACCATGTACTCTATATATTTCACCCCTTTTATCTTTAAAATATCGGAAGCTGCCTTTGTAACGGCCACAGATTGATCGAATGCAATATCATACCACAGATGGAGCCCCTCTTCCCTTGTCCTTTTTTCAAATTTGCCACAATACGGAAATGTTCTCTCCACTGAAATAATGTTCAAATCGGATAATGTATTTGATAGTGATTGTGTATTAACTATTTCCTCCTCCATTTTTACACGTATATGTCCTGGAGCGGCCTTATATACAGAAAGATTATTCAATATTAAAGGAATATCACTATTTGTATTTGGCGTTTCTATCTCCTTATTGCAACCTAACAGCATAGTAATGAACGCCAAACAAAGAATAAAATAACGTTTTTTCATATAATTCTCGATTTTTTAAACTTTGAAGTTACAAAATTGTAGCAAATATGAAAAAATAAATAGCCTATAATAAAAAAGAGGAGCATCGCTGCCCCTCTCTTCATGTATAATAATAACTTTAGTTTTCATTCAACCAAGTTTCCATGTCAGGTCCGCCAGGAAGTGAAAGTGCACAAAGGTAAAGTCCAAAACCTCCTACACCGTCAATGTACCAGTAAGGATACAAGGTAAAGAATTTGTCGCTCAATTTCTTTGATTTGGCATCATTTGGTGCTTGTGTAGAATTTAAAGCAGATGGAAGATATGCTTTAATGTCTGTACCTTCACCTTCATAAATTAAACCACAATTCCACCATTTATCCCATACAAGATTAGTTCCGTTAACAGACCATATTTCGATGTATGCACTCTTTGCTCCACCCAAATTGTCTTCGCTCCAAGCTTTGGCAAGTTGAGCATTGTCAGCATAAGGGCCAACGATACGATAACGGTCGAAACCTTCGGCCTTCAACACTTCAACTTTCTGGATGCCATAGCTGTCTGATGACATAAGTGCCAAATTGTCAAACCATTCTCCCTGTCCGAGAGAAACCCATGTGTAAGCCTTTGCAAGTGTCAAATTTGTCTTGACAACGTTTACCTTTTCGTTGAAATTGTCAAGAATTTCAATAGAACCTTTGTATTGAGACCCAATGGCCATTGCCGAAATGTCAATAGGAAGAACTGTTTTGCTTTCTCCTGCAGCAAATGATACAGAAGAAGGGCAGGTAAGACCGTCCGGTAAAGTAGCTTTGATTGACACTGTCACGGCAGCACCGGGAGTACTTCGCACTACCGGAACTTCAAATACAGTCTGAGCAGCCAAAATAGCAGTAGCATTAATGTTTGCCTGAGCAAATGATACCTCCGAATTGGTCTGAGGAGTATAGGTCTCTTTAATATTTTCTACATTACAAGCTGAAACCATCAATAATGACAGTGCTATTCCCGTAAATGCTTTAATTATATTTTTCATATTAATTATCCTTTTTTTGTAAATTAATAATTATTGTGCAGGATTCAAAGCAGGATCATCGCCGTAGTTACCTTCAGCTTTACTGCCAAGAGGGTTCTGAACCATTAATTTGTTTGCATCAATTTCAGCAGAAGGTATA
This sequence comes from Bacteroidales bacterium, assembly GCA_028686425.1. Lineage (GTDB taxonomy): Bacteria > Bacteroidota > Bacteroidia > Bacteroidales > UBA932 > Cacconaster. The sequence goes on along the minus strand of JAQUBZ010000008.1, from coordinate 8,372 downwards.
GTCAATACCCAATCGAATGTTTCAGGATTACTGAATTCAAGATCCTGACGAAGACCCTGAGTCGGATGTCCCATTGCTGTTGTACGGGCAAATCCCTGGCGAAGACGTTTAATATCATAGATACGGCCATATTCGCCCCAAAGTTCGATACGACGTTGAAGAATGATTTCTTCAAGAAGAGAACCGGTAACGTCTGTAGTCAGAGTACCAAGCTTACTACCGCTCTTAGTGCAGTTGTAACCATCCTGACGATAGCTCATGAAATCGTTCAAAGTTGCCTTTGCACCTGCTTCATCACCTGTTCTTAACTGACATTCGGCAATAGTCAACACCATCTCCGGAATACGCATGAAGATATGGTCGGCACCTGTTGTAGGATCCGATACATTTGCAAACAAGAACTTGTATTGTTGATAGCCTTTAGTTTTGCCATCTTCCAAAGTTTCATATCTCCACCAAGCTTTACGAACGTCCTTAGCGTCAATCTGGTCATACAGCCATGCACTGCAGCATTTTCTTGCAGCCTTGCCGTAACCGCCGAAAGCGATATCCATGTGAGCAAGGAACTGCGGATTGGTTGTACCTTGAGCCGAGATAACTTCAGCGCCCCAGAGTACGTCTGCCGCCTGAGCATTGTTGAATCCCTTGTTGACATCTTTAGTCAATTTCTTTGAACCGCTGACAGCAATCTTTGCAGAAGCAAGAGCTGTAGCATAGTCACCCATTTCCAAAGCGATACGAGCTTTGATGCCGTTGGCAACATACATATCGATGTGAGAGATGTGTTTCTGTTTCTGACCGTCGAGTAATTGACAAGCCTTGTTTATATCTTCCACAGCCTGTGCATACACTTCTCTGTTGGTTGCACGTGCTTTACCTTCCGTACCTGCAACTGTAGGTTCGGTAAAGATAGGAACGCTAAGTCTGTCTTCATGTCCGATATAACTGCGGGCAAAAGTCATGGCAAGATAGTGATATGCGTAAGCACGAAGTGCGTATGCATTACCCATGATGTAATTGATGTCTGCAGTGGCACCCTGCATCGTCTCCTGTGCAGCAATTATATAGTTGACATTTGAAATCAAAGTATAGTAATAGTTCCAGCAGTCATAAGATCTCCATGCTCCTGAAGTATATCTTGATTTGACATTGTAAGTATAGTCATACCAGAACCATCCGTTACCCTGAGCTGCCATGACCATATCTTCACCCATAAGGTCTCCCATCAGAGCGTAAGATTGAGGGCCGAATGACTGGTGGTAGTTACCTGTTGTGGTAGAACCCCATTGCCAGAAGAAACGAAATGTACCGTTAAGAGCCATCAAACCACCATTAGTATTCTCAAGCATAAATTCGCCTGATACCCTGTCGGTAGGATTTGTGTTCAGTTTCTCTTGATTACAAGAGGTTGTGAGCGCTAAAATAGCTATTAAAGCAAATAATATTTTTTTCATATTGATCATCTCCTATTATTAGAAATTAATATCGATACCTACAGAGAAGGTTCTGGTAGGAGTGTATGCCCAGTTAGCACCTCCTGAGAAGTTGTACTGTGCATTCATACCGTTCAATTTATTGAATAGAACTACATTGTCACCAATCAGGAATACTCTCAGACCCTTCATATTGGCTTTTTGAGTCCATTTCTGAGGGAGAGTGTAACCGAGTTGAATAGATTTGATTGAGAAGTAAGATGCATCAACCAACCATTTGTCAACATTTGAAAGACGACCTGAACCAATCATAACAGCAGGAACATCTGTTACGTCACCGGGTTGTTGCCAACGGCGAAGAGCATTCTTGCTCCATGTATCACCGCTATAGGTAACTTCCATTGTGCTTGAGTAAACGCTTTCATATACCTGACCGCCATAAGAGAATGTTGTCAGGAATGAGAAGTCAACAGGACCGAATTGGAAATCCGAACCGAACGATCCTTGGATCTTAGGCTCTCTGCTGCCGAGATAGTACTTGGAGTTGGTAGCAGCAGTGGTGTTTGAAGTGACATAATCAGAACCTTCAATCTTGTCTCCGTTTTCGTCCTTTTCGTATGCCCAGTAAAGTTGAGCACCTGTAGCAGGATCAACACCGGCACATTTAGATATATAATAGGTATAGATAGGCATACCGACTTTGATTACGCGAACACCTGAAGTGATGGTATCATCGCTTGTAAGTGAAAGCACCTTGTTGTAGTTCTTGTAGAACATCAAAGTTGAACTTGCGCGGAATTTGTTGGTATTCTTCCAATTAAATCTGAATGTACCCTCAAATCCCTGATTCTGCATTGAACCTACGTTAGCATTGTATCCGGTGAAACCGGTTGACATCGGCATAGGGAATGAAAGCAGCATATCGTTGGTTGTCGAGTGATAGTATTCCAAAGTGACACCGAGGAATCTGTTGAACAAAGTAGCATCGATACCTGCGTTCCATGAACCTTTCTTTTCCCATGTAACAGCCTTATTCTCAAGTGAAGAAATGATAGCTCCGGCATTACCTGCATTAGGCCATGTCAAATTGTAGAATGACTGCCATGCATATAGTCCGATGCTGTCGTTACCAAGCTGACCGTAAGAAAGTCTTAATGTCATGTTGTCAACCCAGTTGACATTCTGCATAAATCCTTCTTCCGAAATTCTCCAAGATCCGCCAAGTGACCAGAACTGTCCCCAACGGTTATCTTTATGGAAACGTGAAGAAGCATCTGTACGCCATGTGGCTTCCAGATAATATTTGTCTGCAAAGTCATAGTTTATACGACCGAAGTATGATTCGATACGATATGTATTTGTGTATGAGTTATTATCTGTAACATTTACTGCAGGTGCCAATTCGGTGATACCCGGATAAATCTTGGTACGTTCTGCCGACAGATAATTATATTCGTAATTGTAATATTCATGACCTGCCTGAGCAAGGACGTGGTGAGCACCGAACTTTCTGTCATATTTCAAAATCTGGTTGAGAGTATATGAGAATGTACGGGTTGAATATTTATTGACACTACCTTCTGTTGAAACACCATCACCATGGAATGGGTTGTAGTATGAAGTCGTGCGGCTGTTGACAAGGTCGGCACCGAAGTTTACATTAAAGGTCAGGCCTTTGAATATACCCATAGAGTTGTCGTTTCCGCCCAATTGTAAATATGTACGAACGCCGCCGTTATCGCTGTTGGTACTGTACTGGTTATCGTACAAGTCACCGACAACGTTGAATTTATTTGCTTTAGGACGACCATTTTCACCATAGTCATATTGTTTGTTTCCGAATTCGTCCAATAGGTCGTTACCGCTTGCATCTTTCAAGAATACAGGGTAAATAGGAGCCATGAACTGAGCGGTGTACCAAGCATTACCAGTCTGAGTATCAGAATACTGAGATGAATTTGATGAAGTATTTGAATAAGTTGAGTTCAAGCCGATCTGCAACCATTTTGTAACATTGTGGTCAACGTTTGCACGAGCAGAATAACGGTTAAATTCGGTGGTAATCAAAATACCTCTATCGTTCAGGTAACCTACAGACATTGCATATCTTGTCTTCTCATCACCACCGGTTACGCCAACTTGATATTCCTGGCGGATAGCCTTGGTGTTGGTAAGTTCGTCCATCCAGCTTTCATTCCAAGCTGCAACGGCATCAGCTCTTACAAGACCTGTTTCCTGATCGATAAGTGTATCCCAAGTATAGTTTTTGAAAGGATTGTAATGCTCTCCACCCATTGCTGCGCCAAGGTCTGCATTAGCATATTGTTTGGCAATATCCATAGGGTAGCCACCTGTGATGTAATATTTGTTCTTCAATGCTTCATAAGTCAAAGAGACAAATTCCTTCTGGTCAACCATGTCATATTGTTTCAATGAACGTGACTGGAGACCGAACTGTGCTTTGAATGAAACATTCGAGTGACCTGCAGTACCGCGTTTGGTGGTAATCATAATGACACCGTTTGCACCGCGGGCACCGTAAAGAGCACTTGCAGAAGCATCTTTCAACACTGTCAATGATTCGATATCATTAGGGTTGATTGAAGAAATGCTACCGTCATAAGGAATACCGTCAACTACATACAAAGGTGAAGAAGAGGCATTGATTGAACCGTAACCGCGAATCTGGATTGAAGCGCCTGAACCAGGCTGGCCTGAACCGGCAGTTGTTGTAACACCGGCAACCAAACCTTCAATAGCTTTGGTTACGTTAGATACGGTACGTTTCGCAAGATTTTCGCTCTTGACTGTAGAAGCAGAACCTGTGAATGAAGACTTTTTGGCTGTACCATAAGCTACAACCACTGCATCATCAAGAGATTCCGTATCCAATGCCAATGCGCAATCGACAACAGATTTACCGTTGACAGCCACCTCGGTCGTTTGGTAGCCGACGAAACTGAAAATAAGAATACCATTTGACGGAACGGAAAGAGTGTACTTACCGTTAAGGTCAGTCGCATCACCGGTCATAGTCCCCTTAAGCTGCACAGAAGCAAAAGGAATAGGCTCTCCGGTACTTGCATCAGTCACAGTACCTTTTACTTGTAAGTTCTGGGCGTAGATAGAGCCGGTTACTGCAAGTAATAGACACATTAAAAGTAGTCTGATTTTTTTCATGTAGATAAAATTTTGGTTATTAAATTAGTTTAGTTAATGATTAAAATACTCTTTGTCAGTATGTATTGGTTAGTTTGATTTTAAAGTTAGTTTCAACGCGTGTCAGAGAACAAAGATATTGAAATATTTTAGTAATCACAAAGTTTTTGGCTTATTATTTGCAAAAATAACATAGGCTCGAAAAGTTTTTTTTAAAGTTCAAATCATTTTTTTGTATTTTTTTCATTTGCAAATTCGAGTTCTTTTAATAAAAATTCAACATTTTACCCGTTCAAATAATAAATAATGATTTTTTCAAAAAAGTAAAAAATCACTCTCCCCTTAGCTGATATTGGCTTTATTTGTTTTAAATATGAATACCTGCTCCAGCTATTTCATTTATATATTAACCACATTTGTCAGTTTATTTGAAATAACAATGAATACAAAATTTAAGTCCGAAGTTAATCGTGATGTGTTGATTAATACAATTACTAATGTTCAGGAGAGTCTGTCTTTAATAATAAAAATATTAATGGGCAGCGACTCAACCAAAGCAATTACCATTTTAGAATATACGTCTATGAAAATATTGTCAATGAAGAGTCATACTTTTTTGAATAGAGGTGAGCCATATACCGAAAATGCTATTCTTAATTGGGTTAAATTCTATAATGTTTGGAATGCATTTTCCAAAGAACAATGCAAAGAATTTATATTCGATGATATTTCAATGAATACCTATAATGATTTTATCTCTTTTTGTGATTCATTGCAATTCAGGCAAAGCACCAAATGTCTATATATTACTATTTTAAAAGCTGTTATGAGCTATGCCTTTACGGACGGCACTTCAAATAACAGATTATTTACAAGCAGGAACTTTCGTTCACATCTGTCTTATCGCGATAACACAAAAATTTATCTTACACATATTGAAATCAATAAAATTGAACAACTGAACCTTAAAAATAAATCCACATTGGACAAAGTCAGAGATGTCTTTCTGATTGGTTGTTATACGGGGTTAAGGGTATCAGACTATTCTACATTAACAATTCAGGATATAGAAACTATAGAGATGAATGGGAACAAATATCAGATAATAAGGAAAAAACAAAAAAAGACCGGAAATGAAGTAATAATTCCTATCTTGAATAATAAAATTCTTGCGATACTTAAAAAATGGGGAGGGATGCTTCCTAAAACAGGATTATCCACTATCAATGATAGAATTAAGACAATATGCTATTTAGCCGGTATTACCGATACGATAAAAAAATACGACAATATCGGTGGCATCGATAAAATTGAAGTTACAACAAAAGACCGTATGGTATCTTCCCACACGGCAAGAAGGAGTTGCATTACCAACTTGTATTTAGATGGAAAATTGGATATAGTACAAATAATGTCAATCAGCGGACATAAGACAGAACAGGCCTTTTTTAAATATTTATGCTATTCTTCAGAGGAGTGTGCAAAGCGCATTATAGAGAATCTTAAAGTCGATTGTCATGTCAGTTACTTGCAGTAACCGCTACAGCTTACGCGCAGAATCTGCAAGTAAAAGGTACTGTGACTGATGCAAGTACCGGAGAGCCTATTCCTTTTGCTTCTGTGCAGCTTAAGGGGACTACTATCGGTGCAGCGACTGACGCTGATGGCAAGTATGTCCTTTCCGCCCCGTCAAATGGTATTCTTATTTTCAGTTTTATCGGCTACAAAAATTCAGAAATTCCGGTTAACGGACGTGCTGTTGTTGACGTAGCTATTCAACCGGACACTGAGGTTTTGGAAGATGTTATCGTAGTAGCTTTCGGTACTACAACAAAAGAAGCCTTTACCGGATCGGCCAAAGTAATAGGAGACGAGAAATTGGCTCTTTCACAGGTTTCCAATGTTACAAGTGCTCTTGCCGGACAAGTTGCGGGTGTGCAGCTGACTTCTTCCAATGGTGCTCCGGGTACTTCACCTTCCATCAGAGTTCGAGGTATCAGCTCCGTCTATGCGGGGAATGATCCTCTGATTATTGTCGATGGTACTCCTTATGATGGAGATATGAACAATATCGCTCCAAGTGATATTGAGAGTATGACCGTTCTTAAAGATGCAGCATCGAATGCTTTGTATGGTGCACGTGGATCTAATGGTGTTATCATGATTACTACCAAACAGGCCAAAAGAGGAACATCTAATATTTCATTTGACGCCAAAGTGGGTGTCAATTCAAATGCCCTTCAAAAATATGTAACCCTTGAAGATCCGAGAGCTTACTATGAACAACACTATAAAGCTCTGAATAATTACTATCAATCATCTGACGGATTGGGACTTAATGCTGTTGATGCACATATTCTGGCAAACAAAAACATTAATGATGCGGCAAATGGCGGGACAGGTTATCAAATATTTACTGTTCCTGAAAATCAAATCCTTATAGGATCTAACGGAAAAGTTAACCCAGCTGCAACTTTGGGTTATGTAAGTGGAGATTACTTGATTCTTCCTGACTCATGGGAGCAATATGGATTCCGTAAAGCAATGCGTCAGGAATACACACTTACTATTTCCGGTGCGGAGAACAGATTGTCATACTATTCTTCACTTTCTTATCTTAACAACCTTGGAATAACCGAAAAATCCGACCATAGGCGCCTTGCCGCTCGTTTAAAAGCAGATTATCAGGCAAAAGATTGGTTGAAAGTCGGAGTAAATATGTCATACACCAAATTCAACGCCAATTCTCTTGGAAATAATGGAAGTACGGGTTCTACTGCCAATGTATGGGCCTACGTTTCTCAAATTGCGCCGATTTATCCTCTTTGGATCAGAAATGCCGATGGCAGCCAATATATTGATGAAAACGGTATTGCATTGATGGACCATGGTAATGGAAATATTTCAAACGGCGGTATTCCGGGAACAGCTCGTCCATTCATCACTGACGCCAATCCTATTTTAGCTAATTTGCTGAATACAAGGAATTCCGAAGGAAATGCCGCAAATACGCAGGGCTATCTGGATATTAATCTGTTTAAGGGCCTGACTCTTACTATCAACGGTTCGGCAAATCTTGAGGAGACTCGTTACAATTATGTATATAATCAGTATTATGGTCAGTTCAGGACAACAGGCGGTACTGTCGAAGTAGATCATACCCGCCAATTTGCATGGAACACTCAACAATTGCTGAATTACACCAAATCTTTTGGTTACAACCACATATCCGCTCTTCTCGGACATGAATATTACGATAGGAAATATTATCTTGTCGGTGCAAGCAAGAGTAAGATGTTTTCTGACGAGAATAAAGAACTTGATGGAGCAGTAGTTGATGGTCAAAGCGCGTCTTCATATCAAACTGAATACAATAACGAAGGATATTTCTTCCGCTGCCAATACGATTATGCAGAACGCTTTTTTGCATCTGTCTCATTCCGTCGCGATGCTTCTTCAAGATTTCATCCCGATAATCGTTGGGGTAATTTCTGGTCAGCAGGTGCAGCTTGGATTATGAGTAAGGAGAATTGGTTCTATATCCCTTGGGTGGACGAGTTTAAAATAAAAGCTTCAATCGGCAGCCAGGGTAATGACAATATCGGTTCATACCGATATACCGATGTATTCAGAATAGTCCCTTCCGACGGTAATGTATCGACTATTTTCAAGACCAAAGGTAATAAGGATATTACTTGGGAAACAAGTACAAATGCCAATGCCGGAATTGAATTCAGGATTCTTGGTGGTGCGATTTCAGGCAGTATAGAATATTTCAAT
>JAQUBZ010000048.1 GCA_028686425.1 Bacteroidales bacterium | reverse complement strand
TGTTGGCTGTCCTGAAGAATATCCAAGCGAGAGAAACGATATTGAAAGTTATAAAGATTCTTATTACATTGGGAAAAGTTATTCTATCGCTTATTTGTTTCATTTTATCTCTGTAAAGAAGTCTTTCCTTATTGGCCTCTATGTCCGGCAGGAACATACTCTCCCCGCGGAAAGTGATGTTTTGGGATATAAATGGGTCTTTGTGGAACATATATAATGGTTTTCTATCTTGCTTTCTTCAGCTGCGGTGTAAAGTACCCCATCCAGACATAGGCACCTTAGTCTCTCAAGCAACCTACTGGGACAATGTATGTGCCGTCTTCGGCACGGTAAGCGAAAGAGCCAACTCCAACAAGCACCATTCTGAACGAGGGATGTTTCATCTTTGTGGTGTCTATTACCTTGACCATTGAGTTCAGATTGGCTATACCTTCATTAACAAGGTCATCACCTCCAAGTTTTATCTCAACTAGCCCATACTGACCGTTTCTCAGATGAATAACAGCATCACATTCTAGTCCGTTACTGTCACGATAGTGATAAAGTTCGCCACCTAGCGACTGAGCATACACTCTCAAATCACGCACACAAAGAGTTTCAAACATCAAACCCATGGTAGCGAGATCGTTCACCAAATCATCAGGTCCTGCCCCAAGGGAAGCGGTCGCTATGGATGGATCAATATAATATCTTGTGTCAGAAGTTCTTATTGCAGCTTTACTTCTTAGGTTCGGATTCCATGCCGGAGCATCTTCTATGACAAATATTTTTTTCAATGCATCAATGTATGAATACACCGTGTCATCATCAATGGTTTCCACCTCGTTTGCAATAATATCCTTTCTTATATTTGTGATAGGCGTCTGTGAAGCTTGAAATCTCGCAAAAGAGCGCATTATTCTCATGGCCCGCTGTGCGCTTCGATTCATCCCGTCAACTCTGGAAATATCATTATTGATTATAGCATCAACGTAATTATCAGCTTGCCTAAGTGCTACCTCTTCTCGCATTTTCAAGGACTGTGGCCATCCTCCCCTGCAAATCAGATATGCTATTGTATCTATATAATGGGTGCTGTTTCCATCAATCGCCGCAGGTGTTGAAAACAAATTTTTAAGGCTGACTTCTCCTGTGGAATCTCCGCTTTCCCACAAGCTCATTGGGCGCATCCTGAGCCTGGCAAAACGTCCCGTACCGGTATGCTTTATTTTTGAATTATCTGCCGGCACAGAACTACCCGTTAAAATAAACTGCCCAAACCCCTCTTTATGATCTACAGTAAACCTGATGGTATCCCATAACTGAGGAGCCAACTGCCATTCATCAATAAGTCTCGGAGTCTCACCATTCAGGAGCCTCTGAGGATTGATGCTTGCCAATCTCAGATTCTGCTCCATCTCAGATGGGCTATCCATATACAAAATACTACGAGCCTGTTGTTCTGCTGTTGTGGTTTTACCACACCATTTAGGACCTTCAATCAGCACAGCGCCACTTCCTTCCAACTGAAGGGAAAGCTCCTTATCAACTATTCTTTTTCTATACTCTGCCATAAAAGGTTACAGTTACTTTACCGATGCAAAATTACAAAATAAATTACATTTTTCGGTTAGTTGAGGCGATTTTATTCGGTTAAATATAGATTTTTCATTCAGTTAGTTGGAGTCAAAGTAACACTTCGCACCTTTATTTCCTCCAAACCATCTTATCCACAATCCCCGTATAGGATTGTATAATCTTCACCACCTTTGTTGACACGTTTTCTTCTGTGTAGTCAGGGACGGGTATTCCGTGGTCGCCGGCGCGGTTCATCTCGATTGCGGTGTCAACTGTCTGAAGGAGTGATGCTTCGTCAATTCCGGCGATGAAGAAGCAGGCTTTGTCCAGCGCTTCCGGTCTCTCTGTGGATGTGCGAATGCAGATGGCGGGGAACGGATGGCCTACTGATGTAAAGAAACTGCTTTCCTCAGGTAGTGTGCCGCTGTCGGATACGACGGCTACCGCGTTCATCTGCAGACAGTTATAGTCATGAAAACCGAGCGGTTCGTGTTGGATGACTCTCTTGTCGAGGACAAACCCGGATGATTCCAGACGTTTGCGGGAGCGAGGATGGCAACTGTAAAGTATCGGCATATCGTATTTTGCTGCCATCGCGTTGATTGCACTGAACAGTGACAGGAAGTTGCGTTCTGTGTCGATGTTCTCTTCTCTGTGAGCCGAAAGCAGGATGTATTTCCCTTTTGTCAGCCCCAGGCGCTGATGTATGTCGCTTGATTCTATCTCTTTAAGGTTTGCATGAAGCACTTCTGCCATCGGTGACCCTGTGACGTAAGTTCTCTCTTTTGGCAGACCGCATTCTGCAAGGTATCTGCGGGCGTGTTCGCTGTATGCCATATTTACATCCGAGATAATATCGACAATTCTGCGGTTGGTCTCTTCAGGGAGGCATTCGTCCTTGCATCGGTTTCCTGCTTCCATGTGGAATATCGGAATATGTAGCCTCTTTGCAGAAATAGCTGATAAACAGCTGTTTGTATCGCCAAGAATAAGTATTGCGTCTGGACGGCATGCAACCATCAGCTTGTAGCTGCAGTTGATGATGTTTCCGACAGTGGCTCCAAGGTCATCTCCTACTGCATCCATATATACCTCAGGGGCAGCAAGTTTCAAGTCTTTGAAAAATACTCCGTTCAAGTTGTAGTCATAGTTCTGCCCCGTATGTGCGAGGATGCAGTCAAAATATTTTCTGCATTTGTTTATCACTGCCGCAAGTCGTATAATCTCCGGTCTTGTCCCCACAATGATAAGCAGTTTCAACTTGCCGTTGTCGGCAAACTTTATATCGCTATAATCTGTTTTCATGTTCATATCGTATTATTGCACTTCCTCAAAATATGTATCCGGTCTTTCGGGGTTGAATGGTTCGTTTGCCCACATGACTGTCACCAGATCCTGAGTATCAGAGAGATTGATAATGTTGTGCGTATATCCCGGCAGCATGTGGACCGCCTCGATCTTTTCTCCGCTCACCAGGAAATTCAATACTTCTGTTCCTCCTATCTTTCTCTCCTGAATCAGCGCTTTGCCGGAGACAACAATGAAGAACTCCCATTTGCTGTTGTGCCAGTGCTGTCCTTTTGTTATTCCGGGTTTTGAGATATTTACACTGAACTGCCCGCATTTCTCAGTTTTAAGCAGCTCGGTGAAGCTCCCTCTCTGGTCGATATTCATTTTCAGAGGGAAAATCGCCTTATTTTCTGGTAGATATGAAAGGAATGTTGAATAGAGTTTCTTTTCAAACGAATTGTCGGGAATCTCCGGCATCATCAAAGTAGTGCGCTGCGAGTCGAACTGTCTGATCAGCTCAACTATCCTTCCGAGTGTAACTTTATGAGTAGTAGGGACATAGCAGTACTGCCCCTTTGCATCAGGCAACACTTCAAGTCCTTGGAATTCACATCTGTGCTCCTCCCCTTTCAGCGCACATATCATCTCCTCCACAAGGTCGTCAATATAAAGGAGTTCCAGCTCCACTGCAGGGTCATTCACCTGTATCGGCAGATCGTTTGCAATGTTATTGCAGAAAGTGGCCACCGCACTATTGTAATTGGGCCTGCACCATTTTCCGAACAGGTTGGGAAATCTATAGACAAGTACTTTAGCCCCTGTTCCCCTGCTGTATTCCAAAAACAGATTTTCTCCTGCCTTTTTGCTTTTGCCATAGTCGCTGTTGCCGAAACGCCCCGTCAGGGAAGCCTGCTGCGAACTCGAAAGCATTACAGGGCACGTATTACCGTGTCTGCGTAATGTGTTGATGAGTGTCGAAGCAAATCCGAAGTTGCCGCTCATGAACTCACTCCGATCCTTCGGGCGATTCACTCCGGAAAGATTGAATACGAAATCTGCTTTCGCACAGAACTCTTCAAGCTCCTCTCCTGTGCTGTCAATATCGTATTCAAAGACTTCATCGACCTTCAGATCTCCATAACAGCGCGCCTTGCCATCTCTGACATTTCGCAACTGCTCACAAAGATTTATCCCGACAAATCCCTTCGCCCCTGTAACTAAGATATTCATTATTCGCTTCTGATTTCTGATGTTTTTGCTTTTGTATCAAGCCCAAGGTCTTCACGTACAAAACGGAGCTTCAGAAGGAGCTGCTTCATCCCATCGATATCGAGTCTTCGTGTGTTATGTGAGTTATAATCATCTACTTTTGACGCTTTTTCACTACCTTCCACAAAGAATTTGTCATAATTCAAATCCCGCTGATCGCACGGAATTCTGAAATAGTTACCCACATCGATTGACTTGGCCATCTCTTCACGTGTGACCAGTGTTTCATATAATTTCTCGCCGTGGCGGGTACCTATGACCTTTATCTCTGTCTGGGCATACTTCGGATCAATCTGAGAATAAAGCTCTTTGAGTGCCGTGGCAAGTGTCATCAATGTAGCCGCAGGTGCTTTCTGCACAAACAGATCTCCGTTCTCGCCGTGCTCCCATGCGTAAATCACCAGATCCACTGCATCATCGAGTGTCATCATAAACCTTGTCATATTCGGGTCTGTGATAGTAATCGGATTTCCTGCCATCATCTGTTCAACCCACAAAGGAATCACACTTCCGCGTGAAGCCATCACATTGCCGTAACGAGTGCAGCAGATAGTTGTCGCCGCATCTTTGCCAAGCGACCGTCCTTTGGCGATTGCCACCTTCTCCATCATCGCCTTGCTTATACCCATAGCATTGATAGGATATGCAGCCTTATCGGTGGAGAGCACAACCATCTTCTTAACTCCGTGAGCAATAGCAGATTCAATCACATTATTGGTCCCGATCACATTGGTCTGGACCGCCTGCATCGGAAAAAACTCGCAACTCGGTACCTGTTTCAGGGCTGCTGCTGAAAATATATAGTCAACTCCGGCCATAACTCCGTCAACTGACTGACGGTCACGAACATCGCCGATATAGAACTTTACTTTTGGATTCTGCAGCGCATGCCGCATGTCGTCCTGTTTCTTCTCGTCACGTGAGAAGATACGTATTTCTCCAATATCCGAATTAAGAAATCTTTTAAGTACGGCATTTCCAAATGAACCTGTACCGCCTGTAATTAAGAGGGTTTTATTCCTAAAAATATCTGTCATAATCTGAAGTGAATATTTTTGTTCAATTATCTTCTGTTCTAAATAACTTCTTTCATTTTGAGTATAAAGTAGTCCATCCAAACCCTCGCCCCCTTATCATTTAAGTGACTTACATCCTTAAAAAGTGTTGAGTCTCTGAATAAGTCCTGTCTTTTATAGTATTCAATGAAAGGCAATTGATAATCAGCTGCCACTTCCTCTAACTTCTTGAATTGAAGCGAACTAAATACAGTCCCATCTGTAAAACCCGGTGAAGAAGCTAAAACGAGTTTCACTCCTTTATTCCGACAATTTTCAATGGTCTTAGTAAGCA
>JAQUBZ010000032.1 GCA_028686425.1 Bacteroidales bacterium | reverse complement strand
TAAAATGTTCCACGATCAGGGGATTGACTCAGCCAATGTAATTAAATTCGCCCTTGCATCATATAATGCAGGTGAAGGCAGGATTATGGAGTGTCGCCAAGTGGCTGACTCTCTCGGATTGGATCCGAACAATTGGGATGAGGTCACCAAAGCTTTCAGCAAAATGCCCAACTTCGTAGGCAAAGAGACCATCCGTTACGTAAATGCCATTCTCGAAAGATTCGAAAACTACAAACAGATTATCAATTAGTTGACTCTTAGTGTCTTATCAGGGCTAACTCTTGATATGAATATTGTAGAGAGTGAAAGAATCAACATAATTAATACGATTGAACCTGCATCAAGGAGCAGAATCTGCCCCAAATCACTCTTTATCGGAACATATTTGACAAAGTAGTTATCCGGATTAAGGGTGATTATCTTAAAATATTTTTGTAACATACATACTGCACATGCAGCCACATTGCCCCAGACAACACCTTTTCCGACAATATATAAAGCTCTGTACAAGAACACTTTGCTTACCCCTCTATTTGTCATTCCCAAAGATTTGAGCAGACCTATCATAGATATTTTTTCAAACAGAATAATAAGTATTGCCGAAATCATGTTGAATCCTGCAACGGCTATCATCAGCAGCAAGACCATCAGCACATTGAGATCGAGCAATGCCAACCAGTCAAATAAGTGTGAGTAGAATTTGGATATTGATGTGACAAATAATGACGGATCATCATCCGTGGAGGATGTAAATACCATATTTTCAATCTCTTCTGCGGCATCATCAATGTTTTTGTCATTGTCTATGCGTATTTCTACACATGAAGCCTGATTAGTGTCCCACCCGTTGAGCCGCTGAATATGCCTCTTGTCCACCACAATTATTGTCTTGTCTATATCATCCAATTGGGCATCAAACACTCCGACTATCGTAAACTTTCTAACTTTAACATCATCTCCTATAAAATAGGAGAGTACCTGATCTCCCAATTCATATCCCATCAAAGCAGCAAGTCTCCCCGATATAAGTATATCGTTCCCAAGTTTGCCCGAATAATCAGGCAATTGTCCCCGGACAAGTGCGGACTTAAAGAAAGAGAGATTATAGAGAGAGTCTATCCCCTTGAAATATACTCCGTTGATATTGTCTTCTGTTTTGATGAGCCCTGAGCGATATGCTACACTGTTGATGGATTCGACATATTTCAAGTCGGCAATCGATTCCTTGTACGATAATGGCTCTTTAAACGGATATTTCTCATTTAAAGGAGTTTGCCCGGGAGGAACAAGTATTACCGACCCCATGAATCCAGCAGCCTTTCCTCTGATTTCCGATTTGAATCCTCCCACAATGGAAATGGCTATAATCATTATTGCAATACTCAGCGCAACCGAAATCCATGCAATATAATTGCTTACAGTGCTCAAACGACCTTTGACAACACCATTTTCGCTTAATTTACGTGCTATGAATCTCGCTGTATTCATTATTCCGACATGGCAGTGTCAACCGGATTGGCGTATATTCCAAGAAATATTGATGACAATTCATCTCTGTCTCCCTTCAATGCCTCAATACTATGATTGTAATGTTCGACAAACCACTCTTTCTGTTCGTTGGTATAATGCTCCCCATATTTATTCGAGTGCGAACGCATATCGTGAGCTATGTAATTGTTTGGGAACAATTTGTAATTGGCATGAATCTTTTTGTCAATAACCTCTGCCACAATCTTATGTAAATGAGCCTGATTAATATCTCCGTATTCGGCAAAATCGTCCGGAGAGACAGATGCCACCGCAAGATGAACTCTCCCTTTGGAGTGTGTAATACCTGTGACGATACTTTGCAGGTCTTCACCCTGCTGCTTCACGTATTTGCCGTTAATCTTGGTAAGATAAAGCTCCTGAGTTTTGAAAGCATCGCATGGCTCTATTTCGTAAGATATAGCCATTGGCTTGATATTCAAATCAATATACGATTGCATACTTCTGTCGCTGCTCATTCCCAACATCTTGGTCAATCCATGTTCAGTGATATCCGTACCATCTTTGGTCCTCCCGTTACGCTGAGCTATCCAGATAGATGTATCTCGCTTTACAACTCTGTCACGGATATACTCCGACAATTGTTTGGAATGCTCCATAAACTCTCTCATATTTCCGCTGCGAAATACCTTAAACATCTTGTTGGATTTGCCTATATCCACAATAAAGGGGTGTGACATCAGATTCTCCCCGAAAGTGATTTCACTTGTAGGAAGCCTATTGCAATACAAGGCATACTGAAGCAGCAACGAATCCAGCACTATGTCTCTGTGATTGGATACAAAAAGATACCCCTTGTCAACTGACATCGTATCAAATCCGGAATAAGAAAACTGTGTAATGGAATTGTCATTGATTTTCTTGTAAACATCGTACATCACGTTATACTGAAACTGCTCTATTGTATTTATTTTAAGAAACATACACCTTAGCATCTCAATATCCTCACCCGGATAAATATAATTGGCCACTACCGGAAAAAGCTCACTTCCGACTATTCTCTGCATGGCAGCAGGAATTTCTTCGTCATTATAAGGTCTTATATCTGCAAACTTATCTGTCATTATCTTTCTTTTTGCGTTTGTCTATAAATTTGACGGGCTTGCGTTGTGACTCCCTGTAAATGATTTTCTGTAACTCTTCAGGAGCGACAATTTCTATTTCCGGAGCAACGCGTATTCTCGTTCTGAATCTGTCTTTCAGACTTTTAATTATGGCTTGTTCTTCATCCGCATTACCGTTCAACCCCACTTTGACAACCACATCATCATTGCCGCAATCGTTATCCGATACTTCAAGCACATAATTTGCAATATACGGAATATTATCCAGAACATCAAATACGGCAGGAGGATACATTGTGGTTCCCTTATATTTTATCATGTGGTTTTTTCTTCCCAGAATAGGACTGATACGCATGGTGGTACGACCGCATTTGCACGGTTCATAATGGAATGATGCCAAATCACCTGTTTTGAACCTGAGCAGCGGCATCCCTTCTACTCCAAGGGTGGTAATTGTAAGTTCGCCCACTTCTCCAGGTTTGACTACATTTCCCTGTTCATCAAGCAATTCGCATATAATCAATTCGGGGTGGTGGTGGCCGCCGCATCCGTATTCGCACTCGCAGAAACTTGTACCCATTTCAGTTGAAGCATAAGTAGAATAGAGATCTATATCCCATTTCTCCTTTATTCTGCGGCTCAACAAACTTAGAGAAAAATCCTGCTGGCGGAGATTTTCTCCGATACATACCGCCTTTTTTATACTTGAATTTCTGTAATCGATTCCATTATCTTCAGCATATTTGATTATTTTGAGGATAAATGAAGGGACGGCAATTATGGCATTGGGGCGGATACGATTGATTGTATCCCATTGCAATTCGGGAATACCATTACCCACCCTGATTATTCCCGCACCTATTTCTCTTATTCCCAGAAAATAGGCCAATCCTGCCATAAATCTCTTGTCGATTGTGGTCATAAGCTGAAAAATATCACCTTTCTTTGCACCTGCTCCCTCAAACGATATTTTCTCATTGTATGCAAGCCTGTCAAGGTCGTGGTCCGTCATGGCAAAAGTTACGGGATCGCCCAAAGTCCCCGAAGTGGTGATATAATCTATCACATCTTCTTTGGGCACACACAAAAAATCTTGATTATATGTCTGTAAATCAGACTTTTCTGTCGGAGGCACAAGTGCCAGGTCTTCAAGGTGTCTGATTTTTGAAATATCTATGTGATTGGCAGTGAATAATCTTTTATAAAAACCGGATTTGGCATTCAGATATTCCAAATCTTCAATCAGTCTCTGCTCCTGATATTTCTTTATTTCATCAAGAGGACGATACTCTATTTCAGGTGTTCTATTCATTTTATTGTACTGTAATATGTTCTGTATTAATTATTTGTTCAGGATATAACTGTTCGTACCAATCGATAAATTCATCAAACCACAATGCCGAGGCATGATGGTCTTCCATCATTCCGAATCCATGTCCACCCTCTTCCAATATCATC
Source organism: Bacteroidales bacterium (assembly GCA_028686425.1). Lineage (GTDB taxonomy): Bacteria > Bacteroidota > Bacteroidia > Bacteroidales > UBA932 > Cacconaster. The sequence goes on along the minus strand of JAQUBZ010000032.1, from coordinate 19,119 downwards.
GAATGATATGGTACATTATGTACTCTCATGGAATCAATCATTCGATATGTATTTTCTGCATTGACGACATCATCGTCTTTGCTGCAAAAAATAAAAATCGGAGGCATATCCCGATGGATGTTTTTCTCAAGTGACATATGACGTTTCAGCTTCCTGGAATAGATGTTTGTAAGCAGATTGTAACGGCTGTAACGATGAACTATATCGTCCTCCATCGACACTACGGGATATCCCATCACTACAAAATCGGGGCGTGTCTCAGATTTATAATTTTCAGCCATCCATCCTACAAGATGTCCTCCTGCAGAAAATCCTATCAGTCCTATTTTATCCACTTTATATGTTTCGGAACTGTCCCTGATAATATCCATAGACTGCTGAAGGTCATTCATCATAGCAGGATAATGATACCCGTACATTCCGGTACGGTATCTCAATACAACTGCCGTAAATCCGTGTTTTATAAGCTCTTGTGCCACCTTGTGCCCTTCATGATTGATGCCGAGATGATGATAACTGCCTCCCGGACAAATAATTACAGCTGTATTTCTGGTATTCTTCTCAGGTTGATAAACCCATATTGCTGCTCTTGTAGTGCGATTACCGTCTTTGACTTTTATTTTTTCCTGAGACAACAATGACAGATGAGGAACAATGAGTAGAAATATAGCAAAAATTATATGTTTCATTCTGATTATCAATATATTAATTCTTTAATACTGTTATCGTCCAACTGCGTATATACGGGGTTTTTCAACTGACCGTCAATCATTTCAAATCGTGTCTGATAGTATTCTTCATCGTAAAATGACAATTTTGAATTTGTATCTGGATTGCACTCAAGGTATATCACATCCTGCCATTCAAGCCCTTTGGCCCTACAAATCTGTTGCAAAAGGGAGCCTGCACCGTATGTGATAGAGGACCCGGGATTGTCCTGATACAATTCGGTGACAATCACAACTACTTTTTTACCGGGTTTTCTGATAATTTTCAATCCGCATTTTGAGGGCAACCCCCATTCTCCTTCAAAATCGAATATTTCATCAAAATATTTTGAATCAACATGCATGACTAATTATTTTTTTAATTCAATATTTCTTACAACATCTTTACCGAATGACTTGTTTGCAAGGGAGCGATCGCGCGGTTTCCAAGTCCCATCTTCCATCTCCTTGAGCATGACTTTGGTAAAGAGCCTCATCATCTTTGACTCCTGCGATTCATCCTGATAAAATGTACTCCACGCATAGTCATAGAGCGACTGTAGTTTCTCAGGTGACATATTGGCCGGCTGAAATACAACCTGCCCTGCATTGTAATGGTCAAGATTGAAATCAAAAATACGATTTTGACGCTTTAGATCATCATATCCCTTAGTGTGTGGGAATGGTGTCATAACTGTAAATTCGGCAAGGTCCAAATCGATTTCGAGCAGAAAATCGATTAATTTCTTAATATCGTCTTCTGTCTGATTGTCAAGACCCAACAAAATGGTTCCCTCTACCCCTATTCCGTAATCGTGATAACGTTTTACACGCTCTTTGATATAATCGGAAGTGTCAAACACTGCCTGATACACATACCAAGCACCGGCCTGAGCAGCCAGATCAAGTATTTTGGGGTCATCCTCGATTGTATGACTTATCCATTTCTTCTTGAACGGAATCATCTCTTTGAAAAGCTGCATTTCCCATTCACTGTTCTGAGCCAATGAGTTATCCACTACAAAAAGGCGGTTGTTTTCGATAGTTGCCAATTCTTCGACAATTCTGTCCATTGGACGAGGTCTGAAAATACGTCCTCCGAGGTATGAAACGGCACATGGATAACAGCTGAAACGGCATCCTCTGCTCGCATGGAACAAATCTACCATCTGAACCCCCTTGTGATTATATAATTCTCTTTTGTATAAATCTCTGCGGGCAGGACCTACCGACTCAATCGGTGGTTGTTCCCTCATATAGTTATAGACTTTTTTGAGCTTCCCGTGACGCCAATCGTCCAATACCTCTTCCATTCTTCCTTCGCTCTCCCCTAAAAATATGGCATCGGCGTGATTTACAGTCTCTTCTGCATGAAGCATTGTAGAAATACCTCCGAAAATGACTTTTTTGCCACGTTTTTGAAATTCGGCTGCAATCGCCCACCCTCTGTTGACTTGTGTGGAAAGCATCATTGAGATACCGACCAAATCACATTCTTCCTCAAAATCTATATCTTCTACATTTTCATCCGTAAACGAAACGTCAACATATTCGGGAAGAGATGCCGCAAATACCACAGGTCCGTGGGGCGGAAGATTAAAAGTGGTCTGACCTTTCAGTTTCTCCCATTTAGGATATATTAGTTTAAATTTGATAATCTGTGTCATAATATGTATGTTAATTTCTACTATTTATCTTATTTATAAGCTGTTGCATCCCAATTATATAAGAGCAGGTCTCCAAGGCGGTCATCGGTACGCCGCAAATTCCGTGCAATCTGACATTCTGCCCTGTAAGGTATAAATTTGCTATCTTGGTTTTAGGAGACATATATGATATTTCATACTCTTTACAGTCAAATATTCTTCCATAAATAGCTCCATCAGGGCTACCAAGATAATCCCTAATAGTTAAAGGGCTGGCACTAAAATATTTATCTATGGCATTGTCAATGTCCGGATATATTGTTTTCAATTTCTTCATCACCTTGTCACAACAATTATTTTTAAATTTCAGATAGTCGTCTCCACGATGCCCCACCGAACTATTTTCCCATTTTGAGACTGTCTCATACAACATGGGACAAAGAATTATCATCTTTCTTGCCCAAACGTCATCATACGTCTCCGGAAGAGTCATTACTATCATCTGCCTCGGAAAATCACCGTCATTTGAAGATACTCCGGAGAGAATATCCGAATAATCATCATAATAGAGCACTGAATAATTGAGGTATGGAAATGATTTTTTCTTTAATTCGACAAATATGGTAAACGCCGAGTCCGAACTTCGTATCGAATCGACTCTGACTCGAAAAGCTTTGGAGAAAGCTCCCTGTGTCGAAATATCCACCATCTTCCTCGGATGAATAGAAGAGATGAATATATCGGAAGAATACCTTTCTCCATCCGATGTTGTAACAGAGCGTACTTTGCCATTGTCAATCGTTATGTCTGTAACTTCTTTGTTGACAAGTATTTCTCCGCCATTATTCACTATAACCCCCGATAGTGCACGAGCTATTTGTTCTCCGCCTCCAATCAATCTTGCTGCTCCTTCAATATACATTTTAGTGGTAAGAGCTGCCACAAATACAGGTGTTTCCCCTTTTCGTCCGTTGTACATGGTACTGTTCCATGCAAGAACGGCCTGTAATTTCGGATTTGATGTAAATGATGATATAAATTCGTCAATGGAGATATCGTAGCCGCTGAAAGTATGCATCAACAATGCTTGATCCGGCATCTTGAATCTATTGAACGGAACTTTTTCACAGATGTCATAAATAGCGTTGATGTAGCCTCTTATAGCTTTTTCTTCTTCCGGAAATTGTGAGGAAAGCACCTCAATAAAATGTTCTTTTCCCTTTCCGAAATGATATTGTTTACCATCGGAATTGATATAGAGCACATCAAAGGCATCTTCTTCAAGATTTTTGTATTTCATCTCGTCCATTATGCCGAGATACGTAAACAACTGCCTCAACATCCCCCCTTGTTCAAAGCCCCCGATATAATGCAGTCCCGTCTCAAACGATATTCCGTCCCGCATAAACATGTGAAGTCCTCCCCCTGCAACTCTGTGACGCTCCAGAACCCTTACACGATACCCCTCTTTGCCGAGTATTGCTCCACAAATAAGACCTCCGAGACCTCCGCCTATTATGGTTACACTTTCATTCATTTCCTGTATATTTCAAATTTTCAGGCTTGGATACACAATTTTCAGCGATTTCACGCCTGATGTCATCCTCTATCACGGCAGATATTGTCAACTCTTTCCTTACAAGGGCGGCAATCAATGCAAATTCCCCATACCCTTTATCAACAATTGTAACAGATCCTGCCCGAGGCAGATTGTTAACGGCATATCTGAAATTATCATTATCCCTGAAATTTTTCCTCACTTCGCGTTCCACCTCAATCCCTTTATATACATAATTGTGTATTACTTCAGTAGCGTAATAATCTGCATTTTCCACATTTTTACATATTATGTCATATTCCTTCACAAATAGTTTTCTCATATTTTTAGCCATTTCCGAATATGTCAGTTCGGAAGTGGGATCAAACGGCATCCTCGGAAGTACTGTGACAGACATTTCCCCTTTTCGCACGAGCAGAGAGTCCTTAGGCAATACATATCCGAACCCATGAAGCACGACAGGAAGAATATCAAGTCCGAGCTCTCTTGATAGATAAAATGCCCCTTTATGAAATCTCAAAATAGAACAATCCAACGAGCGTGTACCCTCCGGAAATACCATTATTGAATATCCCTGTTGCACCATCTTCCCGATATAACTTATATCTTTGGAGATAAAATCCTCCATAGGGAAGAAATCGGCATATCTTATCAATATTCCGTAGAAAGGAGAGTGCCATACCCAATCATTTGTTATTACTATTATTTTGGGATTCAACATCAATACGGCCATCAAATCGAGGTGAGACTGGTGGTTTGCAATTATTATCGAAGGCTTTTTGAAAGTCTCTCCGACATTATTGATATATTTGAATTTTGTTCCGGGAATCACCCTGATTACAAGGCCGGCTACAAATCGTATCAGCTTGTGGTAACTTAATTTATGTCGTTGTGTCTTCCCCAAAATAGTCAGAGTTATAAATCCGTATATCGTAATAATCAGACTTCCGACCAAAAATACGATAAATGAGATTACGGAGACACACCAATTATATAATGTAATAGGTTCTTTCCTTCTGCGCCCTTTCCTGACGGTAAGCCACCTGAAGATTACAGGAGTGATAATATACGCCATAAGTACTACCGAAAACATTCCTACCATCGTCACCTGGGCAAGCGAACGCAGGGCCTGATGCTTTGCAAAAATAAGAGTGCCTATTCCCGCAAACATGATCAAGGCCGAGAGCATGATGGTATCTTTGTATGTATCAACCATTTTTCTGTTATGAGCATTCTCATATAGCATACCCTCTGCAATAAATATCGTATAGTCGTCTCCCATGCCGAATATGAAGGTTGCAAGGATGATATTGACAATATTGAAATTCATTCCGAAAATCCCCATCAGACCGAGAATCCATATCCAACTCAATGCAAGCGGTAGGAAAGAGATGGCTGTGAGTTCTATTCTCCCGAATGATATAAGCAAAAATGCAAATACTATGAAGCCGCATATATAGAGCACGTAGTCAAAATCCCCCGAAAGATTATTGACCATTTCTCTTGTCACCGAACCGGCATCAAAGGCAAACAACGATTCGGGGATATAGGTATTTAATGTGTCGATCAATTGAGGCGCATAATCGGCGGCAATACGTACAATACTATAAACCAGCGTATTACCTTGTTCAATAGAAAGATAGTTACCTGCAAACTGATTGATAAGCGGATTGAAGTATGTGTAATCCTTAGGAGTATATTCCGTTGTAATCAGTCGTTCAAATTCCGAAAAAGCACCCTTTTTGTAATTCAGTTCGGCTCCTATTGTATTCAGATTTGAAATAAGTGCTTCGGATTTGCCTTTCCAATACTCGTTCCACCTGAACAATCTCACTTTCTGCATCTCTTGTGATGGAATGAAATTGCCTATACCACTGATAGTCACATCACTATTCACTTCATTTATGACAGATTTCACCCCATCAGAACTCTCTTCATAAGATTGAAGTGCACTTTCAACGGTACTTCCCTGATTGACATAATAGACCACATGCTTTCCACCCTGCATCTGCAGATTCATCTTTTCCATCTGCAATTTCTGGGCTGGTGTCATATAATTGATATTCGACATATTGGTGTCAAATGTCACCCTTGAATTGAAAAAGCAGAGAAATACGGTAATAACGGCCACAATTATTATAGAGAAACGACTGTTCTCAAATCTGAGGGCCGAAATAAACGGAAAAGCCAATTTTCCATTTCTGGAGCGTACCTTTCCGACTATATGCGGGAGAAATATCAGAACAAACAAAATAGTCCCGACAAGGAGCAGAGAAGCAAACATTCCCAAATCCCTCATTGCTGCAGAACTGATGAACAATAGACTTAAAAATGCCCCTACAGTGGTAATATTGCCCGTAGTAAGCGGTTTGGAAATATCATTCAATGTCTGTCTGTCGGAATATCCCTGATAGCGATGTGTCAGATAATGAAGCGGATAATTGGCGGCAATTCCCACCATTATGGAGCCTATACTTATTGCTATTATGGATACTTTATCTTTAAACAGCGCTATACAAGCCAACGAAAACAAGACTCCGAACAATATCGGAATCATCACCATCATTACGGGATAAAGAGTTCTGAAATAATATAGCAGCAAAGCAAGGATGAGTATCACTGCCAGAATTACGGCAATCAGAGCATCTTCTGTAATCTGCGAAGAATTGGTCTTTGCTATGTACGAAGCTCCGAACGGAACAATTGAAATTCCGTCAAAATCAGCAACAGTCTGTTGTGCAGCACAATCTATCGCATCCATCAATTTGCCGTTACCTCGGCTCTCACTCGTTGAATATTTTGAGGTTATTGTAACAATGCCCTCTTTTTCATCTGATGAAAATATATAATCATCGTACAAGTGATACGAATCGCCAAGTTTGAAATTATTGAGAGCATTCAGCACCGGAGCCGAGATAGAGAGCGGATCAATGCCGATGTTATATTTCAATACCCCGCCGACAGGTGTCATCAGCAGACCTTTCTGATAAGCAAGAGTACGTTTTATATTTTCAGGCCTGATAAGTGTGTCTATCCTGGCATAATCCTCCTCTGTTATAAAATAGGGAAGGTTGTCGGTCACAAAGCGCATTACAGAGACTATTTTGTCTTGATTGACCACATATTCCATTTTGGCAATATGGTCTTTTCCATCTCCTTCCTCCATCAATCGGACAAATGTGTCTATCGACTCGATAATCATCTCCTTGTCCGTGGTCGCCGTGCTGTCTTTCATTGCAAAGCTGACAATGATGGTATTTGAACCCCCTATATGCTGATAAGCATAATTAATCTTCTTGTTGTTGGAACTCTGAGGGAGAAAGTCTGCAATATCCTCGCTGAAACTGATTCCGCTTACGGAGATGGCTATACCGGCCACCACAACCGAGAGGAACACCCACATAAGAGGACGATGATTGACGAAAAAGTCATATATCGATATGAAAAACCTGCTCATCTACTCCTCCATATTTTATGTATCAGCATGGACGGATAGCCGTACAATATTGCACAGAGTGTCAGAATAGTATTCAGTACCGATATTCTGAAAAAATCTTTTCCTCTCCTGAAATGAGTAACTCTTTCACCTTCAGGAGCATAATAAACTCCTACAGGTATCGGTATTATTTTGATTCCTTTCCATGCACATCTCACCAGCATCTCAAGTTCCGATTCATATCTTTTAGTCACAAATTTCATTTTGGACATTTTACGAACAGGGTACAATCTGTATCCCGTCTGGGTATCGGGCAATCGGATTGATGTCTGAACCGTAAACCAGAAATTTGAAAATCTGTTGGCAAATGTGTTGGCGGAAGGCATATTTTCAGAACCGAATTTGCGCGAACCCACTATCAGGGCATTGGGATTATCGGATAAAGTCTTTATAAACAATGGTATATCACTCGCAAAATGCTGACCGTCAGAATCTATTGTCACAACGTAATCATATCCGAGCGAAAGTGCCTTTTTGAACCCTTCGGAGAGAGCGTACCCCTTTCCCATATTGTCGGAATAATCGACTGTGGTAATCCCTCTTTCGGAAAATTCCGATAGAACTTCCCCGATATTATCTGTAGAGCCGTCGTTGACCACTATCACATTGCCGCAATAGCACAATACATCGTCAACTACACTTTTAAGGGTGCCTGCATTGTTATAAACAGGGACCACCACACATATCCTGTCGGCTGACAGCTCCATGGATAACTTAATATAAATTACTGATTCATAGGAGATTATACTCTTAATAGCATATCCTTCCGATGTGACGGTCAAAGAGATTGAAATGTCTATTCTCCTACTCTCTATAGGAGAGATGACATTCATGAACTTGACATTTTTAAGGATTGAAATATGAGATGAAGAACCTATTACCGTTTCGGCTAACTCCTTACTTATCTGAATAATACAAGCTCCCGGAGTTATTGGATTGCCTGGAAAATGCGCCTTATATATTTCATTCTCAGGGTTAAGTTCCAGATGAAACAATGTCTCCCCTTTTCGGCGTTCAATCCCCAAAACAGTATATAGATTATCTCGTAAAACCATCTTATTCCTTTATCAAAATGAGTTTATATTTTATATTTTGCCTATAGTTGACATATTCCAAAGCATCTTCCGCAAAGTCCATATTCAATAATTCCGGCAAATCTTTGGAAATAGTACGTCTTATATACCATTTGTTCAAAAAACCTGTAACATTTTTCAATTTGCATCTTTTTCCCCCTGTCAATACAAAATCAAACACCTTAACTCCGAATTCATTTACTGCTGTACCATACATATTCCCCCCTGCACGCTTGAAAGCCATTATTCCGCTTATTTCCCCCTTTGGAAAAACGACCTCCATCTTATATTTTTGAGAAGGAACATCATTTCCGGCCGGGACAACTTTATGTTGAACCGAACAGCCGGCCAAAAACAGCAGGAGCAAACTACTCAATATGAAAAACCTTTTCATCGATTGATTTGTTTATAATCCTGTCTGTCAATATTATATCTGTCTTATCACCCGAAGGTTCAATCATTTCTATCTCTTTGATAAAATACCCTTGAACATCAAAATGAAGCAATACTTCCGAGAACATCTTCTTTATATCTTTTGTTTTGGGGACAAGAGTAACAACGACATCCTTCCCTTTAGTGGCAAAAGATACATCGAAGCGGGTTTTATCCGAAATACCGCTCCCATCTACACCGCTTATTATGAGTTTGCTTATTTGAGAAAACATCTTGTTGGACTTGGTATCGAACACGTTTACGGTATTACCGCTCTTTAGCATCACCTTATCGCCGTTCATGATAAATTTGTATGAATACGGCTTCTTGTATTCCCAGCATAGTTTTGTATCGCGAAGATAATACAACACGCCTGAAGAAGTAATGACTTCATCAATGATACTGACTTGTTTCTTCTGGGTAAAACTGCATTGAAGAGAGGTCATCTCTTTGGACGCTTTTTCAATATTGGCGATTATTTCGTTGTCTGTCTGCGCCTTGACAGGTAAAATGCTTAGCAGCAGAAAAGATATTATAATGGTTGCTTGTTTCATGATTTATCATTTTGCAATAAAAAAGGCTCCGGCTACAATCAATATTACTCCTATCCAGCGAGTTGCCGCTATCGGCTCGTGAAGCAGTACCGCAGCAGCTATCATTCCCCATACGTAGGCGATGGCTGAAAGCGGATAAACTATTGAAAATGGCCAATGCTTTAAAATATACAGCCATAATACCCATGCGGTAATCATGGCCAGACCTGAAAGCAGTAACGGCCAGTTCATAAAGAAGGACTTGAAGAAGCTCCATGTCCAGCTGAACTTGTCAAGCTTGGCTACAGCCAACTTCAGAGTAATCTGTGCAACAGCAAGCAGGAAACTCTGACTGAGGGAAAACAAGAGCAATCTTACCATCTCGATAGAAGTATTAATGAATGTTCTTTATTATTAAAGTGATTATATATCAGTATTTTACGAATCTGTTCGGCCGATTTGACACTATTTTTCCAAACCATTGCTGACGGAACGACACGATTTCTCAATATATAATCCGCGACATACATCCCGAAAGCTGCAGAAGTAAACGATTCTCCGAAAATATGTTTCCACCACAGACACGGTACCCCATGGAATAATGTTTCACTAAACGCCTCATACACAGCATCATTAGCCTCATCGGTGTTGGCTCCCACCATGACTGCATCTATATCTTTGAGCGAAATTCCGGCATCGGAGCACATTTTCAGCAGGGATCTGCTCATATCATCCATTGAAGGGGTGTGTAGTATCTCCGTCCCTTCAATTTTAACGGTATCTTCCTCTTTTGAAAGGAAAAAGCCCACAGCAGTTTCTCCTGCTACAGCCCCTTTCCCATCCGCTTCTTTTCTCCAATAATCGAGTTTGTCGAGCAACTTGAAATAACCTTGAGTCATCTCATCATGCCCCTCGACAAGGGCGGTATTGACGGTTCCGGTCTCAAACAGCATCAAAGCATCAAGCAATGCACTTTCAAAAGATATTCCACGTTGTACAAAAGTGTTGTTATATCCGTGACATTTCAGGAAAATGGCAATTTGAGAGCTTATTGTGTTATGTGTCGAATTGATAAAATACGCCGGCTGCAGGAACTCTTCACCCTCCATTGTCATTGCTGAAAGGAATTTTTCGGTATTTTCAATACACCCCAGCCCCGTACCTGTAATAATTGCATCGGGAACAGCAGCTCCGCAAATCGAAAGTGCAGAGGAAGAGACGGCTATTGCACGCTTTAGAATCTTTCCCATTCTCCTTGCCGCAATAGGGTTGATGTACTTTTTGTAATCACATTCGACGGCTCTCGCGTATGGTTCGCGATATATAATGGGAGATACTGCCCAATCATTGCAGAGAGGGTTCTGAATCGATATTTGCGCTGATGACTTGATATATACTCCCATAATTATTCCTTTTTATACTTTGAAAAAATCAATGTAGTGTCATTCCCGCCAAACCCGAAAGAGTTGGTAAGGACATTGTTCACATCGACTTTTAAGCCGATATCGGAAGACGGAACAAACGACAACTCTTCTATCTTATTCCTGAATCTCAAATTGGCAGGGATGAAACCATGCTGTATCGACAGAATGGAAATTACGGCCTCAATACTTCCCGATGCGCTTGTAGTGTGTCCGGTAAATGATTTGGTCGATGAAACGGGAGGAATCCCCCTCTTTGAAAATAATCGTGAAATTGCAATTCCTTCGCTCAGATCGTTATTGACTGTCCCCGTACCATGCGCATTGATATAGTCGATGTCTTCGGGTTGCAGTCCGCTGTTCTGCAAAGCTCCGCTCATTGCAAGAAATGCCCCTTCCCCATCTTCTGAAGAAGCTGTCTGGTGGTGAGCATCACAGAAATTGGCATATCCGCTCAACTTGCACAAAGGTTCCACACCTCGTTTTAGAGCAGATGCTTCCGATTCGAGTACTAAATATGCTGCACCTTCTCCCAGATTCAATCCTGCTCTTGATGCATCAAACGGACGACACGGCTCTTTGTCCAATATTCTTAACGTATTAAATCCGTTCAGGTGAAATTTGGTAATGCACTCGCTTCCACCTACAATCGCCATATCGGTACGGCCTGTCTTAAGCAGATTGGCTCCGAAAATCACGGCATTTGCAGCAGAGGAACAAGCTGTCGAAATAGTAGTAATTATATCGAAATGACCGCAATAGTCGGCTATCATCTCACTGCATCTGCCGCAGTCGTGGGAAGCAATGTATTGATTCTTGGAGTCATTGTTTAAAAAATCAAGATAGAACTGCTCGCTTTTGTCCATCCCCCCGACTGTGGTACCCGATACAAAAGCCACCCTCTGAGGCCGTTGTTCTTCAACACGAGCCTCTTTGTAAGCCTGATCGAGAGCAACCATTCCGAGAAGTGCAGTGCGGGTCAGAGGCTCTTTCAAACCTCCGCCAAGCAACTCTATCAGCTGTTCGTTGCTCTGAACAACCTCGGCTGATACCAAATCCGAATGAATGGTCTTAAAATGGGCAATCGGAGCAATATTGCAGCGGCCTGTAAGCAGGGAGTCCAAAGTTGCCTGTCTGCCTACACCTATCGAAGATATAATTCCTATTCCTGTTACACAAATCGTCATCAGCTATTTTTTTCTGTTAGCTTCAATGTATTCCGCCATTGTTTCGACCGATTTGAAAATTTCCTTTCCCTGTGCCGGATCGCCAAGTTTGATTCCGTAATTTTTTTCCATGAGAACTATAAGTTCAAGGGCATCAATCGAATCCAATCCCAATCCTTCTCCAAACAGAGGAGCCTGAGAGTCAATATCTTCAGGCTTGACATCCTCAAGGTTAAGCACTTCGATTATCTGTTTTTTCAGTTCTAAAATTAGTTGTTCCATGATATTATCTGTATAGTTTATTAATATTTTCCGCAGTAAATTGTATTTTTCCATCGCCTGTTCTCTGCAAAAGCATGAGAAGTACATCCGGAGTATTATTCAAAAAATCTGCCCATCCACACAACACCGCATTTGCAGAGGTCTCTTGTGCAGTCTCTTTTACCACACTATATATTATTGAGGATGAAAACTCTTTCAAAACGTAAAAAGAGCTTTCTCCCATAATTTTGTTTCTGATTGCAATCTCTCCCGTCACTATATTGGCCAATGTATAGACAAATACCGAAGGACTTGGAAAGTAATTGGCATCATCCTCTATCGTATTGTTATATGCTATGTCGTCATCAAGCGATGAAGTGCTGTTAAAGAGCACTATATCACAATCTTTTTTAGGGGTGACGGTGTCCATTCCTGCATCTCTGATGATGGTTTCAGCTCCGAGAAATCCTGCCTTGCACAAATTATCCATCTTGAAAAATTTAGGATAATCTATGCCGAGGTGACGATACAGATCGGTCAGATTGATATTCTCCCCATCGGATGAAGAATATACCGTACTGCCGTTTACTACCATCTTGTCTGCAGTTATTCTTGAATATGCTTTAATCTCCATCATAACACTCGTTTTAGAAGGATTGCGGCATTACTGCCTCCGAATCCGGACAACATCTTTATAAAATAGGGAGCCTGTCCTCTCTCCGGAATATTTTTAGTCATATTTGAAATATTAATCGAACAGGATACTCCCGATTGAGCGAATCCTCTGCTTCCAAGCACGATTCCGTCATTCGCCGCCCTTGAAGAGATAATAGTCTCCAATACCCCTGCCGCTCCCATGGTATGACCGAAATAGGGCTTCAGGCTATTGACCGGAATTTCGTTCAGACCACTCCTCGAAATGGCAATCGACTCCATCTCATCATTGTAGAGAGTTGCTGTTCCGTGGGCGTTGATAAATGCAACCTGCTCTGAAGAGATATTTTCAGTCAGAGTGTCCAGCACATTGAAAAGTCCCTCTGCTGTACGAGAAGGTCCGGAAATATGATTTGCATCATTGCGAATCGCCCCTGAACAAAAGGCAAAATTACCTTTATTTTCCTCATTATCAGAAGAATATACTATAGTGGCAGCTGCTTCTCCCAGATTCAGACCGGTACGGCTTTTATCAAACGGTCTGCACTCTTCGCTGCTTAATGCTTTAAAAGACTGGAAACCTGACACAATAAATTTAGAGAGGACTTCGGCCCCCACCACAGCCACATACCTGCATGTACCGCTATTTATCTCCCTTGATGCTGCAATTTGAGCACAAGCTCCTGAAACACAAGCATTTGAAACGACAATAGGTATATTGGTATTGCCAAACCACTCCGATAGCAGCTCTGCCGACCTCCAAAGATATACTCTCTCCGAATCGGTATTCTGTCTGCCAAGCAAATCGACATTCCCCTTGGTGGTTGACAGAATAAATCTGAAATCCCTCCCCGAAGCATCCACTCCGGCCTTTTCTATCGCATTTTGAGCAGAGATAATCATCATTTTTTCAAACTTTGTATAATCTCTGCATAATGACTTTGAACGACTATTGTGCAATGAATCAAACACATCGTCCACCATACTCTCATCGACAAGTGACGCCATAAAAGGCTCATGAACACCGAATGTGCCCTCACACCTCTTCACACCGCTGATATCCCTCCTTACGGAAGAATAGACTTCATCGGTATTGAAGCCGAGGCCACAGACAATATTATCTCCTATTGCATACATCATTACACGTCCATTTTTTTCTTCCACTGTTCGTAAAAATCGGGATTATACAACGCCAGCTTATATTCTTTATCCAAAAATACCTGAGTTGTATAGCCCGTTGCTATAAGCTCATTATGCTCGGCGCCGAATATTTTATAGTCAAATTGAATCTTGGCGGCGCTGCAGGGACGATACGCTATCTCAATGACAGCTTTCTTTCCATAAATAAGCGGTGACTTGAATTCAAAGTGCATATCCACAAGTGGTGCATAATATCCGTTCCCGAAAATGGTCAGATAATCAAGTCCGTATTTCAGACCGAACGACTCCCTTGCATCTTCAAAGTAGAGAACGTATGACCCATGCCATACAATGGCCATGGAATCGACCTCACTGAAACGTACATCTATCTCCTTTGTCGCAGTCAATATTTTATTTTCACTCATACCTGTTCACTCTCCTTATCCGTTAAGGAAATTTTCATTTTTCCTGTTGCTATCTCTTTGCCGTCAATCTCAACTTTCGCATCAATCAATGTCATATTGAAAATATCTTCCTCTACAACAATTGTCGTAGTCATAATATCACCCACCTTAGGAAGAGAATTAATCCTGAAATTGGTAATCGAACCTATCACCCCTATCTTCACACTTTCACGCTTATGAAATCTCCCGATATAGCCTATCCTTGATGCACATGACTGAGCCACATTTTCAACAACTCCTCCTTCTGATAGCCGGCCTGCCGAGAGAAACAGATTGTCCTTTCTGACCTCAAAGCGGGTGACGGCCTCCGTGTCCGAACAACTCAGCAGTCTGTCCACCATTATGAAAGGAGGGCGCTGCGGTAATAGTTCAAGTACGTTTATTTCCGATGTCGATGTCACTTTCTGCATGTTTTGTTCAACTCCCAAAAATCGTAATAATTAAAAAACTGACAAGGATACTCTTTTAGCAATATTCCAAGTTCTTTTGCATAATTCTCTGCTTTGTTATCCCCGAGAGGACGTACATATACTTTATACCCTCTCAACGAGGTTTTAAACACAAATACCCCGAGCATCGCAACGTCCATTTTTTCGGCCATGACAAATCCTCCTATAGGAAATTTGGCTTTATGCCCCAGAAAATCGAGTTCTATGCTCTTGGAACTACCAAACACTCTGTCACAAGGCATACTGACCACATCTCCATTGTCTAATGCCGCCTTGATTATAAAAATGTGGGACATATCACTGCTTACAGGGACCATTCTGATTGAGTTGGCCTGCATGACTTTGCTTCTGTTGGACTGAACGGCAGCCGTTTCTCCTCCGAACACTACGGCGTTTATTCTCTTTTTGTCCTGATGCAGCTCATAGCCTGCCATCTCAAAATTACCCACATGGGCACCTGCCAGCATAAATCCCTTTTCTCTATCAATAAGTTTGTTAAAAGCCTCTATTCCGTCTGTCTCGATTTTAAATCTCGACTTCTGTCCGGAATAGATTGCAAATCTGTCGAGCATCATCATACCGAATAAAACATGATTCCAAAAAGTCATGAAGAATGACTTTATAATATTGAATCCCTGAATTTTATGCATATATTTCAAAATGCACAGACACTCTTTGCCGTTGATGACCATGTAAAACGGCACAATAAAAAAAAGTGTAGGGTATATAACCGCCACATCCACAATGTTGAATATGGCAATCATTGCCTTCTGTCCGAAACTGCCTCCTCCCGTCTTTCCAGACCACTTTCTTTCTGCCATGGCTACTGCTATTTCACTTTTTCCTCAATATAATCGTAGAACTGTCCCAAAGTCTTGACTGTACCCATATCTTCAGGTTTTATCTTAAAACCGAATACTTTCTGGACTATAACCACTATATCGACAAAATCAAGACTGTCGATTTTAAGGTCGTCTTTTAAAAGGGCGTCATCCTTAATCAATTCGGGAGCAATTTCAATCTCTTCAACAAGAAATTCGTTAACTTTTTCAATAATTTCTTCTCTTTTCATAGTATAGATAATTTATAATTTTTTAATCACGATAGCGCTATTGGTCCCTCCGAATCCGAAAGAGTTGGAAAGGATGGTATTCAATTGCTGTTTCCGAGCCTTTGTAATAATATTAAGATTTTGGGAATGTTCGTCAGGATGCTCAAAATTGATATTGGGAGCAATGAAAGAATTTTGCATCATAATCATCGAATATACTATTTCGCTGGCCCCAGCCATCCAGCACTCATGCCCTGTCATGGACTTGGTGGAGCTGATCGGCGTTCCTGCCGATGCAAACAATCTGTCGAGAGCCATAGCTTCAAAGGCATCTCCCTGAGGTGTCGATGTGGCATGTGCATTGACATAGTCTATATCTCTGACGCTTACTCCGGCATCAGCCATCGCCCTTGTCATGGCAATTTCACATCCGACATCACTCGGCTGTGAAATCTGTCCTCCATTGGAAGAGAAACCATATCCTACAACCTCACCGTATATCCTTGCTCCACGCTTTACGGCATGGTCGTATTCTTCAAGTATGATAGTTGCTGCTCCTCCACTCGGAACAAGTCCGTCTCGTGATGCATCAAAAGGTCGTGATGCTGCCGTAGGATTATCCACTCTCGTGGAAAATGCACTCAATCCGTCAAAACTTCCCATCGAAAGATAATTGGTCTCTTGAGCACCTCCGCACACAACCATGTCCTGAAGCCCCTGACGAATAAACATCATTCCCAGACCGACTGAATGCGAGCCGCTTGCACAAGCCGCACTGACCGTCATATTGATTCCTCTCAATTTGAAGATAGTCGAAAGATTCATAGTTACTGTGGAATTCATAGACTGAAATATTGCCCCGGAACCGAGCATCATGGTATCTTTCATCTCCACAATAGTGTTGTTGGCATCTATTACGGCTTTTGCCGAAGAGTCGTTTCCGTAGAAAATTCCCACTTCATTGTTTTCCAAATAATCTGTATCTATTCCTGCATCCTGAAAAGCATCTTTTGTAGCCATAAAGGCATACTCGCACTCTTCTGCGAGACAGCTTCTCAATCTTCTGTCCAAAAACGGCTTCAATATCGGTTTGGGCACGATACCCGTAAGAGGAGAACGATACCCGTACTCCTTTCTGACAGGATCTATTCCGATTCCCGATTTGCCTTCAAACAAAGAATTTCCGACCTCGTACAACGTGACACCGATGCAGGAATATATTCCCATTCCTGTAATAACTGCTCTTCTCATATTTTAAGTATATAATCCTCCATTAATTGATATTACTTCCCCCGTGATGTATGATGCATTGTCGGACGCGAGAAATGCTGCAAGGTGAGCCACTTCCTCCGGTTTGCCGAATCTTCCCACAGGAATCATCGATTTGAGAGAACTCTGGTCCAAATCCTTTGTCATGTCCGTCTCGATATATCCCGGAGCAATGGCATTGACTGTCACTTTTCTGGCTCCAATCTCCTGTGCAAGAGCCTTTGTCGCCCCGATTATGGCAGCTTTTGCGGCAGAATAGTTGGTTTGTCCCGGAAGTCCTTTAAGTCCCGAAAGGGAAACGATATTGATAATCCGTCCGTTGCGCTTTGTCAGCATATTTTTCAAGACACGGCGGGTGACGTAGAAAAATCCGTTAACCGTGGTATCAATCACATCATGCCATTGATTGTCCTGCATAAATATCATGACAGCATCGCTGCGTACACCTGCATTATTAACGAGGACTGAGATAAAATCCTCAGGATGAGCTTCTTCCCATTGTTCAAGAGCAGCATCCACTCCCTCTTTGTCTGAAACGTTGAAACGTAGCAGTTCCGCTTTCCCTCCGGAGAGCTCTATCGCCTGTTTGGTCTCAAGCGCTGCAGTCTCATTACTCACATAGTTGATAATTACGGGATAGCCTGCAGCAGCCAATTCAATACATACAGATCTGCCTATTCCTCTCGATCCTCCGGTCACCAATGCGTATTTCATGTCAATTAATTTCTATTTGTTTGTTTATCAAGTATTTAATTAAAGTATCTATCTCTTCGTATTTAGGTGTATCCTCAATAAATACAGGGACGTAAAATCTCACCTGATCATAGACTTCTTTTGTCCTGCTCGACAATTTGTCTGCAATGCCGAGACAATCGACTGCCTGTACCAAAGCCATGCAATCAATGGCCATCACCTGGTAGCCATTTTCAATGACCGTGGCCGTGATAAGGGCCGAATTGGTCCCCATACTTACAATATCCTGATTATCATTATTATTAGGAATACTGTGTACATAGTTTGGCATAGACAGTGTCTGGCATTCTGCCGTTGTGGAAGTTGCCGTAAATTGTGCTGCCTGCAGACCGTAATTCAGTCCGAGCACTCCCATATTTACAAATGGAGGAAGTATTCCGTTGATTCTGTCATGGAAAATATAGTTCATCTGTCTCTCCGTCAGCATAGCTACCCTCGTCATGGCTATTTTGATTTTGTCCATCTCGAGAGAGATGTAATCTCCATGGAAATTACCGCCATGATAAACATTCTGAGTGCGGTAATCGACAATCGGATTATCACAAGCCGAGTTAAGCTCGTTGACAACTACCTCTTCGGAATATTTAAGTGTATCATATACAGGACCGAGTATCTGAGGAACACATCTGAGAGAGTAATACGGCTGCACTTTAGTCTCAAAAGTCTTCTGCGAAGCGTGATTGTTGTTATATAGCTCTATCTGTCTGTCTCTTATACACTTACTATCGGAGATAATATTTCTCATAGACTTTGCTATCTCCTTCTGCCCATTCTGTCGTTTGGCTCCATTAAGATATTCAGATAGAAAATCACCGTATGAAGAGACTATTTCATTGACCATGGAAGATGCCGTGACTGACCATCCGAGCAATCTTTTTGCATATATCAGATTGACAAGACCTATTCCCGTCATCACCGAAGTGCCGTTTGTAATGCACAGACCTTCACGAATATATATTTTCATTGGTGACAGATGTTCCGCTTCAAGTACTTTGCGCGTTTCCACCCATTCCCCTTTGTAATGAACTTTTCCTTCGCCTATCAGA
>JAQUBZ010000047.1 GCA_028686425.1 Bacteroidales bacterium | reverse complement strand
CGAAACGGGACCGCAAAGATAGGCACTTTTATTTATTCTGCAAATTTATTTTTATATTTTTTGCTATACATTTTTTAACCTTTTTTCGCCACAATCTATCACCTCTTTTCATTACTCTGATTTTCAGTACTTACCAAAATTATAACAAAATAAGTTTTTTATAAATTTCATTTGAAAAAACTCCGTTTATATAAATTTTCGGATAATAGAAATAATGCAAAATATATGCTCCGGACGAAGTCATATATTCTCTCTTGTATTCCTGCGGATCTCCCCATTCTCCAAAATAGAACAAATCAGCCGGTTTCTTTTTGACACGGATAGTTGTAAGTTTGGTATTGTCCGAACACCATAACTCCTTCAAGTATGGGCATAGGTCCAAATCCAGAACTTCAATCAGATTGTCCGAACAATACAACAACTCGAGATACCAACATCTTCCCACATATAATGAACTGAGATTATTGGAGTTACAGCGTATTTCGGTAAGCATTGTGGATTCACTTATATCCAATGTATTGAGAGAATTGCCACTGCAATCGAGCTTTTTCAATTTGTCACACCCTTTAATAATAAGAGTGGACACGCCACTGAAGCTGCAATTAAGTTCTTCAAGAGCCTTGCATCCCGTGGCATTAATAGTTTCGATGGATGTTATTGCATACTGATTGCTGTTTAAGGTCTTAAGTGAAGTACAATAGCTTATATTGATTTCAGTCAGAGGGTTATACCCGAATTCCAAATCTTTAAGAGCCGAACATTTTCTAAAATTGAGCTTTGTCAGCCGATTGTGATTGCAAGACAATTCAAACAGAGTGGGTATGCTGTCAGCTTTTAGAGATACAATATTATTGTAGTCGCAATTGACGGAAGTGACATGTTTCAATATAGTCAGGTCAAGGGTATCAATATCATTATTGTCGCACTTGAGGTAAACAAGCGATTTGAGGTTTTCTATTCCGTCAAGAGACTCGATATTCCTCTTGCTGCAATCAATACGTGTTATAAAGTTCTGTTCGTAATCGGAGATTTCGCCATCGTTATTTTTATCGAAATTCTCCACAAGATAGGCTTTGAATTTGGAGTCGGCGATAGCGACATTGACAATCTCCTGAGTTATATATACGGTATCAGACTGATTCTTGTTGTCTATGGCAATCGCTGCTTTTCTGACCGCATTGGTATTATTTGACTTTGCCACCGCTATAGTCAGCACGGATGTCCCCTCTTTTCCTGAGACGGGAGTAACACTGATCCACGAATTATCATCGGTGGAAGTATTGGCAATTTCCGACTTCCAAATGGAGCCGCTCATTACAGTAACTTTGAATTCATCACCGACAGTGTTGCTGATAGCTATATCGTGTTTGGATAATTCAAGATCAGGGGTCTTGAACGGATTACATGAGATGAAAAATAAGATACCTATGATAAAGATAGGTGTTGTTTTAACCAGTTTCATATTGTATTGTTTTAAATTATGTCACAATAAACACATTTGACAATGTTATTGCCAAACAGCAAACTCATACCACAAGTTTCGGGCCTATTTTTTCTTTTTGGTTTCCTGCATCATTTTCAGAGCAATTGTAAGCTGGTCCGAACACGATGTTTCCTTCTTGCCGCACTTCACTCCTTCAAGCTTCTTAATGGCATCTTTGACTTTCATCCCCTTAACAAGAATTCCTATCGCTTTAAGGTTGCCGTCACAGCCTCTGGTATATTGTACGAGGGTAATGCGGTTTTTAAGCGTATGAATTTCTATGTTTGTGGAACATACCCCTTTGGGCTGAAACTGAACAATTCTTGTTCCGTCAGCTGCGGTGGAGTCCGATAATATAGTCTGGGCAGAAGCGGTTGTAAAACAGAATAATATCCCTGCCATAATAAGTGTGATAATTGCCGATAGTCGTTTGTTCATTTTATTATTGGTTGTGTTTAAAATAATTTCGGATAATTTTCATCAATCTGATTGAGAATATGAGAGATAATCACTCCCCTGAAAAAAGAAGATTTGGATCTGATATTGTATTTGTCGCAATACATGTTGATTGCAGACAACTCCTTCTCATTGAAAAGGATTGTCTTGCGATACTTTCTGACCAGAGCACTTTTCTGCAGTCTCTGAAAATCAGCCGGTACAGGCTTGTGTTTCGACTTCTTTTTCACTTTTTCTCAAAAAAATATCTGTAAAGGTAATACTTTTTTAAAAATTATTATACCTTTGCGCCCGAAATGGAAAATAAATTATACATACAATCATTTTTTGTCATGGCGTGGCGAGTCCGACGCTAGACCTGTAAGACTCTTCTTTGCGCTTACGGGGTTCCATTAATCTTGGAGGGATGTCCCTCCCAAAATAATCAATTTTTTACTAAAAATGTATTGCCTTCGGGCATATTCATCAATCACATTTTTACAGGGATGAATATTAATATTTATGTGGCCAATGAGAGCCACATCAATTATGCCGAGCGTATTTGCGAGCTCGTCTATGTCTCCGCTCAAGAGAGAGGCACAGGAATCGCAAAAAGGACCCCTGAATATATTGCCTCAAAAATGAGGGCGGGGAAGGCGGTTATTGCCATTGCCGAAGATGGCAGTCTTGCCGGATTTTCATACATAGAAACATGGGGACATAAACAGTTTGTGGCTAATTCGGGACTTATAGTGGCTCATGAATATCGTAAGAGTGGCCTTGCAAAGCGAATCAAGCACAAGATATTTGAACTCTCAAGGTCATTGTTCCCGGATGCAAAGATTTTCAGCATCACTACAGGGCTGGCTGTCATGAAGATCAATTCGGAACTTGGCTTCAAACCTGTTCCATTCTCAGAACTGACAGATGATGAGGAATTTTGGAAGGGATGTCAGGGATGCCGCAATTTTGATATTCTGCAACGCAACAATTACAAAATGTGCCTCTGCACCGGTCTGCTGTACGACCCTGCCACTCAAAAGAAGGGTTCTGTCAAGGTTCCCGAAAAAACCGGCAAGGGAGTATTCTCTTCAATGGGGAGAACATTGTTCTACCCTTTTCACAAATTAAACAAGATAAATATATTAAATCGTCAAAAATATGAATAATAAAGTCGTTTTGGCATTCAGTGGTGGCTTAGACACCTCTTTTTGCGTTCCTTATCTCAAGAATGAGAAAAATTTAGAAGTACATACCATTATGGTAAATACAGGAGGCTTTTCAAAAGAAGAAGAAAAAGCCATCGAAGAACGCGCATTGCATCTCGGCGCTAAAACACACACAACCGTAAATGCTGTTGACACATATTATAAAAAAGGCATCAAATATCTGATATTCGGCAATATACTTAAAAATTCCACCTATCCCCTCTCTGTAAGTTCTGAAAGAGTGTTTCAGACAATGGAGGTACTTAAGCATGTCAAAAATATAGGTGCAGATTATGTGGCTCACGGCAGTACCGGAGCCGGCAACGATCAGGTACGCTTTGACATTGTGTTTGACATAATGGCTCCTGAAGTTGGTATCATAGCCCCTATCAGAGATTTACAAATCAGTCGCAAAGATGAGATAGATTATCTTCAAAAGCACGGGTTCAATTTTTCGTGGGAAAAATCTAAATATTCCATCAATCAGGGGATATGGGGAACCAGCATAGGCGGAGTTGAAACTCTCTCTTCATCCGGATATCTTCCGGAAGAAGCCTATCCTTCTCAAGTTGAAAAAGAGGGTACCGAAATAGTCACAATCGGATTTGAGAAGGGGGAAGCCGTTTCCTTAAATGGAAAGAAGATGTCTCCTGTGGAACTAATTTACAAATTGAAGGAGATTGCCTCTCCTTACGGCATAGGAAGAGATATTCATATAGGAGATACTATTATAGGCATTAAAGGGAGGGTAGGTTTTGAGGCCGCAGCTCCTCTGATTATCATCAAGGCCCATCACTTGTTGGAAAAACACGTCCTCACCAAAGGACAGCTCTATTGGAAAGAGCAACTTGCCAATTGGTACGGACAGATGATGCACGAAGCGCAGTATCTCGACCCTCTGATGCGAAATATCGAAGCATTTCTGGATGACAGCCAGCGGGCTGTAACCGGCACCGTTGAAGTGAGATTGCAGCCATACACTTTCTTCGTTCTGGGATGCAGGAGCGATTACGATTTGATGAGTTCCAAATTCGGAGATTACGGAGAAGCCAACAAATCATTTACGGGAGAGGATGTAATAGGTTTCACAAAGGTCCTTGCCAATCCTCTGAAAATATATTATTCTCTTCATGAAGACCAGATGAAGAAAAACATAAAGTAATGAAGAAAATCAAAGCAGCGATAGTTGGAGGGACAGGATACACCGCAGGTGAACTGATTAGAATTCTGCTCTATCACCCCGAAGTGGAAATTTCATCCGTTTTCAGCACTTCAAGTGTTGGAGAGGCACTCTATACTGCTCACCGAGATCTGTATGGAGAGACAGACATGGTATTTTCAGATTCAATCGGAACCCCCGATGTTCTGTTTATGTGTCTCGGGCATGGCCTTTCAAGGGAATTTCTGACAACTCATACCATTTCGGGCAATTGCAGAATCATAGATCTCGGAAACGATTTCAGAGTAGAAAACAAGTTCAACGACAGAAACTTTGTCTATGGACTTTGCGAGCTATACCATAAAGAAATCGAGAACAGCATATCCGTTGCCAATCCGGGATGTTTCGCTACGGCTATTCAATTGGGAATCCTCCCTCTTCTGATCAACAAAGTAATATCCGACGATATTCATGTTCATGCTATTACAGGTTCGACAGGGGCAGGCAAGAAACTGACCGACACCGGACATTTTAGCTATCGTGAGTCAAATATCTCTGTATATAAGCCTTTTACGCACCAACATCTTGATGAAATCAACAAGACGATATGGAATTTGTCGGGAAATGGCACACAGGTTAATTTTGTGCCGGTGAGAGGTGATTTCACTCGCGGAATATTTGCAAGCATATATACAAAGTGCAGCGATTCCATCGAACAATTAAATTATTGGTACAAAGAGTATTACAAATCATCTCCATTTGTATTTGTCTCAGATGAACCTATTAGTCTGAAAGAGGTGATAAATACCAATAAATGCCTAATACACATAGAATTACATAACGAATACATACATATCACCTCAATTATTGACAATTTAATCAAGGGAGCTTGCGGGCAGGCCGTACAGAATATGAATATTATGTTCTCTCTTGAAGAGAGTGCCGGACTGAGACTGAAATCTACAGCATTTTAATACCATGGAACTATTTAAAGTATATCAATTATGGCCTATTGAGCCGCTGAAAGGGAGAGGATGCACTGTGTGGGATAAAGACGGGAATGAATATCTCGATTTATACGGTGGTCACGCCGTTATTTCCATAGGTCACTCCCACCCTCTCTATTGTAAAATGATTGAGGAGCAGATTGAAAAGATAGGATTCTATTCAAATGCGGTTCAAAATTCGCTTCAGGTGAAGCTTGCCGAACAGCTTGGGAAACTGTCGGGGTATGATGATTATTCTCTGTTTCTCTGCAATAGCGGTGCGGAGGCCAATGAAAATGCCATGAAGCTCGCTTCGTTCCATACAGGAAAGGAGAGAATTATTGCCTTGCAAAAGTCTTTTCACGGAAGGACTTCCGGAGCTGTTGCCGCTACAGACAATCCTAAAATACTATCTCCTTTCAACAAGACAGACCATATCACTTTTGTCCGAATGAATAATCTTGCAGAAGCGGAGGCCGAATTTGCAAAAGGGGACTGCGCCGCCATCATCATTGAAGGGATTCAGGGCGTAGCCGG
>JAQUBZ010000046.1 GCA_028686425.1 Bacteroidales bacterium | reverse complement strand
TCAATCGCAAAACAACCGATATGCTTTTCCCTACTCCTGTGGCTCCTTCACAAGGTTACAGTTCTATTTACAAAAATGTTGGCGACATGCATAATCAGGGTATCGAAGGTGATTTTAATTTCAACATTGTTAATAAGAAAAATGTTAGATGGAGTGTCAATTTAAATGCCACCTACTTGAAAAACAAAGTTATATCCCTGGCTGATAATGTAAAAGACAGTAAGGTATATGATGCCGAGGGAAATATGTATGAGGGTTTTACATCAGGAGGATTCTTTATTGCCGAAGGGATTCCAATGTACACGTGGTATCAGTATGAATTTGCAGGAGTGGATCAAAATACAGGTAAATCTCTTTGGTATAAGACAACTACCGATGAACAAGGAAATTTTACGGGTAGAGAGACTACTGATGTCTATTCTGAAGCAACCAAGTATTTAACCAAGTCATCGACTCTTGCTCCCGTTTATGGAGGTTTCGGTACTTCCCTGTTTGCATACGGATTTGATTTCTCTATCAATTTTACATATCAACTTGGCGGTAAACAAATGGATGGCACGTATAGAACATTGATGTATTCACCTACTTCTTCACAATCCGGATATGCATACCATGTCGATTTGTTGAAAGCGTGGACTTCTGACAATCAATCATCCAATATACCGAGATTCCAATATGCAGACGCGTATAGTAATGCTTCTTCAACAAGATTCCTTACTTCTGCAAGCTATTTGAACCTTCAAAACATTAATGTCGGATATACACTTCCGGGACGTCTTACAAAGAGCATCCTTATCTCATCTTTGAGATTATATATATCTGCCGAGAACTTATTCTATTGGTCGGCTCGTCAAGGATTTGACCCACGTCAAAGTTTCAGTTCTGAAGCAAATGCCGCTAACTATTCTCCAATGAGAACCATCTCAGGAGGTATAACAGTAAAATTCTAAAAAAGAGTACATATTATGAAAAATATAGTAAAAACAATTATATTATGTGTGATTGCAGCAAGTTTTATGACCGGCTGTATCAAAGAGACTTTCCCGCTTGAAGGTTCTGCAACGAGTGAACAGGTTGCTCAAAGTTCTGTTGCTTTGAAAGCTTCCGTTGACGGCATCGTAGCCCAGACTTATCAGCCGTATTTCTTCTTCGGTTCAAGTAGGCAACTTGAATTCGATATATCATACGCCGGTCTTCTGATTACTTACGCACGTATGACTTGTGATATGGTCAATAACTCTGCAACAATTGGTTATGATTGGTGGACAGGATATACAGGGGCATACGGATATGTCATGAATTACGAAAATAGTCGTTCGACCGTTCCGTTTATGTCCCTATATAAAGTGATTAAATCGGCAAACGATATTATTGGTCCTCTCTGCCAAAAGGATTTTGCCGAAATAAATAACGAAACTAAAGGATATCTTGGCTCTGCGTACGTTTACCGTGCATTGATGTATCATGACCTATACAACATTTACCTTCCTGCACAAAACAAATACACTGATTGTTCAAATGTTGAAGGTCTGACTGTCCCTATTGTTCTTTCAAGTTCTGAACCTGAAACCGAATATAAAACGGCAAGAGCTCCTAAAGAGGCTGTTTCTGCCTTGGTTATTTCCGACCTTGACAAGGCAGAACAATTATTTGCAAATTATATTCCAACTAATAACCTATATCCCTCTATTGCAGTGGTATATGGAATCAAGGCACGTATGTATCTTTCTATTGAAGATTACAACAATGCTGCAATTTATGCAAGAAAAGCAATCGATGCTTCAGGAAAAACTCCTCTTACAAAAGAACAATGGTTAGATCCAACCAAGGCATTCTGCGATGCATCAGGAAATAACTCGTGGATGTGGTATTATAGTATTTCTGCCAACAATATGGGGAATCTTTGCAATCCTACAGGATTCCTTGCAGGAGAGTCTGACTGGGGATATAACTCTATCACCAAATTAAGTATCAATCGCTGGCTTTATGACAGATTGAACAGAACAGACTTCCGTAAACAGTCATTCATCGACCCTGATCGTACAACATATAATGCAGACTACTACAAATGGGGTAATAAATCGGGATTTCTCAAAGCTTATCCATTTAATGAACTTCCTGATTATATGTCATTTAAAATTCGTTGCAAACAGGGTGATTGGGAGACATACAGTATAGGTGGAGCAATTGAATTCCCAATTATGCGCGTAGAGGAGATGTATCTGATAGAGGCCGAGGCTGTAGGTATGAGAGATGGAGAGGCTGCGGGATCGGCTTTACTCGAAACATTTATGACAACCTATCGTGATCCGGGATACTCATATACAGCCGCACAATCTTCTTTCACACAAGGATTTGTAAAAAATTTCCAAGAAGAAGTTCTTTATCAGAAACGTATAGAATTTTGGGGTGAAGGTATCGGATATTTCGATGCTAAGCGTATCAGACCGGGCATCAAAACATGGTATGCTGGAGCCAATACCATTCATGCTACTCAAAAATACGTTATTGATGAGGTAAGTCCTTATTGGAATCTTTGCATTCCTATTGATGAAATAGAGAATAACGACTATATCATTAAAGCAGATGAGGTTTCAACTGAGATAAATGGAGTCAAGACTACGCCTAATAATCCGGATCCGACCAATTCAGTCAGCAATGAAACAACAACTTACTTAAAATAATAAATATGAAAACAAGAAATATATTTTATATCCTTCTTTTGTGTTCTTTATTTATGGCTATTTCCTGTGTACAAAAGTCACCTGATTATGTCCCCGGCGAATACCCAGATGGAGCACAAGTATTCTTCCCTAATAACGTCTCTACCGGGACTATTACACTTGATGAAACAAAGCCTATCATTATTCCTGTTAATCGTGTAAATACAACCAATGCATTGTCGGTGAATATCGTTTCAAATGCTTTTTCAGGATTTAATATCCCTTCTTCCATCGAATTTGCAGCAGGAGCGAAGAGTGCCGATCTTGTAATCACTTATGACATAGACAAATTTCAAAGAGATGAATATTATGATATTAACCTTTCTTTGGAAAATGACATTACTCCCTACGGAATAAACAAATACAATTTCACAGTGTATTTGAATCCATGGGTATCATTGGGTATGGGTCAATGGTTCGATCAACTTGCACTTTCAACAGAGTCAAGTCTCGGCATCCAGCCGGTAGAAGTTCTGCACAATGGTGTTAAGCCCGAATTGTATAGAATTATGCTCCCTTATGCAAATAAAGAGCAACTTGCTGCTTCATGGAGCCAAGAACAACTTGGAAAAGATGTATCCGAATATATAGAATTTACTGTTTTATCGACAGGCAATGTTACTTGGGACAAATTCTGGTATCCGGGTTTAATCTATACTCCCGGTGATTATTCATCAAATATTAAGGCTTATCTTCCATCGGCCAGAAAGGCATCAGATGCGCCATACGATGCTTATAGTGGCTTCGATTCAGATAACGACAAAATTATCTGGTTCTATCCGTACTACTATATAGATGGTTTGGGCGGATTTGGTGTAAAACCATGTTGTCTGTCTCTTCCGGGAGGACCGGATTTAAATGACTTTCTGCAATAGATAATTTTAGCTAAGAACACCGGGCACACCTTGAATTATCATACAATAATTAGCACACAAAGATTTGCCCGGTGGTCTTTTCAGGATTATTTACTATATGTCCATCTTTTACTTTTTAGTCACTCTCCTTGTGCGGCACGCACCCGGTGCGCTAAAAAAATATTAGATTATTTTCCACCCACTACTGTGCAATGGTGCCCTTAACGCGATTAATCTTTAACGGGGCGCACCGAGAATCCATACGATCGATATTCTTTGCCCCACGGGGTGATTCTGTTCGATAATAAGGAAAAAACGCTACTGTATTGGCTACAGTATTGAAGGTTGATGATGCCACTACCGTCACCCGCGTTCGTGTACGATACTGCCATCCAGTAGATACCGGTACTGCCAGAGTTGAGCATAACACTGTTCGAGCGGTTCCGATAGCTGACACACGGAAAATTAACGGTGTCACTGCCACTCTTGGCTAAGTTCCAACTATTACTTACTGCATCCCAAGTTCCGTTGATCGTTGATGCAGTTCCACTTGTACCGGTAGTAGTGAAGCCGGTGAAAGCATTCGATGCAGGCAAATGATACCCAACTGGTGAAGGGTCGTAAACACTCTTTATGACAGCGTTGTCGTTGGGTATCGGGATGGAGATGTCATTCCTCGCACTCCATAAATTGTGATACTGTAAATCCATATAAGTGTTGGCACAATATACATCTGGATGGAGAATGCCATTCTTGATGACATTGCCACTAATACCGCCTGTCCAAGCAGTAGTATAAGGAGGAGGTGTATTGACTTTCATTACACCGAGACTATCATACCAGGTCTTATTGACATTACCCTCAAGACCTGCAACAAACGGATCTTTACGTCCCCACTGGAAATAAGGGCTGTTACCAGGCTTATGAGCGACGAGCTGATTGAGATTCATCTCTTTTTGAATACCCGATTCATTCTGAGTGAAGCGCACCCTGACATTGCGGGCAGCGTATTCAAGGCCGTCACACCAACCGATATTGACCGGCATAAATTTATATGTGTAGCCTGCGGCGTTCACAAAACTCTTGGGATCCCCTTCGGGAGAATCCGGGTCGAAATCCGTCACCCATATATGCCAGCTCCACAGAACACGATTATAGCGGGACTCCTTCACAGCAACAACGGCGTTGCCCTGACGGATATTGGCCGCAGAAACTGTAAAAGTCAATGTCTGATTCGGATATGTCCCCGAAAGAGCAGCATCGACAACTACCAGATCTTTGGCATCCTGCCAGATAAGCACGGCATTTGTCGCCCCTGCGATTTTTCCGTCATCAGGAATTGTTCCTGTGGCACTGATAAAAGGACTAAGTCTTGTGTTGCCGGTGCCGTAGCTCCAGACGCCGGGTTTGAAAGCGATGGTATCAACAGTTCCGTCGGCCTTGCGGGCATTACCGTAAACTAATGGCAGGGAGTATGTACCGGGAGCATTTACGATGTAACAGTTGGCTGTCTCTCCACCCTTTGAGAGGTCGTTGATTCCGCTCAACGTCGCAGCAGCTTTTAATCTATCGTTATGCGGGTTTGAAGGGGTTTGTGCTTCAATGGTCGCATTGTAGGGCGTAGCAGTTGTCTCTCCCGTAGAGGAGGTTGTGAAAGCGGTAACCCATGAAGGTAAGGGTGCCGACCATGTCGCTCCGCCGTCTGAAGAGAACTCTGCATTCCAAGATACCCCTGTCTTTGGTGAACCCGTCTTATAACTTGTTACCTCATATTGTTTTGTCCCCCCTGTATAAGTATAATCGGCAGGTTGGGAAACTTTAAACACATAAGCATTCACAGGCACATAGTGGCGAATGTTACCGAAACAAATCTCAACATACACCTGTTCATCAGGCAGAGATGCCGCATCAGGCGATGTGAATTTGAGCTGATATCCTGTCTCGTCGGACACTGTGAATGTCAACGTATTGCCCGGTATAGCCGTACCGTCGCTTTTGCACATCTGCAACTTCGTGGCAGGGATAAGTGTCGTCTTGTCTGCTCCGACAAGGCGCACAGTGCGAGTATCGATGGAAGCATCACTCTGAGACGAATGACGTTTGCAGATGAACTTCACCAAGTTCTCGGCTGTCGTAACATCGTCAAGTATGGCAACATCTTTCTTGTCTGTCGTAACTGCATACTGACCGTTAGAAGTGGTGAAATTTTCATCGTCTCCCGTTATCACCACTTCGTATTCGAGGTTACTGCCGGGATTCTTCAAGGCTTCGGCTTCTGTCGGATAACCGTAACTTTTGACTTTGGTAATGGTGATTTTATAGTGACAGTTACGTTTGACGTCCAAAAAAGTTTTTGTCCGGTCATTGCCCGTGGCAAGGTCT
>JAQUBZ010000007.1 GCA_028686425.1 Bacteroidales bacterium | reverse complement strand
ACAAATCCTCTTTAAAAGGGGAGACATCCGAAACTTTTATAATAAACCTGACGAGCCGGTTATTGTCCCGGAGGACGACTCTTACAGGCAACTCACTTTATGGTAAAATTTCTCCGGACAGCAATGAATTCATAATATCAAAAAGCACGAGACTCTTTATTAATTATTCGATAGATTGAGAGTATAATAATACAAGTATTCAATGATTTATTAATCAATTGCGGAGCTTTTTGTCTGTGCTATTAAATGGGACTTGAACGATAAATGTTAATTGTGAATAGTCATTTAATTGGTTTTATCTTGTCAGGCAGCGACTGTTTTCTGCCGCTCTTGTATCTTTATTTCACCTTACTTTGACCTTGTCTCTATTGCAATTGTCTGTGCCTATTGTTGTATTGATGGGACAGTTTTATTGTCGTGTCGGGAATATTGTCGATGACAAGAACACGTTTTTCTCCGGGCAGCAGATTAAAATATCCGTCGGAAATCAGCAATGGAAGTATCTGTTCGCCGGTCGCCGAGTCGGTGGCAGTAATTTTTATTCCACGCGCAATCACATCGTCAGAAGTATTCGTAACGGTTATTTCGTATGAATTACTGCCATAAGCCCTGCCGTGAGAACTACTAATCTGCCGCGGTCGTGATATTTGGATCAACCCGTTCAAATCTTGTGGCGGAAGCGGAACTCCTTTCCAATAATCATTGACAGACAGCACGTTATCATCATTGTCAAATAGTTCGAGACGGATGAGATAACTCTCTGGCAATGTGGCGCGTACATCAGAACTGATTGTCAGAGGAAAGCAAATGGTCTGACAATTGGCCTGCGCTGAAAATTCGGCCCTTTCCCTCGAATCCCCTCTCTGCCCAGACTTTTCGCCATGGGCGTGCCAATCCGAATATACTGATTTATTGTTCTTTACATACCTGCTTTTATGTTTTGAACTGCCGCTCCGGGCGTACCTTCTTTCAAGTTCTGCTCCGGCGGTAATATTTTCATCCGTTGCTATACGCATAATCAATCGTCCGGAGGGAGAATAAATGGTTGCATAAACTTTCAGATTTTCAAGAGTTTGCAGAGTGGTGTTTATAATCGAGACGGTTCCGTCCGCGCCATCCGGATTAAGTTGGATGTGTACCGGTTCGGCCCCTTTTTTTGCTCCGAAATACGACCCCGGTGTCTCAAAATCGTATGTGTATGTCTGCCAGATGAAACTTGGCCAGGCAGGATGTGACATCCAGAGAATCAGGCCTGTAGTATTGTTCCACATCCGTGAGTTCCACGACTCGATCATGGCTCTCCATGCATCGTAACAGATACTTTGTGATGCATCGGCAAACAAGGTCATCTTTTCACGAGATAAAGTCTCATGGATAGTTATCCGATTGTAATTACTCGATTTACAAGAGTTTGCATTGTGGGTGCAATTTGCTGCACTACAGATGTTTACGTCTGGGGCAGCTGTGAAATCGGTGTTACTGCTGCTCTGACCAAAGCCACCTGCAAGCTGAACGGCCTTAATGAATCCTTCAAAATTCTGGGATGTGTGGTGAAGGTCGTGATATGCCCAGACATCGTTGATCGGCCACAAATCCTCCGGTGATATGAATTTGTTGATAGTCTGAGCGGTAGGAATTGCAAATGACCCCATTTCAGTATTGAAGCCGTCCGCGCGTTCCGTAAAATAGTGCGATGGGTCTTCAAAATAGTTCCACGGGCCGCTCGTTCCCATATTCAGGAAACGCGACTGCCCGTGGTAATGACGTGTCGGATCTTCGCGTGCAATCATTTTTGACAGGCTGTCTTCAAGACCGACAGGGGCAAAACCTTCATTTCGCGGTCCCCAGATGGCAATTGAAGGGTGATTACGGAACCTGCGAACCACATCTGTAGCATTTGCGAGGAATAAATTGTGATCGAGAGGCTCGACGGTGTCGTCTCCGGTCATCCAGAAATCGTTCCACACCAGCATTCCGTATTCGTCACATAGCTGATAGAATATCTCTTGAGTGGTTTCACCTGTCCAGTTGCGTATGATGTTGAAGTTGAGGTTGCGGTGGAGCTGAAATGCGGGTTCAAGCCTCTCGCGCGAAGTGCGTTTGAGGGCATCGTCCATTCCCCAGTTTCCTCCTCGGCAGAAAATACGCATGCCATTTACTTTTATTACTAAAAATGGTCCTACAGGGTCGTTATGAGGCAGGTGTTGTATCCCTCTGCGGTCACTTCCTGCAAAAGAAGGAATGTAGATGTTTCTCTCTTTGGAAAACAACACCCGCATCTCATTATCAAACATCGGAGCCAAAAACGGTTGTGACTGCGGTTGTGGCTGCTCTGACGGCTGCGGTGAAGTTGTCGGAGATGATTGCGATTGCGTGAACAGTTGCGGTGATGTCTGTGTGAACGGCTGCGGTGATGTCTGTGTGAACGGCTGCGTTGATGTCTGTGGTAATGTTTGCGGTGACGGCTGCGCTGACCTGCCGGCCGGACAGTGTTCGTAAATATTTGGTCTGATGTGATTTACTACTTGCACGTATCGATCGGTGGGGTCCCATTCGATCCGGACAGCCCCGTCTGCAGAGTCGTGAGCCATCAGCTCATATGACAACTCCCGAATACCGAACAGTACCTTTTTTAAGTCCGACAATCCGGTCACGGAGTACTTGGATTCTTCCTGCACTGACAGCACTAACTCGTATAAGTTTTGTTCTCCGTAACCATTCGGCCACCAGAGCCGCGAATTGCGAATAAGCAGCTGCGGATGATTTTCGGGAGAAAAAGTCATTTTTCTGCTCTCAAGAGGGGCAAGGTCAAAAGGTATCTCGACAACAACATCCTGTCCTACAGCATTATATTTTCCAGGAGCATTACCGGCATAACTCAAAGCGGCTTTCAGCACCCCTTTTACAGCGGAGTAACTCTTGTTGTGCACTGCTGTTTCTATTCTGATTGCTGAAAATGAGGTGTCCGGCAGCGGAAGATCTGTAATTATCATCGGGTCGTCAATAGTCACATCGCCTGTGACTATAAGGCTTACAGGCTGCCATATACCTGTATTTCTGTCTCTTATTCCAGGCATCCAGTCCCATCCCACACTTGCAATGAAAGTCGGACCGTCAAGGCTTGTGGCTCCTCCGTTAAGACCCTGACCTTCAGACATACTTTGCTCGTGAGGAATACCGGGGTGTTCTGGCGGAAATACATGAACCCGAAGTTTCAGGCTATCGCAACCTGCCTGAACCGGACGCTCGGCAGAATCACCATATGCGCTGTTAAGTATCTTATTTTCAGGGATTACCAAAGTGAGTGATTGCAGGACTATATCTGTGATGTCGAAATTGCCGCGGCAGAATGCCCCGTCTGTCTTTCCGATAAGTACTCCGTTCAGAAATATTTCTGAGCGGTAATTGATTCCGTTGAAAAGAAGATGGTATCGGTGCCCCGAAAGAGGCAGCGTAATATTTTCAGGAATAGAAAAATCTACCTCATACCACCAATCCATTCGTGACAACTCATCGGGAATCGACATGTTATTCAGGCCAAAATATGGGTCAGGATACACTCCCTGCTCGATAAGTGTGGTCAGAACGGTACCCGGAACCGTGGCATTGAATACAGCACCGTCGAAACTTTTCCGAACCATAGTTTTGGAATTGTCGCCGTTGCTCGTTCCGAAAACTCCTGTATCGGAAATATTGCCGGCGATGAGCCTCCATCCTTCGGCGATAATCCATTCACATTCTCCAATCTTTTGAAGGGTGGACGGAGTGTCAACATACTGTTTACGAACAGTTTTGGAGACAGGCGCATTTCCGACAGGCAGGATACTCTGCGGCTCTTTCAGCCCCGACCATACGTTTGGATTTTGAGCCAAACCTTTAGTAGGTGTATAGCACACTGCTCCTATAATCAATGCAAAAAGCAGCAATATATGAGATAGCGTTTTGAAATATTTCATGGTTACAAACTTACGAAAAATTACCAACTTCTATGTCATGACAATTTTGCCTGAAAAAGTTCAATACATGGTCAAGTGATGACCGTGCTTTGCAAATTTATTGTTGGTGCACCACCAAAATAAACTAACAAGGGGAAATAGTATTATCTTTGTGTATGCGAAACAGAGTTATGTACATTGGATTTGCAATATTATCGCTTTTGTCGGTTTGTTATCAGGCAAAGGCGTTGTCTGTGTCGGAAGTTGTTGAAATTCAGATAAAAGATTCACTTCAATCTGTCGCTGATACTGTTACCGCATCAGTGGCGGAATCAAGTTCTCGTGAGCGTGATTCTGTTGCATTGCTGGCTGAAAGCCGAAAATATATCAGGGAAGGTGTTTTTCAGCAAAAATTTGATAAAAATAGAACGAGAAGAAGCTATAAAATTTTTCAACTATCCGAAGAAAATCGTTATTTGGAGATTCTCTATGCAACACGCAATGCCGATATGATGCTTAATCTGTGGAATGGGGATATGGGTATAGCCTTAAACAAGGCGCAGCAGCGATATCTTGTCGCTTGCGACCTGCAGAAACAAACTAAGGACAGCATTCCCCAAATAAGTGCTTTCTGTGTAGCGCAGACTCTGTATGATGTCGGTTATGTCTCCCTTGTTGTAAACAAACAAGCGAGAGCTGTTTATACATTGGACAAGGCTATTTCGGCACTTGAGAGCATCAATAAAGACGGGGCGTTTTATCTTGCGTTGAAAACTAAAATATATAGTGCTCAAATACAGGCATTAATAAAAACAAGAAAATTTGACAGTGCCATGGTATTGGCAGAACGGTTTCAAAGTGGTTTGCCGACTTCCCGTGCTGAATACCAACCGCAACTTCAGACGGAAATATACAGAGGTGCGGATCTTTATGATATAATAATGGCTTATCACTCAAATGCTCTCAATTTTGCGAGGGGATATGTTTCGCTGAAAGACAATAAATCGGCATCCCGATATTTGGACACTGCCGCTCGAACGGAAAATTACATACAGTCATCTTATTTGAAAAGTAATCTTGCCTCAGAAAGGCTGCGTATTGAATATTTAATTGCAAAGGAGCGGGAAAAGCCGGATCGGCTGCTTCCCAAAATAGAAGAAATCATCTCCATAGAACAATTTTTGAATAGAAGAGGGTTACTTATGGAGGCTATGCAGATAAAGGCTCAACTGCTTTATGAACAAGGAAACAGGAGAGAGTCGGCGGCCATTTTTAAAGAGACATCACAATTTTTCTACTCCAAAGCAGTCAATAATATCGCCTCCCTTCAAAATGTGATTGACCTCGGTCTCGAAAAACGAGAGATGGAGTTAAAGGCTCAAATTGCAACGATTAAGGCTGAAAATGCCCGCAGAAATACTGTGTTAATCAGTTATGTAAGCATTTTGCTTTGTGTCATCTGCGGTCTGATTGTCTATTTGCTTTTTAAAACCAACAGCAAGAACAAGGAGTTGTCAAAAAGAATTCAAGAGTTGGCAAAGGCTGAGGGAGAGATAATTATACCTGTAGAACAACTGTCCGACAATGAGAAAATGGTCTTCAGACTGAAAAAAGAATTGGCAGCAAACAGAGATGCCCTCATCGACAACAATCTTAATCGCAAAATGCTGGCAGATATGGTTGCCACCAATGAAGTATATCTCTCTAACGCTATTAAAGAGGTTACGGGAATGAATGTGAATGACTTTGTAAATCGTCAGAAACTTAACTATGCCCTCGAAATCATTGCTCACAGAAAGGATATTAAAATTGATTCTTTGGCTGCCGAAAGTGGTTTCGGCAGCAGAATTTCCCTATTCAGGGTCTTTAAAAAAGAGCTTGGCATCTCCCCGACTACCTATATTAAATCACTGTAAATCAATATTTAAACTTATTTCAGAGACTGCAGAACAGAGTAACCATGAACGGTACGGAGAAATCTACTGCGAATCCGTGATATACAGACAGAATGGCCATATCATCACCACATACACGTCTGATAATAGGGAGCGTGGTATCTGCAGTTGTTGCTCCTCCCGCCGAAATCGGTGCAAGTCTGCCGAATACTTTGACAAGAAGCGGTGCCGTGAGCAGTGTCATTAATTCACGTATAATGTTGGAAAGCAGAGCAATGGTCCCAAGCTCAATCCCACGGCTCTGTGTGATGAGTATGCTTGACAATGAATAATATGCCTGTCCGGAGCCGATTGCAAGAAAATCGCTCAATTTGTCCGATATATTATGCTGACTCGCAGCTAATCCCATTGCTCCCCATAATAGAGAGCAGGCCGCCAATGTCCCGATTATGGTAAATATGGGAAGCAGCAACAGCCGTCTGTCCATGCTTTTTAAGTTGCCGAGTACCTCACGATTATTCCCGATGCTTATACCCACAAGCACAATCAATACGGCGAGAGTGTAAAAACTCACATCTTTCAGCAGGGTCTGATTGTCAAACAGCCCGAAGTAGCCGGCCACGCACCCGACAATAAAAAACGCAAGTATTATCAGACTTCCTTTCAGCGGAGATTCGTGATGCTTGTTGCCGTCAGCCGTATTTCTGTCAACCGTGTCTTCTATATGCTTTTTCCAAAACATATCTCTGCCAATCCATTTAGCCATGCCGAATGCCGCTATACAGCTTCCGAGCATGGCGGCGACTGCAATCTCCAATGCAGACAGTCCCAGAGTCGGCAGAGCTCTCAAAATCTGTTGATTTCCCCCAACTTCCAACCCCAACTCAAAAAGCAGCAGCCATATTATATAGAGCAT
This sequence comes from Bacteroidales bacterium, assembly GCA_028686425.1. Classification (GTDB taxonomy): domain Bacteria; phylum Bacteroidota; class Bacteroidia; order Bacteroidales; family UBA932; genus Cacconaster. Next base: position 75,212 of record JAQUBZ010000007.1, on the reverse strand, counting down.
CACACTGTCGAGCCATGGGAATTTCCATTGTCGCACGAAATATCCTGCAACAATTCCGGCAAGCATGCAAAGAATGATAGAGAGCATAATTATTTTTTCGGCAAAGATAATATTTCTGCAACTTTTTTAAAGATAATACGTCTTTAATTGTATAGAGACAGTCAATTTGAATCAACCAAATAAAATATTTTTTAAATTTTAGTATTTTGTATTGCATAATACTAAAAGTAATATATATCTTTGCGGCACAAAATTGAAAATACAAATTATGATAAAACTTGAGAATATCAACAAGAGTTATGTGAACGGGACTTCCCTTCACGTCTTGAAAGGGTTGAATTTGAATATAGAAAAGGGAGAGTTTGTGGCTATCATGGGGGCGTCCGGTTCAGGCAAATCCACATTGCTCAATATTCTCGGCATTCTCGACAATTATGATACCGGCAGTTATTATCTCAATGACATATTAATCAGGGATCTCTCTGAAAAGACAGCTGCGCAGTACCGCAACGAGCTCATCGGTTTCGTATTTCAGTCATTCAATCTGATCTCCTTCAAGACTGCTGTCGAAAATGTGGCTCTGCCTCTTTATTATCAAGGTATAAGTCGTAAGAAAAGGAATCTTATGGCAATGGAATATCTTGAAAAGATGGGAATTGCAGATTGGGCTGATCATCTTCCGTCAGAGATGTCGGGAGGACAGAAACAAAGGGTGGCCATAGCCCGCTCACTTGTTTCCAGGCCAAAAGTCATTTTGGCAGATGAGCCTACAGGTGCGTTGGACAGCGTCACGTCAATCGAAGTGATGGATCTTTTAAAGAGTGTGAATAAAGATGACGGAATGACGATTGTGATGGTTACTCACGACCCTGATATGGCAGCGATGGCCCAGAAAATCATCAGGATCAAGGATGGTGTAATCGGTTCAATTGAAAAAACATTTTAGGCCATGTTCGATTTGTTTAACGAAATACTAAGTACGCTTAAAAAGAACAGACTGCGTACTTTCCTCACGGGATTTTCGATGGCATGGGGTATTTTCATGCTGATCACGCTTCTCGGTGCCGGAGCAGGGCTTAAAAATGGTATTTTTAACAACTATGGCGGTCAGGCCATGAACAGGGCCGAAATGTGGCCGGGACGTACAAGTATGCCTTATGATGGCCTTCAGGTTGGACGAAGAACAATATTTGACGAGAAAGATCCCGATTATTTGAAAGACGAGTTGGACGAAATATCGGTAATATCTCCCACCCGTTCAGTCTGGAATCTCAGCATGGTTTACGGACAGGATTATATATCTACGTCTCTTGCAGGAGTATATCCCGAATTTAACGAAATCGACAAAATCAAAATAATAGAGGGACGAAATATTAACGGTGCGGATATAAAGGAGGCAAGAAAGGTGATTGTCATACATAAAAGAAGTGCAAAATCTCTTTTTAAAGATGTTGACCCTCTCGGAAAATATGTAGTAATCACCAAAATACCATTTTTGGTTGTAGGCGTTTATTCGGATGATGACATGAGTCAGGAACCGTCAAGCTATGCTCCGATAACCACAGTCGGCAAGATATTCGGAACAAGTACCGGATATTCTTCAATAGCAGTTACTATTGACGGACTTAAAAACGTGAAAGAGACCAATGATTTTGATTTGAAATTAAAGACAAAACTTGCCAAAAAGCATCAATATGATCCTAATGACAATTCGGCAATTTACTATTGGAGTATGTGGAAACAGTATCTGGAGATGATTGGGGTATTTTCAGGGATCAACCTGTTTATATGGATTATCGGAATCGGAACTCTTATTGCCGGAATAGTCGGAATCAGCAATATAATGCTCATAACTGTCAAGGAGCGGACAAAAGAGTTCGGAATCAGGAAGTCTCTCGGTGCGAAACCATCATCTATTATCAAGTTAATTATAGTTGAGTGTCTGATGATTACGGGACTTTTCGGATTTGTGGGAATGCTGTTCGGGATTGGTGCGGTTGAGTTGATGAATGTCCTTATCAAACCGAGTACCGACCCTGACGATTTGCAGATATTCCTTAACCCTTCTGTCAATCTGACAATAGTTGTTGCTGCTACCGCAGTATTGATGTTGGCCGGATTGTTAGCAGGATATGTTCCGGCAAAGAAAGCAGTTAAAATTAAACCAATAGAGGCGTTGAGATATGAATAATTTTTTTGATCCGGATCGCTGGCAGGAGGTGTGGCTGACCATTACCCGCAATAAGAGAAGAAGTTTCTTTACAGCCTTTGGTGTATTCTGGGGCATATTCATGCTGGTTATAATGCTTAGTTCCGGCAATGGAATTTCCAACGGCATTTTTGCACAAGTGCAGGATATTCCTCTTAATTCGTGTTTTTTCTGGACCAACAAGACCACCGAGCCTTACATGGGATTCAGAAAGGGAAGATGGTGGAGTTTGAATGAGGGGGATTTGGAAGCAATAAAGGCACAAGTACGGGACCTGGATATTATCGCTCCCATTATGTCAGGCGGCTCATCCAATGTGGTACATAAAGACAAGACAGGAAGATACAGAGTAAAAGGAGTCCCCGGCAATTACACACAAATCCTTCCTCAGGTTATTTATTACGGCAGATTTATCAACGAGATGGATGTTCGTGAGGGAAGAAAAGTGTGTGTGCTCGGCAAAAAAGTATATGACGAACTATTTATGAGAGGGCAGAATCCTGTCGGTGAATATTTAAAAGTGGGAGGTATAACATACAGAATAATAGGGGTTTCAGACCAGACGGCAACAGGGGTGAATATCAATGGACGTGATGGAGAGGGCATACAGGTGCCATATACCGTAATCCAGAGACTATATAATTCGGGAGATGATATCCACATGTTTATTGTTACTACCAAAAAAGGAGTATCAATTGTAGATAAGGAAGATTATTTAAAGTCTGTTATCAAGGGAAGACATTCAATCTCTCCCTCCGACGATTACGCTATACAATGTCTTGATATAGAGAAACTTGCAAAGAGGTACAATCTCATGTTGCTCGGAATAAATCTATTGATATGGGTTGTAGGCATCGGAACTCTGCTTGCCGGGGCAATCGGTGTCAGCAATATTGTAATGATTACGGTAAGAGAAAGAACTAAAGAGATAGGGGTGAGGAGAGCGCTTGGGGCCAAGCCTGCCAGCATCATGTCTCAAATCATGAGTGAAAGCCTTATTCTGACACTTATTGCCGGATTTCTCGGCCTTGCTTCAGGAGTGTTGATAATGGATATTGTGAATAAATTTATACCTAATGATCCTAACGGCTTCTTTATGAATCCTCATATAGATTTTCAGACAGCCTTAATATCTTCAGCAATTATAATAGTCTGCGGACTGCTTTCGGGAATTTTACCAGCATGGAGGGCTTTGCAAATTAAGGCAATTGATGCTATACGTGAAGAATAATTAATTGATAATAAATAAAATAGACATATATGAAAAAAGTATTTAGAACCATCTTATTTGTATTGTTGGGGGCAGTTGTAATAGCAACATTTATATTCCTCTGGAAAAAATCACAGCCTAAAATTGAGTCTTACGAGATAGTGAAGCCTCAAATTCAGACAATTGTCAAAAAAACCGTAGCTACAGGCAAAGTCGAACCGCGTGATGAAGTTGCTATTGTGCCTCAGATTTCGGGGATTGTATCTGCTTTGTACAAAGAAGCGGGACAATTTGTAAAAGAAGGAGAAGTTATTGCCAAGATTCAGGTTATCCCTGAAATGGGTACACTGAACTCCGCAGAAGCTCAGGTTACAAAAGCCAAACTCAATTTGGAACAGTCTCAGATGGACTACGATAGGACAAAACTGCTTTATGACAAGAAAGTAGCCACCAAAGAGGAGCACGAAAAGGCAAAAACCACACTTGACCTCGCCAAGCAGGATTTGCAATCGGCTCAGGACTACCTCGAAATTGTACGTGACGGTATAGCAAAGCGCTCATCCTCATATAGTAATACCCAGATTCGCTCAACTATTTCAGGAATGATACTTGATGTCCCTGTAAAGGTTGGAAACTCTGTCATTCAGGCCAATACATTTAATGCCGGCACCACAATCGCTTCTGTGGCCGATATGAGCAATATGATATTCAAAGGCAATATCGACGAGACCGAAGTTGGCCGCATCAAAGAGGGAATGAACCTCAAGATTTCAGTCGGAGCCATTCAGGATCAGAAATTTGATGCAGTGCTCGAATATATCTCTCCTAAAAGTACAGAGGACAATGGAGCAATTTTATTCCAGATAAAAGCAGCTGTAACTATTCCCAAAGATGTATTTATTCGTGCAGGATATAGTGCAAATGCCGAAATTATCCTTGACAAGAGAGACAACGTGCTGAGCGTTCCGGAAAGTACCATTTCATTTGACGGAGACTCGACATTTGTAAACATCTTCAAGGGGACGGAGAAGAAAAAACAACAATTTGAAAAACAATTCGTCTCTCTCGGCCTGTCTGACGGAATCAACGTTGAAATATTGTCAGGCATCGACTCGACAGCTCAGATAAAAGGAAATCCTATAAACGATAAATAGTCATGAAGAAGTTTGTATTTATAACAGTCCTGATAATTCTATACTCGATGAAATGCTTTGGTCAGAGTGAAAAAAGCGCGTGGAGTCTCGGCAGGTGTATAGAATACGGAATAGAAAATAATATTGCAGTTCGGCAATATGACCTTGCAAAAGACAACAGCAAGATTACACTTCAGACCTCTCAATTGTCTCGACTTCCCGAAGTGTCAGCAAGCCTCGGACAAAATTTCTACCTCGGAAGAGCTCAAAACAGAGAGGGAATATATCAGGACCATACGGCTTCCACCTCCACCGGTGGCGTAAGTGCCGGAATTCCTATATTTTCAGGATTTAGAATAAACAACCAGATAAAAGCCAATACACTTGGATTTGAGGCAGCCGTTGAGGACTTGAACCAGGCAAAAGAGGATATTTCGATACAGATTACAGGGTTTTATCTACAGGTATTATATACAAAAGAGTTGTATAAACTTGCCGCAGATCAGTTGGCTCTCAGCAAAGAATTGGTTGACATAACATCGGAACTTGTCGCAGCCGGGAAGAGTCCCGAATCTGAATTGTATGATGCACAGGCAAATATGGCAAAGGAGGAGATGAATCTGACAGATGCGGCCAATAATCTTCGTACATCACTGCTTGATTTGGCTCAGGCTATCAATTTGCAGGAAATTGAGGGATTTGATGTCGAAGCCCCAAATGTAGATGATGCTGTTATGCTTCAACTCCCCTTTACGGTTTCGCCATCCGAAATATATACATCGTATGTGGATAACAAACCTGCAGTCAAAGCTGCCAGATCTCGCGTTGACGAGAGCCGTATGACTAAAAATGTAGCCAGATCGGCATATTATCCCAATCTTTACCTTGGAGCATCTTACAGTAATTCTTACTATTACACATACAAACTTGCCTCAGGGCAGAGCAATGCCTCTTTAGCAGACCAACTAAGTCAGAATGGAGCTACATCCATCGGCCTGAGCCTGCAGATTCCTATTTTTAACAAAATGGCTACACGCAACAGTGTCCGCTCGGCAGAATTGAACATCAAAAATAAGCAGCTGTCTCTCGACAAAATGAGACAAGACACCTATAAGGAAGTACAGCAGGCATGGATCAATGCTCAGGGAGCTTATCAGAAATATTTAAGCTCTCACAAAGGGGTTGAGGCATCACAGATGGCCATGGACTATGAGGAGCAGAAATATCTTTCAGGGAGATCAAATACATACCAATACAATCAGGTTCGTACCCGCCTTGCAAATTCTCTTTCAGAGGAAGTTCAGGCAAAATACAATTTTCTTCTCCGCTCTAAAATACTTTCATTCTATCAGGGAGTACCACTTTATTAGAGTTCAGATTTGAGCTGTACAATAATGCAAAATTGCCGCGAAGTTGTTATTTTTGCGAAAAATTCAAATAATGAAACGCAAATTAACATTTATCGCGGCAATAGCTTTTGTATGTATTGCTATACAAAGTTGTAATAAAGATTACACTGCCAAAATTCCTTCTCAATTCGATTCTTACTGTCAGCAGACATTTAATCAATGGCAACTGCCCGGAATGGCCGTTGTCGTGGTAAAAGACGGTAAAACCGTTTTTCTTAAAGGTTACGGCAAGACATCTCTTGCCCCGGATGCCTCAGATGTCGATCCTGCCAATACTCAATTTGTAATTGCTTCCACCACCAAAGCAATGACGGCAGCCTTGCTTGCAACTGTAATTGACAAGTATGATGTCAGGTGGGAAGATACTGTTTCAAAGCACCTTCCCGATTTCAAACTATATGATAAATGGGCATCCGATAACATTACCGTCCGGGAAATGATGACTCACAAGACAGGTTTCAAGACTTACGCCATGGATGACCTTCCTTTCTTCGGATACGGCAGAGATGATTTGTATCATCTTTTCAGTGTTCTTCAGCCAACCTACAGTTTCAGATCGAAATATGCCTACAACAACGAAATGTTTACAGTCAGTGCCAAAATCATTGAAAAATATACCGGAGAGAGCTGGGACGATGCAATTGCCCATTATTTGTTTGAACCTCTTGAAATGAAGCACAGTACAACAGGCAACAAATCATTTTTCACCTCTGACCGTCTGGCAATGGGGTGCAAAGTGGAGTATTCAAGTGAGGGGGACTCTCTCGTGGTTTCTCCGAGAGATGACCGTGAAGATGCTTTTACATGGCTTTCGGCCGTAGCTCCTGCCGCTTTTGTTATGACAACCGCTGAAGATATGGCTAATTGGTTGAAAATGAATCTGTCTCATGGCGAATTTAATGGAAGACAGGTCATTTCACGCAAAAATCACGATTATCTGTTCTATCCTCAAACCATAACTTCTTGTGATTCAGCAACTATGTGTGCTTATGCCCAAGGGTGGACCATCGAACAGAGCAGCAAATGCCGATATATCAGGCACACCGGTCTCGGATACGGATATACCTCCCTTGTCGGCCTCGTTCCCGAATTGAATCTCGGATTTGCCATTCTTACCAACAATGGCAAGACATCCGATCCTCAGGCAGCTATAGCACGCCAATTGATTGATATGTATCTCGGTGTGAAAGGAAGCGACTGGAGCACCAAATATTTTAATCAGTTCGTTGAGGGGTCTCGTCCTGACACCACAATGTCCAAAAAGCCGACAGAAGCGGAAAAAGAACTTCCGGCTTTGGCAAACAGGGCATATACAGGCAAATATCACAAAGATGTATTCGGTACTGCTACCGTCTATGAAAAAGATGGAGAACTTTACTTCAATCTTAACAAAGTTGACAGCAAACTTGTCCACAAAAATGGAAACGACTTTACTTTCCGTGTGCCGGGTGCAGGAAAATTTACCCTCACCTTCACAGAAAAGGAAGGGAGGGTAAAATCTCTGACATTCAATATAGGAGACCCTATAGGACAGTTTGATAAAATCAAATAGGCTATTTGGTCATTCCGAGTTTGACAAGGAGAGCTTCCGGTTGAGGATCTCTTCCTCTGAAATTTCTGTAAAGAACATCGGCATCTTCAATACCGCCGCGTGAAAGGATATTTTCTTTAAAGGATTTTGCAACTTCCCTATTGAAAATCCCTTTCTCCTTGAATAGAGCAAAGGCGTCTGCCTCAAGCACTTCTGCCCATTTATAAGAGTAGTAGCCTGCTGCATACCCTCCTGCAAAAATATGAGAAAATGAAGGAGAAAAGACAACTCCTCCGACTGCAGGCAGAACGGCTGTCTTAGAAAGAGCATTCTGCTCGTATTCTACAACCGATTCCTGAGGGATATTTTCAATGGTATGCCATGCCATATCGGTAATACCAAATTGAAGCTGACGTATGCTTGAATAGCCTGCAAGATAATTCTTGGCAGCTATAATCTTGTCTATCAATTCTTGAGGAATCACTTCACCACTCTGGTAGTGCTTTGCGAACGACTGCAGATATTCCGGTTCGTATGCCCAGTTTTCCATAATCTGAGAAGGAAGTTCGACAAAGTCGCGGGCGACATTGGTTCCGGTAAGAGAGCTGTATGTGCCTTCTGCAAGGATTCCGTGAAGTGCATGTCCGAATTCGTGAAGAATGGTGGTAAATTCGTAGAATGTAAGGAGTGACGGAGTTGTTTCGGTAGGCTTTGTGAAATTTGTAACAACGGACACGAAAGGTCTCTCTTCTTCTCCATTAAATTTCCCCTGTTCTCTGAAAGATGTCATCCATGCGCCACCCCTCTTGCTTTCGCGAGGGAAGAAATCCATATAAAGAAGAGCCATAAACCGACCGGTCTCGTCCGTTACTTCAAACACCTGTACGTCAGGATGATATTTTGGAATATTATTATTTTCCTTGAATTTCAGTCCGTAAAGTCTGTTTGCAAGGTCAAAAATTGCATTTTGAACACTGTGCAATTCAAAATAAGGCTTCAACAATTCATCGTTGAGTGCATATTTTTCATCCTGATATTTTTCTGACCAATATGAAAAATCCCAAGGCATCAGATTATCTTTGAATCCATTCTGAGATGCGTATTTCTGGATTTCGGCAACATCCCTTTTTGCAAAAGGAAGAGATTTTTTTGCAAGATCTGCAAGAAAACTATTTACGATTTCCGGAGTTTTAGCCATCCTGTCTTCAAGAGCGTAATCGGCGTATGTCCTATATCCGAGTATTTGAGCTTCCCTGATTCTTAATTCGGCGATTTTCTTGACAGTTTCGGTATTGTCGAACTCTCCCCCTATACATTTGCTGTTGTAGGCTCTCCACATTTTTTCCCTCAAAGCTCTGTTTTCACTATACTTCATGAAAGGGCTGTAACTCGGCTGGTCCAAAGTAAAGAGCCATCCTTCCTTGTTTTTAGCTTTGGCTTCGGAGGCAGCCATGTCTCTGACATACTGAGGAAGACCTGCAAGTTCGTTTTCGTCAGTGATATTAAGAGTAAAAGCATTTGTAGCTCCAAGTACATTTTTGCCGAATTTGAGAGTCATAAGAGACAGCTCTTCCTGAATCTTGGCATAAATTTCTTTGTCTTCGTCAGATAAATTGGCGCCATTACGTGCAAAAGACTTGTAAATGTCATCAAGCAGTTTGGCCTGTTCCAGATTAAGATTGAGATTGGCTCGATTGTCATAAACGGCTTTTATCCTTTTGAACAAATCGGGATTCAGCATGATGGACATGCTATACTCTGTCATGATAGGAGAAAGGTCTTCGGCAATCTGCTGCATTGCAGGGTTTGTGCATGACTCGTTCAGGTTGTAAAAGATACTTCCCACCGTAGTCAAATCTCGTCCCGCATAAGCCAAAGCTTCGACAGTGTTCTCAAAAGTGGGCTCATCGCTGTTGTTTACAATAGCTTCCACCTCTTTCTTGGCGGCAGCAATTGATGCTTCAAAAGCCGGCTTGTAATCGTCATTCGTAATCTTGTCGAATGACGGGGCGCCGTAAGGATTATTCGATTTGCTCAGTAAAGGGTTGCTTTCTTTCATATTACATGAGGTAAATAATAGGATTGAGGCTGCAATTACCAGAGGTGCAGCCAAATGGGTTAGTTTCATATATAAAAATAGTTATTATTGTTGAATGATTCATACCATGAAGTATATCATCGATATAATCTTCAAAGATAGCTATATTTTTGATATGATTGATGCTTTATCTCTTTTGTCTTTCCGAAATGCACTATTCTTTTTGGAGATATGTAGTACCTGTAGTCGTAACAATAGTAACATCTTCGCCCAAATCGGTGCATCTCTGTTGATGTACAATAATCAAAATTGAACAAGTCTTCATTAAGAGCCGTTACAGACAGAGCATTAAGCCCTTTAAGCGAATAACTCTCAAGTATCCGCCTGTTTCGCATAAGGATGTTGTTGATATTCCTTATAGGGCTCTCTTTTCTATATCTGACCTTGTTGTGATAATAATTGCGGCACATATCGCTGCAAAAGATTTTGTCTCTTCTTCCCACCACTTTACTTCCGCATTCGGGGCACAATCTGTCCATGATTTTTTATTTCAAAGGTATAATAAAATGACGCTTCGTGGCGGAGCGGATATCAAGTTTTGTCGTTTTGTCGAAAATGTTTTTTTTCAACAAAAGAGATAGTATTTTTTATTAATATTCAATCCGTTTTTAAACGATTATAAACGTTTAGAGTATGGCTATTCAGTAAAAAACACTGTTATTTTGCATACGAATAATTACTAAAATGTTTTTTATGGAAATGAATTCTTTAAATCGGGTAGAGCTGCGTGGTAGAATAGGGCAGGATCCGAGAATTACAAATGTTGGAGAATCTCAAGTAGCGAGATTTTCAGTTGCGACCAATGAAACCTTTAAAGACAAAAAGGGGGAATTGAAAGAAGAGACCACCTGGCACAATATTACAGCGTGGAGTGGGAAGACCATTGATGATTTCAGGCAGCTTAAAAAGGGGACTTTTGTCTCCGTGGTAGGTAAGTTGAGAAATGTCAAATTCACAACGGCATCCGGAGAGGACAGGCAATTTGTGGAAATACTTGCAAGCAGATTGAATGTTGTTCAGGATAATACAAATTGATGCCGCTGAATATGGTTGGAATATATTTCTCGGGTTATGTTGCATTCATGAAAAATGATTAATTTTGCGATGATTAATAAATAATATGTGACAATATGGCTCGAGATTTATATTTATACAATACTCTGACGAGAAAAAAGGAGTTGTTCAAACCGATTCATCCAGATATGGTCGGAATTTACGTCTGCGGTCCTACCGTATATGGAGATGCCCATTTGGGACATGCAAGGCCGGGAATAACTTATGATGTGCTGTTCAGACTTTTCAGGCATTTGGGATATAAGGTCAGATATGTTAGAAATATCACCGATGTGGGACACCTTGAGAATGATGCAGATACCGGGGAGGATAAGATTGCCAAGAAAGCACGTCTGGAACAGCTTGAGCCGATGGAAGTTGTACAGGCTTATACGTTGCGCTATCATGATGCCATGCGTAAGTTGAATGTACTTCCTCCGAGTATCGAACCGCGTGCTTCAGGCCATATAATCGAGCAGATTGCTTTGGTTCAGAAGATATTGGATGCGGGATTTGCATACGAGAGCAATGGTTCTGTCTATTTTGATGTCGAAAAGTACAACACTCAACATAAGTACGGCATATTGTCGGGACGTGTGATTGATGATATGATTTCCAATACAAGAGCGCTTGACGGACAGGATGACAAACATTCGTCTTATGATTTTGCCCTATGGAAAAAGGCATCTCCTGAGCACATTATGCATTGGCCGTCCCCTTGGAGTGAGGGCTTCCCGGGATGGCATCTCGAATGTTCTGCAATGAGTGAGAAATATCTTGGTGAAGAGTTTGATATTCACGGAGGAGGGATGGATTTGATGTTTCCTCACCACGAATGTGAATTGGCTCAGAACACAGCTTCAAGAGGCAGGGGCGGAGTTCACTATTGGATGCACAACAATATGATTACCATTAACGGACAGAAGATGGGCAAATCTCTCGGCAATTTCATCACCCTTGATGAGCTGTTCTCAGGCCGACATCCGAAGCTCGAACAGCCGTATTCACCTATGACCATAAGGTTTTTTATCCTTCAGGCTCATTACAGGAGTACTCTCGATTTCAGCAATGAAGCTTTGCAGGCAGCAGAAAAAGGGCTTAAAAGGATGTTGCAGGCGTTTAAGGATGTCAAAACCATATCGGTTACGGATGGGGCTCCTTCAATAGAGCAGATAGCCGGTCTGGAGACTCTTATATATGATGCTTTGTGCGATGATATGAATACTCCGATAGCCATATCGTATATGTTTGATGCTGTAAAGATGGTCAATAGCGTAAAAGACAAGACGATAGCAATAAATGGGGAGGACAAGGCAATTCTTGAACGAATATTCGGTGAAGTCGGAGGAGATATTCTCGGTTTATCGGACGACAATTCTCAATCGTCTGATACTAAGATAATTGATGGGCTTGTAAATATGATAATCGAATCACGTAAGCAAGCTAAAGCCAATAAGGACTGGGCGGAAAGTGACAGGATAAGAGACCGCCTCAAAGCCATCGGTATTCAGATAAAAGATACAAAAGAGGGCTGCGAGTGGACGTTGTCGGAATAATACAATAATATGAGCAGCTGTCGATTGACAGCTGCCGATTAATAAATAAAGTTTATAGTTTTCTTTATTGCAGGGTCAAGACTGTTTGCAACAGGACAAGTCTTCGCTGCATTTTCAATGATGGCTTTTTCCTTCGGACTGTAGTTGTTTTTGGGAAATTCCACATCAAGTATCAGTTCAGCTATTCTGCGCGGGTTGGCAGCCATTACCTTTTCGGTGTGGATGGTGGTACCGTCGATTGAAAAACCATGTGTTTTGGCAGTCATGCCGATGATTGTCAGCATGCAACAACCAAGTGATGTGGCAAACAAATCGGTAGGTGAGAATAGCAACCCGTCTCCGTTGTTGTCTTTTGGGGCGCTGGTGTTGATTTTACTTCCCGAATCAAGGTGAACGGCTTCCGTACGCAAATCACCCAAATAAGTTGTTTTGATAAGTGTCATATTTATAGGATTTTATCAAGTAATGATTTATGTTCTTCTTCAATTATTTCTCCAATCAGAGTGGCTGAAGTACATGAGTTTATTCTTACTGTTACATATTCTCCGGCCTTATGCCCTTTGGCAGGGAATACGCATGCTTTGTTTTGAGGAATGCGCCCCATAAGTTCTTCATCCGAGCGCTTTGAGGCCCCTTCAATCAGCACTTCATATTTTTGTCCGATGGTTTTTTGGTTATTTTCAAGGGAAATTGCATTCTGAAGGGCAATGATTTCATTCAGTCTTGCCGTCTTGACTTCCGGAGGGATATCATCTTTAAATTTGCGTGCCGCCTTTGTGTTGGGTCTCTCCGAGTATTGAAACATAAAGGCGTTATCAAATCTCACCTCTTTGAAAAGCGAGATGGTATCCTGATGGTCCCGGTCCGTTTCGGAACAGAAACCGGCTATTACATCTGTTGTAATAGAGCAATCCGGCAGTATCTCGTGGATTTTAGCGACCCTTTCAAGGTATCCCTCTCTCGTATATTTTCTGTTCATTTTTTCAAGCATGGCATTGCTTCCGGATTGGACGGGAAGATGGATATGGTTGCATATATTGGGGTACATGGCCATTGTATATAGTACTCCGTTACCCATATCCTTCGGATGAGATGTTGAAAATCTGACTCTCATTTTAGGGCTTATCAAAGCCACCAACTCAAGGAGTTGGGCAAAATTTACTTTTTTGGTTGGATTTGAAGGGTCAACCCACAGGTAGGAATCGACATTCTGTCCGAGGAGATTAATCTCTTTATATCCGTTCTTGAAAAGCTCTTTTGCTTCGTGTATAATGCTCTTGGGATCTCTGCTTCTTTCTGCTCCTCTGACGTATGGAACCACGCAGTAAGAGCACACGTTGTTGCACCCTCTCATTATGGAAATATACGCAGAAACACCGTTCTGGTCCATTCTTACAGGGGAAATGTCAGCGTATGTCTCTTCTTGTGAGAGAATTGTGTTAATCTGCTTCTCTCCCGACGATAAAGAGGCAATCAGTCTTGGCAGGTCTCTGTATGAGTCAGGCCCGGCAACTATATCTACAGCCGGATTTGAAAGCAGTTCGTCTTTCAGCCTTTCAGCCATACATCCCAAAATTCCGACTTTTACATTTGTTCTTTTCTTCTTTTCAAGCCTGAAAACATCAAGTCTCCCTAAAATCCTCTGTTCAGCATTGTCTCTAATGGAGCAAGTGTTTACAAGTATGAGATTGGCATCTTCGATATTCGGGCACAAAGAGTAACCGGCTTTTTGCAGAATAGAAAGGACAACTTCACTGTCATTGACATTCATCTGACAGCCATAAGTTTCGATATAGACTTGCGGCCGTTTGTTGTCAAGCAGAGGTTTTACGGAATGATAATTGTTATCTCTCATATTGTAATTGTATAATTCAGTGCAAAGATAAGAAGCTTTTTATATCTTTGCAGATTAGTAGTTCAATAAATGATGAAAATAAACCGAATATTAATATTGTTTTTAACCGTGTTCATGCTATGCGGTTGCGACAACTACAAGGAGCTTGATGTCAAATCTTACACTCTTGAACAGATTGATAATTTTTCCTTTGAAAAAGGGGCGGTTTCTTCAAAAATGAGGCTTGATGTTGCAATTGACAATCCGACATCCTCCAAATATCTAATCAAACAGGTGAATGCGATAGTATATACCGGTAACCACAAGAAATTTGCCGAAATCACATCCATCAAACCGGCTACAGTATTTCCAAAATCGGACCAAATTGTGCCTGTAATGATTAATGTGGTATTATTCAACCCTTTATCAGCTCTTTCTTCCGGGCTTTTCAGTTCTGACAGTATTGACAGAGAGGATATGACGGTAGATTTGGATATGATTATCAAATCGGGACTTTTCAGCAAACGCATCAGGGAAGAGGGATTGTCTGTCGAGCAATTGATGCAGCAGCTTTCAGGTAGTGATACAAAGGAGGAAATCAAATGAAACGATGGTTGTTGGTCATAATTCTGGCGAGTTTGTTCAATTGTGCCGCCCATGCGCAGGAGCCTTATGGATATTCAGCTGATTCACTGAAGTTTATAAATAGCAGTCAGGTTGACACCACTCTTGTCGGAAGGAGTATTTTTGATGTTCTGTCCGAGAGGGATTTCGGAAGCGGGAGGGTGATTATATCTCAATCTTCATCTATTTTAAGGGCAATGCAAAAGCACGCCGTTGACAACAATACCAAGAGAATTAACGGCTACAGGGTTCGCATTTATTTCGATAACAGCCGAAATGCAAGGACTCAATCCGAATATATTGCAAATGCTTTTGCGGAGGAGTATCCTAATGTCCGCGTATATAGAAGCCATGTGAGCCCGTACTTTAAGGTTACGGTAGGCGATTTCAGGAACAGGTCCGATGCTCACAGATTTGCAACAGAGATAAAGGGTAAATATCCTTCCGTGTTTCTCATAAGGGAAAGCATCAATTACCCTACCTTGTAATCAAAGGCCTTTCTTTCCACCATAAATATCTCGCTCTCACTTTACTGATTATGGCTTTGATAGGGGCGATATGTCTTTCGAGTTTTTCCGGATAGATATTCTCTATCGATACAAGGATGCCGGTCTCTTCCACTCCGCCGAATCCGGGATTTATGGCAGTTCCGAATACTCTCATATCGGGAGAGAGGTTCATATATGAGTTGATAAGAGGTGGTATCATCTCTCCAAGATTTTTGATCTCTTTTGAAAGCACTTTATATGCTTCTTTATAGCTCAAACCGTCATATATCCGGCTGTAATACGGATTAGTGCTATCGTAATCCAAAGGCTCGACCGGTGCGACAAGGTTCAAGTCGTCCTTAAAATATTTGTTGAGAAAATTGAGAAGCAGATTACGTGCTTTATAATTGTAAGACGAATACATTGTGACTTTTCCGAAGAAGTATTTATGCTTGTCGTATTTGATGGTAAGTGCTCCCAATCCGTCCCATAAGTTGTCAAGGGCGAAAATACCTTTCCTTTTGAGATTAAGTCTCTGATAGAGAGGCTGAACAAAAGATCGGCCAAGCTCAATAGTGTAAGGCATATAGTCGTGTATAAACGTTTCAGAGAAATTAAATATTTCTTTGGTGGCCATTTTGGACGGGTCTAAATGATTGGCGCAGTCTATGTAACGATATCCTCCGATAATTTCATCTTGTTCGGGATCGAAAACCACCAATTGTCTGTACGGATTTATCGGATCAATGTCAAATTCGTCAATATCGAGTGCTTTTCCGGTACCGCCACCGGCAGAGCGGAAGGCTATTTCCCGAAGTCGTCCTATCTCCCTCATAGTGTTGGGAGCAGTGGCTGCAGTTATGTCATACAGCCGATTGCCACCACGGTTGGTATCACGAATAAAAGTGTCAGATGTCAGTTCATTCAAAATGAGCTTCTTGTCAACAGGTTGAATTATTGGCTCCATATGCTTTAGTACGAATAAATTCGGTCCATTCCGATAAAGTTTTTTCTTTAGTTATGGTGTTAATCGGAATAGGTTCTCCGAAATAAATGTCAAATGTACGATTTTTTTGTTTAAACAGTTCATTCGGCAAGAACATCATTTCTATATTGAATTTGATTTTAAGCAGTTTTCTGAGTTTGGCCAGACGGTAAAAAAATCGAGAATTTCTGCCGGAAAAGAAAACGGGAATAATATCTCTTTGATATTCAATGGCTTTCTTTAAGAAATTGGTTTTCCATTCGAGGTCCGTAATGTTTCCTTTGATAAGTCGTGAACACAGACCTGCAGGAAAATACAATATCTGTGCATCGGAAGAGTATGTCGAATTAATCTGTTCTGCATATAATTTGGAGAGCTTTCCGAGTTTATTGACGGGGACAAACACAGGTTCGAGGGGTTTGATGTTCATTAAAAGATCATTGACAACAAATTTGATTTGAGGAAAAATTTTCCCCAATACCGTGATTAGAATCATTCCGTCAAATCCTCCAAGTGGATGGTTGGATACTATAATATATCGTCCTGACCGATTGATTTTCTCGATGTTGTGTGTTCTATATTCGACATTCAGGTATTTCAGACAATTTTCTGCAAATTCAACGCCTTGAGTATCTCCGAAAAGTGAGAGCATTTCATTTATTTCATCGATATGCTCTATCTTTTTCAGGTACTTTATGACAAATTTTGGAACACGTTTTGCAAGTTTAGGACTCTTATTTGCAATAATAGCTTCAATATCAATGTGTAACTGTGGATTATCACTCATATTCAATTATATTTATGAGTGCGAATTTAAATAAAAAATGTATCTTTGTATCATGTTAAAGCAAGGACTTCAGCAAAAACAAATTCAGCGTTTATCGCCTCTTCAGATTCAAACCATCAAATTGCTTGAATTGCCTACATTGGAATTGGAGCAAAAGATTAAGAAGGAAATTGAAGAAAATCCGGTATTGGAAGAGACGATAGGTGACAGCGACTCTGAAGAGGGTCCTAAGAATGTTTCATTGAATGAATATGGGACGGATGACCCTACACCTACCTACAAGACATACGTCAACAATCAGAGCAAAGATCTCAAACCACAATACAGTACATTTTCCGTCAAGGAAAGTTTTAATCAAAGCCTTGAAAAACAATTAGGATACAGCAGTCTGGACGGGCGTTCCAAACAAATAGCTCTGTTCATGATTGGGATGTTGGATGATAACGGTTACCTGAGGAGGGATTTGGACTCTTTGGCGGATGACATATCTTTCAGGCAGAATATTGAAACAAACGAACAGGAGCTTGAGAGCATTTTAAAGGTTATACAGGAGTTTGAGCCTGTCGGGGTAGGAGCCAGAAATCTCAGGGAATGTCTGCTGCTACAAATTAGGGCCAAAAGGCCTTGTAAGGAGCAGCAACTTGCCGAAAAGATACTTGAGGACTATTTTGTTGAATTTTCCAAGAAACATTACGCAAAGATTGTTGCCAAACTCAATATCACCGAAGAAGAGTTAAAAGGGGCGATTGAGGAGATAGTCAGGCTCAATCCGAGACCGGGAGGCCAGATTGATGACTCTTATGTAGAACAGGCTCAGCAGGTTGTACCTGATTTTGTGTTGGAATTGAAAGATGGGGAGCTTGTAATGTCAATGCCCAAATTTTCTGTTCCGGAGTTAAGGGTAAATAAACACTATGCGGATATGCTTGCCTCTTCCTCTTCCGGCTCAAAGAGAGAAGACAAGGAGGCTGCTTCGTTTGTCAAGCAGAAGTTGGATTCGGCCAAATGGTTTATTGAGGCCATCAAACAAAGGCAGAATACACTGCAAAACACAATGAATGCAATCATAGATTTTCAGCGCGATTATTTTATCGATGGGGATGAGACAAAGCTGAAGCCGATGGTATTGAAAAATATTGCCGAAAAGACGGGTCTTGACATATCCACCATTTCGCGAGTGGTGAATTGCAAATATATTCAGACACATTTTGGAATATATCCCCTAAAATATTTCTTTTCCGAAGGTCTTATGACCAATGAGGGAGAAGAGGTATCCACAAGAGAGATAAAAAATATTCTAAGTAAAAGTATTGATGAAGAGAACAAGCGCAAGCCCCTCACGGACGAAGAGCTTGTCGCTGTTTTGGATAAGCAGGGTTACAAAGTTGCAAGGCGTACTGTTGCCAAATATAGGGAGCAGCTGAATATCCCGATTGCGCGATTGCGTAAGGAATTGTAAATAAACAGTTTGCTACATCTTACTTCCGTAGGCAAGATCGCCTGCGTCTCCCACTCCCGGAACTATATACGACTTGTTGGTCAGTACTTCATCGATAGTCCCCACCCATAAGGTGACTTTCTTGTGAGGGAGATTCTTTGAGAGATAGTCAATCCCATAAGTACACGCTATAGGACATACAATATGGACGTGACGAGGCTCTCCGCTTTCAATGAGTCTGTCGTAAGCAAGAGTGATTGACGCCCCCGTGGCAAGCATTGTGTCGGCAATAATCAGAGTTTTTCTCTCAATGACCGGTGTGCTTGCATATTCCAGCTGGATGTTGAATTTATTGTCTTTGCCATATTTGCGATATGCCGCGATAAAGGAATTTTCAGCTTTATCGAAATAATTGAGCAAGCCCTGATGCAGCGGCAATCCTGCTCTTAAAATGGTTCCGAGGACAAGGGGGTCTTCGATAAGATTGCAGTCGGCTATTCCAAGAGGGGTTTCCACTTCTGTGGATTTGTACGAGAGAGTTTTACTAATCTCGTATGCAAATATTTCCCCGATTCTTTCAAGATTTCTGCGAAATCTCAAACTGTCTTTTTGGATGGATTTATCGCGAATTTCGGCAATAAAGTGGTTTAATACGGAATTGGTTTCACCAAGGTTAATGACTTTCATAATTGTAAAATTTAAGGGTGTGTGTTAAAACACTTACGAAGTTAACAATTTTCATCGGAAAAACTATAAAATTTATTTCCCGCAATAATAATATGGTCTAAAAGAGAGATGTCAAAATAGGATGCCGCCTCTTTGAGAGCGGCGGTCTGTTTGCGATCCTGCTCTCCCGGATATGGGGATCCGGAGGGGTGATTATGCACTAAAATAATGGAGCTTGCCAACTTCTCAACAGCTTTTTTGACGATTATTTTGATATCGATTACCGTGGAACTGATTCCACCCTGACTTATTTTTTCTTTCCCTATCAGTTTGTTTGCCTTGTTAAGAAACATTACCCAGCACTCCTCATGTTGCAGTGTCCGTAAATATGGAGAGATAATTTGAACTGCATCCGCCGAAGAGTGTATAAGCGGTATGGATTCCGGAATTTCCGAACATAACCTCATTCCCAATTCAAATGCTGCGAGGATGGTGATTGCTTTGGTGTCTCCAATTCCCTGGGTCTCTTTTATTTTCTCTACCGAAAATTGTGATAACGCCATCAGTTTATTGTCGGACAGTTCAAGCAACTCTCTGGCGAGATCAACGGCTGTTTTCTCTTTATTGCCGGAGCGGAGGATGATTGCTATCAATTCCGCATTTGTCAGAGATTCTTTTCCTTTGGCTATCAGTTTTTCACGAGGTCTCTCCTCTATTTGCCATGTCTTGATATTATTTGTCATAACTATATGAATGTATTAAAAAAAACTCTCCAAAGGTTGGAAAGTTTTTCTATTCTGTTATGACAAAAGAACAATTTATGCAAGTTTGTTCACGTAAGTAGAAATACCACTTTTTAAATTTGCTGCTTTATTCTTGTGAATGACGTTAATTTTTGCCAATTTGTCAATCATAGCAAAAACTTTTGGCATTGATGCCAAAGCTGCTGCTTTGTCTGTAGTGTTACGAATTGCTCTTATAGCATTTCTTGTTGTTTTTGCATAATACTTGTTATGCAATCTGCGTTGCTCGTTTTGACGATTACGCTTGTCTGCTGATGCGTGATTTGCCATTACTTTAATTTTTTATTTTTTGTGTAGTGGGTAGGGGAATCGAACCCCTATTGCAAGAATGAAAATCTTGAGTCCTAACCGTTAGACGAACCCACCAAGTTCCAAACTCTTAAAATTTTTCGAGTTTGGGAGTGCAAAGGTAGAAAAAGTTTTTACGAATACAAATTTTTATGCTATTTAGTTTGCTTATCTGCCCATTCAAAGGAGTAAAGAATTGATTCTACCTGACGTAAATAATTTCTTTTCGGATATTTAGGAGCATACACAAATCCCTCAACCACGATTACTTCTTTTTTGTCTTTACTCAAGAAGGAATGAGAGACGAAAGGACCTCCCATGAAGTCATTTTGAGTGTCCCACAAACTTTTAGTCTCGGCAAATTCTCTTCCACGGTATTTGACCCACCTGAATCCGGGATCGATTGTCGGATTGGTCATCATATAACTATTGTCGGTGCTTGCCGGAACATTTTCCTTCATGACTTCATCTCTTTTCTGAATAATGTATTTTGGAGTGAATTGTTCCGGGCTTTCGTATGGGAATTTGTAGATAAAAATACCCTGATTGGTAAAAGAGGTTTCGTATGAAATCCAGATGAAATCAGGTGTCTGTTTTTTCAACGAATATCCATCGGGAAAATATGGTGAACCTCCTATTCTGTTTGTTACGAATGTTCTCAGATTGATGACTTCGTATAGTTTGGCATTTCTGATTACGCGGTCTCTTTCAGCCTGCTCGAATACCGATGTTATTTTCTCGGCGTTATCGTTGATAAATCGGGTGGCGGATTCGACATTTGGAGCCGAAATCTCAAGCATCGTCTGAGGCTGTGCCCAAATATCCTGTCTGATGTTCATGGAGGCCTCCTGCTGCTGGTTGTCTATATTAATGTACAGCAGATTTCTGTGTCCTTGAAATACTTTGTTGAAAGCATTCTGGGGCACATTGAACAAATTATATAGAGGCTCTTTTTGAGGAAGATAAGGACAGTCTCCGGCAAGAATGTTTCTTATTGTCGTGCCTGGTTCGCTCTCCCATTGTCCCTTTGTTGATATTACGGCAATTTCTCCTGCCTTGCCGCTTATGGATGGCAGTAAAGCTTTATTTTTGTCTCCATTGTCAGAGCAGGAAATGAACAAAACGATTGCGATAAGTCCCGCGAGTAGAAAATGTACTTTTTTCATAAGATATTGTGTTATTTGATAAATAATCCTCTAATGTCGTTTCCGAAAGCAAGTATCATAAGTGCTATGAGCAGAATCATCCCTATTGTCTGGGCAATTTCCAAAACTTTGAGGCTTGGTTTGCGCCCCGTAATCATTTCGATGAAAAGAAACAGAATATGACCTCCGTCAAGTGCAGGGATAGGAAGGATGTTCAGTACTCCAAGCATTATGGAGAGCATGGCCGTAAGTGACCATACTTTGAACCAGTCCCACGTTCCCGGAAATATTTTTCCTATGGTAATAAAACTTCCTACGGATTTGTAAGCCTCTGTTTTTGGTGAAAATATAAGTCCGAGCTCTTTCACGTAATTGCGAATTGTCCTGTACGCTTTGGTACATCCTGCAGGAATTGAGCTCAGGAATGAATATTCGTTCTTTGTTATCTTGAAATATTTTGTCAGATCTGTGTCAAGCATTACCTGAATCATTCCGGCCGTATCAACTTTCAAAGGGAGCTCAATTGTGCTTCCGCCCCTTTCAATGGTGGCTGTAATCTCCTCCGATTTGTGCTTTTTCAACTCTTTTTGAATCTCCTGAACGATATACATATCATTGTGATTGACAGCCACTACTTCATCACCTTTTACCAATCCTGAGTGTTCGTTTATTGTCCCCGGCTGAATGTCGCCTACCACAAAAGGAAAGGCGAGAGAAAACATATTCGGTGTATTCAGGCTCGCAGGAATGTATATATTGTCTATTGAGATGGATATGGTATCTTTTCCTCGAAGTACAAGGGCCTCCCTTGCCTGAGAGCGAACCATGTCAATCTGAAGTTGTGAGAAATCGTTTGTAGGTACGCCGTCAAAGCTCAATATTTTGTCTCCGTCTCTAAATCCTATTTCATACGAGAGGTCGTTGACGGCAATACCATATACGGCATCTTCATTTTTCAGATATTCTTCACCCCATGATGTCAAAATGGCTGCATATAATACAATGGCAAGAATAAAGTTGAAAAATACTCCTCCGAACATGATGAAAAACCGCTGCCATGCCGGCTTGGTTCTGAATTCCCATGGTTGAGGGGGCAGTTTCATGGCCTCTTTGTCCATTGATTCATCAATCATTCCTGCAATTTTACAATATCCTCCGAGAGGGAGCCACCCTATTCCGTATTCAGTATTGTCGGGAAATCTCCTCCAGTCGTCTTCGGGCAAAGTGTTAATATCTATACGGGTTTCTCCATCATAGTCGGGAAGATTTTTTGCAAAAAATTTGCATTTCCATTTGCCGTTAATTTTTTTTGTCTTGAAAAGAGATATGCCGGGATTGAAAAACAGATAAAATTTATCTACTCTGGTTTTAAACAGTTTGGCAAAAAGAAAATGCCCGAATTCATGTACGAGTACTAAAAGTGAAAGGGCAAAAATAACTTGAATAATCTTAATCAGTATAACCATTGGGCAGTTATTAGTATTGTGTTTTTAAAATATTGACGGCGATTGTGTTTGCTTCAAAATTCGTGCTATAAATATCCTCTATTGACGGTTTTTTGATAAATGTGCTTCTTGACATTGTCTCGGAGATAATGTCCGGAATATCGGCAAATCGTATTTTATCTTCAAGAAACGCCTGAACTGCCACTTCATTGGCTGCATTCATTATGCAGGTGGCGTTACCTCCGCGTTCAAGGGCATTATATGCAATAGCGAGGCATGGAAATTTCTCTGTGTCGGGGGTAAAAAATGTAAGTTCCCTTATCTCTGAAAAATTGAGCCTTTTAGTGTTTAAATCGACCCTGACAGGGTAAGACAGAGCATATTGAATAGGGATTCTCATGTCCGGATTGCTTAATTGCGCAATTACCGTTCCGTCCGAAAACTGAACCATGGAGTGGATAATCGACTGCGGGTGAATGATTACTTCTATATCTTTCGGTTCCATGTTGAACAGCCATTTGGCCTCAATCAATTCAAGTCCTTTGTTCATCAGGCTTGCCGAGTCTATGGTGACTTTTGCTCCCATTTTCCATCGTGGATGGTTGAGGGCCGTCTCTTTGGCTGCATTTGCCATTTCTTCTCTTGAAGAATGGAGGAATGGACCTCCGGAGCCTGTCAAAAGCAGTTTTTCAATTGTAGAGTGTTCTCCCTGCAGACATTGAAATATGGCGGAATGTTCTGAGTCCACAGGTATAATCGGTGTGCCGTATTCTCTTGCAAGCGATGTTATTATGCTTCCTGCTGCAACGAGAGTCTCTTTATTGGCCAATGCAATTGCCTTTCCTCCCTTTATGGCGGCGATAGTCGGCTTCAGGCCGCTGAATCCGACCATCGCGGTCAGAACCATATCGACATTACTTCCTTTTACTATGTCGCAGATAGAGTCTGTTCCCGTAAATACTTTGATATAGTGCGGTTCAAGTGCTTTGGATACTTCATCGTATTTGTCCCGGTTGCAGATTACGACACTGTTGGGTTGGAATCGTATAGCCTGTTCGATAAGAAGCTTACTATTACAATTGGCAGTAAGAAGCTCTATTTCAAATAGTTCCTTATGTCTTCCGATTACGTCGAGTGCCTGTGTTCCGATAGAGCCTGTCGAGCCGAGTATTGCAATATGTCTTTTAGGAGTCTCCATTATGCTTAAAATTTGATATATAAAGTCGGATCAACTGCTTCTCCCTTATGCCACAACTCAAAATGAAGGTGGGAGCCCGTACTTAATTTGCCGGTATTCCCCACGAGTGAAATAGGGGTTCCGGCCTTTACTTTGTCACCTGTGGCCTTTAGCAGCTGTTCGTTGTGTTTATATACCGATATTAAATCGTTATCATGCTGAATCTGAATGGTATATCCTGTGTCATCATTCCATGTGGCAGATATGACGGTCCCATCCAGAATAGAATAGACTATGGTATTGGTAGAGGCCGCAATATCAATGTACGGATGGTTCAAGGCCTTATTGTAACCATCGGTGATAATTCCCTTTACGGGTGTGAAAAAATGCAGCCCTTCAATTTGTTCTATTTTGGTTTTATTGAATGTAAGGTTGAATTGTTCCTGTTTCTTGATTTCGTTTCGGAGGATGGAGTCATTTTTTGCAAACAATTCCGTATTCTCTTCTTTGACGCCGGAGTTGTCCCTGATCACGGCAGTACTATCAATTTCCAAAGGTTCTTTTCCTGTAACAACTCTCTGAATGTTAGCTACTTGAAAAGACCACATCTCTATGACTTTTTCGAGAGAATCGATTTTCAGAGTGTTTTCCACTGCCATACGCTTGGTCTCTGCCGACGGATAGCCTGGAATTGTCTGCCTGATGGCTGTGCGTGAGGTCAGAAAGTATGTACCCACAATAAGGAGGAGTACGAACAAAGAGGCAGACAGAATCATGTAAAACTTTGAGGATCTGAATGAAAACAATTCTTTGTGGGAGTCGTCATTAATAATTGAGAAGCGAAGTCTGTTTGTGGCAGAACTCTTATTTTCTTTTTGTCTTCGTGTTAATTTTGCCATATAAATGTTACCTTTGCACCATGGACAGAATATTAGGTATAGATTATGGAAACAAGCGCATAGGTGTCGCGGTGAGCGATCCTCTTCGTATTTTTGCTTCTGCCCTCGATACAGTTCCGTCTGCAAATATAATAGTTTATCTTCAAAATTACTCTCAAAAAGAGACTATCGAAAGGTTTGTTGTAGGATACCCGCGTAATATGGACAATACTCCGTCTCAGGCGGCGAGACTTGTGGATGATTTTATAAGACTCCTAAATAAAAAATTCCCGGATATTCCTGTTACTTTGGAAGATGAGCGGTTTACTTCTGTTTTGGCCCATCGCGCTCTGATTGACAGTGGTGTCAAAAAAATGGACCGCAGGGACAAATCGGCTGTGGATAAGGTAAGTGCGGCCATAATATTGCAAACCTATCTCGACAGAACCCACTGATTTGAGACGAGATTTGTATATTATTTGTATCTTTGCCAAAAATAATATTTTAAATATGATATTACCTATTTATTTATACGGTTCACAAGTTCTCAGGGATGTTGCCGTGGAGGTAGATGTAGAAAAGGAAGAGGGTTTGAGACAATTTATAGACGATATGTATGAGACTATGAGACATGCTGACGGTTGCGGTATTGCCGCCCCCCAAGTGGGACGTTCCATTCGTGTACTCATTGTTGACGGTGACGACTTTGCCGACAAATATCCATATCTGAAAGGTTTTCACAGAATTATGATCAATCCGGTGTTTACATTCAAGAGTGAAGAGACCATTGAATATACGGAAGGTTGCCTCAGCATTCCCAATGTCGATGCCGAAATAGTCAGGCCGAAAGTCATCAGAGTGCATTATCTCGATGAAAATTATAAAGAAGTGGAGGAGGAGTTTGATTTGTTTGCCGCAAGGATGGTGCAGCATGAAATGGATCATCTTGACGGTGTAGTATTTACGGACCATGCAGCTCCGATTCGCAAGAAGATGATTGCGGGTAAGTTGAATGGTATTTCAAGAGGTTGTGTAAGGACATCGTACAGAGTTAAAACAGACAAGAAATAGATATGGGAGCTTTTCATGCGTATGACATTAGAGGTATCTATAATGTCGATTTTGATAAAGATACAGTATATAAGGTAGGATATTTTATCCCACAATTGTTGAATGTCACCAAGGTATTGGTGGGAAGAGACGTAAGGGTCTCCTCGGATGAGATACACGAGTACCTGATAAAGGGGATTACCGATGCAGGTGCTGATGTTTACGATCTCGGATTGAGTACTACGCCAATGGTATATTATGCTACTGCCAGACACGGTTTCGGAGCTTCAGTCCAGATTACTGCATCCCATAACCCCAAAGAGTACAACGGGATGAAAGTTTCAAGGGAGAATGCTCTTCCTGTCGGATTTGACAGCGGACTCAATACTATTCAGGAATGGATACAGACGAGAAAACCGACCCCTGCAGCCGCTAAAAGGGGAAGTGTCAATCAATACGATATATCGCAGGAGTACGTAGATTTTCTTTTAAAATACAAAGGCGACATATCCAACCTCAAAATAGGTATGGATCTTTCCAACGGGATGGCTGCTCTTTTTGCAGAAAAAATATTCGGAACACAACCCATTTATATTTATGACAAGCCTGATGGCACTTTTCCCAATCATGAAGCCAACCCCCTTGTTCCGGAGAATGTGGTTGATTTACAGAAGCTTGTAATCAACAATAAATGCGATATAGGTGTTATCTACGATGGAGATGCCGACAGGGTGATGTTTATTGACGAAACGGGCAAATTCATCTCTCCGGATTTGATGATTGCGGTGCTCGGACACTATTTTCTTGAGAAGAGAGGGGAGAAGGGGATTGTCCTTCAGGATATTCGCAGCTCCAAGGCTGTCGGAGAATACCTTACTCCGATGGGTGCTGTTATGCAGACATGGAGAGTGGGCAGAGCTTTTGCGGCACGCAAGCTCAGGGAGATTGACGGAATCTTCGGAGGAGAGCTTGCCGGGCACTACTATTTCAGGGATTTTTTCTATTCCGACAGCGGTTTGCTGGCATCTTTGCTGATTCTTGATGTGGTAGCCGATTTCAAGAGAAAAGGGATCTCTTTTTCACAACTCATATCGGGTATCTGCAAATACCAGAATTCGGGTGAGATAAATTTCAAACTTGAGAAGAAACAGGAAGCGATGGATGCGGTCAGGGATTATTTCATGTCACATGAGACTCCGACTGCATTTTATGATTTTGACGGATACAGAGTGGAGTTTCCGGATTGGTGGTTTAATATCCGGCCTTCCAATACGGAGCCATACCTGCGTTTTATATGTGAAGCTTCTTCTATTGAGCTTCTTGAAGATAAGGTGGCTCAAGCTCGTGAAATTATTGAGGGATTTGCAAGATAGCCCGCAAGGCGCATTTTAAGCTTTCCAGAAGATTTTTTTAGCTGAAAACCATGCTACTGCGCTCATGGTGAGGAGCACCGTTATGGCTGATGTAAGCACTCCTATCCACGGGTGTGCTGCAGGACGGCACATTTGATACACCACGGTCAGTCCTGTAATGTTCATGATGGGAACTATAAGGCTGCTGTATGCGATATAGCTCATAAGCGGATTTTTACCTGCTCCCGAAAAAATCCATACAAATGCGTTGCGACTTGTCAAATGACAGATATAGTCTATTATAAAGAGCAGCATCATGGATATGGCACAAGTTATAAAGCAGTATGAAATGGTGCATGGCACTTTTTTAATCCCACCTGTCAGAGGTTCGAGAATCAATCCGGCGGTCAGGAGCGCTGCAATCATCAGAAACTGTTTTTTGTATTGAGGCACCATCCATGCAAGATTCAGGAAAATGGCAATAGTGCATATTGCGGACAATATACCGTCTATGTCACCGATAAGAGAGACACCGGATCTTGAAACGTGGAGCAAAAAACAGATTAAAGGCAGAAAATATATCGAAGCCATAAGTGAAAATATCTTTTGAAGCGGCTTCATTTCGACAAACAGGTCGGTTTGTCCCTCGTCAATCCTTTTTTTCAAACTATCTCCGACAAATGTTGCGGGCAGCAGCAGAAGAAGAAAATAAATATATTCGAGATTGAACCACCATCGGATATTCGGATTGGCATAAGTGGATGCAGGCCACCCGAGTTGCTGGGATATTATGGTAAAGGCAAGTATGACTGCAAATATTGCAACCCTTATGTATGGTTTTCCGGCAGTGAATTTCCAAATCAGCGAACCGAAGAGATAAAGAAAAGCGAGAAGAAAGATGATTATGCCCCTTCTCTGTACCGAAATCACCTCTGAAAATATAAAATGCCCTGCTACACATACCGCCAGAGTGGCGATTACGCCGATGAGCCTGATGGTACGCTTTCTTTGAGGAGATATACCTTTATCGAGAACCATGTACAGCGGAAAAAGAGCCGCAAATCCTGCAAGAGTGAGAAGTTGCGCCCATATCGATTGGATGTCTGTAAAGAGCATAAACACATACAAATACGAGAAAGCCCATAACATAACGAATCTTTCGAGTATTTGTCCTGTGCGCTTTTTTCCGGCCAGAGGAATAGCCGCTCCCATACAGAAAATAAAGATGGGAAATACCAAATCCACCCAACTCATGCCCGGAACAGACATATTCAGTTCGTGAGTGGGTGGCGGATTTTGAATGTGATACATCCACGCAGGCAATACTCCATAAGGAATGATGGCTGAAAATACCATTCCGAAGATTGTCAGCCCGCGTAATACATCAAGGGATAAATAACGTTGTTTCAACGATTATTTGGTTTCCTCGTTCTTTTTGCAATCACCTTTGCAAACATGTGTCGAGTCTCCCTGATGTTTGCATACGTGAGTAGTGTCACCTTCTGCATGGTTGCAAACGTGAGTGGAGTCTTTGCAAGAGCCGTCACAAGTGTTAGAAGTATCACAACATTGTTCGGATTTGGTGGCTTCGGTGTTTTCAGTGTTGTTCTGTGCATTGTTTCCACATGAAGAGAAGAACAATAAAGATGCAGCCATAACAACTACGATGGTTAATTTTTTCATTTTAAGGTTGTTAAAGATTAATAGTTATTTTACGGCGCAAAGGTATATATTTTTTAAAATATTCCTTTTGCTATATGAAAATTTTTCTGCAACTTTGTATCCCATTTATGAAAAGAGCCTTTTTTATTATACTTTCCGTACTGATTATGGCTTCCTGCCGACAGGAACCTGTGACTTTATGTGTACTTGAAACCACAGATTTGCACGGGGAAGTCGGGGCTCCGATGTCGAAAGTGGCTGAATATATCCGGGTGGCGTACAAAGAATATGGAGACAATCTGATATTACTTGACGGAGGTGATAATTTTCAAGGGAGCCCGGAGGTGTTTTATTCAAATTATGTCGATACGCTGAATCCTCACATTTATCGTCAAATATTCAATATGCTTCCATATTCCGCCATTGCTGTCGGGAACCACGATTTTGAGGTGGGCAGAAAAGTATATGAAAGGGTTTATGGCAAGATTAAAGTCCCTGTGCTATGTGCCAATATTGTCTATACCAAGAGCAAAAAGCCTTGTTTTCAGCCATACGCCATCATCAGAAAGAAGGGATACAAGATTGCCATTCTGGGATTGGTTACGCCATACGCTCTTAATTGGCTTCCAGCCAACCTCAGAAAGGGGATGTCATTCGTTTCGATTGACGAATCGGCCGAGAAGTGGGTTGACCATATTCAGAAAAGGGAGAGACCCGATTTGATTATAGGATTGTTTCACACGGGCAACGGCAAAACAAATATCGATTCTGCTTCATGGGAGGCTGAAAATATCCCCGGAATCGATTTGATATGCTGCGGGCATATTCATAACGCCAATTTGGAACAGATTATTGATAGAGGTGGGGATACCACTAAAATAATTAACGCCGGCAGCAAGGCCGAGTATATAGCAAAAGCGATTGTATCAATCACCCCTGTTGATGGTGCGGCGCCAAAAATCGACATTTCCACGGAACTGATCAAAACGGACACTTTGTCGAGAAGAAACAGAGAGTACGATGAAATGATAATTCCGTTTATGGAGAAAGCCAAAGCATACTATGACGTTCCCGTATGCGAATTTGATACGACAATTTATAGTAAAGACGCCCTGAAGGGACCATGCGGATGGACGGATTTTTTGCACAAATCCTACAAGAAGATAACTCGGACAATGGGATATACCGGCAGCCGTGAAGTAGGAGTTACCATAGTTGCTCCCTCTTCGGAAGCTGTACTTCATAAGGGACAGCTGACTATCAGGGATTTCATCATGCTCTATCCTCATGAAGACAAGTTGAGTATTGTGGAGATGACGGGGTTGGAGATTAAAGATTATCTCGAATATGTATATTCACGTCCTACCGATAATCCCAATATGCCGATATACGAATTCGATTCGGCATCGGGAGTAGATTACAGTGTTGACACAACCCAAAGTTACGGCAACAGAGTCACTATTTATTCTATGTACAGTGGCAATAAATTCTATCCTGATAGAAGATACCTTGTTGCGATGAATAGTTTCAGAGCTGCAGGTGGTGGAGGACATCTCGGTTACGGTCTCGGCTGGAACCCGGAAAAGATTAAAGCCAGAATTTTAAATGAGAGTTCGAGGAGCATAAGGGCCATGATGATGGATATTTACTCATCCGAACCGATAGACGTGACTCCGGAAGCTACATGGAAATTTGAGCAACAGCCCGAATGACAGGCTATTTCATGGAGCAGGCAATTCTAAAACCCAATCCGGAGCCCCGATTATACGGGAAAAACTGTTTTCTGTTGGATACACGACAGTCACTTGGAAAACGAGCGACACTTCCACCTCTGACTATACGTCTTTCTCCCGTGTCGGGACCTTGCGGATTAACTTGATGTGTCTCTTTATATGCTCCGAAATAATCTTCGCACCATTCCCACACCAATCCGCTCATGTCGTACAATCCCAATTCATTGGGCTGTTTCATGCCCACATGCATCAGAGTGTCGGAACTGTTTTCGGCATACCATGCAACTTCGTCAATATCATCACTTCCGCTGTAAATGAGAGCCTCGGATTTGTTTCCACCTCGTGCGGCGTATTCCCATTCCGCTTCGGTTGGAAGTCGGTAAGGTTTGTTTTCCTTTTTGGAAAGCCACTTGCAATATGCGGTTGCATCATTCCATGTTACGTGGACAACCGGAAAATTCAAATCTGAAGAGTCTCGAAGTTCACCGATGCTATTGCAACGCCATGTGGCTGTTTTGAGAAATATATCTTTGCCGTCAATGGCAATCCAGCTTCCATAAGCCGTATGTCCGGGCCCTCCGTTGCCTCGTTCCGAGTCGGTGACATATCCGCTTTCTCTGATAAATTCACCGAATTGTCTGACTGTTACAGGATATTTCGACAAAAAGAAAGTATTGATAGTTACTTCATGTGCCGGAATCTCCTCTTTATAGGAGAATTGCTCCTGTTCCGGAGTGGCTCCCATTGTAAACTTTCCACCATTTATGCGAACCATCTCCACGTTGTGCGGAGTACCTGCCGACTGACTATACAGAAGCAGGAAGGTGGTCAGGCATATTATCGATACCGATATAAGCGAGTATAAAATCTTATCACGTCTTTTCATCTCTATATAACTTGGACACACCACAATCCGTTTGTGCGGAGCAAGAGTGGCGACTACAATACATACTCTTGCAAAGTTAATAGTTTTTATATAAAAAAAGAATTTTTATCAGAGCAGGCCGTCCGGAATGGTGAGAGTTATGGAATCTTTGGTTGTTTTTATGATAAGGTGCTCATTATAGGGGAGTTCTATTGCACAACCATTATGGTCAACCGTAATGCAGGTATTACCGCTATAGTCGTTAAACTCCGTAATGGGGCCTATTTTGGTGCCGTTCTGATCATAGACGTAGATGCCCTGTACAGGAGTCTCTTCGGTATTTTCCTCTTCTTCCGAAAATAATACGTCTTTTCCAACTATATTATCAGCATCGTCAAGAGTATCAATGTCTTCAAATTTGACAAGGAATCTATTTCCTTTCTCTTCGAGCGATTCTATAAAAAAAGGAACCGGCAGTTCATCAAAATAGATGAATACCGGTTCGTTCAGATTAATATCTTTTGGATCGGATGGGGAGACACTTATGATAACTTCCCCATTTGTACCATAGGATTTTAATACTTTCATGCAATTAAGCCTCAACAGCAGCTTCTTGTGCAGGAGCTTCGGTTGCAGCTTCAGCGGCAGCTTCCTCAGCAGCCTTTGCAGCAGCGGCGGCAGCTTCAGCTTTTTTAGCTTCTTCTTCCTGTTTTCTCTTGGCGATAGCTTCAGCTCTCTCTGTGTTAACTTTTGCTTCAGCGTTAACGGCAGCTTTTTTAGCTTCAATATCGGCATTTGAAATGCTTTGTACTTTGGAAGCGACTTTGGCATCTTTGGAATTCATCCACGCATTCCATTTCTGGTCTGCAGCTTCTTGAGTCAAAGCACCTTTTGCTACTCCACCCTGAAGATGTTTTCTAAGAAGAATACCTTTGTAGGAAAGGATGCGGCGGGTTGTATCGGTAGGTTGTGCACCTTTATTCAACCAGCTGAGAGCTTTTTCACTATCAAGAACGATTGTTGCAGGATTAGTGTTTGGATTGTAAGTACCAATTTGTTCGATTAAACGACCATCGCGTGGTGAGCGAGAGTCACAAACCACAATGTGAAAGAATGCATGATTTTTCTTTCCGTGGCGTGATAGGCGAATTTTAACAGCCATTTTGTTTGTAAATTAAAGTTAATTAATAGTATAACTTCCTTATCTTCTCGAGAAAAGGCGTGCAAAGGTACAACTTTTTTTGAATATTACAATGCCGGCAGCAATTTTTCAAGTCTTATGCCGTTTGAGCCTTTGACAAGGATGGTTCTGCCTACAAGAGGATGTGCTTCAAAATATGTTTTGAGTGCTTCGGAATCTGAAAATAATTTGATGTTGGAGCAAGAACTCTCTTCGGCAGCCTTTTTAAACTCCCTACCTACTAAAAATATATTGTCGCTTTTGTCGCACACACGTAAGGCTGCTTCCAGAATAGTCTTATGCTCCTGTGTCGAATCGGCTCCAAGTTCAAGCATATCACCGAGAATCAGGGTTTTATTTTGAAATTCGGTATTGGAAAAATTGTCAAGCGATGCACGCATACTTGTGGGATTGGCATTGTAGGCATCTACAATCAGCAGATTCCCTGATGTACGGACCATTTGTGAGCGGTTGTTGGAAGGTATGTAATTTTCGATTGCTCTGACGGCATCTTTTAAAGGAACATTGAAATATCTGCCTACACACAGAGCTGCAAGCAGATTGTCAGCGTTATAGCCACCTACGAGATGGGTATTGACAATTGTTTGTTCTGCAGCTTCATCCAAAATTGATGTATCACCGGACAAAGAGAGTTGAACCCTCAGAAACGGACTGTCCGCGCTTACTGCAAGTATTTTCGATTTTGAGTAGTTCAAGCCGTATTTTACGGTATTTTTCAGGTTGCGTTCGGAGATCATTTCCCGAAGGTGGGGATTGTCTTCATTATAAAATGCAACTCCATTGTGCTGTTGCAAATAGTCATACAGCTCTCCTTTAGTCTTTTTTACACCGTCAAAGGAGCCGAAACCGAGAAGATGCGCCTTTCCCACATTTGAGACGAGACCATACCCAGGATGGGCCGTTTCTACGGAAGATTTAATCTCCCCGGGTGCACTCGCTCCCATTTCGACTACGGCTATTTGAGTTTCGCTGTTGAGTCTGAACAGGGTGAGAGGGACACCGATATGGTTATTCAGGTTGCCTTGAGTGGCAACCACATTGTATTTTGTGGAGAGTACGGCATTGACCAGCTCTTTGGTGGTGGTCTTGCCGTTTGTTCCCGTGATGGCGATTACCGGAATATCAAATTGATTCCGGTGATATGAGGCAAGCAGTTGAAGAGTTTTAAGTACATCAGGCACTATTATAAGTCTCCCACTTCTGCATGAATCCTCATCCGCAAGGGCAGGACGATCGACTACGGCATATTTTGCACCGGCTTTCAGTGCATCTATTGCAAAATCGTTCCCATCGAATTTGTCACCCTTCAAGGCGAAAAACATCACATTTTCAGTGATATTGCGGCTGTCGGTGGTAATTCCCGAACATTCGCGATAGAACGAGTATATTTCAGCTGTACTTTTCATGATTAGTTTCCCAATTCGATAATTGTGTTTCTGAAGTTGTTGTCCGGAGTTGAGTATGGTCGTTGCTCATAATTTTGTCTTTTTGCATCGGACATTGTTAATTTCTCCCTGTAGATCCGAATCCTCCCTCACCTCTTTCGCTCTCTTCAAGCGACTCTGCTTCCTGCCATTCCACCTTTTCGTGGCGGGCAATCACCATCTGGGCGATTCTCTCTCCGTGATTGATTACAAACGGATCTGCCGACAGATTGACAAGCAGCACTTTAATCTCTCCGCGATAATCGGCGTCTATTGTCCCCGGGCTGTTGGTTACGGAAATACCGTATTTCGCTGCAAGGCCGCTGCGTGGGCGTATCTGGGCCTCATAACCTTCGGGGAGTTCGATAAAGAGACCTGTGGGCACCATAGCTCCCTGTAGCGGGCCAAGGGTTATGGGTTCTGTGATATTGGCTTTCAAATCCATGCCTGCAGAGTATTTTGTGGCATATTCCGGGGTTTCAAAAGCAGATTTGTTTACGATTTTGACTTTCATGGTTTTGGATTTTTGAAGTGTCCTCCGCGCTCAACAAGGAGGATTGATGCGGCAATAATTAAATAAACTAATATCAGTATCGTATGAACTCCCAATTGGAGCCATGTACTCATATCGGGAAGCAACAGGCTGATTCCGTAGATTGCAAGACCTGTCAATACGAAAGAGAGTATCCGGCCCCACTTGTAAGGTATCGGATAATATTTTCTCCCAAGAATTGCGCTTACAATCAACATTGCCGAGTAGCTTGCAAGATGGCCCCACGCTGCAGCGTGGTATGAATATAGCGGCATGAAGATTACATTGATGACAATGGTTACCGCAAGCCCCGCAAGAGCCACATAGATGGCATAGCCTGTCTTGCCTGAGAGCTTGTACCACATATCGACATTGAACAGTATGCCGAGGACAACGTATGCCATCAACATGATCGGGGCAATCGAAAGTCCCTCCCTGAAATCCTTGCCGAGTATAAGTCCTATCTGGTCGATGTAGAGCATTACGGCAAGGAATCCGAACATGCAGAATGCTACAAAATAGTTCATTACCTTAACGTAAATATCTTTGCTTCCCTTGTCTTTCTGTCTCTGGAAGAAGAACGGCTCGGCGGCATATCGGAACATCTGAATAAACAGCGACATGATTACCGCAATCTTGACACCTGCCTGATATACACCGAGATCGGCCCTCCACATTTCGGGATCGGCATTTAAGAATCTCATCAATATTCTGTCGAGAAAGTCGTTCATTACTCCAGGCAGTCCTGCAATCATCAGAGGTATGGAGTATATCAACAGCGGTTTCCAGATCTTTTTGTCGAATTTGAAGGAAATATTCTTCAAATCCGGAATCAACATGATAAGGCATACTATACAGCTCACGAAAATGGCAAAAATCGCATACGTGAAATCCGGAGTGGCACTGACGAAGTTAAGGAGCCTGTGGTGCGGATTTGAAGCAAATACGGCCGGCATCACGAGGTACAGAAGCAGATTTACCCCTACTTCGGTAAATATTTTCAGGGTCTTGATAATTGCGAACTTCAGCGCCTTGTGCTCATATCTAAGCCGTGCAAAGAGTATGGCGGAGCATGAATCTATGGCGAGAATAACCCCTGAGTATATTATGATGTTTGAGAAACCTTCATATCCGAGGCCGTTGGAGATGGGTTCTGCAAATAAAATTATTGCTGCCAGAAACACAGAGCATAAAGAGAGTACGGTGACAAATGCACTTGAAAATACAGATTTCCTGTCAACACCCTCTTTGCCGGCGTATCTGAAACAGCCCGTTTCAAGTCCGAGGACAAGAACGACTTGCAAAATAGCGATGTAAGCCATAAATTCCGTGACCACTCCATAATCGGAATCAATTAGGACTCTGGTATATAAAGGGACGAGAAGGAAATTGACGACTCGCGCCAATATGGTACTCATGCCATATATTGCGGTTTCGCCTGCAAGTTGTTTTAACGGATTAGCCATCGTCTGCAATTAATTAATTTACAAAATTACTATTTTAAAGGATAAAAATGATTAATTTTGAGAGTTAAATACTAATATATCATGAAACGTATAATTTTATCTCTAACCTTAATTATGTGCATACTATTTACAGGGTGTAAAAACCGACAGGGACAGCAGGAGCCGGGGCCTCAAAATGAACAGACTCAGGAACAGCCTGCTGCTATTGATTCACTTCAGTCAGCGCCGGATACGGTTGCAGTTGTTACTCCTCTTCCGGAAGAGCCTGTTTTCAAGATTAAAACTTCAGAGGGCGATATTACCATACAATTGTATAAAGATACTCCTCTGCATAGAGACAATTTTGTTAAACTTGTTTCTCAAAATTACTATAACGGTATTTTGTTTCACAGGGTTATTAACGGCTTTATGATACAGGCCGGTGACCCGTACAGCAAGGATCCTGAAAAGGCGTCTCTGGTGGGAACAGGCGGCCCCGGATATACTATTCCTGCCGAAATCGTTAGTGGCAAGACCCATAAAAAAGGTGCTCTTGCGGCAGCACGAAGGGGAGGTGATGCCAATCCTCTTAAAGAGTCTTCAGGCTCGCAATTCTATCTGGTTCAGGATGCAGAAGGGTGTCAACACCTTGATGGTGAATATACTATTTTCGGAGAGACTATTGATGGATTTGATGTAATCGACAAGATTGCCTCTATTCCTACGGATTCTCGAGGCAAACCCTCAAAAGATGTTGCGATTGTATCTATTACTCTTGTTTTGGATAAATAATATGGAACTTCTCGATTTAATCAAAAAAAGCAGAAGCTACAGGCGCTTCTATCAGGATAGAAGCGTGAGTGACTCGCATTTGATCAAAATGATTGAGGCTGCTCGCTTTTCTCCTTCATCGCGTAATATCCAGCCTCTTAAATATGCCATTTATAATACTCCCGAGAAGTGTGCTCAGATATTTGAAACTCTTGGATGGGCAGGTTATCTTACAGAGTGGAAGGGGCCTGTCGATGGAGAAAGGCCTGCTGCATATATTGTACAGCTTCACGATACTACCATTGCTCCCGGATATTCATGTGATGACGGTATTACGGCGCAGAGCATTTTGCTGCAGGCTGTCGAACTTGGGTACGGAGGATGTATTGTTGCCACTGTCAAGAGGGATGCTCTGGCCCGTATTATCGGGATTCCCGAATGTATTACCATTGTCAATGTGATTGCCATTGGAGTTCCCAAAGAAAAAGTGGTCATCGATGATATGACAGACAATCAGTATCGTTATTGGAGGGAAGAGGATGGTACGCACCATGTTCCGAAAAGGACACTTAAGGAACTTATTTATTGAATGCTCGTTATTTAAGTTATTACTTATATTTATGAAAAGACTATTCGTTTATTTGTCTCTTTGTGCTGCACTTCTGATATTTGGTCGTTGCGGTGGCAATACAGAGGTTGACCCGCGTAATCCGTATGGGTTGGATATAATTGATACTCAACAAGAGTATCTTGCAAGTGTGGCTGAAGATCCTGATATGGAGTTGATAGATTTGGAACAATTCATTCCCGGTCTTGTGCTGGACATAAGGTATGCCACCACAAATAATTTTACAGGTAAGCAGATTTATACAGAGCCTAAGGCGTATGCCCGTAAACCTGTTGCTGAAGCGCTTTTGGCTATTCAGCAGGAGCTTTCAATTCGTCATTTGGGTTTGAAGATTTATGATGCTTATCGTCCGTATTCGGGGACACTCTACTTTTATGAGGTTTATCATGATACTACTTTTGTGGCTTCTCCTCGTTCGGGTTCTAATCACAATAGGGGGTTTGCGATAGATTTGTCTATTGTCGATTTGTCAACGGGTGAGGAGTTGCAGATGCCGACCGGTTTTGATTCGTTTACCAAGGAGGCGGCTGTCGATTATCCTAATCTTCCTGAAAATGTTCTTGCCAATAGAGCAATTCTTGTTGATGCGATGACTTCTCATGGTTTTACTACATACAAGGATGAGTGGTGGCATTTTAACTATGCCAAGGATAGGGAAAAGTATAAGATTGTGGATATTCCTTTTGAGGAATTATGTAAAGATTAATCGATTTTTAATCTGTGATTATACTTTGGCACGAGCTTTGCAGATTAGTAAGTCAAATAGTTTTTTCATAGGTTAAGTTTTAGGTTATAAGGATTTAAGGCGATTCGTTCTGAGTCGCCTTTTTCTTTGTTTACACCGATTCTTAATTCTGACCCCATCAGACTGCGGCAGCTTCTTAACTTTTTCTACCCCTTTTGTCGCTATCGCGACATTTTCCCCTACTACTGTAGAGCGACATGGCAGATTTATGTATCAGTATGTACGTGACTGATTAATAGTAATTTAACCATGTAACCATCAGTATTCAAGTGTCTGATGTAGAGCGAAATGGTGTGAGAGGCAGATGGAGGGTTTGCAAGCGCCGTGAGCAAAGCGAACGAAAGCGCCCTCCAGATGACTCTTACACCTGTCGCTCATCCAACGTTACACATATCCGGAAAGATTGGCATCGGGAGTGATTAAGTGATAATCTTGAACGTGCATCCAAGAATGGAAGCTGCCGAAGGCTGATGGGGTCAGAAAAATAATTAGTCTGCATCAGCAGACCGCACGGAGGCCGTGTATTCAAGTGAAACGCAGAATACGGCAAGGCCGGGAGTGCGTGAAATTGCTTCCCTGAGGGAAGCTGCCGAAGGCTGATGGGGTCAGAAAAATAATTAGTCTGCATCAGCAGACCGCACGGAGGCCGTGTATTCAAGTGAAACGCAGAATACGGCAAGGCCGGGAGTGCGTGAAATTGCTTCCCTGAGGGAAGCTGCCGAAGGCTGATGGGGTCAGAAAAAGTAGCGAGGCCCGGGATTGAACCGGGGACCTCATGATTATGAATCATGCGCTCTAACCAGCTGAGCTACCTCGCCATCAACAAAAACCCTCTCCACGCACGAATCGTTTGCAGATTGGGAGCGCAAAGGTAATCAAAAAAGTTTATCTGCCAAAAATTTTCTGATATGTGTCGGTTTGGATAAGAGTTTAGTCTGATAATGTAATGTTGCCGAGTGATTTGATTGTGTGCAGCAGACAGAGTGTGTTCGTTGATTTTTTTGGCGGTTTGGTTGAATATTGCCAAATTCAAAAATCGAAGGCATGTAATTTGGATTTTGGCAACCGAACGAACATAAAACAATTTATTATGTACAAAAAGATTTTTACAAGCCTTTGTGTAATTTGTCTGATAGCGACAAATTGCGATTTTGAAATGCCGGACAATCCGTTTAACGAAGAAATCGGTTCCGGTGAAGGAAGTATAACAGGTAAAGGTAAGACAGATATCTCTATCCCCGATATATCATTGTCAGACACCTATACTGACGGGACGGAAATTATTCCGGAAGATGATGAAGACTATGTCGAAAATTCCGAATTTACAACAAGCGTTGCCATACAATTTGACGGCGGCAGTGTATCAACAACGGGAATTGCTGACGGTGTTACGGTTACGGCAACGGGAGCAGACGTGGTAAT
Source organism: Bacteroidales bacterium (assembly GCA_028686425.1). GTDB lineage: Bacteria > Bacteroidota > Bacteroidia > Bacteroidales > UBA932 > Cacconaster. The sequence goes on along the minus strand of JAQUBZ010000007.1, from coordinate 35,625 downwards.
CAATTCGTCTATCAAAAAGGTCGAATACGTCCTTTCGGGCACTACCACAAACGGCTCTGTAAAAATCTATAGTACTAATAAATTTAAATTGACCCTGAATGGAGTAAATATCACGAGCACTACAGGCGCGGCAATCAACAACCAATCGGGCAAGAGGACATTTGTAGTAGTTACAGACGGAACAACCAATACCCTGACCGATGCCTCAAAATATACCGCGTTGACAGACGGTGAAGATATGAAGGGAGCCCTTTTCAGCGAAGGACAGCTTATTTTCAGCGGTAAAGGCGCTCTGACCGTCAAGGGAAATTACAAACATGCCATCTGTAGTGATGACTATATACGAATCAGAAAAAATACAAACATCTCTATTTCCGGAGCACCTTCGGACGGAATCCACACTAACGATTCATTTGTACAAGAAGGAGGCACCCTTAAAATAGTGTGTGTCGGAGACGGTATCGATGTCGAGAACGAAAAGATAGACATAAACGGAGGACAACTTTCGATAGAGACTTCCGGAGCAGCTTCAAAAGGACTTAAAACTGATGGCAACGTCAATATTACAGGTGGCACAATCATAATTAAAACCACAGGCAATGCCGAATATGACACAGATGATCAGGATATATCATCCTGTGCAGCAATTAAATGTGACAGTAATTTCGTGTTTTCAAACGCAACGGCTTCACTGACATCTACAGGCTCTGCCGGCAAGGGAATCAACGTGGATGGAACCATTACCATCGACAGCGGCACTATTGTCGTTAAAACATCCGGCAAGCAATATGTTTATCAAAATCTTGACTCCTCCTCCAAGGGAATGAAATCGAAAGGCAATCTTACCATTAACGGCGGGAGAGTAATTGCAATTTGTTCCGGTGGGGAAGGAAGTGAAGGTATTGAAAGTAAAGCTATTCTGACTATCAATGATGGAGTGGTCGAGGCCGAATGTTATGATGATTGCATAAATGCGGCACAATCGATAGCAGTTACCGGAGGGCAAATCTATTGCTATAGTTCCAACAATGACGGAATGGACTCAAACGGCACTTTGTCAATCAGTGGGGGAGTGATTGTATGTTCTGGGACTACCGTTCCTGAAGAGGGATTTGACTGTGATCAGAACAATTTTGCAATAACAGGCGGTATAATTATCGGTGTTGGCGGTGCAACAAGCACACCTACAAGCAATTCATGCAGACAGTGTTCTCTCATCTACAATACGACCGGCACCTTGGGCAAATTAATCACAATAGTCAATCCGGACTCCAAATCGATTATGACTTTTGATGTTCCACGCAATTACAGTCAGCAGATGACGATGTTATATAGCGCATCGGATTTGACTGCAAATAAGACATTTACCATATACACAGGAGGAACAATCACGGGCGGAACCACTTTCCACGGGCTTACTTACGGGCATACGTTCTCTAATGGCACAAAAGCCACATCCTTTACTACAAACAACACAATAACAACCGTAGGAAGCTCTTCCGGAGGTCAGTTCCGTCCTTTTTAACATAGGATAGCATTAATCAGACAAAGTATTATTCTCTTTGAGAGAAGTTCCATCTGAAATTATATTCTTGATAATCAAGATTTTATAAATTCGGATGGATTTTTTTTAAACTTTTTGTCGTATTGTTTGAAAATTATTACCTACTTTTGCTAATAGGTTTATTAAACAAACCTATTAAATAAGATGATTAAAGAGACTGAAGAGAGCAGTATGAATATGGAAGGTAAAATCCTCGAGGCCGCCGAAAAGTTGTTTTTGGAGAAAGGATTTGCCATGACCAGCACTACTGAAATTGCAAAAGAAGCCGGGTGCAACCAGGCATTGATTCACTACTATTTCAGGACAAAAGAGAAGCTGTTTCAGAAAATTTTTGAGAGCAAAATAGATTTGTTCGCTACAACGATTTTCAACAATAATAGCAAAGCGGGCACTTTTGATGATAAAATAAGAAACGTGGTTTACACCCACTTTGACATCATAGCAAAGAATCCCAAACTTCCGTTTCTTATCGTCAATGAGTTGAGTACCAACCCTAAACAAGTCGAATGGATAAAAGACAAGTTTCACAGTCTGATGCCGATTCGACAATTTGAAGATGCGTTGAACGCTGAAATAGATGCAGGAGCAATCAGGCATGCAACAGTATTTGAAATAGCGTTCAATATTGCAACCCTTAATTTCGGTTTTTTCATAGCACTGCCTATTTTTACAGGAGTGATGGGAATAACAGATAAAGAGTGCATTAGCCAACTGATAGAGGCGAGAAAAGAGGAGATTGCCAATGTGGTGATTTCCAGCCTGCGTCCGTAAAACACATAAAACATACAAAATAGATGAAAATACAACTGATAAATATTATAACGATTGGAGCAATATTATTGACGGCCGCTGTCGGGCATGCTCAGAACAAGGAACTGACCATTGATGAGTGTTATGCACGTGCACAACAACATTATCCTCTCGTGAAACAGTACGAACTGATTGAAAAGAGCGAGAAATATAGTTTGAACAACGCTGCAATGGCATATATTCCACAACTCTCAATCTCTGCAAGTGCGACATATCAGACGGATGTGACCTCTTTTCCACAGGGAATTCCGGGGGTGACTCTCCCACAATTGGATAAGGATCAATATCAGGCAATTGCCGAATTGACACAGATTGTCTGGGATTCGGGAGCTGTCCGTGCCAAACGAAACAATATCAAGGCGCAAAGTGAGGTGAGCAGAAAAGAATACGAAGTAGAAATGTATAAACTGCGGGACAGAATCAACAATCTGTATTTTGGTATATTATTGATAGACAATCAAATATCACGGTTAGACGTGTTGATGACAGAGCTTGCTTCAACATACAAAAGAGTTGAGAACTGCATTGATAACGGGGTTGCCAACGAATCGGATCTCGACATTGTAGAGGTAGAAGTGATAACTGCCAATCAGAATAAAAACAACCTTGAAGCGCTTAGAAACGTTTATACACGGATGCTGTCGGCTATGATTGGGGAAGAAGATTATAAAAATGTCCAATTACGGAGGCCGGAGGGCTACCTGCCCCAATCATCCGCGGGAAGCAGCGCGAATAAAGAACACGAGCCATCATCAGCAATGGACGACACTATATCAGGACAGGAGTATTTTCTTGAAAATAAAAGGCCTGAATTGGCCCTCTTTGAGGCAAGAATAAAAGAACTTGAAAGTAGAAGGAGCTTTATAACAGCTAAAAATCTCCCAAATATCGGTCTATTCGTCAGAGCCGGATATGGCAGGCCCGGTCTGAATATGTTTGATACAAATTTCACCACGTATGCCATCGGGGGTATAAAACTATCATGGAATATTTCATCCCTATATACCAGAAGAAATGAAATAAGAAGTATAGACACAGGATTGAAGAACATTGAAGTTATGAAAGACACCTTTATTTTCAATTCGGATCTCTCTTCCGGACAGCAAAATGCCGAAATTCAAAAATTTCAAAAGATTATTGAAGACGATGCCAGAATCATAGAACTTCGTGGTAAAATACGTAAATCTTCTGAAAATAAGTTAGATAACGGCACTATTTCCACTTCCGATCTTATCAGAGAAATAACTAAAGAGGAAATTGCAGTACAAGACAAAATCAAGCACGAAATAGAGCTTCTCAAATCTATTTACGACCTTAAAAACACCCTTAATAACTAATACTTTTACAGGTGAATACTTACCACATCATCACAACCAATCATTGAAATATTAAAATTATCCAATATGTCACCAATGTTAAAAATATCAAACACTATACTCTTTGCGGCAGTTGCGGCAATCGCTGTTTCATGTGCTTCCGAAAAGTACAAATATGATGCTTCAGGCACTTTTGAGTCCGAAGAAATAATCGTTTCAGCCGAATCGAACGGCAAAATCACCTTCCTGAATATAAACGAGGGTGACAGACTTAAAACGGATACCATATACGGAATGATAGACACCGTACAGCTGGCTCTGAAAGAGCAGCAATTGCAGGCAAGCATGAAAGCTTTGAAAGGGAGGATACAGGATATAGGCAGGCAGTTGGACCCTCTCAAGGAGCAACTGTCCAAACAGACACAGGAGAGAGACAGGATTGCCAGACTGCTTGAAGGTAACGCGGCTAATCGGAAACAATTGGACGACATTACTTCTGCCATTGCCGTTTTGCGGAAACAGATAATTGCACAGCAAACTGCCATATCAAATGCAAACACTTCCATATCGGGAGAAATAGAAGCCCTTAAAACACAGATGCTTCAGATTGAAGATATGATAGAAAAAGCTAAAATCAAATCACCTGTGGATGGTACTGTTCTGTCTAAATACTCTCATAAGGGTGAATTGGCTGCAGCAGGCAAACCGCTGTTCAAGGTGGCTGATACCGACAACATGTTTCTTCACGCATACATTACTTCGGCTCAACTTACACAGATAAAGATTGGTCAGGAGGTGAAAGTATATTGCGATTTCGGAGAAAAGGAACAGAGAGAGTACAAGGGAGTTATAACATGGATTTCCGACAAGGCCGAATTTACCCCGAAGACCATACAGACCAAAGATGAAAGGGCCAATCTTGTATATGGCATCAAGATAATGATAGAAAATGACGGTTACGCCAAAATAGGAATGTATGGTGATGTCAAATTCTGAGGATAAACTATAAAATTGAAAAATAATGGTTTCGGTATCTGTTGAAAATATTAAAAAAAGCTACAATAAAACTCGGGCTTTGAGAGGCGTTTCGTTTGAAGTGTCTCAAGGAGAGCTGTTTGGTATAATTGGGGCGGACGGGGCCGGAAAGAGTACCATTTTCAGGATATTGACCACTCTTATACTTCCCGACTCGGGCAGAGCGGCTGTCGAGGGGTACGATGTGGTTTCGGAATATGTGAAAATTCGTGAAATTGTAGGATATATGCCGGGACGATTCTCTCTGTATCAAGACCTTAGTGTGGAAGAGAATCTCAAATTCTTTGCCACTCTGTTCAATACATCAGTCAATGAGAATTACGATATGATAAAGGACATATATTCGTATCTCAAGCCGTTCAAGAGCAGAAAGGCCGGGGCTTTATCCGGAGGAATGAAACAGAAACTTGCTCTTTGCTGTGCTCTGATTCACAGACCGAAAGTATTGTTTCTCGATGAGCCTACTACAGGTGTTGACCCTGTATCTCGAAAAGATTTCTGGGCAATGCTGAAACGGCTGAAGGAGGAGGGTATTGCCATACTTGTCTCAACGCCATATATGGACGAGGCGGCACTTTGTGACAGAATAGCATTGATTGATGGAGGTATGTTTTTAAGGACGGATACCCCGGAAAATATTGTGAAAAATTTCAGAAGAGAAATTATTTCGGTCAGCAGCAGTGACATGCACAGTCTGCTGAAAGATCTCCGGACAATAGATCAGGCGCAGAATTGTTATTCATTCGGAGAGACACATCATGTCATATTCAGTGAGGGAGTGAATTATTGCGACTTGTCTCAAATTGCGGATTATTTGTCGCAAAGAGGACATAATGATATTGAAATCAAGCGAATAGAACCTACAATCGAAGATTGTTATATGCTCCTTGAGGGTGGGAGGCATTTGAATAAATATGATAAATAGAGACAACATAGTAATCCGGACTGATCAATTGACGAAGTCGTTTGGCGATTTTACAGCTGTGGATCATATCTCATTTTCAGTGGAAAAGGGGGAGATATTCGGCTTTTTGGGGGCGAACGGGGCAGGTAAAACCACTGCCATGAGGATGTTGTGCGGTTTGAGCAAACCTACTTCGGGAGAGGGGTTTGTTGCCGGATACAATATCAGGACTCAGGCAAGGCAGATACGTAAAAATATCGGATACATGAGCCAGAAATTTTCTCTATATGAAGACCTTAAAGTGTGGGAAAATATCAGGCTCTTCGGTGGTATATATGGCTTGAAAGAGGATGCAATTAGAGAAAAAACGGAGGTATTGCTTGACAAACTCGGCATGACACAGCAGAGGGAAAGACTTGTCAAGACACTTCCATTAGGGTGGAAACAGAAACTTGCATTTTCAGTAGCTATATTTCATGAACCGAAGATTGTATTTCTCGATGAACCGACAGGAGGAGTGGATCCCACGGCAAGAAGAGAATTTTGGGAGATGATATATGATACTGCAGATAAGGGTATTACGGTATTTGTAACTACTCACTACATGGATGAGGCGGAGTATTGCGACAGAGTTTCGATAATGGTGGATGGTCGGATAGATGCCCTTGATACGCCGAGAAGACTAAAACAGACATTTAAAGCCGAAAGTATGGACAGCGTCTTTACGGCTTTGGCTGAAACATCAACAAGACAATCTGAATAACAATAAATTATGAGACAATTTGCATCATTTGTAAGAAAAGAGTTTTGTCACATATTGCGTGACAAAAGGACACTTCTCATTCTGCTTGTCATGCCTGTGATTCAGATTATATTGTTCGGCTTTGCAATTTCGACAGATATCAGAAATATCAAAATTGCCATTTTGGATTCTTCTCAGGACAATGTAACATCATATTTAATAAGACAATTTGAGGCAAATAAGTATTTCTCGGTGGAGAAATTGGTAACATCGCAACGTGAGATAGATGAGCTGTTCAGACAGAATAAAATAGATATGGTTGTTGTATTTGAAAATAATTTCAGCCGGAATATAGTTCATGACGGCAAGGCTTCCGTTCAGCTCATAGCTGACGGCAGCAATCCGAATACCGCAACAATGGCTGTCAACTACGCTTCAAGTATTTTCATGGATTATCAGCTGAAAATAGCTCAAAACATGAATGGCGCTGCTTCTGTCTCTCAATTTGCTGCCGAAAGTACAACTTCCGACATCGGTGGCACAACATCTGTCGCGGCAGTAACTTCATCAGGCACAGTCACAATCATCCCTACGGTCAAGATGTTGTACAATCCGCAAATGAAGGCGGCATATAATTTTGTTCCCGGCGTTATGGGGTTGATACTGATGTTGATATGTACAATGATGACATCTATTGCCATCGTCAGGGAGAAAGAACACGGAACGATGGAGGTACTTTTAGTTTCACCGGTCAAACCGCTGTCAATCATTATTTCCAAGACGATACCATATCTTGTAATATCATTTATCAATCTGATAACCATTATATTACTTGCCGTATTTGTTCTTGGGGTTCCTGTTTCGGGAAGTATGTCATGGCTTCTCGCCATTTCAACGTTGTTTATTTTTGTTTCCCTGTCAATGGGAATGTTGATTTCAACGCTGGTGAAGACCCAGGCAGCTGCAATGTTGACATCGGGTTTGGTGATGATGATGCCGGGAATGTTGCTTTCCGGACTTATGTTTCCTGTGGAAAATATGCCGTGGATATTGCAGTTTGTCTCGATATTTGTGCCGGCAAGGTGGTATATCAGTGCGGTAAAGACAATTATGATTGAAGGGTCGGGGATAGCTTTTGCAGCAAAAGAGGTATATATATTATTGGCGATGGCAGCAGTATTTATTACGGCGAGCCTTAAAAGATTTAAAAACAGACTTGAATAATTATGTTGAAGTACCTATTGGAAAAAGAGTTCAAACAGTTGATGCGTAATCCGTTTATGCCTAAGTTGATTATGTTCTTTCCACTGATGGCCATGCTTTTGTTTCCATGGGCGGCTACCATGACTATCAAAAATGTGAATATTGCCATTGTGGACAATAGTCATAGTACTGTATCTCAACAACTTACTGAAAAAATCATTTCTACGGGATACTTTAAGCCAGCATCATTTCCGAACTCATACGATAAGGCCCTTGAGAGTGTTACTTACGGAAAGGCAGATGTTATACTTGAGATTCCATCCGATTTTGAGGAAAACCTGACCAAAACGGGGGTATCTTCCATAATGATTTCTGCCAATTCGGTTGACGGAACCAAGGGAAGTCTTGCAAGTTCATACCTTGTCTCGATAGTTTCCGATTTTGCAACGTCAATTCAAGAGAGTAGGAGTGCCACCATACAGAGTTCAATGATAGACATTAAGCCCTATTTTAAGTTTAATCCGGGAATGGATTATAAAGTGTTTATGATTCCGGCCCTGATAGTAATGCTCCTTACTATTATTTGCGGATTTCTTCCGTCTCTCAACATTGTGAGTGAAAAAGAAGTGGGAACAATTGAACAAATTAATGTGACACCCATTTCCAAACTCATGTTTATCGCGGGAAAGTTGATTCCATATTGGATTATAGGAATTATCGTAATCAGCATTGCATTTGCCGTAGCTTATTTTGTATATGGACTTGCTCCGGCCGGTGACATCTTATCAGTCTATCTGCTCTCATTTATTTATATTCTTGTGGTGTCGGATATCGGATTGATCATATCCAATTACTCAAGCACGATGCAACAGGCGATGTTCGTGATGTTTTTCTTCATTCTTATTCTGATCCTGATGAGCGGTCTGTTTACTCCCGTGGGGAGTATGCCTGATTGGGCACAATGGATAGCCAGATTCAACCCTCTGAAATATTTTATCATTATCATGCGGTCAATCTATCTGAAAGGGAGCCGCTTATCGGATCTGCTCCCTGAAATATATGCTTTGCTCGGATTTTTTGCCGTGTTTACAACATGGGCGATAGCAAGCTACCGCAAGCGGACATAACCGGTGCGGCCAATGGTCACGGACGATTATTCACAGTCAAAGTGATTGTATGGATTTTCCCCTTCTCTGATACATTAACACCGGCATCTAAGTCTATAGTCGTTGTCTCTCCATTTTGGGTAATTACCTGAAATGCAGATTTGTAAAGCATATATTCGGTATATGGAATCACATTGGCTTCGTAGCAAATAGTTCCATTACTATAAGAACTTCTTTTCATGGTAATCCAACCCTTGGTATCTTCTCTCCTTGTAATCGTACCACAATTGATAGTTCCTTGTGTATGTCCTTTTACTTTAATAGTAGCATTCTCAATATTTGCAGTTCCGGTAATCAATACCCTTATCTTAGCGAGCTGGTGGCTGAATGTCAATGTAGTGGAAGTGTTGAATGTAACATTTTGCGGTTGTGCTTTAAGTACATACGCCAGACCGCCTGCCTGACTGCCGAGTGTTATAGTATTGTCGGAGGCAGCAACGTTGGAATACCAAGCCGTAACTATGCCATTATTTGTGGAATGCCAATAAAGTTCCTTTTCGATTACTGGTATAAGGGGTTGTTTATCGTCATTCAGTGTATATTTTCCTTCTGCCGTATATGATGTACCATCATCCATCGTCCCACTTAGCTGTACCGTTATCTCTTCTCCGCCATCCCATTGACTACTCATGCCATTGGTTGTATTTTCAGACACACGAGTCTGCACATCGTCCATCATCTGTACGGAACTGATAATCAAGGGATATTTTCCTTCCGGTAAGAGATTGACACCGTTTTCTTTCTGACATGCCGTCAGTATCATAAATGCTGATAATATGTAAGTTAATTTCTTCATTGCAATCTGATTGTTAAATTTCCCCGCTGCCTGTACCGCTACCGCCGGTTATCCAGCCGATGTCGGTATTTGTATTAACCGTGACTTGTCTGCCTTTTATTGTAATATTGTATGTATATACGTTGCCGCCATTCCACTCTCCGACAGGGGTGAAGCTGAAAGTGTCATACCCGTTTATTTTTATCTCGATAGGAGTGTTAATACTTAAAGTTTGCGGAATAACCAATGCCTGAAAGCTGGCAAGAGCCGTTTCCGGTGCCCCTTCAAAAACTACTCCTGTGTTGGGGCTTGCGAGCTTGTTGGCGGAAATAGTCCGATAAGTGCCTCCATCTGCACACAAGCGGTAGTGTTCAGTTGCATTATCACTTATGCTCCCATCCAAAACAGATGTGATTTTGACGGAGTCAATCTTCTCTGCATCTGTCACCACATCGTAGTTGCGGATGTTTATTACCACTTTTGCCGTCTGATGATAAAAAGTGAGAGATTTCGTACCATCAAAATCAATAGTACCACTTGCGTAGAGGAAGTCACTCTTTTGGTAGCTTTCGTCGATATTTTGATCGGTTTGTACGCTCCATGAAGTCGGCAGAGTCGCATTGTATCCTGTGCCGAGATACCATGCCGAAACATTGATGTCATCGCGGTTTTGCCAGTAGAACGGAGTGACCCCGGCTGCCGCATTCAGCGTAACTGTGGGTCCTGCAGTAATGGGAACATATTTTTTAACACCGTACCCGCCTCCCACTTGTATTGCTATCTCATCGTCGGTGGTCCATGAACCGTCAGACGTGGCACGTGTCACCGGAGTTGGGTTCAGTCCGATGGCGTTTAATGTGACGGGATATTTGCCGTCAGGCAGCGTGGCCGTGTCGTCTTTGCTGCATGCCACGCATATCAATGCAACTGCCAAAATGGTCAGACAGGGCAAATATAAATTATGTTTATTTGAGTGTTTCATATTAATTACAATGTTGCATTACCTGAAATGGTCCCTCCATTAGTCCATGCGGAGATGGAAGATTTAATAGAAATATCGCTCTTTGTAACAGTCACATTATATGAGTAGGCAGTAGCAGGGCCGAATGTAACTGTCTGTGTGTCGAATATTGAATTCATTTCCAAGCCACCTGATAAGGTCACCCTTATGAAATTATTTTCCAAAGTTTGAGGGATGATAATAACACTGTTCTGTAAGGATGCAGTGGTAGCGCCCTTTACGTTTACAGTTGTGACTGCCCCCGTAGCAGCCGAAATTGCTCCCGTAACCGGAGTGAAATTCGTGCTTGGCAGAATGTTCATAAGATCGACTTTGGCATTTTGAAGATCTTCCGTATAGATCCCATCTCCTGCCTGCAGAGTAATGGTAATTTTGGAGAGTAGATGGCGGAAGACGAGCGGTATAGTGTTGCTGGTTCTGGTAAAATTCTGCTTTGCACAATATATCAGGTCGCTTGCTTTATAACCGGTATCCGTGGTCTGGTTTGCATTGATGCTAAATGTAGTGATTGCTGCAGTGGATGCTGCCGATGAGGGATAGACGGCATATACACTTATCCCATTCCCACTTTGTGGAAAATATTGAGACGAAGGAGGATTCATTGCTCCATTTGCTCCTGCGGTATAAATCAGAGGTTGAGTATATGTCGTGCCGGGAGTTCCGGATGCATTCTCTTTAATGAATATCCCAATCCGGTCTCCTGTATCGAAATAGCTGTTCAGCAAAGTGTTTTCTGCACGAGTTATCTCACTTGCATACATTCCGTTGCTGAATGTAATTTCCTGACGGCCCCCTTCTTTTGTACATGCTGCAACACCAATGAGTATCAGGATTGCAGATATTATTATTTTTGATGTTTTCATGGTATTTAAGATTTAACGTTGTACATTGATATTTCCTCCATTTTCGGGAATCCACGGAGTGATGCTTCCCGTCACTACAATTCCGGTGCGATTAAGAGTGATATTGTAAATGTATTTTTTGCCGGATTCGAGAGATTTGTTCATTACCCAGCTGAAGGGTGCATCGACCGTATTGTTCAGATTAAATTCAAAAGTGCGTTCCGTAGCAGTGTCAGGCAGTAAAATTGCTTCATATACATGGACATCCGGCTTTTTATAAAGCAGTATGTCGGCAGGTGTACCGGCATCTTTTAAAGCTCCTGTGGTCAGATTGAATGTGTTTTTAGTGTTCTGTGCCTTTACTTGTACGGTAAGATTGCTCAAGCTTTCGGCAGAAACACCACTTCCTCCCTGTACGTTCAGAATTATTTTGCAGAGTTTGTGTTCAAATGAAAGAGCAACTCCCTTGTCTATCTTGTTTTTGCTTTTTACATTATTGGAATACATGAAGTCGAGCGCTTCCTGATTGCTCTGTGAAGCCACATTGATAGGATAGACGAAGTGGTGGTATTGGTCATACGTCACATAACCTTGAGGATAATATGAATAAAAATCTACTCTGCTGTTATCCATGGGATAGAATATGGGTGTGCCGTCCGGTTTGAAGCCGTTGATTCGGCTTGGATCCACTATATAACGGATATTGGCTTTATTGTCCACTATATTGGCTCCTGTAAAAGCTTGTCCGGCAGTCACCATATAAATTCCAATGGAGTCGTTAACCGACCATGTGTAGTCCACAGCTTTGGTTTGAGATACGTCTGCCGAGAGCGATGCACTGAATTCGACAGCTACGCGTTCATTGGTATTTTCTATTTTGTTGCAACCGACAGCTATCAGCGTGAGAGCTGCAATACATAATATAATATTTGCTTTCATGTCGTTATTGTTTAATGGTTTATTCGGCGCTTCCCGATTCGCCGTTTCCGTTCCCGCTGCCCCAATTGGTTATGGTTGAAGTAACTTCCAAAGCAGTCCTTTTCAAAGTGATGCTGTAGATGTATTTGTTGCCGGCTTCGTAGCGTTTTGACGATGGAGCAGTACTGATAATCCATGTGAAGACCATGCCGTTCCTGAGTGTAAAGCGAAGCTGCATACCTGCAGTGGAAGTATTGGGAAGTATAATTCCTTCTGAAAATGTACCGTCTGCGGTAGTTCGCAGAGTGATGTCGGCAGGATCGGATACCTTATCAACAGTCACATCGCCACCTTTCAATACATTGTATGTTCCCTTTAACTGCTGGTTTGTGATTTCCACTTTCATCGATTGAAGATCTGCCCTTGTGAGTGAAGGATACTCAGGCTCAATGGTCATTACAATTTTCACTAACTTGTGATTGAATGCAAAATTGACTTTAGGATCGTTCTTGTGCTTTCCGGTCACTTTGGAGCATCCCATCAAATCGATCTTTTTTTGAGAGTACTGGTCATTAACGGATAAGGTTAACGTTGTCGCTCCTTGGGAAAGGCTCTGATAAGGATAGTATGCCACAAAATCACGTCTTGTTCCATCTATGGGAAAATAAATAGTATTGGTCGCATCCGCACTGAAAGTGCCTGTGCTACCGATTGTTGTATATTTGTTATTTTCCTGTTCAAGTGTGTTGCCATTAAGCATAAATACACCAATGGCGTCATTCTCTTCCCATTTGTTGTCGTATGCTTTGGTTTGAATACCGCTACTTACCTGAATGGCAGTACGTTGTTCTTGCGGTGTTGCCGGCCCGTCTGTACTGTTACATCCGGCAAATAACAGCAGAGCGGATAGCAGTGCCGAGCCTGACAACAGATTTGACGAATGTTTGATACTCATTTTCATGTTATGTTATTTTAATTATTATTCGCACTATTGATAACTATGATATAATATGCTGATAATCAGTTAATAATAATGATGCCGTTATTTACGATATTCCAATCGGAGATAGTCACCTCGATTCCTGCCTCTACAGGAAGTGTCAGCGTGGCATCCAGCACCAGAGGCTCAATTTCTCCGCTGCCGAAGTTCTTGAGATAGTCGGTCAGGTCGGTTTTTATGGTGTGAACCGTATTATTCGTCAAAGTTACATTCAGAGTCAGTTCTTGTTTTTCACCTGACATGATCCCAAAAATTCTGAGAGAAGCTGCCAATACAGGATTTCCCATGGTATAGTCTGAAACAACTCCGGAGTGTACTACTTCACTCGCTCCCGAAGATTCGGTATTGAGAGTGAACATCGGGATAATCAATTTGCCTTTAGTTGAAACAATCTTGCCTGTAATCAGATCTACCGATGATGCGATGCCGGACAAAACAGCCGTTGTCCTTTTAAGACGAAGAGCATCTTCAGGAGTGAGCTTTAATTCCATGTTCAGTGAGCGGATATGCTGATTCATGGGCATTTTGACCTTTAGGGTATCGTCCACAGGCGTGTCAAATTCATTATATCCTGAAAACAGAAAACCGGGGTTGGGGTCCAGAGTGCCGTTGACAAGAGTGTTGACGGTTGCGGTGATGTCGCTTATTGTTATTCCGTTGGGCTTGTTATAGATAAGCAGGTTATAATGTCCGGGGTCGAGAAGTGACCGGAATACATTTTTCTCTCCGCTTACCGTCTGAATCTCTTCTCCCACCCTTATCATGTAAGTACCGGGGACAACCGCATCTTTTGAGATGCCGCTCCAATCAGTGGTTACTTCAAGAGCCGCCTGATCGGGGTGAGGCGTGTTGTATAGTGTATCCTTTACGCATCCTGATGTGATTAAGATGACGGTCGATATTGCTATACACAGTATAATTCTGTATATTTTAGTAGTCATAGTCAGTTCCTCTCTATTTTAGTATCCATACCAAAGTAACGCCCCAATCGGTTATTCCCCATACGCTCTTGGAATAACTTTCGTCTCTTACCCTGACAGAGCCGGCAGTATTGTAAGTATCGAAGTCCGCGAGAAGGCATCCTGCCCCCAATTTGAAATCAATGCTCAGAGATCTGTTCAACGGCAGCATATATCCTAATACCACACCGCCTCCAAGTATATCTCCCTGTTTCCCTGTCTGAGACAATTTGTAATTGAAAGAGCCTTGTTTGTATTGGAGTCCGACGTAAAATGGAAGTTGACCGTGACTACGGGCAGAATTGTATTTTGAGCCTATTCCGGAGTTTGAAAAATAATAACGTACCTCGGGAGAAACCTCCCATAATGCGTAACGGCGATCAACGCCTTTCCATTTCCAAGAGGTCCAAGACCCGTTGGCAACCACACTCCAGTGATTGCATATATTCCATTCAAGCCCCATGTCTGTAGTGAGTGTCACCCATCTGAGCATATTGGCACGTAGTGCAAAATGCGACTCATGCCGAGTTGTCTGTCCTGCTGCCGTGAATAATATGGCAGACAGCATGACAACTGTTAATATTATTTTTTTCATAACAAAGTGTAATCCGATTATTAATAACCAAATCCAAAGATAATAAAAAACATTGACAAAATAAATTTCACTTAATGATATGTAATTTTACGAAGAGATATGTTCGCTAAAGACATATTAATCACAAAGAGATAAATTTGCTTAACTTTGAAGATTGAATAAAAGCAAAACAGAATTAAAAAATGACAAACGAACAATTAAAAAATGAATTTAAAGGCCTGATATGGAAAACGGCTCGTAAAAATGAGTTTCGCACTGCCATTGATGCAATATTTAAAGATTTAGAAGGAGACGATGAACATGATGATTAACAATAATGAATATTTTGAGGTACTGAACAACATCAAGCAGCAGATAAGAAACGCCCAATATAGAGCTGTGCTGAGTGTTAACCAAGAACAGATTATTCTGTATTGGAATATAGGAAAGGCGATTTCTCAAAACGTAAAATATGGTAACCGATTCGTCAATAATCTGGCAAGAGACATCAAAAAAGAGTAAGATTAATGTTTGATATTAATGACAAGGAGAATACACTATGAAATCACTAGAACAATCAGAATATCATCCACTAAAAGTGGAAGATAAGATTGTCATCATACGCAATCAACCTGTACTGCTTGACTGTGACGTGGCCCAAATCTACGGAGTAGCCACAAAAGAGATTAATCAGGCAGTACGCAACAATCCTGAAAAATTTCCACAAGGATATATCTTAAATCTTGACCAACAAGAATTTGCCAACTTGAGGTCAAAATTTTTGACCTCAAGTTTTCATCATGGTGGCACACGCTATACACCAAAGGCATTTACAGAAAAAGGACTTTACATGCTGGCTACTATACTAAAAGGGAAACGAGCTGTTGAAGCCACATTGGAGATCATAGAGACTTATGCCGAAGTACGTGAACTCCAACGGAATTTGGTTGCACTGAATCGAGAAAACAATCCTGAAAAGAAGCAATCGCTGATGAGTCGTTTCTCAGCTGCTCTTTCCGACATAGTATTGCCCGAATTGCGCCCTGAAGAAACAGAGACCTCAGTGGAAATCAATTTTATCATCGGCAAAATAAAACACACCGTCAAGCGTAAACGCTATCCGGACAGCGAGGATGAAGTTGTAGAAGTTAAAGAAGATGAATTACAATATGGGAAAGAATAAATCACAATCACTGGAACAATTGATAGTTGAGCTTTGCCCCAATGGGGTGGAGTTTTAATAAATATTTTGAGATAGCGAACGGAGATTTCTCGTGAGATTTGATGATGCAATGTTTGAATAACAAGATTTTACTTATATTTGTGAGCTAATCTAAAACAATTTTTATGAGAAAGCTCTTATTCTGTTTTTCCCTGTTGGCAATAATTAAAGATATTGAGCTATGAAAAAAGAGAAAAACACTAATGTCATTAAAATCCGCTCTTCTGCCGCTGAATATTTGACTTTTGTTGCTGCATCCGGCGATGACAAAGATAGTGTAGAAATGCGCTATGAAAATGAGAACATCTGGCTCACTCAAAATAATCTGTCTCTGCAGCCCAACAGTTTGTCGGAGAATATCCCTTCCAAGATAGGCTAATTGTCTAATTTACAATATCTTATGCTTGATAATAATCAGTTGGAGGGTACAATTCCGGAATCATTATACAAACTGAGATCTTTGAGACAATTATCTTTGGATAACAATCACATTGAGGGAGAACTATCGTATAGCCTGGGCAATCTGACCAATCTTGAATGTAGTCGGTAACTTTGTTTCCCCGAATTTTCACAAAGTTAATTCACCATTTTGGGTCAACAATCGTTCCTGAATTACAGCTTTGCAAGGTGAGTGCTGATTATATGCGCATAGTTCTCTTTCATCTCTTGTGTCAAGAAACTGATTTTGATAAGCTCCATCCATTGGTCGGCGCTCTTTATGAATTTCGAGAAGATGTTATCGCAGACTTTTGCATTCAGTCCTGATTGTAGCATTCCCGCTTCGAAATGTTCACGAGATAATTTCCGCTTTTTCCCACAAAGGGTCAATGCCAATTCTTCAGAATCTTGAGGCATAACCAAGGCTGTCGATAACAAGTCATACGCAGGTGTGAGCAAATAGTTCTTCCCATCGGGGGCGTAGAGAGAATAGTTTTTCAGATGCATGTCGGCGTTCCCTACTATCCACGAGAAGACCACTTGCTCCCAGTACTTTACGATATCGAGACGTGGCACCGTACTGAACTGTGAAATGCTTTTTGCAATGCGTTCATGCGAGCCTTTGTATTTATCTTCAGTCATACGTTCAGAGAGCTGGCACATATCTTCCATCGGAAGTTTTACGCCATCTGCCGTCCTGTCTATCCTTTGTGTGATGTAGCAAATCTCACCATCACTGAAGCGTATCAAGGAATGAGGCACCGTTTCTATCTTGGCTGTTTCCGCCAAATGCATCGTTAAATCTTCCACTTCAGGTAGCATTGGGTACAACTCTGTCTGAGGCTTCAATATATAGCGTCCCCATAATCCCACGATGGTAAATCGTTTGGGAGAACGGCTTACTCGGTCAAAATCGAGAGACAATTTCGGCTGAACGCCGGTAAGCGTAGTCCGTGTACGAATCACCTGCTCTGCAAGGCTTTGGATATCCTTTTTCTGATAGGGTAGAATCGGGGCCACCGACGATCCGAATATCTTCCTGCTACATTTGGGATGATAATCAACTTCGCTTTCGGACAGCGGTTCGTAGCAAAACAAGCATCGTTTACACATCATTCATCCTCCTTATCATTTATGGCTATTATGCTGACCGCACCGATGCAGTCTTTACAGCAGGCAAGCAAAAGTGACATACGGTCGCGATTATCGATTTTCCAATTACGTTCGGCTATATCAAGCAGCCACCCTTCCGGAATCAATCCGTCAAAGAATGGAAACAAAGTATGGCTCTGATAGGGTTCTACTTGAAGCGGTAAAGTCAGGCTTACGGCTTTCGCTTTTTCATCTGTAAGATAATCCTTGTCATACACAAAGGAATACCCATCTGCATTTTCCTTCAGAATGCCGGCTTTTTGGTTTTGAAATAAAACGAGCGCTTGTTTCATACGTCATCCTCCTTTATTCCACTCATGGCTATCGGTCCACATTCGGCTCCAAACAAATTGAGCACTTGATTGACTTTATCGATACGAAGCGTGGCTTTCCCCTGCTCCAAATCACGCACAAAACGTAGTCCTACCCCCGATTTCTCTGATAGATCCACTTGTGTCAAGTGATACTTATGACGCATCGCTTTAACGTATTTTGAAAAAATGGTCTGTTCCATACTATTTTATACCTTAACGGGTGCAAATATAGTATAATTATATTAAATTACACCTTTTCGGGGATATTTTTATTAAAATTGCTCAAATAATATACCCGAAGGGATATAAACGATATGGCTGGGAAACTTGTGTCAAGTACTTCGACACCGCCGTGTTCTGTATTTTTTGCCTATTGTAACTAATTGATACACAATGAAATTTCAGATTTGAAACCAACTTTTTCAGATTTGAAACCAACTTTTTGGCCGATTATTGGCCAAAAGGGTGACATTATCTAACTTTACAAAGGAGTATTGCCAAGTACAACCGAGTTCAAGCATGGAGATGCAAAGCTCAGCCAAACAATACAGATGAAACTTAGGCTGAATCTGATGGCAGTAAATTAAATGAAGTATGAGTTTAATCGCGATGCAATCAATAAAAATAAAACCAAATAAAATATGAAACAAACAGATGATGTTAGTTACACTCCTCCGACAGTGGAGGTTGTGGAAGTAATGATTGAAAAGGGCTTTGCCGAATCCATCCCGGGGATAGGCTTTGGCCGAAACGATTTTTCGGGAGACGATCTTTAAACAAAACCGCCATGAAGAAAATCTATAATCTACTCGCAGTTGCATTACTGCTGACAGCAGGGTGCGCGAAGGAAATGCCGGACAACATCAAGACAGATCCGGAAGAGGCAGGGCGCATTGTCACGGTGAAGATGACGCCGTCGGCTCTGACAAAGACTACATTGAACAGCACGGAAAGCAAACTTGAATGGGAGACAGGGGACAGAGTTGCCTATTTTATCGATGATACAGGGACGCGTCAGGTTGCCACCATAGAGAATGGCACATTCCCGGTGACGGTGGACGAAAACGGCCATACCATCTATATTGTATATCCTGTGTCTGACAATTCTGCATACGACAATGTCACTTATGCCGAATATCCGAAGAACAATATTCCTACAAATCAGCTTCAGCGGACTCTTAACGGAAATGCTTCCGACTTCAACGGGAAGAATCTGCCAATTACCGGAAGAGCAGCAATCGAGGCCGGGACAACGAATGCAGAGGTCAATGCGACTTATGATATAGAGGCTGCTTCCATCCTCACGTTCACGATAGACGGAGCAACTGGCAAAACCACAGCAGTCAGGTCTCTGACTATCTATACCACAGATGCAGGGAAGATGCTGACAGATGGGAAAGACTATGTGAATATTACGTTTCCGGAGGGGACAAAAGTAGAGGATTTGCAGGGCAAGACAGTATATGCGGTGGTCAAGGCAGCAAACTACAATGAGATTAAAGTCTCGATGATGTCAGGGACAACGACATACGTGCTCAGCACGGATATCACAACGAAGCTGGTTTCACCAGGCTTCGGGAACAAGCAGATCTATAAATACAAATGGAACCTTCAAAGCACCACTACAAGTGCTATTTCAGGGCTGATGGTCAAGCTGGGAGATAGGCCGTGGAGTGACTGGTACGATACTGAATCAGGTATAGAGTCTCTTGAAAATATGGAGTCCCCTCTTGGCACAGATGAAGAGCCATACAGCATCAAGATAGCTACCGGTGGAGATATTGTTTTTTTAATTGCGGATGGTGATGATTTATCAGGGCAACTTTATCGATTTGAGGGTTCAAGTTCGAGATTTGCAATAGACATGTCTGCCGCCGGATTTGCTCCAGGGGCCGCTAAATCTCTATTTCAAGATGTTACAACTTTAAAGTCTTTTGTTTTCCCGATAGGAGAGAACGCACAATCGATAACGGATATTTCAGGGATGTTTAGTGGTTGTACCAATCTTGCATCAGTTTCTGCCATCCCTTCAAATGTGACGTATATGACCCGTACATTTTCCGGTTGTAGCTCATTCAACCAGGCGGTAACGATTCCTGCCGGCGTGACTGATATGAGCCGTACTTTTGAGGGTTGTAGTTCATTAAATTCGCCGATAACAATTCCGATTAATTCGGAGATTCGCACTATGGTGAGCGCTTTTGACGGCTGTAGCGAGTTTAATGAGCCGATTCATATTCCGGCCGGAGATACAACGCTGGAGAATACTTTTTGTAATTGTACTGCATTCAATCAGGCGGTAACGATTCCTGCCGGCGTGACGAATATGTCCTTTACTTTTAGTGGTTGTCGTTCATTAATTTCTCCGATAACAATCCCGACCAATTCGGAGATTCGCACTATGCAGGGCGCTTTTAAAAACTGTACCGCATTCAATCAGGCGGTAACGATTCCGGCCAACGTCACTGATCTGAGCGGTACATTTTATTATTGTTCTTCATTAAATTCGCTTATAACCATCCCGGCCAATTCAGAGATTCTAACCATGTTATGTACCTTTTCCGGATGTAGTGCATTTAACAAGCCGGTTCATATTCCGGCTAAAAATACGGACATGTATTCCACTTTTTATCGCTGTACAGCATTCAATCAGGATGTGACAATACCAGCCTCTGTATCTGACATATCACAAACTTTTGAAGGCTGTTCTGCCTTAAGCAGTGAGATAACCATCAATATTGCAGGGAATAGAACTCCTGCAATCACTTCCGGAGAGAGTAATGTCAATATAAAAAATATGTTTATCGGCTGCACCACTTCAAACATCACTTTATGGGTGCCGTTCTCCAAGTTGGGTACAGAAGCGGTTAATAAGAAGTGGTATGAAAATTTAAACAACGGTTCATGGACCTTCAAAGAGCTCAAGGCTATCCCGACAAATGCACCGGGAGGCACTGAAAATATTAACCAAATAAACGGAAATTGGTAGTCATGAAACAAATATCAACACAAATCACAATAGCGGCCATGGCGGCTGCACTGCTTCTTCTGACGGGAAGCTGTACTAAAAATGAAAATGCAAACGATAAACCGGCAGGCCCCGTCATGCTCAGAGCCATGATGGAAATACCTTCAGACAAGGCAGATACAAAGTCGATCGGCTGGAGTGCTGAAGAGATGGCATATCCGGACACCAAAGCTTATATAGAAAACACTTCGGAAAGCACTAAGCGTGTATTCTGGTCAGAAGGTGATAAGATAGCAGTTTTCAATGTTTCAGGGAATGCCGCTTCCGCTTCAGAATTTACCCTTTCCGATGGAGAAGGAACCATAACCGGTATTTTCAATGGAGTTATTTCCGAGGCTCGTCCGATGGCTGCTTTTTATCCAAAAGCGAAGTTGTCCAGCGTATCTTTCGGTTTAAGTAGCAACTGTTCTTTTAATTTCACTCTTCCCGCTCAGCAGAAATACATAGCGGGTACGTTTGATAAAGACGTATTTCCAATGGTTGCATACACTTCCACCGGTAACGATTTGTCCTTCAAAAACTTCTGCGGGCTTCTGAAGATACAGCTAAAAGGAACGGCCAAAATACAAAGCATTTCTATTACAGATAATAATAGTAGTAACCGCCTTAACGGTGATTTTAGGGGAGAGATAGCTCTTTCGTCAGTTGTTACTGAACCTCAGGAGTCGGGAACCCATATAATAACTCTCGACTGTGACGATGCGGGCGGAGTGCAGCTAAATCCTACAACACCTACACCATTTTATATTATTCTTCCTCCCGGGACTTTGGGTACAGGCTTTACTGTTATGATTACCGATATGGCCGGTAACACGATGACCAAAAACACCTCTGTGGATAATACCATCGAGCGGTCGAAGATTACTGTGATGCCGCTGCTGGAGTTTAACACAGGGGCGAACTCCTATATGATTCCTGCTGGCAGTGCCGGTACTTTCACTTTCTATGCCGGAAGGAAAGGAAACAGCGCCAACAGCGGTGATGATCTTGTGCCGAAAGCAGTGCGTGTGCATTGGGAAGACAACACTACAGGAAGTATTATCTCTTCTGTATCGTTAGATGAAAGTTCCAAAATGGTTACAGTTAATTATACCGGAACGAAAGGGAATGCTTTGGTAACAGTTAAGAATGATCTTCAGTATGGTGATATAATTTGGAGCTGGCATCTTTGGGTTACCGATACTCCGGGCGAAATCGGAGTTTTTATGGATAGAAATCTCGGAGCCACATCTACAACTGTTTCGGAAGAGAGCTCATACGGGCTTTTATACCAATGGGGAAGAAAAGATCCGTTTACAAGCTATAATGTATCTTTTGGACTTGGTCCAGTGTCTTTATTGAATTCTTTTAAGAATCCTTATACTTTCTATGTTCTTATTCGTTCCCCATATGATTGGCTTGATACTCCTAATAATTATTTGTGGAGTACAAAGACCGGAAATGAGGGTGGAGCTTTGGGGAAGAGCCTTTATGATCCTTGCCCTGCAGGTTGGAGAGTACCGGATGCCGTCACTTCATTTACTGATGTAGCTTCTTCGCTGCCAAAGGCAGGAAATATATTTTATAATAATGGTGATATACAGGATCAAGGCACTACGGGTTATTACTGGGTTTCCTCCGGTGAACTCTCCGGAAGTATCAATAAAGGGTTGGCATATTCCACGAGCAATAGTACAGTGGCAAGCTACTATAGAGCTTATGGCTTCTCGGTAAGATGCGTTAAAGAATAACGCGACGCCTGAACTGCTGGCGATTTTATGCGGATCAGACACAATTCTGCAAATTGGGGCTTTGCCGAGCTCCATGGAACCACATCAGATGAGAGTGATGGACTCCATTTCAATACTGAATCGTGTCCAGCCATCTTGGGCGGTGCGTAGTGAGAATCTGAAGTGATGTTTTAAAAGAATATCTCTAATCAAGGTCAGGCCAATCCCCTGACCATTGATTTTTGTGGAGAAAAACGGAGTGAAAAGTTTGTCTGCGACATCGGAGTCGATACCGTGTCCGTTATTTGCTATAATCAATGTAACACGACCGTCAGGAGCTTGAGTGGGTGCAATGGTGGATATGGAAATAATTCCGTTCGTGTCAATGGCTTCAGATCCGTTTTTTATGATATTGACCATCACCTGCTCCATCAGGACGGGGTCGATGGTCACTGTGCCTGCAGATGGAGACAAATGTGTCTCAAAAGTGATATTTTTAGAGGAACACAATGATTCAAAGAAACGTAATCTATTGTTTATGAAGTCATTAAGTCGGACTCTCTCAAATTGCGGTTCAGGGATTTTTACAACTTCGGTAAATGACGATATAAACCGGCTCAGTCCTAAGCAACGCTCTGATGAAACGGAGAGCATTTGCGAAATATCATTAATTTCCGATGCTTCAATTTGTAATGTTTTACCAACGTCGCAAAGAATATCGCAAGCAGTGTTCAGAGAAGATGTGACACCGGCCATCGAATTGTTGACTTCATGAGAAATCATCCTGATAACCTTGCCGTATGCCTTGGTCTCCGCTTTTAGCATCTCTTCGGTCATCTGCTCTATCAGATAGAATTTCCTCTGAAAGCCGCGATCTAAAAAATAGGCTGCGGAGCACTTGTAGGCATTTCCGTCATTTGTCCGGACGAGAGATGAATGTCCATTTTCAATTCCGTAAAGTGCAGTTGAAATCTGTCCCGCAACTGAGGAACTTCCTGAAAATAGTGCTATTTCAGGGAGAGTTTTGCCCTCGAACATTTCAGCAGGGGCACACATCAATTTGCCCACCGCCGGATTGATTGAGGTGACTTTTTCGTCAAAATCCATGATAATCAGCCCCATGGGAGATGATGTAACCAACAGGTCCAAGAATTGATTCTGTTCTCTGATATGCAGCCTTTCATCCTTGAGCTGAGACATCATTTTGTTGAATATCTCAACAACCTTGTCGGCATCTTTCTGCCCCACATATCCGAGCCTTGAGCTGAAATCCTGCTCTCGCAGCAGATTCATACCGTCTCCAATAGTCTGCATGGGCTTTACAACACGGACGTAGAGTACAAACAGCAGAAGTATCACAAGTAGTATAAATATTTCCGCTACAATAAAATACCACGAAAATCCCTGTAGCACGATAGTGTAGGCGATAAAGATTGACGCAGCAATCATTACAGACGTCAGCAGCCGGAAATATCCTTTAGCTTTCATGAATGTCGTATTTTTCCATGCGCCTGTACAAAGCTGCACGGCTTATACCCAATTCGGATGCCGCACGGGAGATGTTACCTTTGTATTTTTCTATGACTTCCACGACTTTCTGTCGTTCAATATCTTCCAAAGTGCTGCCATTCAGCGGTATGGCAGATGATGTGTTCATGGAACTATATTGTTTCTGAAAATCCTCTTTATCCGGCACATTCTTATCTGATATTATCAATGTTCTTTCAACCAGATTTTTAAGCTCCCTTACATTCCCTGAAAATGGCAGACTTTTCAGCCATTGCAAGGCATCTTCCGAAATGACCTGATTTGAGCCGGATGCTTCCCTTACAAAATGCTCCGCCAGAAGCGGTATATCTTCACGTCTCTCACGCAGTGCCGGCAGATGTATAGGAATAAGATTGATACGATAGTACAAATCTTCACGGAAACTCTTTTCGGCAACCATTTCCTGCAGGTCGCGATTTGTTGCGCATATTACCCTGACATCCACTTTTCTTGAGGTACTTTCGCCAAGCACCTCGAACGTTCTGTCTTGAAGCACTCTAAGCAATTTGACCTGACTGCCCAAATCAAGATCTCCTATTTCGTCAAGGAAGATGGTCCCGTGGTCGGCCATTACAAATCGTCCAATCCTGTCGGAATAGGCATCTGTGAACGCCCCTTTTTTGTGCCCGAACATTTCGCTTTCAAACAGACTCTGACTTATGCCTCCGAGGTTGACTTTTACAAATGGTCTGTCACTGCGTAAACTTGCCAGATGTATTGCCTCAGCTATCAGCTCTTTACCGGTTCCGCTCTCCCCGGTAATCAGCACGGAAGCATTTGTGGGGGCGACCCTTTCTACTGTTTCGAGGATCTCTGTCATAGCCCGGTTCCGGCCGATTATTTTGGCAAAAGCCGGATTTCCCGACTTCAGGGTTTTATTTTCAGAAATAACCGGATCAAGGGGCATGGTCGAAGATAGATCCAGCGCCGTTTTTATGGTATTGAGCAGAACAATATTGTCCCAAGGCTTTATTACAAAGTCAAATGCCCCGGCTTTCATCCCCTGCACCGCCAGAGAGATTGTTCCCCACGCAGTCATCAGAATAACAGGTACTTGCGGAACGAAAATCTTTACTTCGCGCAATAGCAGAAGTCCTTCGTCCCCCGTCGTGGTAAGGGAATAGTTCATATCCATCAGTATCAACTGAGGTGTCTGATTGCGAACCACTTCTATCGCCTCTTTCGGCATGGAGACAGCCAACGGCTCAAACCCTGCACGTTTGAGAAGAAACGTCAGAGAAGAGCGGATTGCAGCATCGTCATCAACTATCAGTATCATATTAATTATCTTGTATATGCAGTGTAATGGCTTTGACTGTCATTAGCGGCACTAACCTTACAGCGTTAATCTACAAATTTACAACAATTTTCCGAATTGCCATCATCTGCCGGCCCTCATCACGTCAGGGCGAGTCAACTTGACTTTTCTAATGAAGCATCCCGGCCGTCACACTTCGGATATTGTAGTAGTAATTCCAATAATAATAAAGTTCCTGTATCATCTTTGCGCGTGCAGAATCTTTGCCCTCGCGAGCATCATTCAAGTCGAGGATACTGATTTCTCCCACCATAAATGTCTTTACTGCAATATCATATCGTTCTGCGGCCAAAGAGTCCGACTCGACTGCTATGGAGAGTTGCTGTGCCTGATTGTTGTAATTTTCAACTAACAGGAAAATATCCTGATTGAAATTGATTTCGTCCTGCCTTATCTGGGTTTCCACCACATCCCGATTGCTCTCTGCAATCTTCACCTGCCCCTTGCGCTTCCCCCAGTCAAGTATCGGAATGCTCACTCCAAGTTCTACCACCTGATTGTTTTTCAGATTATTGTACGCCCCCTTAAAATTGGAGTTCACTCCTGAAAATCCGAATGAGGCGTAAAGGTCCATCGAGCGGCGGCGGCCCTTTGCTGCTGCAACTGCATAATCGGCCTCAAGCTGGCGCCTCAAAATATTTTTAGCAAAAGGATTGTATTGAAGAGCTGCATCCAGCACCTGTTTATAGGTGTAATTCCCTTCCGGCGACTCCTCCGGCACAATCGGCTTTATAGGGCGACTTTCGTCAATTCCAAGGAATGCACGCAGTCGAAACATTTGTGAATTGAGGGCACTTACAGCATCGGTAAGGGTGCTTTTTGCCTGTAATACAGAGAGTTTCATCTGCATCAGCTCTCTTTCCGAAATCTTCCCTATTTTGCGTTTCGCTACGGCTACCTCATACAGCTTTTCTGCATTTTCAAGGTTTTGCAAAGCATTTTCCAGAGTTGACTCCGCTAAAACAAAATTAAAGAAATAACCTATTGTAGAGAGTGTTACCTCTTCCATCTCTTCTGAAAATTGTGCCTGTGACTCTTCGTAGCGTATCGGCTCGATCTTGCGGTCCCATTTGTTGGAGTTCACCGCAAAAATCGGCTGTGTAAGGGTTACTGCAATCGGTACACTCATAAATTCGTTTGCGCTGCCGGAGCCGATCTGTCGTGTGTAGTCCATGGATGTACTCAATGCTATCGAGCCTCCCGTAAATGGAATGACCTGTTTCAGCGAGAGCCCTCCGTTAAGTCCTATATTGTTGTTTCTCACGAATTTATATGAGCCGTCTTCGCTCTGATAAGAGGTGTAGTTGCGGCGGTAGTCGGGAAGTGTGCCGTCAAATGAGATCTCCGGCAACTGTTCTGCCCTGAAAGTACGGTATTGCCAATAAGCGGTCTTTTGCTTGTTGCGGGCCATTGCGGCATTGACACTCTGTTCCAGAGCGATGTCAATCGCATCTTGCAGAGTTAGTCGGAGAGTATCCTGCCCGGCGGCACAGATTGCACAGCCGCACAATATTAAAATGCTAATAATCAACCTATTCATCGCGCAGGGCATCTATAGGATTAATTTTTGTCGCACGATTGGCCGGAATAATGGTAGCTATGGCGACAACTGCTATAATCAGAACAAGAGTAATAAGAGTTACAATTGCAAAGTGAGGAATAGTCGAATCTACAGCCGGAAATACAACCGCATTATTGGTGAAAGAGTACATTCCCTTGAAATAGACTATGTTGGCCGTAATTATCAGCCCTATGACGCTTGCAAACAGTACCAGCAGGAGACTTTCCGAGAGCATGCGGTTGCGAATCTTATTTTTAGTACATCCAAGGGCCATTCTAAGCCCTGTCTCCTCCTTACGGGTTTCAACTCTCAGCCAGAAAGTGGATATTATCCCCAGAAATACCACAAGCAGATAAAATGCAGACAATACTCCTCTCATCTGCAGTGTTTTGCTCGAACCATCCCAGCTTGAATAAAGATCTCCGTACGAGTAGTACGATGAAATTTCATTGAAATAGAGATTGCCGGACTGCATTTTAGGAGCCACTTTGTCTTTGAAATCATTGAGGAATTTCATTTCTGAGATTCCCGATTTTACCCTGATGGCAATACCTACGTTATTATATCCGGAGGGGTATATATAATTTTTTTGATAAAGTATGCAGGGAGCAGGCTGTTCGGACGGCGCTCTTTTGACCATCTCCATTACTCCGGAAACTATATAGTCTGATCCTCCAACATTTAAGGTTTTGCCGATGGCAGGATTGTCTTTGAATAATTGCTGCCTGCTGTCTTCCGAAATGATGATGCCGTTTGAAGGCAGTTCAAGTTTATCGAATGATTCCCATTTATGGTCGAGGGCGGATCTGTACCTGAACACTTTGAAGAAATCTTCATTGTTGAAAAGTGTCAATAACTGAATATACGATATAGACGAATCTTCCGGATTCATCAATCTGTCCCCATTATAAGAGCTGCTCCAAGGCCTGTTTCCATCGATTAAAGTGACTGCCTCTATTTCGGGAAGTGTCTTGACGATATTCATGATTCTGACTGCATCTTCGGTTAAAGCCTCTTTTGACATGCGTGTCGAATCATAGTCCGGCGCCATCTGCGAATATACACTGATATTCGCCATATAAAGATTATCGGGGTCAAATCCCTCTTTGATGCCGTGTCTCTGATATTGTATCACATATATCGGGTCTATCACCATCCATGTTACCACAAATATTATAATCAATTCGATGAATATCCAGCCGTTTTCTCTTTTTCCGGCCCACATTTGTTTTATCAGTGTTTTCATTACTTTTTCACATTTAAAGAGTCCACTATGTTATTTTTTAAAGAATGTGCTGCCGGAATTATTGCGGCAAGCAGATTCAGGACAAGACATATCACAAGGGCTATCACAAATACCCACGGATTCATCAGCATCGAGATTGAAAAATCGACATTTGTCAAGGCATCGCCAAAGCCGGGTTCTATAATCAGACCTACGATCGTATCGCCTTTGACAATCAGGATCAGATACGAAAGGAGTAGTCCGAGTCCTCCTCCAATCAGTGTAAGAAGCAGATTTTCATTGATAATCTGCGACAGGATACTCTTTTTTGTGGCTCCGAAAGTCTTTCGTATTCCCATCTCTTCCTTTCTGCGTGTCATACGGGACGAAATCATGCCGGCAAGATTGATGGCAGGTACAAGCAACAGTATCAGAACGACTAATGACAGTTTCAGAATGTATCCTCTGATATCGGGCTCCGCATTTGACCACTTCCTCAAAATACCTTTGATATATGGTTCAGGCTGCCCCATAGGATCAACTACCACTGTAGTTGATGTATTATTGAAGGAGGCAATCTTCTCATTCACCTCGGAACGTATTTTAGAGAAATCCTTCGACGAACGGGACAGAATATATGTGTTAATCAAACCTAAATACCCTCCATCTCCTTGATTATCATAATATTGGTCTGTTGTAGTTATCGGGAGCCATATATCGGCGTATGATACAGACATTATGGCTGAAACATCCTTGACAACCCCACATACGGCATAATCCACAAAATCGAGTGTGAAGTGTTGTCCTACGGCATTATCCACTGAACCGAAATATTTTTTGGCAACAGACTCCGATATGACGGCCTTAGAAATTTTGGAAGAGACATCTTCTTGTGTATAAGGCATTCCCTCCAGAAAACGAAATTCCATAATTTTCCAGAAATAATGGTCAGTGTATAGTGTTCTGACTTTATATTTATCATCCCCGGTTGTGCGCAAAGTACTTGCTTCGTCGCTATTTATAATTTCCGTTGCATACTCGAAAGTTTTGGTGCTACGCACAAAATCCTCTGTAAATTTATGAGAAGAATAATAGGAAGAATAGCCTTTTTTATCTTTAGTTCTTTCAACGACACCCTTGATACTCATCATTTTAGAACGATTGACCTCAGGATAGAGTTCGGCCGTCTTGGCTATCCATACAATGGCGATTATCATCACCATAGAGATGGTTATTGCCGTCCCTGCGATGTAAATCCCGCTGAAAAGCTTGTTCTGCCTTATTATTTGCCGGGATTGTTTGAAATTCTGTTTTATATTCATTTTCAGCCTGTTAAATGATTTGTCTTCCGTCAAAGAATCTTACTGTGCGTGAGGTGAGTTTAGCCTGTTCCTCATTGTGGGTGACCATGACTATTGTACGACCGTCCTCTTTGTTGAGTTTGTGCAGAATGTCCATCACTTCGGCACCCATTTTAGAGTCCAGATTACCTGTCGGCTCATCGGCAAGGATTATACCCGGATTACCGATGATGGCACGTGCTATGGCCACTCTCTGGCATTGTCCTCCTGATAGTTGTGAAGGAAAATGCTTCATACGGTGGCTGAGACCCACTTTCTCAAGCACCTCTTTTGCAAGGCGTGTGCGCTCTTTGGCGGCTACTTTTCTATATAGAAGAGGAAGTTCTACATTATCAAGCACATCGAGTGAGTTAATCAAGTGAAAACTCTGAAATACAAATCCAAGCTGCCTGTTTCTGAATGCTGCGAGTTCATTGTCTTTCATATTGAAAGTCTGTATTCCGTTGATTTCCACTGTGCCTGTAGTAGGAGTATCGAGAAGCCCTACTATATTTAAAAGTGTCGATTTGCCGCATCCGGAAGGTCCCATGACCGAAAGAAATTCTCCATCGGCAACTTCAAGATTGACATTGTCAAGTGCCATGGTTTCAATTTCTCCGGCACGATAGATTTTGGTAAGTTGTGTTAATTTTATCATTGTTGTATATTTTATTTTTTCAGTTGAAGGCTTTTCTTGCTCTTCCGAGAGCCAATATCGCTGGTAAGAACCACATCTCCCTCTCTAAGTCCCTCTATCACTTCTACATAGTCAAAGTTGCAGTCGCCCAGAATCACTTTCCGTCTGACCATCTTTCCTCTTGCCCCATCGAGAGATGAAGTGCCATCTTCAGCGCTACCTCCTTCCCCGGATCCTTTTTCCAATACGAAGAGTTGATATTCGCCGCGGCCGATATAATAACTGCCGTTTGCAATACGCAATACATTATCTTTATGAGAATCAATCACATATATTTCACAATTAAGCCCGGAACGAAGCTTTTGATTATTGTCTTCTTCCAATTGCACTGAAAATGCAATCACTCCATTGCTTGATGCCGGAGCGAGGTTGCTCACCACACCATTGTATAACTCGCGTCCTATCTTTACTATGGCTTTGCGCCCTACGGAAATTCGATCTCCGTAAGAATCCGAAATTTCTCCTTCTACCTTGAAATGAGAAAGGTCCGATATTATGGCAACTCTGGTCCCCTGAGAGACCTGAGCTCCTATTTCTGTATTTACAAACGAGAGTACAGCCTCTCTCGGAGCACGTATTTGAGCATCTTCAAGAAGTCGTCTTGTTTCAGAAAGTCCTTTTCTGAAAATATTAAGCCCCAACTCCTTTACTCTTTCGTTTGCTTGAGCCAAAGCTTTTTCGTTTTCGTATTTCTGCTCATTTTCAGCCAATTGCATCAGGCCTACCTTATAAGCCATTTCAGCCTGACGGACTTTGTCCGTAGTCCCGGAACCGAGACTGTCGAGATAGCGCTCATTTCTGTATTCAACCTCCTTGTGCTCAACCTCCATTCTTTTGACTTCCAGATTCATACGCATCTCTGAAAGACTGCTTTTGTTGGAAAGTTCCAGTTGTTCGAGTTGGAGAATCTTCATCTGCTCTTCATCAAGCAATTTGTTGAAATCGGTCTGAACGCTCTGCAAATCGAGCTTCAATATAGGGGTACCTGCCTCAACCTTATCCCCGCTTTTTTTATACACTTCCATAATCCGCGAGGAAATAGGGGAGTTGATTATCTCCTCAAATGCGGGAACCACTTTGCCGGAAGCGGAGATAGTGACATCAATATCTCCTACATCCGCTTTGCTCAAAGTCACTTCTCTATGAGATATGCTTGAACGGAAAAGAAGTGACAGCAGCAGGATAACAATCGCCACTGACGCCAATGCCACCGCTATTTTGATTATTCTGACATTCTTTTCCTTTTTTAATACCTTTTTGTCTATTGTTCTATCCATATTGTTCGATTTGCCAGACAATATGACTAAAACAATGCCATACTTATAACACATTGATTATAAATATATTAATAAAAGCAAAAGTGTCCGTTATCGGACACTTTGTACATTTGCGGACAGTCGGGATTATTTTGCGGACAACCAGTGCGATTTTGCGATAACTTTACAATGACTATGGGCAAGTTGCTATGCCCGAATCTTGTCTGCTGCCGGAGGGTTATGCTCCGTGGTAGAGTTTCTTGGTCTGGTATTTCGGCTCGCAGGTGAGATTGACGCCGATCTTCCTGAATACATTTACGTCAACCTGAGCAAGAATTACACTTGAATGTACTTCACACTCTTTCAGTTGATAAAGGATATCCATCGCTTTGCGGGCATTAATATCGGTAAGGGCGCAAATGGAAAGGGCAATAAGCACCTCATCAGTGTGGAGGCGCGGATTGGTGTTTCCGAGATGAGATGTTTTCAGATTGCAGATAGGTTCAATAATGATAGGTGATATAAGATTCACTTCATCAGGTATTTCAGCCAGATATTTCAGGGCGTTGAGCAACATGGCCGATGACGCTCCCAGAAGCTGGCTCGTCTTCCCTGTAAGTATTGTACCGTCAGGCATTTCAATGGCTGCGGCGGGACGTCCTTCCGTATCCTGGGATTTTTTTCTGGCGGCTGCTACAACTTTTCGGTCATCTATACTGACGTGAGCCTTTTCCATAATCAGTTCGAGTTTATATATCAGCTCGTCTTCTGCATTTCCTTTTCTGACTTGGCAGAGAGCATTAAAATATCTGCGAATAATCTCATTTTTGGCAGCTTCACAAACTGCAGCATCATCAATGATGCAATTGCCGGCCATGTTCACTCCCATGTCTGTAGGGGATTTGTAGGGAGATTCCCCTAAAATACGCTGTAACATGGCATTAAGCACAGGAAATACCTCTACGTCACGGTTGTAATTGACAGCGGTCTTGCCGTATGCCTCAAGATGGAACGGGTCGATCATGTTTACGTCGTTGAGATCTGCCGTAGCTGCTTCATAGGCAAAATTTACAGGGTGATTGAGCGGAAGATTCCATATTGGAAACGTTTCAAACTTGGCATATCCTGAACGGATTCCCCGCTTGTTGTCGTGGTACAACTGAGACAGACAGGTAGCCATCTTTCCGCTTCCGGGCCCCGGAGCTGTGACAACCACAAGTTTGCGAGTGGTCTCCACATATTCGTTTTTACCATAGCCATCTTCGCTGACGATGAACGGAACATTGAGAGGATAACCCGGAATCGAGTAGTGTCGATAGACTTTAATGCCGAGATTTTCAAGCTTGTGCTGATAAGCAATGGCGATTGCCTGACCTTCAAAACGAGTTAAAACAACACTGCTGACATACAATCCGTAACCGTGAAATGCATCAATCAGACGAAGCACATCCATGTCATAAGTGATGCCGAGATCGCCGCGAACTTTGTTCTTTTCAATGTCATCGGCGTTGATGACCAACACAATTTCCGCCTCGTCCTTCAGTTGGACAAGCATTTTAATCTTACTGTCAGGTTTGAATCCGGGAAGAACCCTTGCTGCATGGTGGTCGTCAAATAGTTTGCCTCCGAATTCGAGGTACAACTTGCCTCCGAAATCGGAAAGGCGTTCAATAATCTTAGCTGATTGAGTCTTGATATAAGCCTCGTTGTCAAATCCTATTTTTTTCATTTTCGATAAAAATAAGACGCGAAAATAATAAAAAAATGCGAGAATATTAATTTTTTTATTCTGCTTTTACTGATTGTATAGGATTTTTGTTGACAGCTTTGATTGATTCTCCAAGTACTGTGATTACCCCTATAACGATTATGAAAAGTCCGGCAAGTATAAATATCCACGGATATATTTCAATGCGCCAGCTATAGTTCTGCAGCCACTTATCTACTATGTAATATGCTATTGGAATGGCAATTATAAGCGAGAACAGGAGCGGGGTGACGAATGACAGGATTTGCTTGCGAAGAATTTCACTGCCTGTGCCTCCGAAGATTTTCCGAATGCCTATTTCCTTCATTTTCAGGCGTGTAAAATATGTTGACATAGCAAATAGTCCGAGTGCAGAGATGATGATGGCGATGATTGTAAATATTATCATTATCTTGATTGTGCCGGTTTCTTTTGCGAAAAGAAGTTTGATATATTCGTCGGCACTTATAAATGTAGCATCTTTGGATGTGACAGATTTGTAGAGAGTACTGATGGTCTTGATTGCCTGATTCATATCGCCGCCGACTTTGATATAAAATATCATGCCGGGAGTGTATGTCTCTGCAGTATAATCACTTGTGATAGGTGTAATGATAATAGGCTCGTATTCCCGGAGCACATTGCCAAGGCGGAAATTCTCGAATATGCCTCCAAGCATTTTCTTGTTTCCTCCGTTACCGTAGTTTATCGAAAATTCACTATCTGACGCCTGTACTCCCAGATCCTGAGCTGCCTTTTCGTTTAGATAGAATGCTCCGGAAGCTACTTTATTGTCACGTATAGCTTTAAAACCCAGAATATTTATCGCATTTGAGTCGGCGCTCATCGTGGTTATCCATTTCTCATTGCCATCTTTGTCAATAAACGAGTTAAAATTGGACATTTGTGAAATCACAGCACTATATTTTGCAAGACCGACTTGTTCTACACATGATAGTTGCTGCAGCTCGTTCTTGAAAGTTGAATATTCGCTGAAATTCATATCCCAGTCAATATATTCTATGATGTCTTTGGTGTTATGACCGAGAGGGGCATTCACTAAGTGATTAATCTGTAAATAAATAGCGAGTGAACATACAATCAGAACGATTGAAATGGTGTTCTGCAGGATGATGAATATCTTGCTGAACACCATTTTAGAGCGATATCTCAATGTCCCTTTGACGATGTCTATTGGCTTGAATCTGGAAAGAGTATATGCCGGAATGATGCCTGAGACAGCCCCGAGCAATACAATAAAGCCGATGTATGCGGCAATCATGGCAGGGGTTGTGTGGTGTATTATGTCCAGCTTTTCACCACATATCGAAGAAGCATAGTGCTGGACCGAAATTGCAAGAAATAGTCCGATAGCAAACGCTATGGCGGTCATAATTGTGGATTCTCCTATCAAGCGGGCTGTAATCTCTCCCTTCGAAGCCCCGAGCAGTCTGCGGCTTGCCATTTCCCGAGATCTGAAACCTGTCTGAGCGACTGTAAGATTGATATAATTGGTTATGGCAAAGATCAATATGGCCAAACCTGCTGAAAATAGAATCAGCAACATCTGTTTGTTTCCATGCTCAAGGCCGGAATTTGTGTTGTGCTCATCGAGCATCACTTTATCAAGGGGAGTGATTAGCACCTCTTTTCTCTGGGACAGCTTGTAGTCAATATCATTGTCCTGAAAATATTTTAGGATTTCGCTCTTTTTGGCCTGCAGATCGGCCCCACCCACCGACATGATGAATGTCTTGTTGGAGCCGTTGCCTCCATTTATGATGACATTCGGGGAGTAATAGTCGTTCTGTGCAAGTCTTTTTGTATTCTGAAAATTGGTGATAAGTTCCGTGTTAAGAGGGAGGACTGTTCTGGCAAAATCTTTCATTACGGCAGATACTGTAACTGAGATGGTTTCCTTGCCGACAAGATTTATTATTTTTCCAATCGCTTCCGTGGTGCCGAACATTTTGAGGGCGAGACTTTTGGTTATGACCGCTTTTTCCTGTGAATCGAGGGCGGTCTGCGGATCCCCGCTCAGGACAGGATATGAAAATATGTCAAAGAATGTCGAATCCGCAAATAACATATTGATAGCCAACTTGTTATTTTCAAGAGCATATCCGATGACATGATAATTGACGATACCGCACATTTTCTCAATTTCCGGAAATTGTCCTTGAAGCTGCATTGAAACGGAGTGGTTTGATGAATAACCGCTCTCATTTCCAATCAGATAGA
>JAQUBZ010000031.1 GCA_028686425.1 Bacteroidales bacterium | reverse complement strand
ATACTATATATTAATGTAGTAACTAAAGCATACATTTATGAAATCACTTTCATCTTTATTAGTGTTTGCATTTGCACTTGTATTTTTTGGAAAAATACAAGCTCAAACGACAATGTTAAATAACAAATATGGGACAATGTTTTTAGATGACTCTTATTATGGCATTGATACTTTGGGAAATATGGAGTTTCGTGCAGTTTATGAATTATATTATTAACAAATAACAAAGTCTTTTATGAAAAAACTTAAATTTTTCGGGTGCGTTGTCGTTGGAGTGATGACAATAGCAAGTTTTCTTTTGGCAAATAATAGTAACCAAAAGAAGTCAAATGATCTCGTAATGTTAAATATTGAAGCCCTTAATGCCTCTGCGGGGGGAGAGATGACATGCGATCAAACAAATGAGAAATTATGTACGATAGAAATTAATGAGGTTATTGGCAGGAGTAGGGGATTTTTGATAGCAAAATGGTGGGAATAATATGTAATATCTACTACAATGAAAAAACTTAAATTTTTCGGGTGCGTTGTCATTGGAGTGATGACAATAGCAAGTTTTCTTTTGGCAAATAACAGTAACCAAAAGAAGTCAAATGATCTCGTAATGTTAAATATTGAAGCCCTCGATGCTTCTGCGGGGGGAGAGATGACTTGTGATAAAACAAATGAAGAAGAGTGCGTCATCCTGATACGAATTGGTTACGAGGTAGCAATTGGGAGGAGTGTGGGGTTTCTAAAATACACATGGTGGTGATTTGAATCATTTTCTTTTGTAGTTTTGCTACTTTTAACAGCAAAAGATTGCTTATGTTGTCCATTTTATCCAAAAAGATAATTGGTGAGATGTAAAGTAGCACAATCCCAAAGAACAACATTTGAATAGTCTTTGGAGGTCTTTAGTAATAATTATTAATAATAAAATTATTTTATATGAAAGTTTGTGTAATTTATTTAACAATTTTGCTTTTTTTTACATCGGGTTGCATTAATGACAATAACAATCAAGCTGCTTTTAAGGAAGTAGTTAGTGTTGGTAACGAAGTTCTTATTGAGTCCGATAAGCTGCATGATCCTGGTAAGATTTGCGTCATGGGACATTTTTTGGTTGTCTGTAATGAAAAATATTCTCCACAGATAGAAATTTTTGATTTATCATCAAATTCTCTTAGGAGTAGTTTTCTTAACGTTGGGAATGGACCTAATGAAATACTACATGTTGGTAGTTTGCAATACAACCAACTAAATAAAGAATTGTTGGTTGCAGATCTTTTTAAGAGGAAGATATTTAGCTATAATCTTGACGATATATTAAAGGAGAATATTGTACCTACAATTTTGTATGAATGCGCAGAAGATTCGCCATTGATGTTTGATAAACTGTATAAAGGCAAAAACTACTTGATAGCAGAGAGTCGCGATCCGAGAGGACGGATTTTGTTGATTGATGAGAATGGTAAAGAAATGGGATATTACCTTGATTATCCAGATAAAAAAAACGTGGACAACACTCTGGATGATATTCTCAATGCAAAATTGTATTCATCCTCGTTGACGATTAATTCATCATTGGATAGGATAGCACTTGCAACATATGGCGCAGGGATGATAGATATATGCAAAATAGAAAAAGATCGGATTATTCCACAATGGAATTATACGGAATTTTACCCACAAGGAATTATGGTTGTTCCTATGGGTGGTGGATCGGCTGTGGCACACACAGATAAGTCAAGGAATGGTTTCCCATTTTTGACTTCATCCGATAAATATGTTTATGCACTATATTCCGGGAAGTTTCTTAAAGATCGTACTTATCCTTATGGAGATGAAGTCTATGTTGTCAGTTGGAATGGTAAAGACACATATAAAATCAAACTTGATATACCAATTAATCGTATAGCTGTTGACACTAAGGATGAGTTTATCTATGGAATAACATCTGATATGGATATTGTCAGATTTTCTATACCCAAAAGGTAAGTACGGTGCGGCGATTAATTATTAAATATTTCTTGTGGATTTTATTTACCATAGTGTTAATCACTCTTGTTTGTTTTATATATCAGAAGAATATAAAAAGAAATTCAAAGGCAGATATAGAATTGCTTGAGGAAGGGAGTTGGAGGTATATCGCGACCAAAGCTGTGAAAAGATACGTTGGCAAGCCACTTATTCTCCCTTACTCGGACTCTTTGAATATGACAGAGTTAGATTATCACAATATGTGCGATTTGCCTTTGAAAGTAGTATTGTATATTGATGGTGATTGTAGTACTTGTTTGTTGAAGATTGGTTTTTGGAAAGAATTCGTATCCGAAATGAATAAACAGAAATTATTTGATTTCTCTGTTGTCGTGTATGCTTTTTCTTCTTTTGAAGAGAATATGCGAAGCTACTTAAAGGAGGAATGGAATGGTTTATACCAATGGCAATTTGATAAAAATAAATCATTTATCACCAAGAACGAGCTTTATGATATAAGACTTCAAACCGTACTACTTGACGCAGATAATAATGTTATTCTCATAGGTGATCCGCTGCTTAATCCTACATTAAGACAATTGTATAGTAAAACAATAAAATCCTTATTATAGATGGCAACTGCCCAGCATTTGGTGTCAATAGGTGTGTGGTTAATTGTATGTATTGCAATGACATGGTTACTATGTGTTTTTTTTTCAAAAAAGTTTTATAAAAAAACAACATTAATAACATCTTGGGGATGTAGAGTAGCTTCATTTTTGGGGATATATATTATTGTAAGAGTGTTTTTTTTTGAGATATACCATGTTAATGGACACTCTATGAATCCGACATTGGTCGATGGCGATTATGTGCTTGTGTCTAAAATAAGTTATGGTACAAGATTACCGAGATCTTTATATGAGATACCATGGATAAATCTATTAACCTATTTTTATCCATTTAATTTGTTGGATCATAAACCAACTCAACAATATATCCGATTATTTTCAAAGCAGGATATTAATAAGGGGGATATAGTTGTGTTTAATATACCTGTATATCAAAAAATGTTTGGAATTAAAAGATGTGTCTATATACCTGGAGATACTATTCCTAATGATGATACTTTTTTAGGGGTATTGCCCCATAATAATCTTTGCATTAATATGTGTCGCAATTCATTGAGCAAGATGGATCATGAAATTATTACCCATTACCATGTTTGCCCCCATGATTCTTTATTGCAATTCTCCCATAACTATTATTTTTTGTTAGGTGATAATAGAGGAGCATCAACCGATTCTCGTATATGGGGGGCAGTTCAAGATGATCATATAGTGGGTAAAGCAAAATTTATTATCTTCTCAAAAGATAAAAATGGAAAATTCCGTTGGAATAGGTTTTTTAATTTAGTTAAATAAAATACTATACACCTAATGATTGACCATTTATTTAATATAGGACGAAAAGTGGCTAAGGCATTATCATTTCTGGGAATAGGTTTAATAGTATGCCTTGTCTTATTATATACAAAACATGAAACAAGTTTCAAAGACATATATTTCATGTTTGATATAGCAATGTTATTATTAGCATCAATTTTTACTGTAATATTTGTAAGGACAAGGCCAAAAATAAACTTTATAGATATTTTAGCATTAGCATTAGGATTATTGATTATATTTAATTATTACTTCATCACCACAGTCAATACAGAGGGGAAGTTTATTAGTTTTATTTTTTTAATTATTGCTTATTTTTCGCTGAGAATAATATTTTCTGCGTATAAAAATACAATTTCATTTGCAATTATCACCGTGATTTTTTGTGGATTAATTGAAGCAATATGTGGGGTAACTCAACTCTTAGGATTAAGCAATTCTAATCATGATTTATATTGTATGACAGGAACGTTCTTTAATCCAGGTCCATATGGCGGGTATTTAGCGATAATAATGGCTATAGCTATTGCGTATATTATACGCTATTCAAATTGGTTTAAACGCTATTCTACAAGCATCAAAAATCCTATACAGTGGTTAAAACATCCTGCAATGATTGGATACATCCTATCATATTGTGCCTTTATAGCATCTTTTATAATCTTTTTTGCCATAATGAGTCGAGCGGCAATTTTGGCTTTTGCTGTGTCATTAATTGTTCTGATTCTAATGTCTCGTTCAATAAGGAATAAAATAGTTAAGTATCTAAAATCCAATAAAAATAAGGCGTTAGTGATATTGTCTGTGTTATTTGTACTAATTTGCTCTGTTACCTATTTTGCTTATAATTTTAAGCAAGATTCCGCAGATGGTCGTGTATTTATGTGGAAAATTGCAAGTACAATTATTTCAGAGAATCCGATTACGGGAGTTGGCATTGGAGCGTATTGTGGAGAATATGCAAAAGCTCAAGCAAATTATTTTATAACAAATCCCTCATCTGATTTTATTCACGTTGCCGGAGCACCGGAATTCGGGTTTAATGAATACTTGCAAATAGGAGTTGAATTAGGTTTATTAGGAATGTTGTTATTTATGGCAATAATGATTGGTTCGGTATATGTTCTGCTTCGTAATAAAAATTGCTTTGCCTACGGACTACTGACTTTAGCAGTGTTCGCATTTTTTGCATATCCATTGTCTTTATTGCCATTTCAAGTCTTAATTGTTGTGTTTATTGCCAGTTCATGCTCTTTTCGGAGTGTTACCATAAATTCTAAATGGGTGTCTATAAAATTTATTGCCACACTTACTCTACTATGTTACATTTACATACAATATGGGAATATTTATGCTAAAAAAATTATTGCTACCATACCGTGGGAAGCTGGGTGGGTATTATATGAAAATAAGAGTTTTGAAAAGGCAATAATAGAATATGATAGAATATATCTGTATATGAAAGATAATCCTCGATACTTGTTTGAATATGGCCGTGCATATAATAAGATTGGGCAATTTGAAAAAAGCAACAAAATACTTAAAGAAGGAGCATTATTGAGTAGCGATCCCATGTTTTATAATATTATTGGCAATAATTATAAAGAATTAGAGGCATTTGAGAGTGCTGAGAAAAATTATCTGTTTGCTCATCATATTTTACCCGATAGAATGTATCCAATATATTTATTAATGAAATTGTATGAAAGGACAGGCCAACAAGAAAAGATGAATAATATGGCTAATATGATCATAACATTTAATACAAAGGTTGAATCAACTGCAACAGATGAAATGAGGACAGAGGCTTCAAAAATGCTAAACAAATAGCAACAATTTTAAAACAATAGATTGCAACCGTAATGCATATAATCAAAATGACGTAAATAGCTAATTGTCAACATGTTGTGCAATGTGATAATAATAAACCACTTATATGATGTCTAAGAATTATTTCTCCATAAATTTTGCTTTTTGGTTCAATGCTTCGTATATTTGTATAAAATTATTCATAATGAAACGATTTATTATTATCAGTGTTCTATTCTTGAGTTTTACAATGGTTTACGGTGTAAATCCTGCTAAAGAATATCGATATACACCTTCCGACTACAAGATGGTCTATAATCAACATTCAATCCTGACAAGTGACGGGTACAAGCTGAATGCATGGTCGTTTCCGCAGAAAGATACTACAGCAGATGTTGCTCTCATAGCGTATGGTGATGCCGGTAATATGGGAGAATGGCTGGGAATGGCTTATCTTTTAAACAGCATGGGGATGGAAGTGTGGATGTTTGATTATCGAGGATTCGGACATAGTGATGAGTTTGCTACACAAAGATCCGTTTTAGTGTATGATGAATTTTACAATGATTTTGAGAGTGTTGTAAAATATGTTTACAATCAGAACAATAGGCCAATAATTCTATGTGGCATTTCTATGGGCACGATTTTGGTAAATCGCCTGCTTAAACAAGGAGATTATTCAGATATGGTTAAAGCCTGTATCTTGGATGGTTTTTATTACAGACGTAAATTTGACGATAAGCAGGCTGAATAATTCGGGTAAGAATGTCATTGTGCCTGATATTTTTACCAAAATGAAGAATGATATGCCATATCAATTACCGATGTTTATTATTCATGGCACAAATGACCGGATATGTAAAGTAGATGATTATTCTACAATCAAGAATAACAGCGTAACGCTGATTTCACTATTCAATAATGGGCATATTCAGTCGTTGTTTGATAATTATGATTTATTGTATAAGGTGATACATGGCTTCTTGCTGCATCAATGACTTTAAATAAATATGAAAACGAAGTGGAGTATATGTGTTTTGTTGTTGTGGCTGCCGGTGGTGTGTGCGGCTCAAAATGATACTATCATGCCTGTGGTAAAGCTTGATGGAGCGGTTGTTACGGCCCATAATGAATTTATCAAACCTGTTGAAGGTGGCTATAAGCTAAATATTGTCGGCAATATCGACACTAAGGGTATCAAGACAACGGACATATTGCGCCGCTTGCCGATGATTATTATTAAAGATAAATCGATATCCATGGCAGGAAAGGAAGCGGTTGAAGTGTATGTTGACAATAGACAAATCAGATTGCCGGCGGATCAGATTTCAGGCTGGCTGAACTCTTTTCCTCCTGAAAATATTAAAGAGATAACCGTTATTTCTTCTCCTACAGCAAAATACACGGCAGAAGGCAATATAGGAATAATAAAAATCACCACAAAGACAACTCCGAATCAGGGATGGAAAGGGAGCCTGTCAGCCGAATACGGGCTTAATTCCTATTCGTCATACTCCGGCACAGCGTTTGCCTCATATACATCAAGTAAATTGTTCTTTGACGGCTCGATATATTATGACAATATTTCGTCAAAGAATACAATGAAATACAAGAGCCTCTATCCGGATGGTG
This sequence comes from Bacteroidales bacterium, assembly GCA_028686425.1. Taxonomy (GTDB): domain Bacteria; phylum Bacteroidota; class Bacteroidia; order Bacteroidales; family UBA932; genus Cacconaster. Next base: position 19,441 of record JAQUBZ010000031.1, on the reverse strand, counting down.
AGATTGTCGGTTACAATCCCAAAAAGTGGAACAATCACTCGGCTCTCGCTTCTCTAAGTCTCGGCTACAATTTCAGCAGCAGAACCACATTGATAGCCGATTTGAAAATTCCTGTAAAGAATACTACAACCATCACGGATATAGATAATTATGCTCAATACATCAACTCCTCTTCTTTGGCTGTCGATTCGACAATTTTTTCAAAGGGAAGCTCGGTAAGCGATGCAAATACCTTTAGTACAGGACTTTATTTTAGTCATAAAATTTCAAATGAGGCGGATCTTTCTGTTTCGGCAGACTATCTGACCAATAAAGCGGCAAGTGACCGGGAATTTGTGTCACAGACACAGACAGGACAGGAGATCTCCCCTGGAATACGATACAGGTCAACTTCCGATGCAACTTATGATATAGCAACTGCAAAACTCGACTTTGAGTTTCCTCTATTTACCTGCCGGGCATCCGCAGGAGCAAAGGCGGCCTTTATAAGTACCAAGGCTGAAAATAGTTTTTCCGGAGGGTTGAATACAGATAATATTTTCAGATATGATGAAAATATTCAGTCGGTGTATTTCGATTTACGCAAGAAGGCGGGCAAATGGTCGTTTTATGGAGGGTTGAGGGGAGAATTTACACAGACAAGTGGAGATTCCGAGACCATGAGCCAAAAGAACGATTCGGCTTATTTCAATATATTTCCCTCTGCATCAGTGGCGTATGCATTTGATAAATCTCACAGAATTTCTTTACAATATTCGGATAGGATTCAGCGGCCTAAATACAACTATCTTGACCCGTTCAAATACTATATTAGCAAATACAGCTATTCGGTAGGAAATCCCTATCTGAGACCTTCGAGAATAAGAAATCTTGAATTGATATACACATATGGGGATTCCTTTCAGGCTAAATTATATTATACGGTCCAGAGGGACCGTGTCGGCAAGCTGGTGATTCTTGATCCGAACGATTATTGTACCGAAATCGAGATGGCCAACAATTATCTTAATACCGATGTTTCGGGATTAACTCTGTACAAGAGCCTCAAGCCGGCAAGATGGTATTCTGCAACACTGTCAGGAAATGTTGAATATCAGTCATATACATCGAAAAGTACACTTTTTGACCCGATACGTGGATTTAAGGGAATGATAAGTGCATATAACGATTTTTATGTCGGGGACAACCTCAGGTTTATGATTAATCTGACAGAGATAATACCGGGTCTATACAATTATCGTGTACGAAAGAATTACTTTCAGGCAGATTGTGCAGTGGTATATTCCTTTAAGACAATCGGAATTGACTTGAAGGCCGAATTGTCCGACTTATTCAATACCGCCAATCCGGAATACACTTACATCAGCAATGGCGTTAAGCAAATATATAATAATCACTACGATACGCGTGCGTTCAAAATTTCGGCGACATGGAAGTTCGGTAATTGGAAGAACCGTAATATGAAAAAGAGCACATCCAACACCGAAGAACGGAGCAGACTTTAGACAATAAACATGCGGATTTGCGTCATTTGCTATTTTGGGCAAAAAAGTCTATTTTTACGGCCTAATTTTAATAAATTCCTGTATGAAAAAATTGTTTTTGTTGCTGATAGTGGTTTCGGCTTCGTTATCGCTGAATGCCCAAACTTGGGTGAGAGTCAATCAGGTAGGATATTTGCCTAATGATAAAAAAGTTGCAGTATTAATCTCTTTGGACAACGCCTCGGGCGAGTTTGAAGTATGTGATGCCATCACCGATGAAGTGATATTTTACGGGAAAGGCATCAAATCCGACCCTTCCAAATGGGCGATGAAAAGTGCATACAGAATGGATTTTTCGACAATAACAAGGACAGGCGGATATTATATCAAGTCCAATGGTGTCAAATCCGTCATTTTCAGAATAGATTCCGATGCGTATAAGGGACTTGCAGATTATCTGCTGGTATATATGCGTCAGCAGCGTTGCGGAGATAACCCGTACAATGATACGTTGTGTCACCAACATGACGGTTATATTGTGGATCACCCGACCAAGAGCGGACAGAAGATAGACGTCAGGGGTGGTTGGCATGATGCAACAGATTATCTGCAGTATCTGCCGACTTCGGCAACTGCCACATATCACATGCTGTTTGCCTATTGGCAGGCCAAAGACAAATCCGTATTCAAGGATGAATATAACGAGAGTGGCAGGAAAGGCTCGAACGGAATTCCCGATATTCTCGATGAGGCCAAATGGGGACTTGACTGGCTTGACAGAATGAATCCTGCACCGAAAGAGATGTACAACCAGATTGCAGACGACAGAGACCATGCCGGTTTCAGACTTCCGTACAGAGATCAGGTGGATTACGGATGGGGACCGGGCACAGGACGTCCTGTCTATTTTGTGACAGGAAAGCCTCAAGGCTTGGGGAAATGGATCAACCGTACCACCGGAGTTTCATCCACTGCCGGAAAATATGCTTCCACATTTGCTCTCGGAGCTGAAATAATGAAAGAGTATTACCCCGAATTTTCAGCTAAAATCAAGGCAAAGGTAAAGCCTGCTTATGAGTTTGCTCTTGAAGATGTGGGAAATACACAGACTGCTTGTCTGGTATCGCCATATTTTTACGAGGAAGACTCTTTTGTTGACGATATAGAACTTGCGGCAGCCACATTGTATAATTTCGGAGATACCACGGCCAACTGGAAGAAGCAGGCCGATTATTGGGGGGATCTCGAGCCGATAAGTCCGTGGATGCCTCTGGAAAGACTTGGTAGTGAGTACCATCACTATCAGTTCTACCCGTTCATCAATCTTGGACACCCGCTTCTCGCAATGAGTTCTGATGCGAAGATTGCTGCCAAGTACCGCGGATTTATGAAAGCGGGGCTGAATGTATTGCTTAAAAATGCCGAAGGAGATCCGTTCCTTCACGGAGTGCCATATCTGTGGTGTTCCAACAATCTTACATCTGCTGCACTTACTCAGGCAAGGCTCTATTACGATATTACAGGAGATGATACATTTATCGAGATGGAGACGGCTATGAGGGACTGGCTTCTCGGTTGCAATCCGTGGGGTACAACCATGATTTCCGGGATTCCTTTTGCAAATATGCCGGGTTATGACTATCCGACAGAGCCGCATTGCTCATATACTCAGGTCAATAACGATTTGCCTTACGGTGGTCTTATTGACGGACCTATTTACAATGCGCTGTTTGTCGAAAGGGCCGGAGGTGCACTGAGACATGCTGACGAATTTGCCGAACTTAACAACGGAATTGCCGTATATCACGAAGATATAGGCGATTATTCAAGCAATGAACCTACAATGGACGGCTCTGCAGGACTTACCTACTATTTCTCCGCTATGGAAAATCTCGGTCTTGAGCAGCAGAATATGAAAGTGGAGAAGGATTCGAGGGGAGCAGTCGTAAGGGTTAATCCGGACAAAAAAGAGATTCGCCTCGTATTTTCAGCGGATGAAGTGTTCAATGGCGGTGAATATATCCTTAATGTGCTTAAAAAGAACAAGATAAAGGGGAGTTTCCTCCTTACCGGCAACTGCCTCCGCATGCCTGAGCATAAAGCGCTGATCGAAAGAATTATAGCAGAAGGACACTATGTCGGCGGTCATTCCGACGGGCACGTTTTGTATGCCGATTGGGGCGCAGAAAGGCCTACACTCATGTCTGCCGACAGCATCATTACAGACATTCGTGCAAACATGGCGGAGTTGAAGAAGTTCGGTATAAAGGCTGAAAATGCTTTGTGGTATCTTCCTCCATACGAACATTATAACTCTGAAAATGTCTCGATTCTCAATACTCTCGGTTTTAAGGTATTCAATTATACTCCGGGAACCGGCACTCCTGCAGATTATACTACTCCGGATATGAAGAGTTATAAGAGTTCTCAGGTGCTGATTGACGGTCTTTACAAATTTGAGAAAGAGAAGAGTCTCAATGGAGCTATTGTACTGATACATCCGGGCATTCATCAGTCGAGAACAGACAGATTGTATGAGAGATTAGACGAAATAATCAAGAAACTGAAACGTAAAGGATACACATTCGTATCATTCTAAGGAGAGCAGATGTTCAAAATTGTCAATAAAAAATACGTAACACCTATCACCTGCCTGATGGAAATAGAGGCTCCCCGCCTTGCATCTTCTGCACTGCCGGGGCAGTTTCTGATAGTCAGAGCAAGGGATAACGGAGAAAGAATACCGCTGACTATATGTGATTTTGATGCCGAAAAAGGAACTGTAACAATCGTTACGCAAGTTGTCGGAGCCTCAAGCAGATTAATCTGCCATCTGAAAGAGGGAGAGTGTTTTACCGATTGTGTCGGCCCGTTGGGACGTCCGTCCGATTTCGTGGAGATGAGTGATGCCGAAATAGCCGGTATGAAATTTCTCTTTGTGGCAGGAGGACTTGGTACGGCTCCTGTCTATCCTCAGGCTAAATATCTTCACAAGATGGGAGCGCAGGTGGATGTGATTATCGGGGCCAAGAATAGTGAACTTCTATTCTTCGAGCAGGAGATGGCATCGGTCTGCGACAATCTTTATCTGTGTACCGATGACGGCTCAAAAGGCGCCAAAGGGCTTGTTACTGACGTTATTAAGCAGTTGATGAGCGAGGAAAAGCAGTATGACCGCTCTGTTGCCATCGGACCTATGATAATGATGAAATTTACTGCCCTGACTATGAAGCAATACAATATCCCGCTGATTGTCAGCCTGAATACTTTGATGGTGGATGGCACGGGGATGTGCGGGGCTTGCAGGGTTAGTGTTGGAGGCAAGACGAAGTTCGCCTGTGTAGATGGTCCTGAATTTGATGCATATCTTGTTGATTTCGACGAGGCTATGCGCCGTCAGGGGATGTATCGCAAGCAGGAGATCGAGGCCGATCATAAATGTAAAATAGGTTTAGACCAATAATCTTGATGAATCGATATGGAAAAAAATAAGAGCAGAATTCCGGTCAGAGAGCAGGCTCCCGAAGTCAGGGCCAAGAATTTTGAGGAGGTATCGTACGGGTACAATATGCAGGAGGCTCAACAAGAGGCTTCCCGCTGTCTGAACTGCAAAGTTCCGAATTGTGTCAGACAATGTCCGGTCTCAATCAAGATACCTCAGTTCATTCGGAAAATAGTTGAGGGAGACATTAAATCTGCGGCTCAGATAATAGCTCAAGATAGTTCTCTCCCTGCAGTTTGCGGCAGGGTTTGTCCGCAGGAGATTCAGTGCGAAGGAAAGTGCATCCTCGGGATTAAAGGTGAAGCTGTCGCAATCGGCAAGCTGGAGCGGTTCGTAGCCGATTGGAGCCGCGAACAGGGGATTCATTTTACCGGCAGAGAGGCTGAAAACGGTATGAAAGTCGCCATTATCGGCAGTGGCCCTTCCGGCCTTGCCTGCGCCACTGACCTTGCCAAAAAGGGGTATGATGTCACAATATTCGAGGTGCTTCACCGTGCCGGGGGCGTACTTCAATACGGTATTCCCGAATTCAGACTTCCTAAAAATAAAGTAGTTGAGGCTGAGGTAGAGAATGTCAGGGCACTTGGTGTCAAGATTGAGACAAACGTATTTGTGGGACGTACAGTGACGATTGATCAATTGATGGATAATGAGGGGTTTAAGGCTGTGTTCATCGGTTCGGGAGCAGGTCTTCCGAAGTTTATGGGCATCCCCGGCGAGAATCTCAACGGAGTATTTTCGGCAAATGAATTTCTGACAAGGAGCAATCTTATGCATGCCTACAGAAGTGACAGTGATACACCTATTTACGTGGGCCGTAAAGTTGCAGTGGTCGGCGGTGGCAATGTGGCCATGGATGCCGCCCGCACCGCACTCAGGCTCGGTTCGCAGGTGACGATTGTATATAGACGTACAGAAACGGAGCTTCCTGCACGTGCAGAAGAGGTGCATCATGCTAAAGAAGAGGGTATTATATTCAAAATGCTTACCAATCCTGTCGAGGTTCTATCTGATGATAAAGGTTGGGTCAGGGGATTGAAATGTCAGAAAATGGAGCTTGGGGAGGCGGATGAAAGCGGGCGCCGCCGTCCTGTAGCAGTGGCCGGTTCCGAATTCGATATAGATTGCGATGTGGTAATCATGGCGCTTGGAACTTCACCCAATCCTCTTTTGGCAAATACCACCAAAGGATTGGAAACTACCAAGTGGGGTGGAATTGTAGCAGACGACTTTGGAACTACTTCACGTGAGGGTGTATTTGCCGGAGGCGATGCCGTAACGGGAGCTGCAACTGTGATTCTTGCCATGGGGGCAGGACGAAAAGCCGCCGAGGCCATCGACAAGTATTTAAATTCTTAACCCAGCTTGCTCTTGAGCAGGCGATATCCTCCGGCGCTGACTCTGATATGTTCGCCGCTGCGCATCGTGAGTGATTGCTGCTGCCCGTAACGCTCTATCCTTGAGAGAAAAGATATGTTGATGATATAGGAACGGTGTATTCTTACAAATTTGTTTTGAGGAAGATGCTCTTCATAATATTTCATGGTCTGTTCTTTCAGCCAGTGCCCTTCGGCTGTGGTTATCGAGACATAGTCGCCGTCAGCCCTGATATACTCAATCTCACCGACAGGAATAATTTTGATTTTGGATCCTTCCCTGACTGAAATGTTTTCCTCAATCGTGGCGTTTTGCGGTGAAGAGACTTCGCGAATGGCTTCAGCCTTTTCTTGTGCTTCCTCTTTCTCCTGTAAATTATTTACTTGAAGATAAAATAGTGATAGGGCTGAAAACGACAGCAGTACGATGAATATTCGTATGGGTATGGTTTTGGCGAACAGAGGAAATATTTCGGCTGAAACTATCCACATTGTCACCGATTCGATACCGTTAACCACAATTACACAAAACAATGTGATAAGTGTTATAAAAAACACCTTGTATGCTCCTATCTGCGTCTGCAATATGCCATATCTTGTGACACTCCAAATCAGAATACCCGTTATTCCTATCACAACGGCCACCGTGATAGTATCATACAATATGTACGAAATTGAAAATGAATGAGGATACCCTGCCGCAAGGGCAATTGTAAAAGAATATATCATCGCATATACAATGACAGCGACGATATATCCCGATAAAGTTGTTTTATTTCGTAAAATAGGGTTAAAGTCCATTTGTTGCTATTTGATTTCACCGCCGCCGAACAAACAATCGGCAACAACCACCAATTTAGCGCTTTTTTCCGAATTTACAACCATTCTGTTGTCCTTAAATCCTCCGAAAATAGATTTTTGTCTAATCTCAATGTCCCATTCGGACGGAGCGATGATGGTGGTTCCACCGAAAAGAGCATCCACTTTCAGCGTTGTAACCCCTTCAGGAAGGGATGTGCGTCTCAAATCGAGAGTTACTCCGCCAAAGAGTACGTTGATGTCCCCGCCATGAAATACAGGTTCGAGAAATACTTGTTCTGTCCCGCTGAACATGAAATCGTAGTGAACAGTTCCGTTGATGTTGCTGTATTCGTTGTCTCTGTCGCGAGAAAAGTTTGCACTAAAGCCCTGCTCAGTTGGGCTGTTTTTGCGGGTAATGATAGTTGCAATAATTACAACTCCCACTATTATAAGGAGAAACGGCCAGTAGTTGGCTGTAAATCTGTTGGCAATCATATATCCGTCAGGGAACAGATGCGCCACACGCGGGATGATGAAGAAACCGCCGGTAAGTGCAAGGACAAGCCCTGAAGTTATGTGCTTTTTGGCAAGTTCCACAACTCCCAATACTATCAGAAGCATTTGCCACGAGATAAATATTCTTCTTATCGAATAGTTGATAATACCCATATTCGACATTACCCATACAGCCCCTACAGCTATAAGAATGAGCCCTATTACTATACCGTTGTTTTCAATAATGCGGTTGTTTTTCTTGACGGGCTGACCGTCCTTGTCTAAAAGTTCCATTGTTAAATATTGCTTAAATGTTTATACTCCGTTTTTACAGTTGCAAAGGTATTGGATAGATACCCCCGGCACAATAGTTAATCGACAAATGCGCTATTTTACCCGATGAACGACACATATAAGACGATAAAACAGACTTTTTTTATAACTTTGCCGAGTTAAAACAATAATATCATGGCACAAAAACCTTCAATTCCGAAAGGAACAAGAGACTTCTCTCCGGCAGAAATGGTAGGAAGAGATTATATTTTCACTACTGTAAAAGATGTTTTCAAGAAATTCGGATATCAGCCTATCGAGACTCCGTCATTGGAAAATCTTAATACTCTGCTGGGCAAATACGGAGATGAAGGGGATAAGCTCCTGTTCAAGGTGTTGAATTCAGGAGATGCATTTTCAGGGATAGACTTTTCGAGTTATAATGTCGAAACAGAAGAAGGGACGAAGATTAACAGCAACGCCTTGTCGTTGAAGGTGTGTGAAAAGGGGTTGCGGTACGATTTGACCGTGCCGTTTGCAAGATTTGTGGTTCAGCACCAGAACGAAATCTCTTTTCCTTTCAAAAGATATCAGATTCAGCCCGTCTGGAGAGCCGACCGTCCGCAGAAGGGGCGTTATCGCGAATTTTATCAGTGTGATGTGGATGTAATCGGGAGCAAATCTCTTTTAAATGAACTTGAACTTGTTCAGATAGTGGAGATGGTGTTCGGACTTCTCAATATAAAAGTGTGTATCAAGATTAACAACCGTAAAATATTGTCGGGACTTGCAGAGGTATCGGGACATCCCGACAAATTGATAGATATTACCGTTGCAATAGATAAAATAGACAAGATAGGCCTTGAAGAGGTCGAGGCGGAATTGCGTGAAAAGGGGATTGACGACAAGGCGATTGCCGTAATCGAACCGGTACTTACATTACAAGGCACTAACAATGAGAAGATTGCCAAGATAGGGGAGATTCTTGCGGCTTCTGAAACAGGGATGAAAGGTGTGGATGAAATTAAGACACTGTTCGGAATGATAGACTCTGTCGGAATCTCTCAGGAAGTTGAGTTTGACCTTAGTCTGGCCCGCGGCCTGAATTACTACACCGGAGCCATCTTTGAAGTCAAGGCTAAGGAATTTGAGATAGGAAGTATCTGCGGAGGAGGACGTTATGATGACCTTACCGGTATTTTCGGCCTTGAGAACATGTCGGGAGTGGGCATTTCATTCGGAGCTGACAGAATATATGACGTCATGAAAGGGCTGAATTTGTTTCCGGACAATGTCTCGCAGTCTGCAATGATACTTTTCACCAATATGGGAGAGAGAGAATTGCTTTACACTATTCCTGTTGCCGGGCAGTTGCGTCAGGCCGGCATCAAATGTGAGATTTATCCCGACAATACCAAACTGAAAAAGCAGTTTGAGTATGCAGACAAGAAGGGAATACCTTATCTCGGGATTGTCGGAGAGAATGAAATCAATGAGGGTGGCGTGATGGTCAAATCTCTCACGTCAGGAGAGCAGAATTTGGTTAAAATTGATGAAATAACTTCATATTTGTCATCGTTAAGTTGATTTTTGACAAAAAATTTTGTATTTCTTAAAATAAGCTGTATATTTGCAGTTCACAACACCGCGGAGTAGAGCAGTTGGTAGCTCGTCGGGCTCATAACCCGGAGGTCGTAGGTTCGAGTCCTTCCTCCGCTACTAAACAAAAAGCAGGTCAATCGGCCTGCTTTTTCAGTGTAATGATTTCAACCATGTCGGTCGGAACAATATATCTCAATTTGATGACGGAAGAGTTGAATGATTCTATCTTGAAGTGGTTGTACGTGCTGCCGTCAGAATTGAAAAATGTCAATGTTTTCTGTTCGCTATCAAGCTTGTATGTATAGTCATCCGTGTAGTCTTTATTTGAGAATACATCATAAGTGACGATTTTGAGGGTATTGTCCTGATTGAAAATATACGTTACCGACCCGTCAACAGAAAGATTTGGAATTTCATTCCATGCCCAATACCATTCACCGTATATTTGAGCGGTATCGATTTTAGTACATGCCGAGAACAAAAGTGCCGATAGGAGAGATAATGTCAGAAGAAGTGCTTTTTTCATGAGATTGTGTTTTAAGTAAATGGAAATTTAAGTATAAACGACTATTTTTAAAATTACTGCACAACGAATGTAAATAATTTATACTTTTGCGCCGTTTTTTAAAGGAGGTATATCAATATGAATTCAGCTTATTATGCAGGTGGATGTTTTTGGGGAGTAGAATACTACATGCAGAAGCACGCAGGGGTTATTTCTGTGGTATCGGGTTATATGGGCGGGCATCTCGACAACCCTCAATATGCTCAGGTCAAGACAGGAACGACCGGTCACTATGAGTGTGTGAGAGTTGATTACAATCCGTTAGAGGTATCTTATGAACGGCTGACAAAACTTTTTTTTGAAATACATGACCCTGTTCAGAAAAACGGGCAGGGATATGACATCGGAACTCAATACAGATCGGCAATATTTTATCGGGATGAGTCTGAAAAAGAGATTGCTTCAAATCTGATAGAAGTGCTGAAATCCAAGGGATATGATGTGGCAACCAGATTGTTGCCGGTTTCTCGGTTTTGGGAAGCAGAGGCATATCACCAAGATTATTACGACAACAACGGGAAGATTCCCGATTGCCATTCATACGTAAAAAGATTCTGAAAGAAAAAAATATTAAAAAAAAGTACAATGGATGCAAATTGTTACTACTTTTGCAGAAATTTTTTGGGAGAGATACTTTTTATCCTAAAAATTAACAACTTAAGGCTTTAATAAATTATAATATAAACCTAAAAATCTCACTAAGATGAAAAAATTATTTATCCTTGCAATTATGGCTTGTTGCGCAATGCTTGCAGTTTCATGCAACAACCAACCAAAAGAAGAAGAACAACCGGCGGAAGAAGTATCATTTCAATTAGCTGATACTACTGCTCAGGAAGTTGTAGCTGACACTACTGCAGCTGCTGCCGTTACCGAGTAATTTTTTTAAGGAAAAATGAGAGAGTTGCCCCAAATAAGGCGACTCTTTTTTTTTGCCCGAAAATTGACTATCTTTGTAGGCACAATATCACAATAAACATGAATAATTTTACATTTATCAATCCTACAAAGCTAATCTTCGGCAAGGGACAGATTTTAAAAATAGGGAGAGAAATTCCACAAAATGCCAATGTGATGATAACTTACGGCGGCGGAAGTATTTTTAGAAATGGAGTTTATGACCAGGTCAAGGCAGCTCTCAAAGGCTTTAATTGTATAGAATTTGGCGGAATAGAAGCTAATCCCGATTATGATACGCTCATGAAGGCCGTCTCAAAAGCCAATGACAATAATGTAGATTTTCTCCTTGCAGTCGGAGGAGGATCGGTAATTGACGGCACCAAATTTATTGCCGCCGCCATGAAGTACAAAGGTGAATGTGCATGGGATTTTATGGTGGATCAAAGTGGCATAAATGATTTGGAACTTGTCCCGATGGGGGCCGTCCTGACCATTCCGGCAACAGGTTCGGAGATGAACAACAGCGCCGTCATATCAAGGCGCAGCACTAAAGAGAAACTTTCTTTTGCTGCAAGAGCCAACTATCCGGTATTTTCCGCGATTGACCCGCAGGTATGTTATTCTCTTCCTAAGAGGCAGATTTCCAATGGTATAGTCGATACTTTCTGCCATGTTCTTGAGCAGTATATGACATATCCCACCCAATCTTATATTCCCGAACGTTTTGCAGAATCGATACTTGTAACATTGAGAAATATAGGTCCTAAATTAATGGAAGATAATTCGGATTACGATCTTTGTGCCAACTTCATGATGTGCGCAACTATGGGTCTTAACGGATTTATTTCGATGGGGGTTCCTCAGGATTGGGCAACACATATAATCGGACACGAATTGACAGCTATTTACGGTCTTGACCATGCTGTCACACTTGCTATTGTGGGGCCGTCATTGTTAAGGACGATGAAAGAGGAAAAGCGTGAAATGCTTTTGCAATATGCAGACAGGGTGTGGAATATCTCCGGGAAAAGTGAATTTGAGCTTATCGATGAAGCGATTGATGCAACACAATATTTTTATGAAAGGGTGGGTATCAAGACTCATTTGAGCGATTACGGTATCGGTGATGAAAATTTTGACGAAATTGCAGGAAGATTTTCGAGAAGAGGTTGGAATCTCGGTGAAAGAGAGAGTATTACTCCGGATAAGGTACTTGAGATATTAAAAGGTTGTCTATAATGGAATATATCAAAACCGCTATTGATGGGCCGATGATTATCGAGCCTAAGGTATTTGGAGACAAAAGAGGCTATTTTTTCGAATCTTTTTCATTGCGTGACTTTGAGGAGAATGTCTGTCCGATCAGTTTTGTACAGGACAACGAGTCGTTTTCTGCCAAAAAAGGAGTTCTGAGAGGACTTCATTTTCAGAAGGGTGAATTTGCACAGGCCAAGCTGCTCAGGGTGGTTCAGGGAAAGGTGCTTGACGTGGCAGTTGACATTCGTCCCGGATCTTCCACCCTCGGACAATATGTTTCTGTAGAATTAAGTGCTGAAAATAAAAGGATGTTCTTTATTCCGAGAGGATTTGCTCACGGATTTTTAGTGCTTGAAGAGAATACGATATTTCAATACAAGTGCGATAACTATTACAACCCTGCTGCCGAAGGATCTTATATTTGGAATGATCCGACATTTGCAGTGGCATGGGGAATTGACCCATGCGATGTGATTCTTTCTGAAAAAGATTCAAAAGCTCCGTTATTTCATTCTTGACAGACACTCCCTAAGAGCCTCCACCCAGCCGGGAATATATAAGCCGAACTCTTTCTTTATTTTGGATTTGTCCAAAAGAGAGCAGGCCGGTCTCGGTGCGACAGATGGGTATTGTTCTGTGGTTAAAGGAGTTACTTTACAATCGAGTGATGCATATTCCATTATGGCTGAAGCAAATTCGTACCATGAACAACTGCCGCCGTTGGTATAGTGGTAAATCTCTCCGTATTTATTTTTGATTGAGGGAAAAATTCTCAAAATAACTTTGGCAAGGTCGCGGGCGTATGTGGGAGTTCCGATCTGATCGTAAACCACTCCGACTTCTTTCTGCTTTGCGCCTATGCGAAGCATGGTTTTGACAAAATTCTTACCATAAGGAGAGTATAGCCATGCTGTTCTAATTACTATTCCTCTGCATCCGATGCGACACACCTCCAATTCGCTTTTTCTTTTGCTCAGCCCATATATCGAAACAGGCCTGCACAATGAAGATTCTTTATACGAAGTATAACGTCTGTTTCCATCAAAAACATAGTCCGTTGAAATGTGAACAAGTACTGTATTATGCCTTTTGGCGGCTTCGGCAAGGTTGACAACCCCTTCCACATTAATCTTCATGCACAAATCCTCATTGCTCTGTGCTCCATCGACATTGGTATATCCTGCGCAATTGATGATTCTCTTTACTTTGTGCACGGCTATAAAATTTTCAACCTCCCCGGCGTTACAGATGTCGAGTTTGAGAACGGGACCATCTGCAATAATATCCGTAAAAATAAAGTTTGATTTCCCTTTTGTAAGTTCTTGAAGTTCTGACCCGAGTTGTCCGTTTGCCCCTGTTACCAGTGTTGTCTTCATCTTTTATTTGAGTTTTAAACAATATAGTGCAAAGATAACATTAATAAATGTGCAAAAATGAATTATCTTTGTACAAATTTTAATAACATGGATTATAATACCCAAAGAGAGAAATTGATTATGCCCGAATATGGCAGGCATATTCAAAAAATGATTGAACAAGTCAAAACTATTTCCGACAAAGAGAAGAGAAATGAACAAATACGTGCAATAGTGCAGATTATGGGAATCTTGAATCCTCAGTTGCGCGACTTGAACGATTTTAAGCATAAATTATGGGATCACGTTCAGATAATTGCCGGATTTGACATAGATATAGATTCACCTTATCCCATTCCGACAAAAGAGGAATTCGATCTCAAGCCCGAACCCGTATTTGTGCAAAATAAACCGATCAAGGCGGCATGCTATGGCAGAAATATTGAAAATATGATCAACCTGATAGCTGCAAGGGAAGATGACGAAGCCAAAAGGGAGATGATAAAGATGCTTGCCACCTATATGAGGCAGCAGTATCTTATCTGGAATAAAGACTCTGTTTCAGAGGAGACGATTTTCAAGGATATAGAAAAATTGTCTGATGGAAAGTTAGTCGTACCTGACGATATTCATTTGAGCGCACTCTCAATGGATGCATCTTTCAGCCGCCCCGGGCTGAATATGCCTGGAGACAACAATAACAAAGGAAACAATTTCAAGAAAGGAAAGAACAAAAAAAGGAAGAAAAATTAAATCATGTCAAAGAAAGAAATAAAGAAGAGTAAATCACAAACCAAAAATAAACCTAAAAAAACGGAGAAAAGTCTCATTTCGGACCATAATTCACGTGTGGTCGGGGTGATTTTGGGTATTTTCTTTGCCATTCTGACGATTTTCACCGTAGCCGCTTTGGTATCGTATATTTTTACGTGGACCAAAGATCAGAGCCTTGTCTCCAATTCTCAGATTTTGGATAACAGCGTCTCTGCAAGCAATAGTGGCGGTAAACTCGGTTTTTTGTGGGCTGATTTTCTGATTTCCAAATTGTTTGGATTCGGAGCCTTTACTATTCCTTTCTTTATCGGGGCTATTTCTATCAACTGCTTCAGAATCAAAAAAGTCAACTTATTGAGAGTATTTTTGCTTTCAATATTCGGTGCAATTGTGCTCTCTCTCCTTTTTGCATTTATTTTCAGTTTCACAAAATACAGTTCCATTCTTGGAAACGGAGCGGGAGGCTCTTACGGCTATTTTGTGAACGAATGTCTGTGCGGAATGCTCGGTTCGCTTGGAGCAGGGTGCGTAATTGTGCTTGCTCTCTTTATATGGATTACTCTGTTGACCAAAAAAGTGGCATTGTGGTTCGACAATCTTGTATTCGGTCTGGCAAACAGACCTGAAAAAGTGAAAAAGGAAGAGACCGACAATGTCGAAGAAGATGAAATAATTGACAATATTGCTGATAAAGAGATAGTTGATGAGTTAAAATATTGCGAAAATGACGAAGATATTCCTTTGGAAGATGAAATTGAGCCGTTGAATCGGCAGAATGCGGATACTGATGACGATGAGCAGGATGATACTGCTCCAGAAGCCATTACCCCCGACCATAAGGATAACTCTTCAAAAGATGTCGAACTTGTCATCGAAACGAGTGAAAATGATTTCTTTCCTAATTTGAGCGAAGATGAAAAAGCTCACCTTTTCGATCCGCGTCTCGATTTGCCAAATTATAAACAACCTCCATTGTCTCTGCTTGAGGATTATAAGGACAAGTGGTACGAAGTGTCGCGTGACGAGCTTGAAAAAAACAAAGAGAGAATTGTCAATGCCCTTGCCAATTACAAAATCAGAGTTGAGGCGATTGTCGCCAAAATGGGACCCACAGTCACTCTGTATAAGATACATCTTGCTGATGGTGTGAGAATTGCGCAGGTCAAAAGGCTTGAAGAAGATATCGCGCTCTCTCTCGGAGCAAAAGGTGTACGTGTCATCACGTTGCTTGACTCTGTGGGCATCGAGGTGGCTAATGAGAGGCCGAGCGTAGTTGCTCTCAAATCGGTGCTCAATTCGCAAAAATTCAAGGAGGCCCAGATGGAACTCCCTTTGGCAATGGGAATTACCGTGACAAACGAGCCTTTCTTCCTCGATCTGGAGAAGATGCCTCACTTGCTGATTGCCGGAGCTACGGGTATGGGTAAGTCGGTAGGATTGAATGCCATAATTGCTTCACTGCTATACACAAAGCACCCTTCCGAAATGAAATTTGTGATGGTTGACCCCAAAAAGGTCGAACTCTCCCTCTATTCCAAACTTGAGAAACATTTCTTGGCAAAACTTCCCGATGAAGACGATGCCATCATTACAGATACCAAAAAAGTGGTACATACTCTCAAGTCGCTTTGCATCGAGATGGACAGCAGATATGATTTGCTCAAACTTGCCGACGTGCGTAAAATCAAGGAGTATAACGAGAAGTTCCTGTCGCGCCGGCTCAATCCTGCAAAGGGGCACACGTTTCTTCCATATATTGTGGTAATTATCGATGAGTTTGCAGATCTGCTCATGACTGCCGGAAGAGAGGTTGAGGAGCCTATCGCACGTCTTGCACAAAAAGCGAGAGCTGTCGGGATTCATCTTGTCATTGCGACACAAAGACCTACAACAGACATTATTACAGGTACCATCAAGGCCAACTTCAATTCGCGTATAGCATTTAAGGTAATGGCAATGGTTGACTCCAAGACCATTTTGGACCAGACCGGAGCCAACAGATTGATAGGTCGCGGAGATATGCTTGTAAGCTATCCCGGGGCCGACCTGACACGTGTGCAGTGCGCTTTGATAGATACTCCGGAGATTATCAACATCACTAAGTATGTCAGCGAGCAGCATGGATACGACCACGCATTCTATCTTCCCGAATATGTAGATGAGGATGGAAGCGATGGAGTAGGAGAGGTTGATCTGCACAAGAGAGATAAGCTGTTTGAGGAGGCCGCCAAGATAGTGGTCCAATATCAGCAGGGTTCTACTTCATTGATACAGCGTAAGTTGAATCTCGGCTATAATCGTGCGGGGCGCATTATCGACCAGCTTGAAGCTGCCGGAATTGTCGGTCCGTTCGGGGGGAGCAAGGCGAGGAGCGTACTTGTTACCGATTTTGATTCGCTTGACAGAATCCTCGAATCTCTGGACCATATTTAACAGATTAGCATAATATTTGCTCCGATTGGAAGTATGAAAAGATTGACAATCATAATAAGTTGCGTATTGTATCTGCTTTCAGGCATTGCTGCAATGGGGCAGAATAATGAATCGATATTGAAGGCTGTCTCTCAAATCGGAGATGCGGTGGTTGAATATTCCATGACTGCGACAAATGACAAAGGTCGGACCATAATGAAACAGGCCGGTGTTGTGGAGATTAGAAACACTTCATATAAAGTCTCTTCAGAAGATATGCAGATTTACTGTAATGGTGTGGACAGATGGCTTTTCAGTCCCAAAACGGAAGAACTCGTCATTATGAATAACGATATGTCGTCTGACAATCCGATGGATAATCCGCTCGTATTTCTCTCTTCATCAAAGGTAAAGAAGAATAGTGACGGCACATCTGCAATCACCTACAAAGGGAGCGATTCGGTCACGTTTGTCATTACCATTCTGAAAATTGGCAAATCCATCGCCGAATGGCCTGCGGACTATTTCACATTTGATACCGACTCAATCGGCGACAATGTAATCGTCACCGACTTGAGATAGCGCTATTATCGAAGTGTTTTAGAGTATTTTCGCCTTTTTGAATACTTCTGTGATGGACGGATATGTACCTACAAGAAATTCGGATAGGGACGATTTGGCCACCCATGCAGCTTTCTTGATGTCCTCTTCTGTCTGCGGAACAAGGTCCACAGGATGATTATAAAGCATTTTGTACCAATAGGTATGCTTCAGATGAAATTGTCCGAACATGTGATAGGTGTGGTGAGTGATGCAAATCAGATTTTTCAGTATCAGATTGTCAAGTCCGGTCTCTTCTCGAACCTCCCTCAATGCGCACTCTTCGATATCTTCCCCATCCTCAAGCTTCCCTTTCGGCAGGTCCCACAAGTCATTCCTGAAAATAAGAAGATAATCTTTTGCCTTGTTCTTGACAAGACCTCCTGCCGCTTTTACCTCTTTGAATTTGGAACACAATATGTTGAATACTTCATCTTCGTCGTCGGTAGGAATATAGAGTTTGGAAATCCGTGGAGAGTTGTCGAAAAATTCCGGCAAGGATTCTATTTCGGAACGGTTATTGCAGTTGACAATAAGGATGTTAGGGTCATTGAGAGAGTGCTCGTCAGGCGAGCAGACAGTAATACTGCGATTCTCGAAATGGATACGGCGCATCAATCGAATGTTTTTATTATCTTTGCACAAATATACGATATATTATGAGTTCTATAGAAAAAAATGTTGCCAGATACTTACTGGACATCAAAGCGGTTCAGCTTAGACCGGCAGAGCCTTTTACATGGGCTTCAGGTTGGAAGTCACCTATTTATTGTGATAACAGAAAGGTTTTATCATACCCCGACAAGCGGACGCATATATGCAAATATATAGTTGAAACCATAAAGCAATACTTTGATAATGCCGATATTATCGCCGGCGTAGCAACGGGAGCCATCGCCTTTGGCGCAATCGTGGCAGATATGATGAATAAACCTTTCATCTATATAAGACCTAAGGCAAAAGACCACGGTACAGGGGCGAGGATTGAAGGAGAAATGCATAGAGGGGCCAACGTAGTCATCATTGAGGACTTAATCTCTACGGGAATGAGTTCTTTATCGGCTGCCGATTGTGTAGCCAAGTCAGGTGGCAATGTGGAAGGGATGGTCGCCATATTTTCATACAATTTTCCTAAAGCAAGGAGGGCCTTTGAAAATGCAGATGTAGAGCTTCATACACTTTCAAATTACGATACTTTGATTGATGAGGCCCTTGCATGTGACTATATTAAGGCTGAGGATATAGAAGTCTTGAAAGATTGGAGATTCAAGCCCGATACATGGGGAGTTCAATAATATGGCAGAAGAGGTTCACGGAAAGACGATTGTCATCAACAAGCCGTCCTATGCAATATATTCCGCATTCTCCGATTTGAGAAATCTTGTAGCCAATCTTCCCGAAGACAAAAAGGAAAAAGTGGTTGCCGATGCCGATACCATATCTGCAAAAGTTCAGGGATTTAATATCGGGGTCAAGGTTCACGAGAGGGTTCCATTTTCAAAGATTGACTTTGAACAATACGGACAGTCTCCGTTTCCATTCCTATTTTCGATGTTTATGGAGCCTGCAGACGATCAGAAGACCTATTTTCACATAGAATTGAGAGCCGAGCTGAATGGCATTATGAAGATGATGATTGGAGGGAAGTTGCAGGAGCTTGTGGACAAACTGACAGAACAGATAGCCCTTGCAGCAAGCGGTCAGGTTCCAGAAGAATATTCACAATATGTATCCTGAAGAGTTTGTTGCCAATCTCAAAGTGTCGATTGGTGATAATAAAACCTCAAAGGTGCTTGAGAGTCTGGGTGATGCTCCTCCCGTATCGATTCGTGTCAATCCCGATAAAATATCAGTTGAAAGTCTGATTGAGTATTTTGCAGAAAATGCCGATAATCGTGTAGATTGGTGTGAAGATGCATTCTATTTGAGGCAGAGGCCCAATTTTACGATGGATCCGCTGTTTGATGCCGGAGCGTATTATGTGCAGGAGGCTTCTTCGATGTATGTCGGGAGGCTTATGAATATAGCTTGCTCATTATTAGATA
>JAQUBZ010000030.1 GCA_028686425.1 Bacteroidales bacterium | reverse complement strand
AGGCTGATGGGGTCAGAATTATCAAGTCTGCATCAGCAGACCGCACGGAGGCCGTGTGTTCAAGTGAAACGCAGAACACGGCAAGGCCGGGAGTGCGTGAAATTGCTTCCCTGAGGGAAGCTGCCGCAGGCTGATGGGGTCAGAATTATCAAGTCTGCATCAGCAGACCGCACGGAGGCCGTGTGTTCAAGTGAAACGCAGAACACGGCAAGGCCGGGAGTGCGTGAAATTGCTTCCCTGAGGGAAGCTGCCGCAGGCTGATGGGGTCGGAAAAAGAAGAAGCTGCCAACGGCTGATGGGGTCAGAAAAAAAACCTTACAACTTCACACTGAATACCGGAACGGTGTTTTCGTAGTAATACATATTCAATACGGATACGTCCACCTTGGCAGTTGCTTTCGGGAATGAAATAGAAATACTGCTCATAGGAAAAAGCAGGTATTCACCTGTTCCGATTTTTAGTCTGTACGGGATACTTGAGTGATTTTCAATACGATAGTAAGTGTTTTTGCCATAAGTCTTCAACTGAACAAATTTGACAGAAACATCAAACAGCTGCTTGAGAAGAGACTCCTCCCCCACTACTTTTCCGTCAAAGAATCCCAAAGTCCGCCTGCTGTCCAAAGCCTCTCTGACACCCTCCTGACTATTATCTTTCACAAAAATCAGAGTCATGGGCCTGTGGCGGATATTTTCAAGACCGACAGTATTCAATTTGAACTGATTGAAAATCGGATCATGTGCATCTGATGCTGCAATCACTGTTTTGTTCAAGTCATGACACCATGACAATGCCCTTGCGTAATATTCATGATTGTTAACGGCCTCAATTCCGTCAATCAGACCTTCATCAAGTACCTCTTTCTGAAAAGGAGAGAATCGGCAGGCATCCATTCTCCAGCCGGGATGATTGAAGGTAATGAACGCCCCCTGTGCTCTTGCAGCTTTAATTGCATCTTTAGGGTTCTCCACATTTATCGGGTTGGCATCCTTGATGAAAATTGCATTAAAGTGACCTACAACACCTTGTTGACGAGTAATTTCAGTTCCTCTAATCAACATTATTCCAAGCTTTTCAGCCTCAGGACGTGCAATTTCGTATGATGTATTAAGGTCGGCATTGAGATATTGTTTGTTGGGACGATATTCAATGTGGTCCGTAATGGCAAGAATATCAAGTCCGTCCCGCCAAGCCTCCTGTACTCTGTATGTAGGCCATACCGTACCATCGGAAAACATGGTATGTATGTGTAAATCTGCTTTCAATACATGATAATCACCATCCGGAATGACTATTTCTGTACGGTTATGATTGGCTTTTTCAGGAAAGAATTGGATGTTAACATTTTGAGCCGCAACCACTTGCACTATGCAAAGCAATGTTGCAATAAGTGATGTTTTCATGGTTGACCTACCAGGGCTCGAACCTGGACTAGCAGGACCAGAATCTGCTGTGCTACCATTACACAATAGGTCAGTTTTTGGACGTGCAAAGATATAAAAATTATTCTTTTGTTTGCAATAAAACTGTAGAATAAGATGCAATTCCCATCTCTTTTCCGACAAATCCGAGCTTCTCGGTGGTAGTTGCCTTAATAGAAATACGCTCTATATCAATATTTAACACATTTGCTATGGTTTTGCGCATATCCGGAATATATGAAGATATTTTAGGTCTTTGAAGCAGTACCGTCATATCTGCATTGACTAATTCGTACCCTTTGCTCTTTATCATTTCATTCACTCGCTTAAGCAGAATCTTACTGTCTATCCCTAAAAATTCGTCAGATGTGTCGGGAAAGTGCAGACCTATGTCTCCGAGAGCAAGTGCTCCGAGCATGGCATCGCATAGCGAATGAAGCATAACATCTCCATCCGAATGGGCTATACACCCTTTATTGTGATCAATTCTCACTCCACCCAATGTCAGCGGTATGCCGAAAGCCAATTCGTGCACATCATAGCCGTTTCCAATTCTTATTTTCATATAATGTGTATATTTGTGTTTTACTTGACAAAAGTAAAAAAATGTTACCTTTGTCACAAGAATAAGCGCTAAAATAAATATTATGATTACTTTTTTTAAGACTCCGGAGCATAGAGTGTTCCACTATACTCCTCGTTTTTACGATGAAGCAAAGGAAAAAATGCAGGAGAGATATAAAAAATACGGAAAAACCCCGAAATCTCCGGAAGAGACTGCAAGTAAAGATGCCGTTGCCAATGATGGAGAAACTTCCGTGCGCGAAGATATAAGGACAAAGTATATTCCCGGCAGAAATATCAGGGGCGCCTACCGTAAAGGTCTCGAAGAGAATAAAAAACAGGCAGGCAATTCCAAGATTAAGAAAGTCATTGGCTTGATTACCATTTGCGTTGCAATGGTTGCCGCATATTATCTTGCGCAGGGTTTTGTAGAATTATTGAGGTAGTATGTTGCAAATTTTACCAAGCAGTATTTCCAATCTTATTGCAGCCGGTGAAGTTGTAGGCCGTCCGGCCTCCGTTGTCAAGGAATTGATGGAAAATTCGATTGATGCCGGAGCCAAAAATATCTCCGTCATTGTATTGGATGCCGGAAGGACCATGATTCAGGTCATTGATGACGGATGCGGCATGTCCGCCGAAGATGCAGTATTGTGCTTCGCCCGTCATGCCACATCCAAGATTGCATCAGCCGCCGATCTTGAAAATATTTCCACTTTCGGGTTCAGGGGGGAGGCTCTTGCTTCTATTGCAGCAGTGGCCGAGGTTACATTAAAGACCAGACGAGCGGAAGACGAATTGGGATACATGGTCGAATTGTCTGAATCTCAGATTGTCTCACAACAGGCCGTGTCCACCCCTGCAGGAAGCAATTTTTCGATAAGAAATATATTTTATAATGTCCCTGCAAGGAGAAAATTTCTCAAGTCGGACAATTCGGAATTGAGAAATATCATCGCAGAATTTACGAGAATTGCTCTGACAACTCCCGATATTGCTCTGCAACTCACATCCAACGGCAAGTTGCTCTATGGCCTGCGGCCCGTAAGCAATCTCAAAAAGAGAATCCACGATATATTCGGAAGAGAGATTGTAAAAGATTTGGTCGATGTCCACACCGAAACCAACGTAGTCAGGATTTCCGGATTTATCGGAAGACCGGAAGATGCCCGCAAGAGTGCAGGCAATCAGTATTTTTTCATTAACGGAAGGTATTTTCGCTCTCCGTATTTTCACAAGGCCGCTTGCAAGCCATACGATAAACTGATTCCGGAGGGCTATACTCCGTCATATTTCATCTATCTCGAGACCGGCTATGATAAAGTGGATGTAAATATCCACCCATCCAAGACAGAAGCCAAGTTTGAGGACGGCTCTTTAATCTTCGACATACTGATGGCTTCTGTCAGAGAGTCTCTCGGCAAGAATTCTTTTGTTCCGAGCATTGATTTCGATACTGCCGGTGCTCCGGAGATACCATCTTTCTACCCCTCTCGAAAATATGATTTTACGGCGCCTCCCAAAATAGATTACGATCCGTTGTTCAATCCTTTTGAAGCGGGGAGTTCTTTTGAGCAGGAAAGAGGAGACGCAGCGCATTCGGATATACCGATTATCACCCCCTCAAAGAGTTATGGTCGTATGTTTGAGGATGACTCTTTCAATATACAGGTCAATCTGCTTCAAATTCAAAAAAAATATATCATCACCCCCGTCAAGTCGGGGATTATGGTTATCAATATTGCAAGAGCAAAAGAGAGAATCCTCTACGAACGCTACCTTGAACAGATAGTTGAAGAACAGCCTCTTACCCAACAGTCTTTATTTCCTCAGACCATCAAATTGAGCAGTGACGATTATCTGACCGTCATCTCGGAGCTTGATAAAGTCGCAGGTCTGGGATTTGACATCAGGGATTTTGGCAACAATTCCATTGTTGTCTATGGACTGCCGATTGATTTTTCGGCGGAAGAGAATGCCGTTAAAGAGAGTATCGATACCCTGATCCATTCGCTGAAAGAAGAAGATGTGTTGACTGACAATAAGGCAAAATACGCTGCAGATTTGGCAAAACAAGCTGCACGA
Organism: Bacteroidales bacterium; assembly: GCA_028686425.1. Classification (GTDB taxonomy): domain Bacteria; phylum Bacteroidota; class Bacteroidia; order Bacteroidales; family UBA932; genus Cacconaster. Next base: position 23,011 of record JAQUBZ010000030.1, on the reverse strand, counting down.
AACTCTCAAAAGACAATGAGTTCAAACGAGGCACAAATGTTGGTAGATCAATTATTCGCATGCAGAGAGTCGTCAATTACTCCTGACGGTCGCAAATGTATGTCCATAATAACCACTGAGGAGTTAGATAAAAAATTATGACTGAATACGGATACCGCAGACCCGGAATATGGGGCATGATGACCCCTGTGATCAAAAATCTCGTGATAATCAACACGATTATGTTGATTGCAACTTATATTATAGGTGACACGATGTATGAGCATCTTTCGCTCTTCGCATTCGAATCGCCTTTCTTTAAGCCATATCAACTTGTCACACACATGTTTATGCACGGCGGATTTTGGCACTTGTTCTTTAATATGTACACGTTGATAATATTCGGTTCCATCTTGGAAAACATGTGGGGAAGCAGGAAATTTCTGCTATTCTACTTTGTGACTGGACTTGGAGCTGCTCTGTGCCACAATCTTGTATTGCATTTTCAGATTGACGCATTTCAGGCAGCGGGCAACATCATGGCAGCCACTGACGTAATGAGGACCCCGACAGTCGGAGCATCAGGTGCCATTTACGGTGTTCTGCTCGGATACGGCATGCTGTTTCCCAACAACGAACTGCAACTCATCTTTCCACCTGTCAGACTCAAAGCCAAATGGTTTGTGATTATTTTCGGTGTGATTGAACTTGCCACCGGACTTACAGGAATGGGTGGCAATATTGCACACTTCGCCCATTTGGGAGGAATGCTGTTCGGTCTGATTCTGATATTGTACTGGAAACGACACAATAAATTGTACCATTGATGAAAAAGCGCAGAAGCTCCAAAAAACACACTAAAGGGGTATCGTTTTCAGGTACTGTTTTCAGAATAATTCTGATAATATGCGCTTCTGCTCTCGTTTTGTCATATCTGTCGATATTCATAGACCCATCGGTATTCTGGTTTCCGATGTTTTTCGGACTCTATTTTATACCGATTTGCTTTATCAATGTCATACTGCTGGCGATTTCCGTTTTCAAGAGAAAGATGTATATGATTATCCCCATCATCGCTCTGATTCCGGCACTGTTTTTTGCAGACTTGTTTGTGAAAGTGGGAAATGAAGAGAAGGTATATCATGGAGATAATTTTAAAATTCTGACATATAATGTCGGAAGATTCTCAGCAGGAATAAAGGGTGAAACTCCGGACAGGACTTACGGCCGCATTCGGGAGTTTCTTAAAGAGGAGAATGCCGATATTGTTTGTTTTCAAGAATTTATGACAAAAGATACCACTTCGTTCAAACAGTTGTTTGGTGAATATCCTTATTATTCGTACCATTTTTTCAAGGGAAACCGTTATTTTGGAAATATCACGTTGAGCAAATACCCGATTGTGTCGAGCGACAAGATAACTTTCAAGAAAAGTACCAACTTGTGTATCTTGTCGGATATAGCAATCAACGACAATATAATAAGGGTATATAATTGTCATCTTGAATCTTACAGCATTTCATTCACATCTGTCATCAAGAGACTCGGCAAAAAGTCGGACTGGACCGATGAGTTTATGGAGTTGCACGGCAAATTGAAGGGGACAAATATCAGAAGGTCCGAACAGGTAAACGACATCTTGGAACAGGTAAATAAAAGCAGCCATCCTTCAGTAATTTGCGGTGATTTTAACGACACCCCTATCTCTTATACCTACCATACACTCTCCAAAAATAAAAAAGACAGTTTCGTTGAAGGTGGAGCGGGCTTTAGCAGTACCTACTCGGTGTTATGGCCTCTCCTTAGAATTGATTATATATTATTACCCGGTGAATATCAGACAGATAAGCACAAAATCACGCGGGTTCCGTTTTCAGACCATTATCCTATAAGTACATTTATTTATTACAACTGATATGAATATTGAAATTGATGCTGCCATTGAAGTTTTGAAACAAGGGGGAGTAATTCTCTATCCTACCGATACCGTCTGGGGTATCGGATGTGATGCCACAAATGAAAAAGCCGTAGCCAGGGTATTTGAAATTAAGCATAGATCAGATAGCAAAAGCCTGATAACATTAGTGTCCGATGCCGATATGCTCTGCAGATACATCGACAAAATACCGGAGATAGCTCTTAATCTGATAGAGATTAATGACCGTCCGATGACTATCATATATCCGGGAGCCATAGGGCTTGCTCCCAATGTGATAGCTTCTGACGGAAGTGTGGGAATCCGTATTCCCGACAATGAATTTTGCAAAAAGCTGATTTCCAAATTCCATAAACCGATAGTCTCAACCTCTGCCAATATTTCGGGAGAGGCGACACCTGCATTCTACAAGGATATAAACCTTTCAATTATTGATGCAGTTGACTGGGTGGCAGATCCTTATCTTGAAGAGGGCTCGACAGGTAAAGCATCACAGGTAATTAAAGTGGGGCTTTCCGGAGAAGTGGAAATACTACGTAAATAGTTAGATATTAGCTATATATACGGAGCTTACAGCCACAAGTGCTGCTGTCTCAATCCTCAGGCGAGACTCTCCGAGAGAGATTGCCGTCCAACCGTTTTGAAGAGCAAGGGTAATCTCCGAACGCGAAAAATCCCCTTCCGGACCTATCATGAGCATCACATCTTTGGCTCCTCGTGCAAGTGCTTGATTGATAGTAATTTTGTGGCTTAAACCAAGACTTTCCACCTCATCGCAATAACAGATGAGTCTGGTTATGCCGTCCCATGGAGCGGAGGTGACAGGGGTTGAGGAAGTTGCAGTGACGGCAGAGCTGTGAGCAAGAATGAAATCTTTTACTGTAACAGCTTCATTAAGAGTAGGAATTGCACCTTTGTGGGATTGTTTGGCGGCAGATATCAGAAGCCGCTCCACTCTTTCTCCCTTAAATACCTTCCTTTCGGAATACTCTCCGAAAAGAGGAGTAATCTCGTCAATACCTATCTCGGTCGCTTTTTCTGCAAACCATTCAAACCTGTCGATATTTTTGGGGGGAGCCACCGCGGCATGAAGCCGGTAAGAGTGTGTGCCGTAATTGTCGATTCGTTCGACAATATTGAAAGTCACCCCCTTGGGAGAGTCTTCCATGATTTCGCACTTGTACAGAGTACCGCCACCGTCAACAACATTGATGATTTCTCCACGCCTGTGCCTCAATACTTTTATACAATGGTTGGACTCCTCTGCATCTAAAGAGCAGATTCCTTGTGAAATATTTTTAGAGTAAAACAATTCCATAGCTGCAAAGATATAGAAAATATGTATCTTTGTCGGTATGAATCAGACAAAAACACAAAGGTATGTTGCCCTTGACGTACTTCGGGGCATGACCGTGGCAGGAATGATCCTTGTAAACAATCCCGGATCGTGGAGTCACATTTTCAAACCTCTTCAACATGCACCGTGGATTGGGTGCACACCGACAGACCTTGTATTTCCTTTCTTTTTATTCTGTGTCGGAGTAGCTCTGGCTTTCTCTTTCGCCAAATACGGTGACAGCCTGAATGCATCAAGCTCCAAAAAGCTCATTAAGAGGGGATGTCTGATATTTTTAGTGGGTCTCGGACTGAATATGTTTCCCTTCTACCCCACTTCTCCCAGCCCCGAACTGACATGCGGGCAGAATTACGTTTACTGGCTGCAACATCTGAGGATTTTCGGAGTGCTGCAGAGAATTGCTCTATGTTACGTATTGGGCGGATTTTTAGCCTTGTGGCTCAAAACTCCCAAAAAAATATTGTTCGGTCTTGCCGCCGTCACTCTCCTTCATTGGGCCGTTTTGTGGATTTTTGGAGGTGAACCGGGATGGAGTACACTTGAGGGCAATATTTCCGGAAAAATAGATGTCGCTCTCCTCGGAGAAAATCATGTATATCACGGATATGGGATTCCTTTCGATCCCGAAGGGCTGCTGGGTGTCATCTCCGGAGCCGGAACAGTGTTGCTGGGCTATTTTATAGGACAGATGATCCGCCATACGGAGCAGAAAATCAATGCCGTGGCCAAGCTATACACCACAGCTTTGATATGCCTCGGACTCGGTTGTATATGGAGTATATGGCTTCCTATAAGCAAACCTTTATGGACAGGCTCTTATGTGTTGTATGCAGGCGGATGGGCGATTATGATGCTTGCTTTCTTTATCTATTTTATAGATGTGAAAGGTAAAGAGAAGCCGTTTGTGCCGTTCAAAGCCATGGGAATGAATCCTCTGTTTGCATTTGTCATGGCAGGCGTAATCGCCAAAGTATTCGGGAGAGTGATCAAATGGAAATATATGGCTGTCTCCGATGACGGAACCATGGTTGAGAAGACAATGAGTGCAACAGGATGGTTCTACAAGAACTGCTGTGTATCCATATTCGGCAATAACGAATACGCATCATTGATGTATGCACTTGTATTTGTGGCAATCTTTGTCCTGATGGCAATGGCTCTTTACAGAAAGAAAATCATAATTAAACTATAGCTTTTATGCCATATATAGGGCTGCTTTCCGACACACATTGTTACTTTGACGACAAACTCAAATCTTTTTTCAAGGATGTCGATGTGCTGTGGCATGCGGGAGACTTCGGCAATGTCGAAACTGCCAATAAGATAGCCGCATTCAAGCCTCTTGTCGGAGTCTATGGCAATTGTGACGGATATGATGTCAGGGCCATACATCCATATATACAGCTTCTCAATGTAGAGGGGATGAAAATTCTGATGATGCACATCGGAGGATATCCGGGGAGATATGATTCACGGGCATTTGCTTTGATTAATGCACACAGACCTGATGTCTTTATATGCGGACACTCACATATCTTGAAGGTGGTCAATGACCGCCACTACAATATGCTCACAATCAATCCAGGAGCCGCAGGCATTCAGGGATTTCACCTTGTAAGGACCGCTCTGAGATTTCATATCGAAGACGGGAAGATTCAGGATATGGAGGTAGGAGAGTGGGAACGCAAAAAACAAATTGAATATTAATCTACTAAATTATTATATATGAAAAAAATACTATTGATTGCACTCGGTTTGATGATTGCTTTGGCATCCGTCAACGCACAGCAGACACCTGTTACCGAGCCTAATTACGAATTGGCCGACCAATTCTCGTCCAAAAAAGTCAATAACATGGTTTTCTCCACGTTTATCAGACCTAATTGGTTTAAAAATTCCAACAAATTCTGGTATGAGTGGAAAACTCCCCAAGGGCAGCAATACTACATTGTCGATCCTGTTGCAAAGATGAAGAAACCTTTGTTCAACATGGAGAAACTTGCTATGGAACTTACCGAAATCGTAAAGGATCCATTTGATGCACAGCATATTCCTATCAGAAAACTCGAATTGAAAGATGATTCCAAGTTTACATTTGAAATTCAAAGTACACAGATGGTAGAGAAAAAAGACAAGAAGAAAAAAGAGGGAGATTCCACCAAGGTGGAAAAGAAAGCTCCCGCAAAAAAAGAGAAAAAAGTATTCAAATTTGAATATGACATCGCTACAGCCAAACTTACAGATGTGACTGAAAATGAGGAAGAAAAAGATTATCCTCGTTGGGCGAACATCTCTCCTGACGGAAAAGTTGCCGTTTATGCCAAGAATTTTAATCTGTATTGGATGAGCATTGAAGATGTCAAAAAACTGATGGAGGATGAGAAAGACTCTACGGTAGTAGAGAACAGACTCACCTCAGACGGTACCAAAAATTTCTACTATGGCGGAAGCAACTACAGAGGATATAACGATTCGGACAGTACCAAAAAAGAGGGTATCTATGCAATGTGGTCACCGGATTCCAAATATTTTGCCATTCCGAAATACGATATGAGCATGATTAAGGATTTGTGGGTCATCAATTCCGTATCACAGCCTCGCCCTACTCTTCAAACATACAAATACCAGATGCCCGGCGAGCCAAGTCCTAAAGAGTATATTTATCTGTTCAATATGGAGGAACACACCGGCAAATCAATTAAAATCGATGCTTTCAAAGATCAGAGTATTGATATTATGATGCGCCCTATCAAGAGCAGAGAGAGATATGACGACTACATGAAGATGATATGGCTTGGAGACAATGATAAATTCTATATAAGCCGCACAAGCCGCGACCTCAAACGCATTGACATCTGTACAGTTAATGTTGCAGAAGATAGTGCAAAAGTTGTATTGGAAGAGAGATCGAACACCTATATCGAAACGCGTACCATGAGACTTGTCAATTCGGGGCGCGAACTTATTCAGTGGTCTGAACGCAACGGATGGGCACATCTCTATCTGTACGGCTCTGACGGCAAACTGAAAAATGCTATCACATCAGGAGCTTTCCATGTTGAAAATGTGCTTGAAGTCGATGAGACCAATCGCGTGGTATATTTCCTTGCAATGGGTGTCAACAAAGATGAAAGTCCTTATAACGGACACGTTTACAGAATCAATTTTGACGGAACAGGAATGAAACAGCTTGATGATCCGAACTACAATGCCTCTATTACAAGTTTTTGCGATGACGGCAGATTTTTCGTAAGTACAAGTTCAAGAGTGGATGCAGCTCCGAGAGTGACATTGATTGACAATACAGGACGTAAACTTCTTGATCTTGAAGAGACGGACTTGTCTTTGTTGTTTGCGGCAGGATATAAATTTCCAGAACCTTTCAAGGTAAAAGCAGCTGACGGTGTCACAGACCTTTACGGTGTAATGTACAAACCGTTTGACTTTGACCCTAATAAGAAATATCCTATCATTGATTATGTATATCCCGGTCCCCAAACCGAAGGCAACAGCATCGTATGGAGTAAGGGATTCACTCGTACAGACAGACTTGCTCAAGTTGGATTTATAGTAATTACAGTAGGAAACAGAGGTGGTCATCCTAACAGATCCAAGTGGTATCACAATTTCGGATACGGCAACCTTCGCGATTATGGTCTTGAAGATCAGAAATATGCCATACAACAACTTGCTTCACGCTATAATTTTATAGACATCAACAGAGTAGGCATTCACGGTCACTCAGGTGGAGGATTTATGTCAACCGCAGCTATCCTTTCATATCCCGACTTCTTCAAAGTAGCTGTATCTTGTGCCGGTAACCACGACAACAGCATCTACAACAGGTGGTGGAGCGAGCAGCACCACGGCATTACCGAAGAGGTAAGCGCTGCAGGTGACACTACATTTAAGTACAGTATCGACAAGAATCAGGACATTGCCAAAAATCTCAAAGGACATCTTCTGCTGGTTCACGGTGATATTGACGACAACGTTCATCCGGGCAATACTATTAAGGTTGTCAATGCCCTTATCAGAGCCAATAAACGTTTCGATATGCTGATTCTTCCGGGACAACGTCATAGTTTCGGTGACATGAACGAATATTTCTTCTGGAGAATGGCTGAATATTATAGTGAATGGCTTCTCGGCACATCACGCCGCGACCAAGCCGACATCAGAGAGATGAACAACGACTAAGATGAAACATTTGCATCAATCGCTGTGCAAATGTCAGCGGTTGATGCTTTTCGACTTTTTTGCATTTGTCGATTTATTTTCGTACCTTATCTCTTTGTAAACACAAAGTTAGTAATTCCAGGTTTCCATCCCGTGGCTTTCGAGGGCTTGATTGCCACGGGGTGAAATCGCTGACTTCAGCGATGGTGCCTCCGGCGTATGTCCGAGATGGTTTAACATCAGGATGGCATTCGGAGACCGTGTGTTTTGAATGATGTCGGAATTGCGTAAGGCAGCAATCAACGTACTGAACCAAAGCAACTTACAAAAGTCACAATGAAAAAAGTAATTCAGAACACGGCAAGGCCGGGAGTGCGTGAAATTGCTTCCCTGAGGGAAGCTGCCGAAGGCTGATGGGGTCAGAAATAGACTATCATTTTGACAAAGTTCTGGTAAAGTACATTATACATCCCATTATCACAAACAAACCAAGCGAGCCGACAAGAAGTGCATACACCTCCATCTGAAGCAGAATATAAATAAATGCGTATATTATCACGAGCAAAGCCGTCAATACGTATGCCGATTTATGATGCAATATCCCCTTGAAATAGGCCGAAAGGAGAATTATAGTCATCGCCGAAGCTATAAGATAAGCTATCCCGAATGACAGATATTCCGAAATTGAGAGCAACAGCGAATAAAACAACACCAGAGCCAGCCCCACAATAAAATATTGCAAAATATGAATAGGCTTCTTCGTTGAAATTTCAACAATAAATGCCGACACAAAAACGAGCAATATTATCAATATCCCATATTTGACAGCACGTGAAGTTTGTTGATATTGAGTAACCGGAACTTTAAGATCCACTCCGAAAACAGCTTCGTCAATTATCTCTTCAGAAAGAAATTCTGTTTTAGAAGATACTTTCTGCTCCACAAGTTGCGGATAATTGCGATTCATTCCCAACACTTTCCAAACTGCCGAAAATCCATCCTCTGTAACAGATCTCTCCGTCGGCAGAAAATTACCGCAAAAGCTCGGTGTAGCATAATCCGACTGTAATTTTACACTCGTAACATTACCAAGCGGTGCAAAATTGACGGATTTTGACCCTTTTAATTTAATTGCCGTAGAAAATGGAATAGGAGTACCAGCCTGAATTGACTCTTTCCTTATCTTCACCAGCGTCCTTATACCCGAATTGTCGGAAATATTTCCCGATCCGGAAGACAAATAATAACTACCATCCCCGACAGATACCGTAACATTCTCCTCAATACCTCTCAAATCACTGATTCCTATAAAAAACTGAAAATCATCGCCCCGCATCTTCTCCACAACAGACATCATTTCATCCGAAAATACAAATGTTCCGTCAATTTTCAGATTGGAATGATAAACAACCACATCAAAAATACCCCTCTTGCGAGTTTCGGTATTAATTGTGCCATCCACATTAAGTGTTTCAGGAAGAATGGTATATAACTTGCCTTCCACTTCAGACACAAGCATCGGACCGGCAATAATCTGAGGATTGCTCCACATATTACCCACCTCTTGAGCAGCTTTATCTGCAGCCCTTTCTCGGTCACCGGCCAAATCGTCAACCATCGCCAATGGTATCAGTAATAAAAGAGCTACAATTCCTATCACCGCAACCTTCAGACTCGAGATGTTTTTCATAATAAAAGAGTCGTTTTTCCTGATTTCGTTGTTTGTCTCCATATAAATTAATTTTGTAACATGTCTTCCCAATGCAAAAAGCGCATCAAATTTGAAATTTGAGCGCTATTTTTATTAATTTTGACTAAAATATCTGAAAATATGAAAAGTATATTTACACTTATCTGCCTGATAATCATTACCTCATCAACCATTTTAGCTCAAAGGCCGAATATTGCGGTAATCGGAACGGGCGGCACCATCGCCGGAACAGCTGAAAGTGCAACACGCGCAGGCTATTCACCGGCTCAACTGACAGTAGATGCAATCCTGAGCTCTGCACCTCAGATCGGGGAGATTGCCGAGATAACAGGCATTCAGCTGTGTAACATCTCAAGTCAGGCAATGAACAGCACTATCTGGCTCAAACTTGCCCATACTGTCGATTCCCTGTTTGCTTCAGGCAACTGTGACGGTGTGGTCATCACACATGGCACTGATACAATGGAAGAAACTGCATATTTTCTCAATCTGACCATCAAATACGGCAATCCTGTTATCCTTGTCGGAGCAATGAGGCCGGCCACAGGTCTTAGTGCCGATGGTCCGATGAATTTGTATAATGCAGTATCACTTGCCTCAAATCCTGTCAGTCGCAACAAAGGGGTTATGATTCTCATGAATGACTACATACTCTCGGCAGATGATGTCACAAAGACCAATTCGGTCAATACAAATGCCTTTGAATGTCCGAATTATGGTCCTCTCGGAGTAATGAGAGGTGGAGAACCGATATTTTTCAGAGAGCCTCTGCTGAAAAATACAATAACTTCCGAATTTTCAATTTCAGAGATAAACTCACTTGAGAGGGTTGATATTGTATATTCATACGCCGATGCCGATGCTACTGCTTTTGACGCCTTTATAGACAAAGGGGCCAAAGGGATTGTAATTGCAGGAGTGGGACACGGCAACTTCTCCCCTGCAATATGCTCTGCAGCAGCAAAAGCGACACAACGCGGCATAGCGGTTGTCCGTTCGACACGAATCATCAGAGGAGGAGTGACAACCGACCTTGAAGAGCCTTTTGCAGGTCAGATATCCTCATACTATAAATCCCCGCAGAAATCGCGTATTCTGCTCATGGTTGCCCTGACCAAAACCGACGACCCCGCGGAAATTCAAAGAATTTTCAGAGAGTATTAAAATGCACTAATCAAATTTGACCTTTCGTCCACATTTCCTTAAAATACGCTGTATAGCGAATTTACCCTGAATTGCAGCACTCGGAAGTCCTCCCGGAGGGCTCATCCACTGACCTGCAAGAACTATATTGTCTATTCCTTTGACAAAAGGTGAAGGATATGGGTTCTCTGCACTATACTTGGTAATGGTATATGCCTGATTATAGCCTTTATACGCATTGCAATACCTATGATATGTCATAGGAGTCCACACATCAAGAATCTTCAGCCTGCCCACATATTTCGGAAATCGCCGTTCAATCATCGATTGTATATTACCTGCTATCTCCATTTTACGGAGCCTGTATGCCTCTTTATCCTTGTAAAGTGCGCTCCAATAGTCCCATCCCTCTTCTCCAAGTCCGAGCATCACCTGTATAATCTGCTTACCTTCAGGAGCAAATGACGGTTCATAGTTGAAATTCTTAATCATCATCCGTTCACTCACCCAATCGGCAAAACGCACAGGGGCAGAATCTATCATGTACTCTCCTTTCAGGCAGTCTATATCACTATCCACTGAAAATGCCACCTGGAACATTCCATATACCGGATATGCTTTCCGATTGGCATACACATCCCTCAAAACGGGGTCCATCCTGTTCAAATCCACTAAATGTCCGAATGTATAATCTGTGTCACATGCACATACTATATAATCACCATGTACAAGTCTGCCGTCGGAAAGGGTAATTCCAATTGCCCGATCTGCATCATTCAGAACAATTTTGTCAACCGATATTCCGGTAAACATCTTACCACCAAGCCCTTCAAACTTCTTCTGAATCCTCAGGGCCATCGCTTTCGATCCACCTTGAGGAATACCTCCATCACCACTTGTAAAATTGCCGTAAGCCATCGGAAAAGAGTATCCAAGCGATTCTTTAGTACAAAAATCGGAAATCATGCACCTTATGAGCGGATGTTTGAATTTATTCATCAAATCGGTGGTATCCTGCCCTTTATATGCTTTCATAATAGACAGGGCGGAACCCATTGTAATTAACATCTTGAAAAGATCCCTGAAATTCAACAATTCGGAAGGCTTGTACGCAGGAATTTGCACTTTTTCGGACTTGCGGCAATCGGCAATCAGTTTCCTGATTTCCACCTCATCCTCAGGAGAGAGGGCAATCATCTCTCTTTCAGTGCGATCAATATCTTTCCAAAGAGTAAGCCTGTCCGAGTTCAATTCGGAAATGTACATACTGTCAGATGTCAGAATTTTTGTATCATCCCCAAGAGCCCCGGATGTTCTCCATATTTTATTTAACTCGGTACCGGGAGTGGTTCCCATAAGCCAATGAATACAGTTGTCAATATGAAACCCCTCTCTGTCCCATCCCGTACATTCACCTCCTGCGACATGATTCTTTTCATATATTTCGGCATCAAAACCTGCCAGCTGAGCATATACTCCGGCGACAAGTCCCGAAATGCCACCTCCGACTATCAATATTTTCTGCTTATTCATTTTTATTGTTATTTAAACGTTTGGATTTTTTCAGTGCATCATTCAGCAAATACTCTATCTGGCCATTGACACTGCGAAACTCATCGGAAGCCCACTTTTCGATAGCCGCCATAGTATCGGGATCAATTCTTAAAACAAATGATTTTTTATCTTTAGCCATGGCCGTCGAAGATGTTATTGATACAAAGTACCTGCATTTACAACAGGGGTGGCTGCTCTGTCCGATGTAAGAACCACCATAAGATTGCTGACCATGGCAGCCTTTTTCTCTTCGTCAAGGGTGATTATTTCTTTGTCGGATAATTGCTCCAAAGCCATCTGCACCATACTTACAGCACCTTCCACTATCTTGTGACGGGCAGCAACGATAGCTGTAGCCTGCTGACGTTGCAACATGGCGCTTGCTATTTCTGGAGCGTATGCCAGATAACTGATACGTGCCTCCATCACCTCGATTCCTGCGATTGCAAGACGGTCGGACAAAGCTCTTTCAAGAACTTCATTAACCTCCTCTCCTCCACTTCTCAATGTAATCCCCGCCTCTTCGTCTTCAAGGTTATCATACGGATAAGAACCTGCAAGATTACGGATAGCAGCCTCGCTCTGAACATCTACAAATTTGACATAATTGTCAACCTCAAATGAAGCCTTGAACGTATCCTTTACCCTCCATACAAGGACCACACCTATCATTATCGGATTGCCCATTTTGTCATTGACCTTGATGGGATCACCATTCAGGTTTCGTGCTCTCAAGGAGACCTTGGTCTTGACCGTAAACGGATTTACAAAGAAAAATCCGTTGTCAATTATAGTTCCTACATATTTTCCGAAGAAAACCACAACTTTGCTCTCATTAGGATTGACAATACAAAAGCCGCACATTACAATAATGGCTGCAACAGTAAATATTATGCAAAACCACCAAAAGTCACTTCCCCCGTTGGAGGTGATCAGTGCCGGAGCAAGAATTCCCCCGACAGAGAAGATAAGGCTTAATAATAGCATCAGCCACCCGTTTGCAGGATGAATGTATTTTTCTGAATGCTTTTTTGAAGAAATGTTTTGTGTTTCCATTGTTTATTTATTTTGATATTATTTTAATATCACAAAGATATATATTAAAAATTCAATCATGCAAATATTTTCACTTTTTTTAATGTTTTGTTGTTTTTTAGAAATCAGATTATTACCTTTGTAATGACAAGGATAACCTAAACTATTATATACATAACGTGAGGTGCTGCATTATATGTGGCATCTTTTTTTGTATCATTATTTATTTGTAACTTTAAAGCAAAAAATGAATCGATTATTGACTTTTATTTTAGTATCGCTGCTTGCATTGACCTCCGCACAAGCAGGAGCAAAACACTATCTGCTATCTTCTCCCGATGGGAAAACCACTATTTCAATTGTCGCAGACAAATCCGTTTCATACTCCGTCTCCCACTTGGGATGTGAGGTACTTTCACCATCTGCAATCTCCATGACATTGTCTGATGGCAGAATATATGGTCTCGACAGCAAAGTCAAATCTGCAAAGACCTCCACATACAAAGGGGTTATTTCCACTCCGATTTATAAGACATCCTCTATTGAAGAGTCTTACCATCAGATAGATATATATTTCAATGAGGGCTTCGGCCTTATTTTCAGGGCATATAATGAAGGGGTTGCATATAGGTTTTACAGCAGCTCCCTTAAAAAGGGGGATAAAATAACTGCCGAGCAGGCAGAGTTCAATTTCGGCAAAGATTACACCATAATGGTCCCATTCAGCACCTCAAATCCGAGTCCGTATCAGACATCTTTTGAGAACTACTACACTACCACATCAATAAGTAATTTTCCAAAGGACGGTATGGCATTCTCCCCTATACTGATTTCGCTCGATAACGGAATGAAAGTTGTCATAAGCGAATCCGACATCGAATCCTATCCAGGGATGTTTATTGTCAAATCACAAGACAAGTCATTGTCCCTGAAAGGTGATTTTGCCAAAGTTCCATCATCTGTCAAAGTTCATCCCACCAGATGTCAGGAGAAAGTAGAAACTTATTCCGACATTATGGCTGTCATTGACAGGGACTACTCCAAAAAGGATGTAAGACTGTTCCCGTGGAGACTATTTGCCATCAGTGAAAAAGATACCGAATTGCCGACCAACAATCTCGTTTATCTGCTTGGAGCTCCAAACCGGATCGGTGACGTATCGTGGATTAAACCAGGCAAAGTAGCATGGGATTGGTGGAACAATTGGGGAGTAACAGGGGTTGATTTCAAAGTGGGAATCAATACCGACACATACAAATACTATATAGATTTCGCATCTGCCAATGGTATTGAGTATGTTGTCTTGGACGAAGGGTGGTCAAAGCCGTCAAAAGGGGACATTATGAGTGTAATCCCCGAAATAGACCTTAAAGAGCTCACATCATACGCCAAATCCAAAAATGTAGATTTAATCTTGTGGTGTGTAGCTTATGTTCTGGACAACAAGCTTGAGGAGGCATGCAGGTATTATTCTGAAATGGGAATCAAAGGATTTAAGGTCGATTTTATGAATCGTGACGACCATGAAGTAGTCAAGCTCAACTACAGAATTGCCGAGACTGCTGCCAAATACAAGATGCTGATAGACTTTCATGGAATGTACAAACCTGCCGGAATGAACAGAACCTACCCTAACGTGATCAATTTTGAAGGAGTATGGGGGCTTGAGCAGATGAAGTGGAGCACTGATGACATGATGAGCTACGATGTAACTTTCCCCTACATCAGAATGGTGTCGGGCCCGGTGGATTATACTCAGGGAGCTATGCGAAATGCCATAAAGAAGGATTTTGCAGCCATCTATAACAATCCTTCAAGTCAGGGGACACGCGCTCACCAGATAGCCACATACATAGTCTTCGATTCTCCGCTCGTGATGCTTTGCGACAACCCGACAGCTTATATGAAAGAGCAGGAAAGCACAGATTATATAGTGTCGATTCCTACCGTGTGGGACGAGACACGCATTTTACAGGGCGAAATAGGCAAATATATTGTAACGGCAAGACGTTCAGGCGATAAATGGTATATCGGAGGCATCACCGAATGGACACCGCGCGATATTTCTTTAAATCTTGACGAATTGGGAATTTCAGGCAATCACAAAGTAACTTTATTTAAAGACGGAATTAATGCTCATCGCTCTGCAACCGACTATAAAATAGAGAGTTTCACCGCAGATATGTCCAAACCTCTGACTATTCGCCTTGCTCCCGGTGGCGGTTTTGCACTAACAATTGAATAATATTTAGAAATTTTAACTATTTTTGCAAAAATAGAGTAGAATAATAACTGAAATTATATGAAAACTGAAAAATTGTTACTCGGAGATGAAGCAATTGCCTTGGGCGCTGTCAATTCCGGCATCAGTGGTGTCTATGCCTATCCGGGAACCCCTTCAACAGAAATTACGGAATACATCCAATCTCTTCCTATAACAGGAGAGCGTGGTATTCACTGCAGATGGTGCACCAATGAAAAAACGGCCATGGAGGCGGCTCTTGGCGTATCTTATGTCGGGCAGCGTGCCATCGTATGTATGAAGCATGTGGGAATGAACGTTGCTGCAGATGCTTTTATCAACTCGGCAATGGCCGGTCCCAATGGCGGAATCATAGTTGTCGCAGCTGACGACCCTTCAATGCACTCTTCTCAAAACGAACAGGATTCACGTTTCTACGGCAAATTTGCATTTGTCCCCGTACTTGAGCCGTCAAATCAGCAGGAAGCCTACGACATGATTGACTACGGATACAGACTTTCGGAGGAAAATGCTGTCCCTGTCCTTTTGAGAGTCACAACAAGGATGGCTCACTCAAGATCTGTGGTATCAATTGATACAGAGGCTCAACCCAAAAAGCCAATATCTTTCCCCGAAAATCCGGCATCATGGATTCTTCTTCCCGCCAATTCAAGGAAGAGATACCCGGTACTGCTTGACACTTATGCTCATCTCGAAGATATTGCCGTCTCTTCTCAGTGGAACAAATATATTGACGGTAACGACAAATCTGTCGGAATCATTGCCTGCGGTATCGCCTACAACTATTTGAAGGAAAATATCGGTCCGGATTTCAGACACCCTATTCTAAAAATATCTCAATATCCTGTACCTCAGCAACTTATCAAAAAGATGGCTTCCGAGTGCAAGACGTTGCTGATTATGGAAGAGGGACAGCCGTTTGTTGAAGAGATGGTCAGAGGGATTCTTCCGTCCGATTGCATTATCAAGGGGCGTCTTAGCGGAGAACTGCCGAGAGTTGGCGAGCTAACACCGGACTCTGTTCGTATTGCATTAGGTATGAAAGCATTGGAAACATTCCAAGCAAGCGAAAATGTAGTTCCGCGTCCGCCTGCTCTTTGCATGGGATGCGGACACAGAGATATGTACACAGCTCTTAACGAAGCTCTCCAGCAATACCCTAATCATAAAGTATTCAGTGATATAGGATGTTATACACTCGGCGCTCTGCCTCCATTCAGAGCAATCAACTCTACAATTGATATGGGAGCTTCGATTACGATGGCCAAAGGAGCTGCCGATGCAGGTCTGTTCCCAAGTGTAGCCGTCATCGGAGACTCTACATTTACCCATTCGGGAATCACAGGACTTCTTGATGCGGCAAATGCAAATGCCAATATAGTAGTTGTCATCTCCGACAATCTCACCACGGGAATGACGGGAGGTCAGGATTCTGCCGGAACGAACAAGCTTGAAGCCATCTGCAAGGCGGTAGGTGTCCACCCCGACCATGTCAGAGTTGTAATTCCACTTGCCAAGAATATGGAAGAGATTAAAGGTGTAATAAGAGAAGAAATCGAATACAGTGGCACTTCCGTAATCATTCCTCGCAGAGAGTGTATTCAAACTGCAAAAAGACACGCAAAAGAGAAAAAAGCATAATTTAATATTCGAATCATCATGAAAAAAGATATAATATTGGCAGGAGTAGGCGGTCAGGGAATACTCTCAATCGCCACGGTAATAGGTGAAGCAGCCTTAAAAGAGGGTCTTTTCATCAAACAGGCGGAAGTACACGGAATGAGTCAGAGAGGCGGTGATGTACAGTCCAATTTGAGGATTTCATCAGAAGCAATCGCTTCCGACCTTATTCCGAAGGGTGGTGCCGACCTTATCATATCACTTGAACCGATGGAATCACTGAGATATCTTCCATACCTTTCCAAAGACGGATGGATTGTAACCAACACTGTTCCTTTTGTAAATATCCCGAATTATCCCGATCAGGAAAAGCTGATTTCAGAGTTGAAAGGGAGAAAAAACACGATATTGGTGGATGTTGACACTATCGCCAAAGAGACCGGGAATCCGCGCGGATCCAACATTGTGCTTCTGGGAGCATGCAGCCACTTACTTGGAATAGAACCGACTAAGTTTGAAGAGGGCATCCGCCGCATATTTGCCCGCAAGGGAGAAGAAATAGTCGAAATGAACATAAAAGCATTTAAAGCAGGTCAAAATTCCGCTTTATAACAACTTTTTAGTACATTTGGGGCATGAAGAGAGTTTTACTTTTTTTGTGCCTCTTTTTTTTGTGCACAATCATACGGACAATCCATAGACTCCTTAGTGACCGTATATCGGGAAGCTACAGGAAGATTCCGTATTGATGCCGCCAACGATATAGCCAAAGCACTTGAGGCGTCAAATGATTCATTATATGTGTTTTCAGAGAAAGACTCGAAAACATATATTGATGCTGTTATTTTGACAAGTCTGGCATACTATTATTACAACACCGACAACTTCAACGAAACCATAAAAATTGCACAAGAAGCGGTACCGCTGCTGGAACAACTAAAAGATTCTATCTGGCTCACAGACAATTATGCAACAATGGGTGGAGATTATCAAAGGACCGGAGATTTCGATAAAGCACTCGAATGTTCAGAAAAATGCCCTGAAATCGAAACAAGTCTCGGAGATTTAGCCCGTCAAAGCTCCTCAATGAACGACCTTGCCGGAATTTATCTTGCCAACAAGCGATACGATATTGCCATTGAATACCTCAATCAGGCCATCGCCATTGAAAGAGATCTGAACAGGAGTCTCAACCTCGCCATCAGGCTGGGTATGATCTCTTCCGCATACCTCAACCTCGGAGAGTTGGACAAAGCTCTATCCACAATTCAAGAAGCACTCGATCTTGACAGAAAAGGAAACAGAGAAGGAAAGGCAGCCATAAGACTTTCCCAGATAGGTGATATATTTTTGGCTAAAAATGATTTAATCAAAGCAAGACAATATTACTCCGACGCCCTTGATACTTTTGACAAATTGTCCATGGACAACTCAGCCTCTATCTGTCTTTTGCAATTGGGCGGCATAAGTGCTCTACTTGGAAATATACCAAATGCCAACAAGGAACTCGGCAGATGCGTAGAATTATGCAAGCGTACAGGAAACAAATATATACTGCAGAAAGCATACGAGAAGTTATTCACGGCAAATAAAAAGTCCAATCCTGCACTTGCCATAGAATACTACGAAAAGCACAATGCCATAAAGGATTCGATATTTAATCTGGAAAAACAAAAGCAGATAAGTAATTTTCAGATAAAATATGACGTTCAGAACAAAGAGCATCAGATAGAATTGCAGACACAGACCATCGAACAGCAGAAATTCAGAAACAAGACACTGCTCGGCCTAATTATATTGATTATTCTGATATTAATCTTAGTTTACTATATGGTTATTCTCCAAAAAAGGAGAAACATAGACCTCGTCGAACTCAACAAGACTAAGGACAAGATGATTTCCATCGTCTCCCACGACTTGAAAAATCCTGTTTTAGCACAGAAAATCACATTGCAAAATCTTATAAATGCCTACGATTATTTAGATAAAGAGCAGATTAAAGAGCAATGTAAAGCACTTTTAAACAATGCTGAAGCCCAAACAGACCTTTTGCAGAATCTTCTTACATGGGCATTGCTGCACACCGGAAGACTTACATGCAATCCCATTCGTTTCGATATTGAAGGAGCAGTAAAGGAAAACGCCAGACTTCTGTCGCTTCAAATGAACAACAAAGATCTGACA
Organism: Bacteroidales bacterium; assembly: GCA_028686425.1. Classification (GTDB taxonomy): domain Bacteria; phylum Bacteroidota; class Bacteroidia; order Bacteroidales; family UBA932; genus Cacconaster. The sequence continues at coordinate 4,050 of JAQUBZ010000030.1, read as the reverse complement.
CTTGATATTTCCATCCCTAAAACAGCAATGGCCTTTGCTGATAGAAATATGTTTAACATAGTCATGCAGAACCTGCTGTCCAATGCCGTCAAATTTTCATACAGAAAAGGGGAAATCAGAATTGTCGTTGAACCCGATGATGCAGATTACCGTATTTCGGTCATTGATTCGGGTGTGGGGATGGACGAAAAGCAGCAATCCACCATCGGAACAGATGGAGAAAAAGGGACAGGTCTCGGACTCTCCCTGTGCAGACAATTGATTAACATAAACGGAGGACGACTTTTTGTGGAAAGTCGGAAAGGTGAAGGAACCAAAATATATTTTAAGTTAAAATCGGGAGATAACAGCATACATTGACATGGAAAAGCAAAAAAAAGTCATAAAAGTCATACTGGTTGACGACCATGCCCTGATGAGAATCGGAATCAGAACATCTTTAATCAATTTTAGTTCTGATATTCAAGTAATTGCGGAAGCAGAATCTGCCGAGGAATTATTTGAAGAGTTGAAAACGATGACACCCGACATCATTCTGCTTGATATTATTCTTCCCGGAATCTCCGGAATTGAAATTGCACAGAGACTAAGGGATGAATATGGTGAAATCAAGATACTTATGCTTTCGGCAGCCACGAGCGAAAAAGATATATTCGACCTTCTCCATATCGGAATAGACGGATTTGTCAGCAAACAAATGCCTGTTGAAGAGCTTGCTAAAGCCATACATGCCGTATATGAAGGTGAAACGTATTACGGCAAAGATATTGCCAACATCATCAGGGATATTCACAATGCCTGCCCGCCTTCTCAAAACATCAACTTTACAGAGAGGGAGTTGGAAGTCATCAAGCTATGCTGTGACGGACTGCTCTGCAAGGAGATTGCTGATAAACTGTTTGTAAGTGTAAGGACTGTAGAAGTGCACAAAGCCAATATTTTCAAGAAGCTCGGCATCAACAACTCTGTCGAACTCGTGAGATATGCACTCCACAACGGAATAATCAAGCTGTAATGCTACCACAAGGCATTCTTGTATTCCTCGACGGCTTTGGCTATGGCCTTGGCAACACGCTCACGTTCGTCAGCAGTCTCTCGATATGACGAGCAGAATTCCATCTGGATTGCATTGACAGTACCTCCCTTTCCCGAACCATTCATATTGGTAATATTTCCTCCACTGAAATAGGGATCATCACCCGGAGAGAGCAAACCTACACGCGGGATGCAGTCAACTCCATTGGCAAAAAGAAGTGTTCCGAAAGAATAAGTGCCTCTCATCACCTGTGCAAAATCTATATTTTTCTTGTTATGCAGGGCAAGATAGTATATACTGCTCTTTGAAGCATAGTTTTGAGAGTTAAGTGCCGCGTCAGTCATGCCAAGTGTGGCGCCGGAAAGCTGGTATCCGAGTTCTACTCTCTGTTTCTGATGAGAATGCCCGTGAATATCAATCAGCAGTCCTGTCGTATATCCGCTATCGGCAATTGTCTTTTTGGCCGACATAATCTTGTCGTAAAAGTAATTATAAATCCCTGTCAATTCTACATCCGAATTAGGGACTGCATATTGCAGACTGCGATTCATGTCGATATGTGTCCTCTTAAGAGAGCAATATACCAGGAATGGACGCCTGCCTGTCTGTACAAATACCATCGAATCTATCATACAGCCAAGTTCGTATGTATTCTTATCAAGTACTGTCGTAAAATTCGGGTCAGGGCAGTTCTCCTTGGTCCTGGTCGGGAATCCGGAGACCACAGTCTTCCCTCCATGAGGAATGGTGATGATCAGCGGGTAATTGCCGGTACGATACTCTATATAGTTGCTAAATGTTACTTCACGCTTAAACCCTGAGTCCTGAGGTACTACGATAGGAGGAGTAGGTTTTTCCGGCTCGACAGGGATGGGAATAGGAGTAATCGGATCCTTGCCGCAGGAGACAAAGAAGAAGAGAATAACCAATAAAGCGGGTAAATAACTCTTAATGAGCTTATTCATAATAACAGTAGTGTATAGTAATAATCTACTAAGGTACAAATTATTACTATACATCTACTTTATTTGCCTTTTTATTGTCTGTTCCTTGTAAGAATTCCTATCAAATACTCTTTTGTCTCCTCGGGAATGACAGCTGACTCCCTGATCTTGATCAGAGCCTTGCGCTTCGAACTGCGGACACCGTTCTGAGTGGTGTTCAGTATTTTAGCGATATAATCGGTATCATACCCCTGCTCTATCAGCAGAGTGACAGCCTTTTCTCTTGCAGACAACTCGGCAAGCGGAGCGACGAGGGGATTGTCACGGATCAGCGAATCTTCGATAAAATACGAAGCCACATTATCTTTATACTCCTTTTTAACATCATCTATGGCTTGATTTATCTCAGTGACAGTATCACTGCTGATTCCATCATATTTTACGACAATCTGATATACCCTCTCACAAAATTTGGGAAGAAGCCCAGAACTCCGGTCAAGTATCTTCTTCACTATTTCTGTCTTTTCGCTCTCCATCCTGGTAAGTCTGGCTATCTCTCTGTCTTTCTTTGTAATCTTGACATAATATGTAAGAACGGCAATTACGGCAAGAAGAAGTGCAACTGCCACGATGATTATTACGGCAGTGCGCTGTTTCGCCTCGGAAATCTCTTTCTGTGACTTGAAATATTCATATTCCCATTCCATCTCGGATGTCATCATCCTATAAACTTCATCAGACGACAATACCTCCTTGCGGATGGAATAAATTGAAAGGTTGATATCCCTTGCCTTGTCCAGATCGGTGGTAATACGGCATATTTTCAGGGCATCCCGGTAGTAGTTCAAAGCCTCATTAAAGTTGCCGCTGCTCTTGCAGCAGTTGCCAAGCATATATTTCAGAGATAAAGCTGTCGAATAATTGCTCAAATCTGATTGGTCGTAGAGCTTTTCAGCCTCTTTTATCAGAATATATGCGGAAGTATCGGCAGGATTTAGATTATATTTGTCGGAACTCTGCTCTATCAACTCTCGCACTTGTGAAAGCTGCCTGTCCTGTTCTGCATATATCCGACTCTTCAATTGCCTTGCCATGCCGTTGAAAGCTCCTGTGGAGAGCAATACCAACAATGCAATCAGTGTGACAATAGCCACTACAAGTAAAATTGTCTTATTTCGTGATTTCATAATGTATAGTATTAAATGGTGTTGGTATCAGAAGATTTCAAACGTCTCAAAGCCCACTCTACCATACACGGTTCAGTCTTATAGTACAGTTTGCCCGACTTGTCAAAAATGAGAATGATTGTATTATAATCCCTCATCGGCAATGAGGCTTCAAATAATTGAGTATGTCGCGGAATCGAAAGACATGGTACATACACTCTCGACAGATCGATAATATCGGCCGCAGTGCAATAGGTATCCTGATCTCTTAGACGCATCGCTGCAAACACTTGAATGTGCTGTCATCCTTATATTTGTCACATAGTTGTTTAAATTCTGGCATATATCCCTTTGTGACACCCCAATCAGCCTGCCAGCAGTTAAGAACTATGTAGGTGCAGTCAAGGGAGTCAATATTTAATTGAATTCCGCAGGTGTCAATAAGTTCTAACGGTATTGTCTTATCGGATTCAACTCTTCCGGTATAAGATCCACATACTTCCTTGTTGTAGAAGATATTATTTGCCGGAATGTTGGCAAATGAAACGAAGAGAGCCATCACTACGGCGGAGGATATTTTCAGGTATATATTAGGTATAATGAATAATATATAGCCGAGTACGACCCCGGATAATCTTGAGATAAGATCAGGAAATGCGCCAAGTGCTTCCTGCCATCGATTCAATCTCGGAATAATTTCAGGTACTGCAATACCGAGCAAAACGATTAAAGCGATATAAATCAGATTGATATCTGTAGATTTCTTATAACTGCGCAATCATTGCTGTCCGGAGAAATTTTACCATAAAGTGAGTTGCCTGTAAGAGTCGTCCTCCGGGACAATAACCGGCTCGTCAGGTTTATTATAAAAGTTTCGGATGTCTCCCCTTTTAAAGAGGATTTG
>JAQUBZ010000029.1 GCA_028686425.1 Bacteroidales bacterium | reverse complement strand
CAATATCATGACAAATGGCGATACTGTAGGTTTATATGAAAAACCGCCGACAAAAAAGCAGGCAGTGTACAATAGTGAGAGGAACAAATTTTCCGGAAGTAAATCAATCTCCAAAACATCAAAGACGAAGAATGCACGTACACGTATGGGAGGCTATGCTGCACCGGAACCTCAATATAGACAATTCAAGGCACGTAAGATAGAGTCTTTTCCGTTTGATCCTAATCTTGTTACTCAAGAGGAGCTTGTGAGGCTCGGACTTTCACCACGTCAAGCTGATGTGATAATTAATTATCGTGAAAAAGGTGGCAAATTTCGGCAAAAGAGCGATTTTGCAAAAATGTATGTTGTTTCAGACACACTATTTGAACGATTAAAACCGTTTATTGAAATTCCGACAATTGAACTTAATAGCGCTGACAGCACCACACTTGTGTCTCTCCCCGGAATTGGACCATATTATGCACGTAAGATTATTGAATACAGAACCCGACTCGGAGGTTTTGTCAGATCTGAACAATTGATGGAAATCAACGGCATCGATCCCGAAAAATTTAACGGATTTTCCGAATCCGTATCTGTCGATACCACTAAAATACGACATTTTGATATATGGGATACGAGTACGGACTCACTGTCTAAACATCCATATATCGGCTCATTTGCGGCAAAAGGCATCGCAAGATATAAAAAAGTGTGCGACACAGCACTCTGGACCATTTACGCCCTTATAGAGAACAATCTTATCACTCCTGAAAATGGAATAAAACTATCCCTTTATTCTAAAACGGCTCGCTAAATCATAATTTTATAGATTGTCATTCATCACCAGACGAACTTTGCCTTTAAGCATTTGGGAGCATGGACTTTCTTCAAGGAATTTGTTGACAATAATTTCAGCCTCTGCCGATTTGTGGGATGACAAGAGTGCGGATGCCCAGTTTTTAGGAAAGAATATATCACCGGTCTTCTGTATTTCGGGAAGGATATCCAAAGCAGGTCTGATATATTTCAGAGAATGTGTACCCCATAAAGGATGATTGAGCAGAGCAAGAGCAGACGAGGCCCATGGTTCTATCTCTCTATATTGCTGATCCATCAGATGTTTGAACATTTCATCGCGAACTATGGTATCACACGACACTGCCGGAGTTAAAAAATCAAATCTTTTAAGTCTGTCAGGATTGGTGATTCTACCCCTTTGTAAAGATAAAATTTCACTTTGATTTATCGACAGTATATTCTGTGTCCTGACGGCAAGTTCAAATGCAAGTGAGGTCAGATTTTGTTCAGACAGTGTAAAATATCTGAATAAATCCGGATTCCTGAAAATATCATAAAGTGCCTCCGTACTCTCCGGGTCATCACAATATGCCGTTATCAAACCAAATATAGAGCGTTTGCACTGAACATTTTCAACAGTGTCGAGCAATTTCCATAATCGTGATTCAAAATCGGGATACTCCTTCTCTCTGTAATAATATAAAAAATATACCGTACTGAGGTATGAAGCAGCTTGTGAAAATAATATCGGATCAGTCTCGCAGGAAAGGTACTCAAATAGCAAGTCGATATATTGTTTTGTATCAAAATTGCCGGCACGCACATTTTCATTTACATTTATTAAGAGGTATCCTTTCCACGATTGTGAATAGCTGCAGGAGTCAACATTCGGTGAGTCGCCATTGGCAACGGTGACGGCAATCAACTCTTTCATGCTCTTTTCACAAAGAGAGGTATTCATCTTGTAGTAGCCGTATCCAATTGTATCGAAATCGGGAACGGCATCTATGGCATTCCATATAGGAATACCTGTACCAAAAATCAATTCCCTGCTCCATTTTACAAGGTTTTCATCACAATATTTGTCAAGAATTGCAATTAAATCCTCCCACGTAGCATTGGAATAGGCAAATCTGCCGAGATAATCCCTTATTCCTGCACGAAACTGCTCCTTTCCACATTTGTCGGCAATCATATTCATAACAATAGGAGCTTTATTATATATGATATTGCTGTAAATGAGTCCCGCATCTTGAAGATTGTAAAGAGTTTGCTTTATAGGAGCCGCCCCTTTTGTACGATCTTCCGAGAATGCGGATATTTCATAATTGACAAAATTCATTGCCTGATTCACTTGCGGAAATTTATCGGAAGACATCTTGGCGGCAAAATAGTTGGCAAACACCTCTTTAGTCCATACATCGTTGAACCATGCCATTGTCACATAATCTCCGAACCACATGTGAGCTGTTTCGTGGGCAATCAGCGAATATCTCGCCATCTCCTCTTTTATTCCGGCATTCTTATTGAGAAAAATGCGCCCGTCATTATAAAGTGTGGCTCCTGTATGTTCCATTCCTCCGAACTGAAATCCCGGTAAGACAATGAAGTCGTATTTTGCAAACGGATATTTTATTGCCGTATAATTTTCAAGCCACTCCATGGCTTCAAACACCTCTTTTAGGATAGTATCACATTGTAATACTTTATATGGGTCTGTTTCACGGTGATACAACGAAATAGTACGCTCCCCGACAGTCATCGGCACACAATCAAATATTCCTGCAACAAACGAGAAAAGATAAGTACTCAACGGCTCACTCTGCGCAAATGAATAAATCAGTTTATCTTCCTGAAAATAAGTACGTTTCATAGGAGAATTCGATATTCCTTTCCATTTGTCCGGAAGTGAAAGAGTCAAGGTATAACGCCCTTTCATATCGGGCTGGTCAAAGCACGGAAACAATGTTCTCGCTCTGTCCGGAACCAAAAGAGTGTACATGAAATCATCCCTTCTGTTGAGAGAACGGTCACTTGACACAAATTCTACCATAATGGAATTATCTCCTTTCAAAAACAAGGTATCGGATAAGATAATATGTTCTTTTTCAAATATATACCCAACGTTTTGATTGTTTACGGTCACAGATTTGACTTTTCCCTCCTTAAAATCGAGGATTACAGGAAGTTCATCCACACGACTATACGAAAACTCAATTACCACATTACCTGTAACTTTCTCATCTGCAGATAGAGGAATATTGAAAAAGAGAGAATAGTCCAATTCGGAAATCATCTCTTTTCTTGCTTGTGCCAGCTGAAGAGAAACACCATCCTCAGTCAGGATTTCCAAATCATATTTTTCTCTCCTGCAAGATACGAGAGACAGTGCGGCAAGCAACCACAATACCATGTAACGTTTCATAAAACCTGATATTTAAAGTAATAATTTACAGCAAAACGCTGACAGAAATGACGGTAAACTTTACAATGTAAGCCTTCAGCGTACAAAATGAGGAATCTCGGCCGGAATTACAAAAGAAAGCTCTACAAGCCCTGCAATTTCTCCATCCGAATACCACGGAGTCTGATATATCATCTTCTTAACTCCTTGTTTATCTATGGTATAAGTATTCGTTTCTCCTGTATCGAGCAGATTTTGTATTTTCTGCCATGAAGCCTCCTTATGGCAATCTTTCAAATTCTTGCCAATCAAATCACCTCTCCCCGTAAAGGTAGCACGCGACTTATCGTTCATATATATAATATTGGCCTGTTTGTCACATACCGTAACAGCACAATTCAACTCTTTTGCCCAATCCATGATAATTCTATGATTTTTGGTTCAATTCATACAACTTGACAGAGTTTTCAATGGTCTTTTCTTTAGCCTCATTGCCGTATTTATCGACATCGAATACATTTTTAGGGCTGTGAGTAATGCACAATGCTCCATTTACGCACCCTCCGACACATGCCATCCCTTCAAAGAAATTTTCGGCAGCTTTTCCGAATTTCAATCTTGTGAGAGCCATCTTGCACTCCTCTATTCCACTCATGGAAATAGGAACAACGCCATCTACTCCCATTGATTTGGCCACATCGGCAACCCCTTTGGTAATACCACCGGATTTGGCGAAAATACGCCCGTAGTATGATGCATTATCCAAAACAGTATCTTCCATCTGCGTTGTATCTATACCGCGTGCATCGACAAATGCCTGAAGCTCTTCAAAAGACATTACGCTGTCTATCAAATGATTAGTCTTAGCAAGCTGATATTCAATCTTCTTGGCGGTACATGGGCCTATAAATACAATCTTGGCGGTAGGATCGGAATGTTTGATAAGCATTGCCGTCTCTATCATAGGAGATGGAGAAGATGAAATATACTTCACAATTTCAGGAAAATATTTTTCAATGTACATCACAAATGAAGGGCAGCAAGAAGTGGTCATCAACTTCTTCTCGCTCCACTCTTTTGCTTCGTGATACAGAGTTATATCCGCACCGAGAGCCGCCTCAACCACCTGATAGAAACCGAGTTTCTTGATAGCTGTCACTACCTGGCTCACCCTTCCGAATTTGCACTGACTTACTATAGCCGGTGCAATAATCGCATATACCTTGTATTTTTTGTTTTCTTGTGAATTTTTCAGAATGGAGATAATATCAAGCACTAAAGATTTGTCCTGAATGGCTCCAAACGGGCACTTATATACGCAGGCTCCGCACGAGATACATTTATCATTGTCAATAACAGCCTTTTTGTTTTCATCCACAGAGATGGCTTTTACCTTGCAGCTCTGTACACAAGGACGATGTTGCGCAATTATTGCAGTGTAAGGGCATACCTGAGTGCACTTTCCGCACTCTATACATTTTGTTTTATCAATTACGGCTTTCTTGTTGACTATTGTAATAGCCCCCTTTGGACAAACTTCCTTGCAATTGTGAACGATACATCCGCGACATGCGGGAGTCACGTACATTCCGTCAATAGGACATTCGTCACAAGCTATATCGATTACCTCAACTACATTAGGATTGGATTTATCACCGCCCATTGCCATTTTAATTCTTTCCTGAACAATAGCACGCTCCTTGTATATACAGCAACGCAATTCAGACTTAGGACCGGGGCTTATAATTTTGGGAATTTCAGTATAGGAATTTTCAAGTCCGCCTTCATACGCCCTGCGAATTACCTCTTTTAAAACTTTGTATTTTAAAAATTGTACGTTTGTGTCAAATACTCTTGTTGTGTCCATTCTAATTATAATTTACTGTAACTTGTTTTCCCATTATTTTTAAATTTGCAGCTAATCGTTCCACGAGTTTCATTTTCATGGATGTATCAATCGGAAGCCCCTGATGGGCCACATTTACACTCCTCCCTACAAAAAACTGAACGTGTGTCGCCTCTTCAAATAGAACGTTGGCGAGCATGGACGCTCCATCGGTCTTGGTAAATGTTTTGGGAGTGAGATCGCTGACCGATATATATTTTTCGGAGAGTTCAAGCAATCTGCGCAGAGTGAGAACCCCCTCGGTCGTCAAATCTATTCCGTCTATAAATCCTATCGGTGGAACATCCTTGTCCGGAAAATCGAAACTTGTCCTGAGGGGCTTGTTAAGATAGCGAGCCACAATCTGTGAACTTGTACCTCCGCAAACAACCCTTTTGGCATCCCCGTCCATAAATTTCGCAACATAAAAATTGTCTTGATTCTTATCCACCGGAGGCCCCACCATTATATTGACATTCAATATCTTTCTGATTCTTACAGCTGCAACTGTTGTATCGTCTCCGGGTTTGTCGAGATATAAATCGTTGCATGCTGCAGCTAATACACACGCCACACATCTTGCCGACATATAGGGTTTGATTGTTCTGTCAAGATGTTCCATGATTTCGGGGCGCTGCCAACCGAAATTTAAAGTCATCCCGATTCCTGCATGGATAGTACCATCCGACATAACCATTACAATATCACCGTCAACGAGTTTCAATTCGCTTTGAAACACCTTCTTGCCGCAAATTTCGAGCTCTTTGCGTACAAAATTCATACATTTTCCCTTGTGATAATATATTGCCTGAGGATTGTCAAATTCAAAGAGATACCCCTCTCCTTCATTATTCACATGAATAACCGAAAAGGTAGAATAGGCGACTCCGCGCACTTTGCATACAGGCAACGACTGTATAATGGTTTCAAGACAATCGGACATTTCTATGTCGTTGGCAACCATCGTACAGAGTATCTTTGAGGTAAGTGTTGAAAGAATATTCGCCTTCACTCCGCTTCCGAGACCATCTGCAAGGACAAGAGTGGTGTAGTTATTGTTAACGGCGCATTCCACCTTGTCTCCACATAGTTCCTCTCCGTATTTATTCAGAGATGTATAGCCGTATTCTAAACAGAGTTCCATTATTCATCTCCTTTCTCTTCCTGTTGGAGAGTCTTTTTAAGTTTCAATAACGCAACTTTTGTCTCCGCAGTGGTTTCTCCCAACAAAGATGCAATCTCTTGAGCTACACGCATCTGTTTTTTAATCACTTCATCGGTTGTAGCAAGAGTTTCAAGTTTCATACTGCTAAGCTTCTCATTGTAGTTAACCTCTTTGGTAACATCTTTCATGGTACCGAAAAGGACATTGTTGTTCATCACCGTAATGGTCAGATCGACGTATGCTTTTGTCCGTTCAACCAAAACATGGCTCTGTTCAATATTTCGTTTCTCGTTCAGGGCTATAACAAAATCGGAAGGATTGAAATAGTCGGATGCATTTTTTCCCTTTACATTAGTTTCCATGACTCCGAGAATTTCTTTGGCTTTCGAATTTATATCGATAATGTGCATATCCTGATCCAGCACCACAATCCCGTTAGGGCTGTTCTGAATCACTTCGTATGACATCGATTCAGCCCTGTCTCTCATAAATGGAAGACATATCTCGATATCTGCATATCCGTTTAATACCGCCCACGCCTTTTCACGGCAGGTCGAATAGCCACAAGCGCCGCAGTTGAGTTCATCTTCAGGGGTAAATTTGCCTGTACGTCGAAGTATCTCCTCTATCTGAGCATCTGTTGCCGGAATACTCTTGTTGCGCAATCTCGGATAATTTGTAGCAAAATCTATGTTGTAGGTTTTGCACGATACCGATGAATGTTCATCAATCTCCTTGCGAACATATTTTCGTACGTCTGCCGTAGCTCTTATGCTGCTTCCTTTCTTTATAAGACTGCAAGGTCCGTCAACACAACCATCCATACATGAGTTCATCTCTATGAATACTCCTGAAAGCGAGTCAATGTTAGCAAGAACACTTGCGCAATGTTCCGTCCCGTCAACCGCCAAATATTCATACCCTTCCGGATATTCGTCAAAAGATTTGATAATACCCCTCCTTATCGGAAAATATTTAGCGAGGTTGGCACATTCGGAGTCTCCGTCCATATGCAACTGCGTAATCTCATTGAGCACTATATTTTTTTCTGCAAACATTTCTCCGAGATCTTCAAAAGTCAAGACACCATCAATCAGACCGCTTTCGGCTGCTTCACGCTTCTTGGCAATACACGGACCTATAAATATGATTTTTGCATCTGGATACTGCGACCTCAGAATTTTGGCATGAGCTATCATCGGAGAATCGACAGGAGCCAGATATTTCAGCGCTTTCGGATAGTATAACTGAATCATTCTGCAGACCGCCGGACATGCCGATGTTATAAAATTGGAAAATTGTCCGCTTTCAAGCAGTTTCTTATACTCTTTCACAACGGCATTGGCTCCTACGGCAGTCTCTTCTGCGTATGTAAATCCCAATTTGCCGAGAGCAAGTCTGAAAACAGAAAAATCCTGCACCAAGAAACTTGAGACGAACGAAGGGGCTACCGTTGCTATCACTCTTCCACCCTCTGTAAGGATTTTTTTCACCTCTTCTTGTTCGCTATGCACTTTTTTGGCATTTTGAGGGCATATATAAGTACATCTTCCACACAAAATACACCTGTCCTGAATGATTTTAGCCTGATGGTCTTTTACATCAATAGCCTTTACGGGACATTCTCTCAGGCACTTGTAGCAATCCCTGCATCTTGCCTTCTTAAAATCCAGATATTCAGTCATAACATAACTGTTATAAATTCAACAATGGGTATATCTCCTTTGCAAAAATCTCTTCTGCATTATCTTTATTGACATTGTGAATGAACAATTCTCCATCGGAAATCTGCTCAACTTTCGGAGCTTCTATTTCCTCGACTTTCACAGTAACTCCTTGAGAACAAAAGCCGAGGCAGAAACCGGCCTGCAAATCGACAAGATCTTCCACATCATATTTCTTAATAATGGCTTTCATCTGTTCTATCACATCATATGACCCTTTAAGATGGCATGAACTGCCCACACATACTTTAATTATCATAATATATAAGTTTTGTTTGTCGTTAAAAATTGTTGCAAATGTACTCCTCTTTATCCTATTAAAAAAATTTGGTTTCTACTTTACCGCAAGGTTGAATCCCTTGATTTTGTCCCACGCTCCGCGTGTAAAGTCGGGAATTTCGACCGGAACACTATTATTGCCGGCAGAAATCTCGCTCAGAGCAATGATTGCAGACCATTCTGCGGCATCATATACATCTTCATCTAATGGAAGACCGTTGTGCAGACAATAAATCAATCTGTAATCCATGATGAAATCCATTCCTCCGTGTCCGCCTACCATACGTGCCTTTTCACCGATTTCTTTTGTCAGAGGATGTTCCCACTCTTTCAAAAAATTATCAAATTCCTCACCTCCCATAGATTTGTGAGCATTCGGATCAAATGCAAGTTCCTGTTTGGGATATTTTCTTGCAAATCCTTTGGTTCCGCTGATAAGATGGTGTCTGTCGTAAGGGCGAGGACTTGTAACATCGTGCTGTATAAGGATCGATTTTCCTTTTTCTGTACGAATAAGAGTAGTATTCATATCCCCCAAAGCGTAAGTGGTGTCAGCTAACGATGTTCCCTTTCCGAATTTACCGGCGGCATATTCGCTCATTCCTTTCTGTGCACTTGACAGCGAGACGAGATAATTCATCTTGTCACCTCTGTGAATATTCAAAATCTGACATACCGGACCGAGACCATGTGTAGGATACGGATTACCTCCATGAGCAATATTGTATTTCAACCTCCAATATCCCTGATATCCACCCTCTTGCTCACTTGCAAAATTAAGAAATCTCAAATCATGTATGTATGATCCTTCGACATGCATAACCTCTCCGAAAAGACCATGCTGTGCCATATTCAAGGTTGCCATCTCAAAAAAGTCATAACAGCAATTTTCGAGCATCATACAATGTTTTCTTGTAATTTCGGCCGTGTTGACCAATTGCCAGCACTCATCAAGCGTGGTGGCGGCAGGGACCTCTATTGCAACATGTTTGCCGTGTTCCATGGCATAAACCGCCATCGGGGTATGTTTCAGCCACGGAGTACATAGATAGATCAGGTCAATATCATCTCTTTCGCAGACCTGCTTCCATCCATCTTCACCTGAATAACCATAAGCTGCAGGCAAATTTTTGTCTGCCAATGTCTTTTGAGCCTCTTCCACCCTTTCCGGATAAAGGTCACATAAAGCTTTTATTTCTACTCCCTCTAAAAACGTGTATCTTTTCACAGCTTCCGATCCCCTCATGCCAAGTCCTATAAATGCCACTCTTACAACGGGAATCGGCTCACAACTAAGTTGAAGAACATCTGTCTGCCCCTTGGCCCGTGGCGGGATTTTTGTCTTTATCACATTACTGTCAGAGTCATTGCAGCATCCAAACACAATCAGTGCTGAAAGCAAAACGAATAGGAGTTTGTTCATAATATTTTTATAATAAGGTATTTATATAACGAATCATTTCATTGTTGTGTGTTTCTATGCTTTTTAAAAGAGTAAATTGAGCCATCGTCCTATCATGGTTGTGCTCAGGATATTTGATTTTGTAGTAGGTATCCCCGTTAAGATAGTCTGTAAGAAATCTAACCGTCTGCATATATGTAAGCAATCCGGCCCCGAACGGAAGCATCTTTATCTCAATATCGGTAATGAAAGGCCTTGCCCCCTCTATATATCCTTTTGCAAATGAGCGAAATATATCCATATTTAATCCGACTGCATCAAGATTGCGGTCATCTTCGGCTCCGGAATTTCCGGCAGTCCTTATGAAATCTCCGAAATCGGACAACACATAACCGGGCATTGTGGTATCAAGATCAATTACACAAAGAAAGTCTCCGTTTTCATCGAAAAGCATATTATTAACTTTTGTATCACAATGTGTTATCCTCTTCGGCAGAGTGCCTGCTCTTCCCATTCTTTCCGCAAGACACATATTATCTTCCCTATCAAGTATCTCATTAATAATATGTTGCATCGAGCGAACTCTGTCTGTCCGCCCATTGTTAATGGCGTCCTTGAGCTGCCTTATCCGGAACTCCATATTATGAAAATTCGGGATAGTTGCTCCAAGCGCTCCCTCATGCAGGTCGGAAAGCATATTTTGAAAGTCTCCGAAATACCTTCCAGTCAGATAGGCCAACTCGGGAGTGACCTCTTCATAACTTTTGGAGCGGGCTATATATTCCGACATTCTCCAATATTCTCCATCGCAATGGCAATAGCTCTTTCCGTTTCCGGTTTTGATAAATTTGAGAGACTTTCTGTCCAAATCGGATACGCCTCTTTCTGAAAGTTTCCTTCTGATGTGATCGGTTATAATATCGATATTATGCTGAAGCAAATCCACATCGGTAAAAATATTGTCATTGATGCGCTGTAAAACATAATCGGGAACGTCTTCTTCAACTGTCCTTACTTTATAAGTATCGTTGATGAGTCCGTTCCCGATTAATGATATTTCCACAGGAGTACCTTCCATTCGGAAGTTACTCAAAATATGTCTCCATTTCTTCATATCGACCGTATTGTTATTTGAAAAAGTACCTTTATTACATTTCGTAAAGATACTGAACTTTTATAAATAAAGCAATATCGGTCCGCTAAAACATCAGCGGTTATGAAGCAAGGCTGAATGGTTTGCTGTCGTGAAAAAATGATGATTCTGTCACAGGTACGTATTGGTAAGGAATATATTCCTGAACCTGAGAAATAACACAACTGTAGGTAGCAGTGTAGTAAGCTACTATTTTCAGCGAAGAGTGATTCTGAACAGCCATTTTACTCAGTCTGTCAATGTCACCGCATCCGACACATTCGATTACGAGATTTCTATCTTTTGTTGAAAAGAACATCTCTTTTCTAATCATTTTTTCATTGGTAGGGGTATATTTCATCACCCCTTTCGCCGCAAAGACTCCTACTATTCCCACTATTACGGAGATAAATCCTGCAAACATAAAGCCGAAACTCAAATCAGCGTTTGAATTGGCAACAATAGCTACGATTATCAATATTATGCCCGCCACCACCAATGCAATTGATGTAGCAGGATTTTTTCTGGTTTTGGACACGGATGCATCTTTAAGAATGGCATCGTCAATAAATTCGATTTCGTTCATATTATTTTTAATTTATTATTGTTTTTTAATTGATTGATAGGCACAACAATGCCATGACACTCTTTCTTACTTAAAAGAGTGCCGTAGTAAATAACAATAACCGATTAAATAATAATATGTTTGAGGGTATAGATGTAATAATCGACCGAAAATTCATAACGCTGTGTCTGCCGTCCGATATAATAACTGGAAATTAACTTTATAAAATGACGGTCTATGGCACACAACGAGTTATGACTTTCAGTGCTTACAGGTCTATGTATCTGAATCGGTGACTGTTCTCTCGGAACCACTCTGGTAGCCTGAGGCATATTCATCACCGTTGACCTGACATTATTTGCCACATCCTTGAAATCAACTGTAGAAGAAATCTCTCCCGATGGGGAAATACCGCAATCTGTCATTGTCGCATCGTATGCTGCTGCACTATAAGATGTACTCCCAATGCAAACAGTTGCAATGAACAAGATAAACAATAAGGTATATAATCGTATTTTCTTCAACTTCTGTATATCTATAACTATATTTTGCAAAGATAAACTTTTTATCGATTTGTTTATTTATCTTTGAAAAAATATTTTTTAAAATGGAAAGTTTAAGAGATTTATATAGAATCGGTAACGGCCCTTCAAGCAGTCATACTATGGGGCCGAAACGTGCTGCAGAACAGTTTTCATCAAGGTGTCACGATGTGGAAAAATATAAGATTACCCTCTATGGAAGCCTTGCTGCAACAGGAAAAGGACACTTGACGGATGTCGCCATCAAGTCTGTACTCGAACCTATTGCACCTGTAGAGATTGTCTGGGAACCTTCAATCATCCTCCCTTTTCATCCTAATGGGATGAAATTCGAGGGGATAAAAAGTGATCAAAGTATTGACGAATGGATTATTTTCAGTGTTGGAGGCGGAGCATTAGCCAACGAAACGACTAAGGAAGTTGTTAAGGAGAATATCTATCCTCTTACACACATAAGCGATATAGAAGAGTGGTGCAGAAAAGAAGGACGCTCCTATTGGGAATATGTGGAAATATGCGAAGGTAAACAGATTTGGGATTACCTTGCCGAAATATGGGATGTTATGTGCAAGACAATCGAAAGAGGTTTGAACAATGAAGGTGTTTTACCGGGAGGCTTGAAAGTAAGAAGAAAGGCCGGAACCTACCTCATTAAGGCAAAAGGTTACACCGATGCACTCAACAGTCGCGGCAAGTTGTATGCTTACGCACTTGCCACATCAGAAGAAAATGCTGCCGGAGGAATCATAGTAACCGCTCCGACATGCGGTTCATCGGGTGTATTGCCTGCTGTATTGTATCATCTGAAAAACACACGCGATTTTATGCCGATAAGAATATACAGGGCTTTGGCTACTGCAGGGTTGTTTGGCAATGTAGTAAAAGCACACGCATCCATTTCCGGAGCAGAAGTGGGATGTCAGGGAGAAGTCGGAGTTGCGTGTTCCATGGCAGCAGCTGCCGCATGCCAATTATTCGGAGGTACACCTTCACAGATTGAATATGCAGCAGAAATGGCCCTTGAACACCATTTGGGTCTCACCTGCGATCCTGTTTGCGGTCTGGTGCAGATACCTTGCATCGAAAGAAATGCAATTGCAGCGGCACGAGCATTTGATGCAAATATTTTTGCATCATTTTCGGATGGAGAGCATCGTGTCAGTTTCGACAAAGTAGTAGAGGCTATGAGAGAGACAGGCCATGACATTCCAAGTCTGTATCGCGAAACTTCAGAGGGAGGACTTGCTAAAAAATTCTAAAAATATGAAAAAACTCATTCTTTCCGTGTGTCTGACACTATCCGTTGTACTTTTGCAGGCACAAGTAACATTCAGTTCAAATTTTGAGGGCGGATCAATAGGTGCTGTCGAACTTTTGGACTCGGCCCGTATTTGTGTCAGTCCCGGAGATACCGTAGAACATCTGTCGTATCTTGTAAACGGACGTTTCGATCCGGACAATCCGGTCGATACCACCCTTGACGCAAGTGCATCATGGCTTTATTTCAGGATGACAGGCATGAAGGGAAAGCAAATATACCTGACTTTTCAAGACAACGGAACACATCGTTCGATGTATTCATACGACAATGTCAACTGGTCAAGGCTTCCGTTTCATGAGGCTTCAAGACGCGGAATAGACAAAAGGTATGATTGTGACACTATGTTTGTAGCTCTTTATGTACCTTATACCTATTCTTATCTTCAAAAAAGATTGGGAGAATGGAGTTCTCGAGAAGGGACAACTCTCGATACCATAGGATATAGTCACGAACACAGACCTTTGCAAATGCTCCATATTTCTGATACAAGTATTGCCGACTCCCTTAAGGCCAGAATCTGGATACATGGCAGACAGCATCCTGCCGAATCCCCAGGGTCGTGGTTTCTTGACGGACTGATAGACAAATTGACCGCCGATACTCCTGAGGGTCAATCGTTAAGGAGACAGATTGACGCGTATATATTCCCGTTCACCAATCCGGATGGAGTAGCAGACGGTTTGTCACGTTCCAATGCCACCGGAGTCAATCAGGAAATCAACTTCGGAAGGAGTATTGACAGTACCTGCGTTGAAGTCAGGGCAATAAAGGCCATGTTTGAGAAATTGACTAAAGAGAGACCGATAGATGTAATGATTAACAGCCACTCCCAATATGCAGACTACGCCACATTCTGGATGCACAAAGGTTCAAGTACAAGCAGAGACTATTTGAGAAGGCAATGGGTGCTGACCGGTCTTACGTGCTCTTTCAACGAATACATTAAACCGACAGATATGCTGTTCTCCGCACCTGCTCCGAGATATCCCGAAGGATGGTTCTGGAACAACTCTAATGGCCGTACACTTGCTCTTACAATTGAGACACCATATACCTGCTTCTCCCGAAATCTTGACGGGCCATGGGCAACCAATGAAATTTTACGTTCTTTGGGAGAGAGAACCATACAGGCTGTTGCCGAATATCTTGAACTAAGTACTCCGAAAAGGATAATCATCGAAACTCCTGAAAATATGAATCTCTCATGGTTTCTCATCAATTCCGACAAAAACACTTACATGGGAGAAAACGGATGGGTTGCTCAAAAAAAGGGGGCGAAAGTCACCTACTCCTTGAAGCATCTTACCGAGGGAAATTACAAAGTCTATAGGTATATTCCGGGAAAAAATATTGAACCATCCGGCAGGAAAGACAATCTGTTTGATACCGACCCCGGTGTTCACGGATGGGTATTTGAATGTGAACATATCCAAAAGGAGGACGGACGTTTCAAATATGTCTATTATGCTAAAGATAAAGGTGATTTTGCTGACGCTATTCTGCTGATTGCGGAATAGATGGGCTGATATAAATGAGGCTGACCAGAAAGGTCAGCCTCATTATTGTTAATTGTGTCTCTATAAGCCGATTACTCCTTCATATAAGGGTATCTGTAATCGGTTGGCGAAACAAGAGTTTCCTTGATTGTACGCGGAATAGCCCATCTGATCAGATTAAACTCTCCACCTGCCTTATCATTGGTCCCCGAAGCACGTGATCCGCCGAAAGGTTGCATTCCCACGACCGCTCCGGTAGGTTTGTCATTTATGTAGAAGTTACCTGCCGCATAACGCAACTTATCGGAAATATTCTGCACGGCCACTCTGTCCTGTCCAAATACAGCACCTGTCAAACCATAAGGAGAGGTTGTATTGCACAACTCTACGGCTGCATCCACATCTGCATCCTTATAGACATAAACTGTCAGAACCGGACCGAAAATTTCCTCTTTCATCGACTTGAAATGAGGATCGGTTGTCAGTATGACCGTAGGCTCTACAAAATAGCCTTTAGTCTTGTCACATTTACCTCCTATTACGATTTCGGCATCTTTGGAGTTGCGTGCATAATCTATATAAGATGCAATATTGTCGAATGAAGTCTCGTCAATTACCGCATTGATATAGTTGTCAGGATCGCATACATCTCCCATTTTAACCTCTTTGACCATTTTCTTCATGTCCTCAAGCACTGCAGGCCACAATGAAGCCGGAGCATACATTCTTGAAGCTGCCGAACATTTCTGACCCTGAAATTCAAAGGCACCGCAGAAAGCAGCTGTTGAAACAGCTTTGGCATCGGATGACGGATGAACAAATATAAAGTCTTTTCCACCGGTTTCTCCGGCAAGACGAGGATATGAAACATAATTGCCGAGGTTTTCGCCTACCTGCTTCCACAATGTATTGAATGTGGCACAAGATCCTGTAAAGTGAATACCTGCAAGATGTGGCGATTCAATCGCATATTTTCCTATGACGGAACCACTTCCCGGCAAGAAATTTATGACACCTGCAGGAAGACCTGCTTCCATATATACCTGCATCAGATAATAATTGGAAAGTATGGCTGTTGTGGCAGGCTTCCAAAGTGTAGTGTTGCCCATGAGCACCGGAGACATATTCAAATTGGATGCAATAGATGTAAAGTTAAAAGGGCTTACAGCAAATACAAATCCTTCCAAAGCCCTATATTCCACGCTATTAATCTGTCCCGCAGCACTTTTCGGCTGAAAAGCGTAGAGTTTGGATGCAAATGACACATTGTAGCGAAGAAAGTCGATCAATTCACAGGCAGAATCAATTTCTGCCTGAAAAAAATTCTTGCTCTGCCCAAGCATGGTTGCTGCATTAATTACGGCGCGATATTTTCCGGCAAGCAGATCCGCCACCTTCAGCAGAATCGCCGCGCGAGTAGTCCATTCCAACTCAGACCATTGCTTATGGGCCTCCATAGCACATTCAATGGCCATCTTTACCTCTTTTTCACCGGCTTTATGGTATGTGGCAAGGAGATGGTGGTGATCATGAGGCATAACCACTTTGCCCGTATTGCCCGTTCTGACCTCTTTACCTCCGATAATCAGAGGAATGTCAAGCTGAATTGAACTTTGTCTTTTAAGTTCGTTCTCGAGAGTGACCCTTTCGGGACTCCCATTCAGATAAGATTTAACCGGTTCATTATTTGGAAGCGGAAATGAAAAAATTGCATTATTCATATTATTTCTGTTTAAAATTGATTAAAATTTACATTGCGAATTTATTAATTATTATTGATGAATGAAAAAATAAATATTTTTGTACTTTGGTAAGTTTCTTGCACGAATGCAGAAACCATTTAAAATTAGCATTAAAATGAAAAAAATTATTTTGTTATTTATCTCTTGCATCATGCTTATTTCATCTTGCAACAGTGTGTCCACTTCTCTTACCGATTTGGAATCATCAACATGGAAACTATTGGAACTAAACGGAATCAAAGACAGTACTTTCACTGTATCATCCTTTTTCACAATGGATTTCAAGGAAGGAAACAGTTTGTTCGGCATAGGAGTTTGTAACTCTTTCTTCGGAAAATATGAGGCCGGAGAAAATGGTGCAATAACAATAGATATGAAAGGCTCAACGATGGCTATGTGTCCTGAAAACAATTTAGAGCAATCTCTTTCCATAGTTTTGTCGAATATTGACAGTTTCAAAATAAAGAAAAACAAGTTATATCTGTACGAAGGCAATAATAATACGGCTATTTTTGAAAAGTTTGTAAAACAATAACTTAAATTATGGAAGAAAAATCAAAAATTCTTGTTGTAGATGACGAAGAGTCATTGTGTGAAATTCTGCAGTTTAATCTTGAAGTTGAAGGATTTTCGGTAGATGTAGCATATAGTGCCGAGCAGGCCCTTTCAATGAACATTCAGCAGTACAATCTGATTTTGCTTGATGTGATGATGGACTCAATGAGCGGATTCAAAATGGCTCAGATTCTGAAACAGAGCGAACAGACATCACATATTCCGATAATTTTCTGCACGGCAAAAGATACCGAAGACGATATTGTCATAGGGCTCAACATCGGAGCTGATGACTATATTTCCAAACCTTTCTCGACAAGAGAAGTGATTGCGAGAGTAAAATCCGTATTGCGCAGAAGTGCAGGTAAGGCAAAAGGAGGCAATGAGCACGATATAATATCTTTCGAATCGCTTGAAGTGGATACAACCCTGAAAACGTGTTATATTGATGAGACGGAGATTATTCTGACTAAAAAAGAACTTGAAATATTGATACTTCTGTTAAACAATACTGGAAAAATATTTTCGAGAATAGAAATACTTGAGCAGGTATGGAGCGATGAAGTGGTAGTTTTGGACAGAACTGTTGATGTCAATATCACACGTCTCAGAAAAAAAATAGGCAAATACGGCGATCACATAGTGACACGAATGGGATATGGTTATGGATTTCAAGTATAAAACCCCTTTTCACAGACGATTGTTTATCTCTATTTTTGTGATTTCCATTCTGTTCCTGATCTCCTTCTTATGGTTTCAGTATCAAAGGGAAAAGGAGTATAAAATTGAGGAGTTGAACTACAAATTGCAATTATTCAATACTTTTTTTGAGAGAATAGATATTGATTCGACTGCCATTCAAAATATTATGGAAAGTAACAAACCTGCGGGATTTGACAATCTCAGGTTGAGCATAATCGATTCTTCGGGAGTTGTCCTCTTCGACTCGGAAGCTAAAAGTCACCTTTCCAATCTCAACAATCATCACAATCGGCATGAAGTAACGGAAGCGTTACGCAACGGTAGCGGATATACCATACGGCGCTTATCTGAAAGCACAAACGAGGAATATTTTTATTCGGCCACAAAATCGGGAAATATCATCATACGTTCTGCTGTTCCATACTCTCTACCCTTAAGGGAAGTCTTGAGAGCCGACAGAAAATTTATATGGTTTACCCTTGTAATAGCCACTATCATCTGTATTCTCTCTTTTGTACTGACAAGAAGGCTCGGAAATAATATTTCAAGACTAAAGCAATTTGCATTACAAGCCGACAAGGGAGAAATCATAGATAACATCGATGATTTTTCCAATGATGAATTGGGAGATATTTCCAAACAGATTGTCAAGATTTATGCACAGGTAAAACAGACAAAGGAAGCTTTGGAACATGAACACAGCGTGGTGGTATATCAGGAGCAAGAGCAGGTAAGGCTCAAGAAGCAGCTCACACAAAATATTAATCATGAGTTGAAAACACCCGTAAGCAGTATTTTGGGATACCTTGAAACAATTATCAATAATCCGGATATGTCTGATGACAAAAGAAACGACTTTATTGTCAAAAGTTACGCACAGGTAACACGACTGTCTCATTTACTGATAGATATTTCAACCATTACCCGTATGGATGAAGCAAGTAATATGATTGAAAAAGAGGAAATTTGTCTGAGCGACATTGTAAATGAAGTATTTGCCGATGCCAAAGAAAAAATCGAGTCGAAAGGAATTAATGTGATCATCTCCATGCCTCAACCATCTTATATTATTGGTAATCAATCTCTTCTACTCTCCGTATTCAACAATCTTCTTGAGAATGCTCTTTCCTATTCCGAATGTACCACAATCGAACTGACTATAACCGAAGATAAACAGGACAACTACTCCGTTATTTTTGCGGACAATGGTGTAGGTGTTCCACAGGAGCATCTGCCAAGATTATTTGAAAGATTTTACAGAATAGACAAAGGCAGAAGCAGGAAAGCAGGAGGAACAGGGCTGGGTCTCTCTATTGTGAAAAATGCCGTAATTCTTCACGGAGGGGCAATTATGGCCAAAGATCATAATGGCGTGGGAATTGAGTTTGTTTTCTCCCTGAAACATAAATCATAAAATTTTAACTTTTTTGTAACAGGATTGTAACATCTGCGCGATAACTTTGCATGGAATTTTTTTTATTTAAAATAACAGGCAATGGATGTAATCTATTTATCAATCATCATCTTTATCTTTTTGTTGGCAATCATCGATCTCTGGGTTGGAGTAAGTAACGATGCCGTAAATTTTCTTAATTCGGCATTGGGGGCAAAGGCAGCCCCTTTCAAACATATCATAGTCATAGCTGCAATCGGGGTATTTTTAGGAGCCGCAATGAGCAATGGAATGATGGATATCGCGAGACACGGAATATTTCACCCTCAATATTTTTATTTTACCGATCTTCTGTCGATATTCTTTGCCGTAATGATTACAGATGTCATCCTGCTCGACATATTTAACTCGCTCGGAATGCCTACCTCCACCACAGTATCTCTTGTCTTTGAATTGCTTGGGGGCACTGTCGCTTTAGCCATCTTCAAATCGATCTCAATGGACGGGGCAGTTCCATTTGCAGAAATGGTCAATACAGAAAAGGCATTTTCAGTGATACTCGGAATATTTGTATCGGTTCCACTTGCGTTCTTCTTCGGAGCCCTGGTACAGTGGATCTCAAGATTGATATTCACTTTTAACTACAAAAAACACCTAAAGTGGTCCATAGCTCTGTTCGGCGGAGTAGCTGCCACCGCAATAGTCTATTTTATGCTGATTAAAGGGGTGAAAGATCTCTCTTTCATGACTTCTGACAATAAATTGTGGATACATGAACACACAACACAAATCATATTGATCTGTTTCCTGATATTCACTGCCGTTTCACAACTATTACATATATTAAAGGTGAGTGTCTTTAAAATGATAGTTCTGCTCGGAACCTTTGCACTTGCAACGGCATTTGCAGGAAACGACCTTGTCAATTTCATCGGAGTCCCGTTGGCGGGATATTCATCATATTTGGACTATATGGCCAACGGACAGGGAATAGGAGCTGATAATTTTCTGATGGGTTCGCTTAACGGCCCCGCCAAAACACCTATTATTTTTCTACTTGCAGCAGGCGGTGTCATGGTTATATCACTTCTAAAATCCAAGAAAGCTCATAATGTCGTAAAAACCTCTCTCGGCTTATCAAGTCAGGAAGATGGGAATGAAATGTTCGGGTCTTCTCCTATTGCAAGAACAATAGTACAAAACTCGTCCAAATTTTCTCATTTCATCTCAAAATCAACTCCTTCCTGCATCAAGAAATGGATTGGCAAACGATTTGACAAGGAGGATGCAATTCTCGCGGAAGGAGCCTCGTTCGACCTTGTCAGAGCGTCCGTCAACCTTGTCATTGCAAGTTTGCTGGTGGCTTTGGGAACTTCCCTCAAACTTCCACTCTCCACAACATACGTAACATTCATGGTTGCAATGGGATCTTCTTTAGCAGATAAGGCATGGAGTCGAGAAAGTGCAGTATTCAGAATAACAGGGGTGGTTTCGGTCATAGGCGGATGGTTCATCACAGCCGGAGCTGCATTTATCTGCTGTTTCATAGTAACAACGCTGTTCCATTTTACAGGGTATTGGATGATGATTATCATGGCTGCCCTTGCGGTATATATTCTGATTCACAACAATCGTAAGTACAATGCAAAAGAAAAGGCCGAAAAAGAGGATACTCTGTTCGGTAAAATGATGAAATCCGAAGACAAAGAGCAGGTATGGCAGATGCTCAAAGAACATATCCGTACCACAGTATCGGAGCAGCTCTCATTCACGGGCAATGCTTATCACAGAATAACCAAATCATTTTCAGAGGAGAATATCAGAAGTCTGAAAAGGGCATGCATCGCAGTCAATACCGACAGAGATGCGCTCAAGAGAAGCAAAAAAAGAGAGTTACTCGGATTACAGAGAATCGATCGGACAAAGGGAATTGCATACACCACTTGGTTTCACCTGTTGAGTAACAACACCATGCAGCTCAATTACTGTCTGAAAAGAATGGCCGAGCCTTGTAAAGAGCATCTTGAAAACAACTTCAATCCGCTATCAAATGAATGTCTATCCGAATTTATTCCATTGAGAGATGAGTTAACAGAACTGCTTGAGCTGTCAAGGCAGATGGTCATCTCTAATGATTATCAATCATCGGGAGATTTGATTGTCAGAATAGACCGATTCAGAGTAAACATTTCGGCACTTAGAGACAAACACGCGTACAGGATGCAGAGAATATCCGGATCTGATAAATTGAATATATTCATCGTCTATATGAATATGCTTCAGGAGAGTATGGAAATAGGAGCCACATTGAAACATCTGATGATTGCAATCTCCAAATTTGAAGAACCCTCCGTATGAAAGCTATAGCAAACTCATAAGCAGATCATTGAACCATGCAGGCTCTTCCATCATGATAAAATGACCCGTGTCGATGCTATCCATCAAGGTTAAACTGTTTCATGATATTATTTGTGTGGATTTTTAGCCCATTGAGCAGGTGTGACCCTTTCACTTTTCTTGAAGGCTGTATTGAAAGTGAATCTTGAATTGAACCCGCATTGTTCCGCAATGGCGTCTATGGTTAAGTTGTTTTGTTTATAATTGATTAACATGCGCTTAGCTTTGTCTATACGCATATTGTTCACCAATTCGAAGAAATTGTTATTCAATACAGTATTGATAGCTTTTGAAATATTATTACCTGAAATTCCTGTCGCCTGCGATACATCCTGCAATGTCAGATTTGGATTGAGATAAGCCTGTGAATCCGCAAGATATTTTTTTATTCCTTCGGCATATCCGAGCAGCCTCGATTCCTCGCTTTTATCATTGGAAGCAGCTGTTACATAATCCGATTGGGAAAATCTGATCCGGTCCGGTGTCATCTTGTTGGCAGGAGCGATATAGAATGGAGCTGACACAAGGCTTTTATGCACAAGATAGCTCATTGCTATTACGTTGATAATCTGAATAAGCCAGTCATCCGTTCTCGGCCTGATGATATATACCACAAATACTACGGCAAAAAGTATGGCAAACAACTTGATAAATTTGGGAATCCACACTTTATAGGCCCACTCCGCCTGAGAATAATTATTCGTAATATACTTTTCAACTCTGTGCAGATAGACAAATATTATTGCAAAATAGACAAACATCTGAATAAAAACGATGATGGAGTTTACAATACTGATCATATCGTCATGCCCTGCATTTTGGTAAATAAGTCCCGCAACCACGTCACTGTAAGAAGATTCAAGGTAATACACGACATACATACCTATCATAAAAACGGTCGGAAGAAAATGAAGAAGCGATATAGGTTTCACTTTAAAATCACTGCTGAAATTGCGACGGACAAAGAGCCAGAGGAGCGGCATCAGCAATGTATTGGTAGAGCACCCCAACGGTGCAAGCCATACGGCAGCACTAAACCACTGCTCACTTCTGCATATATTGAACAAGTATGTTGGGATTGTTGTAAATACAATAATGGCTGCAGCATAAGCATTTTCTCCGCGAAATTTGGTTGCCACAAGCAATTGCAATGCAAATATCAGCAATATGAAAATCGATCCGGCATTGACTGCCAATATAAATTCGGAATAATCCATTTAACATTCAATTTCATTAATGTAACAAATGTTACATGATACAAGGCTTTCATGGATAGACACACCAATCCGTGAATTGGCAAATATATAGTTTTATTTGAGGTATTTGCCAAAAAATTATTATTTTTGGAATTGTAAATAAATCAATGCATTGTGAAATTTGGGCTGATATCTTGTTTTGCGGTTGTTGCCTGTGCTCTTCTGTTCAGCATCTGTTCTTGCACAATACGGGAAGATAATCCGTATCGTGTGGTTGTATTCCATTCGTATGAAGAGGATTTCAGTGCCTATCCCCACTTCAACAAGTTGATTCAAAAGGAATTTGACAATCATCATCTCAACGTGGAAATAAAAACGCTTTACTTGGATTGTGAAGAGTATAGCGCCAAAGCCGAACTTGCAAGAATGTATTTTTTGATAGACTCCATCGGTTCATGGAATCCGGATATAATACTTGTAAACGAAGATCAGGCCACATATTCGCTTCTGGCATGTAACCACCCTTTGGTTCACAAGATTCCGGTAGTATTTGCAGGAGTCAATTATCCCAATGATCTGATGCTCTCCCGATACAGCAATGTGACCGGATTCAGAGACAAAATCAATTTTGTGGAAAACTTTAATGTTGCAAGAGAATTTACAAATACAAAAAGTGTCTATTTGCTTGGCGATTCGACCGTACTTGACATGAAAACCCGCGAAGACTTGCTCCATTGCCTTACAAGCGAACTTCACGAATACCAATACAAAAACCATCTCCCACCAACCTATCAGGATATTTCGGATATCGACTTAATTATTGATTCGGCAAGGGCCCAAAGTGTTGTTCCCTATATTTACATTCAGCCCATGAAAACTTTTCATGAAGGACGAATTGATGTATTGTTATGGAGATTCAGCCGATATGGGAGCAATATGACCTATCTCCAGACCAAAAGAGACTATACCGTTTATAACATCTCTTCAATGATGTACAATATGAGTTTCACCGCCATTAATGACGGATTCGGTTTCGGAGAAAGGCTTCTGGGTGGTTATTTTACTTCATTAGAAACACAGGTGGCTGATCAAGTGGGACTTGCGACACGTATTCTAAATGGAGAATCGCCTTCAGTCATTCCTATATCCGACAGCAAAAAAGAATACCTGCTTGATTGGGATGTCATGAGATACTTTGGTATCAAACTCAAAGATGTACCTCTCGATAAATATCGTATAGTCAATATACCTTTTTATAATAGATATGCAACCTTATGCAACTCACTCCTTGTAATTGTAGGGTTTGCATTCCTGCTTATTACATGTTTTGCCATTTACAGAATCACGAAGGAGACAAAACGGAATATGGAACTCCTCGATAATCTCTCTCGAGAAAAGAAATTACGTTCGATGATATCCCTTGGAAGTGAAATATTGGCATGGCGATGGGAAGACAGTCATTTTTACTTTGAAGATTCCTTCTATAAAATGATTCATCGCCCCGTGTCTGCCATTTCATTAAACACATTTCTTGCATACGTACACCCTAAAGACAGGCATATTGTATCAGAAAATCTGGCCGTAATTTCCAAGGCTTCGGAAGATCTTACAGAAAACACTCTTAAAAATTCACAGATTCGGATCAATTTTAAGGGAAGATACGAATGGTGGGAAGCAAGACACTCGACCATACTCGACAAGAACACCAATTCGGTGATAATACAAGGTTTGCTGATAAATATCCAATCTCATAAAGAACACGAAATGGAACTTGAGAAAGCTCGCGATATAGCCGACAAGACCGAATTGAAACAGTCGTTTTTATCCAATATGAGCCATGAAATACGTACTCCTCTCAACGCTATTGTCGGATTTTCCAATCTTCTGACCACTTCGGACAATTTTACGGAAAAAGAAAGAACCAATTTTATAAATGTTATCAATCAGAACAGTACGTTAATGTTGAAATTGATAGATGACATTATCGACCTTTCCAAAATTGAAACGAAAAATGCCGCTTTCGTATATGAACAAATATCTGCAAATGACATTTTGAATCAGGCATACTGCAATCAGCTTGGCAATTGTCCTATTGGCATACGGTTTACCCAAAAGGGATATGAATCTTCCAATCTGTCAGTAACTATTGACAGAATGCGTATGGCTCAGGCATTGGACAATCTTATTGACAATTCTTTCAAATTTACCAATAAAGGATTTGTGGAAATCGGTGTCAGGTATGACAATACAGAAGAAGTTGAATTTTACGTCAAGGATTCGGGATTGGGCATAGACGAAAATTATCAGAAGATTATATTCAACAGATTTTTCAAACAAGACGAATTCCAGCATGGAAGCGGGCTCGGATTACCTATCTGCAAGCTGATAGTTGAAGAAATGAACGGAAGAATGAGTGTCAGTTCCTCACCCGGTATCGGAAGCACTTTTTCGATATTCCTCCCTTTGGCAAATCAGGACAAAATTTAAGGGGCAATCTCTTTTTCATGCTCTTATACACGTCAATACGATAATTTGCGAGGTTATGAAATTATTGTTGAAGAAAAGACATACTTATCAAATAAAATGTTTAATATTGTAAGTGAAAAACTCTAATAATACATGAACTCTACTTATCTTTACATAGTCTTGTCGTTACTGACAGTAATTCTGGCATATTGCATATATGTGATATATAAACAACGGGAATGCCTGTCAGGTGCCTCTAAGCGTACCAATCAGTACAAAGTCATATCAGGACTTAATAATGATTTGTCCATGTTAATGAAAACGGCAGGCCTGTCGGCATGGTTATACGATATAGAATCAGGAACTCGCGAAATAATCTATGGAAAGCAGATTTTTCCGGAAATTGTAGCTAAGGACAACTATGACAGATCTGTTCATCCTGACGATATACAATTGCTTATTGACATGAAAAGGAGATTGGAAAAAGGTGAGAGCAGCGAAGAGCATGGAGTTGTCAGATATTTACCTGAAAATGAATTTGTAACATATAGATATTTAGAATATTTCTGCATTGCCAAAAAATCGGATGGCAAAATTGACAAGATAGCCTGCATCAATCGCGATCTTACCACACAGATACTATACCAGCAGGCTCTTGAAGAGAGTAGAGAGAAGATGAGCAACTTGTCTCACGAATTTGAAAAAAACAATCTTTTGCTCAAAGCCATTATCGACAGAATGCCCTGCCTTCTATTTATCAAGGATGCTGACGACGACTACCGTTACATTATTGCAAACTCCATGTTCTGTAAATCTATCGGGAAGCCCGAAAATGAAGTAGTAGGACATACCGAATATGATTTGCAGAATACCAAAGAGGAAGCCGACCATTTCAGAAAAGATGATATTGAAGCAATGGGCAAGGGAATTATTTCATTCAGAGAAGAGACCCTATGGTGTGGCATCCGTACCGTATGGCATACTTACAAATCTTCATTCACCACCTCTTCCGGACAGCACTTATTGATTGGTATGTCTCTGGATGTAACCACATTGGATGACACATTAGCTCAATTTCGCAAGGCAAAGGAAAAGGCAGAACGCTCCGACTTGCTCAAGTCTGCATTTCTTGCAAACATGAGCCATGAAATACGAACCCCGCTCAATGCAATTATAGGTTTCTCGGATCTTATCATCCATAGTGACAATAAGGATGAACAAGATGTGTATTCCAAAATAATTTTAGACAACAGCGACCTTCTTCTAAAACTGATTAATGACATTCTTGATATGTCCAAGATTGAAGCCGGCTTCATAGATTTGAAAATTTCTCCTATAGAACTCTCCTCGCTATTCAACGACTTCAAGCAGTCATTCTCGCCAAGGATGAAAAACGGAGTGGAATTTACATGTGTCAATCCATATCATAATTACTTCATAGAAAGCGATAAAAACCGCATAATACAGGTAGTCAACAATTTTATGTCCAATGCCATAAAATATACTCCGTCAGGTCATATAAAATTGGGATATGAGCAGTGTGACGAAGGTATCAAAATTTATGTCGAAGACAGTGGAATAGGCATTAAAGATGAGGACAAACCTCGCGTATTCAGCAGATTTGAAAAATTTGACTCATTTGCACAAGGGACCGGATTGGGACTTTCAATTTGCAAGGTCATTGCCGAATCGATTGGGGGTAAAGTGGGATTTGAGTCCAAATACAATGTAGGGTCTATTTTCCATATATGGATTCCTAAACAGCATATAACAGACGACAACATAGCTTCTATCGAGCAGACAAGTGCTATTACCGAAAATGCACGTACTGTCACACAGGCAAGAAAGAAAATCAAGATACTTGTCGCAGAAGACAATGACAGTAACTTCATACTCATTCAGGCCATTCTGAAAAGCTATATGGTTGATAGGGCCAAGAATGGACTTGATGCTGTAAATATGGTCAAGATGAACAATTATTCGAATATATTCATGGACATCAAGATGCCCGTCATGGGTGGACTTGAAGCCACACG